>NZ_JBIIOT010000039.1:0-46294 GCF_044336785.1 Tardiphaga sp. | reverse complement strand
ACCGCTTTGCGGTCGACCTCTCCCCAGCGGGGAGAGGTGAAGTAAGAAAGATCGTCGCTTACGCCGCCTTGGCGAGCGTCGCCTTGGTCTCGGCAAAGGCCCAGTCGATCCACTGCGTCAGGATCTCGACGTCCTTTGCCTCGACGGTCGCACCACACCAGATGCGCAGGCCGGCCGGCGCATCGCGGTAATGCGCGAAGTCGAAGCCGGCATTCTCTTTCTCGACCAGTGCGACCAGCTTCTTGGCAAAGTCGGCCTGAGCATCGGGCGAGAGCGCGGTGATGGCCGGATCGACCACCTTCATGCACACCGAGGTGTTGGAGCGGATCGCCGGATCAGCCGCGAGGAAATCCACCCACGGCGTCTTCTTCTGCCAATCCGACAGAACCTTGGTGTTGGCATCGGCACGCGCGATCAGCCCCTTGAGGCCACCGGCCGACTTGGCCCAATCCAGCGCATCGAGATAGTCCTCGACGCACAGCATCGATGGCGTGTTGATGGTCTCGCCGACAAAAATGCCTTCGTTCAGCTTGCCACCCTTGGTCATGCGGAAGATTTTTGGCAGCGGCCACGGCGGCGTGTAGCTCTCGAGACGCGCCACGGCGCGCGGCGAGAGAACCAGCATGCCATGCGCGGCTTCGCCGCCCAGCGCCTTCTGCCAGGAGAAGGTGACGACATCGAGCTTCGCCCAATCCAGCGGCTGCGCGAAAGCGGCCGAGGTGGCGTCGCAGATGGTCAGGCCTTCACGGTCGGCCTTGATCCAGTCCGCATTCGGCACGCGCACGCCAGAGGTCGTACCATTCCAGGTGAAGACGACGTCCGAATTCTGATCGACCTTGGAGAGATCGGGAATCTCGCCATAGCCGGCATGCAGCTTCACGACATCCTTGAGTTTGAGCTCCTTGACGATGTCCGAAACCCAGCCCTCGCCAAAAGATTCCCACGCAATCGTGGTGACCGGGCGCGGCCCGAGCAGCGACCACAGCGCCATCTCGACGGCGCCCGTGTCCGAGGCCGGCACGATACCGATGCGATAGTCGGCGGGCACCTCAAGCACGTCGCGCGTCAGATCGATCGCGAGCTTGAGCTTGTTCTTGCCGATTTTCGCACGATGCGAGCGGCCAAGAGCGGCGTCCTTAAGTTTTTCGGGGGTCCAGCCGGGGCGCTTGGCGCAGGGGCCGGAAGAGAAATGCGGCACGGCAGGCCGCGAAGCGGGCTTCGCTACAGTCATCGTCTATCCTTCCAGATAGTAAGCCTCCCGTTGGGGGGAGGTGTCCCGCATCCGCAAATATGGGAAAGGCCCCGAAGCGTCAAGCGACTTCGGGGCCTTCACGGGTGATTGATGATGCGCTCAGACAGTGCTCTCGGCTGATCCCCTGCACGTATCGTCATGCGTGCAGGATGCCGTACCGGCCTCACCTTCGTCGGGCGGTGATTCCGGCGGCGCCAAAGGCGCTTCCTCCAGCAATTCCTGAGCATCGATGACAAGCTGCGCAGCCCTGCGCCGGCTGCCCATTTTCATCACGCTCTGGTCATCGACCTTCACGACGTAGTCGGCGCCGACCTTCTCAATGGAGTAATTTTTCATGCTTCATTCCAACGCCCCAGACGTAGATAAATACGTCGCTACGTCCGGGCCGTTCCGAAACAAACCCCGTCAGGGCCGCGCTGGTTTATGCCGCATTAACCCGATCACAGAACCGCGCCGTCGCATGATACCAACTGCTGCAAGACATCCTTGTTAGGCGGACGATCACACGGAAAAGAGCAGCAATTGCGTTGCTGCTCTTTCGTTTCCGCTTTCGTGATGATCACCAGACGAACGATTGCGCTATTGCCCAACCTTGCCGGGGAAGCCCGGCGCGCTCGGATTATCCCCAGGTAGACCGCTCGGTGACGCGCCAGTGCCGATGGTGCCCGGTACCGTGGTGTTCGGCGCACCCGGCTGACTCCGCCCACCACCCATTCCGGTGGTACCGATTCCCGGAGAAACCGTCGCGGCGCCCGGCGCCGACGATACCCCACCGCTGCCCGGTGATGGCTGTGGTGCGACCGGGGTATCGATGATGCTGGACGAGCCAGCAGTGCCGCCATTGACGCCGACTCCCTGCGCCGATGCGGCAGAGGTTACGCAGACCAGAACGACAGCGGTTGCAGATAGAGCGAGTGGAAGACGTATTCTCATGGATGGCTCCCATCATGATTGACGAAGAGCCAACGACGCCGACCATGCCGCGTTCCGTGTCGCACGGCATGGTGAACTCTGCGCGCCATCCAGCGTCAGAACTTGTAGCCGAGGCCTGCCCGCACGGTGTTGATCGACGTGTCCACCTGAGATGTGAAGCGGACATATTCCCACTCGCCGCGCAGGAACAAGCCGCCGACGATCGCCATATCGAAACCGAGACCGGCGGTGTAGCCATAAATCAGATGACTATACTTGCCGTCCTCGAGCGAGCGGCTGAGCTGCCGCCCCAGCAGACTAGCTGGCGTCGTGGACCCCGGCCCTGCGGTAACGAAATCGCCGACAAACGCGGTACGCACGATATCGGCCTGGCCTAGCGCGAGGCCACCGAACGCATAGGGAAGAAAGTTGCCGAACGCATAGCCCGCACGGGCGCGAAACGTACCCATATCGCTGATAGCAATAGAGCTCGATGCGCGCGATGTGACCGAATGATAGTTGTTGTCGGAGAGCAGGCTGTAGCGCGCCATTTCACCGGACGACGTGCCGCCAAACTTGCCGTGAACGTAGCTCATCTCCAGGCCGATGACGATATCGTCCCACTGCGAGTTGTAGCCCGCGAACCCGCCATACACTTCGGAGTGTCCGGACTGATTGGAGAAACTGAGCGGCCATGAGGTGACGCCCGTCTCGCTGCCAACCAGCGTGTTGGCGACGATGCTCGACGTCAGGTCGGAATTGGAGCCGCCGAATTTGGTATCGCCGGAGCCATAGCCGGCCTGTGCACCAATGTAGAAACCGTCCCACATGCGCCGCGGCGCAACCGGTTCATCCTGAAACGAACCTCGGAGGAACGGGAGATCGGCGGCCTGCGCGGCCTGCCCGAAACAGAGAGCGGCAACGGCGATCAGAAAGCTACGCATCACGAAATTCCTCAACTCACCAACTGAGTTGATCATCCCCGGTTAACCTTAACCGTTGGTTGCCATCATACCGCCCACGCAAAACAAAACGGCGCGGGATGATCCCGCGCCGTTAAGCAGTATTAAGTCGAAGCGACGTCGAAGGACGCTTAGCCCTTGCGGATCAGCGGGGGCGGCGGCGGCGCGTAGGCCGGCGCAGCATCCAGATTCCAGCGCACGCCGAGGCGAACATCCTGCGAGGTCAGGTCGCGGTACTGGAACGACGACTGGCCAGCATTGGTGCCGTCATATGAACGACCGACGCCGTGAACCGCGGTGCCCATGTTGAGATAGCGATAGGCCAGTTCAACCGTGAAGTTGTTGTTGACCTTGTAGGCCAGACCAGCGTGGGCAGCCCAGGCAAGGTTGGTCTTCGACGCGCCATCGGCGAAATAGGTACCCGGCGCGCCGTTGGCGAGGCTGGTATCCATGATGCCGGTTGTGGTCACATTGGCGAAGCCGACGCCGGCGCCGACGAACGGTGTCACGCACCACCAGGTGCCGAGATCGACGTAAGCGTTCACGAGGCCGACCCAGCTCTTGTAGCCGCCATCGAACGTGTTGCTCTGGAAGCCACCCGGATTGTAGGTGATGAAATCCGAGCCGCTGAACTTGACCTTGCCGCGATACTCGCCGGTGATATCAGCGCGGAACCAATTGTTGAACTGATAGCCGACACCGACGCCATAAGATACGCCGCTAGCGAAGCCCTGCCCGTTGCGCTGGACAACTGCGGTCGCCGGCAGCGTGCCGTAGAGGTCGCTGTGGAGCGACTTGAGGTTGGTGTTGGTCATCCCGATATCGCCGCGCAGATACCAGCCGCCGAAATCCTCGACCGGCGGGGGCGCGTACATCTGGGGCGGAGGAGCAATTGCCATGTCGGCGGCGAAAACAGCGGTCGACATCAGAGAAGCCGCACCTGCGGCCAAAATAAATTTCACGCTACGCATTGGCTTCATCCTTGTTGGGCCAGAGAGGCAAACAAACGAGGCCTCTCACTCGGAAACTCACAAACGGACGATGACACCAATGTCTTAAGCGGCACTTAACCCTAACAATTAAGGTTGATAATTGATGACGGTAAAATGCACGACCTTCATCATCCGCCACGCGAGCGCCCAAACTCCTAACGCCGATTTACGATTGTGTAGTTCCAGACAAGCAAAAACGCCGCGCATGAGCGCGGCGTTTTCGATCTCTTAACTATCTAGACGTGGCTGGCGATCAGGCCGCCGCCGCGTGGCCCAATGCATGCACGATCGTATCAACGACCTCTTCCACCATCTCGCGATCGTCGCCCTCGCCCATCACGCGGATCACCGGCTCTGTGCCCGACGGACGGATCAACAAGCGGCCATGGCCGTTGAGGCGCTGCTCGGCAGCGGCGATGGTGGACTTCACTCCCGCATCGTCGAGCGGCTTGCCACTGCGATAGCGCACATTCTTGAGGATCTGCGGCAGCGGATCGAACAGGTGGCAGACTTCCGACACCGGGCGACCAAGCTTCTGCACCACGGCCAGCACCTGCAGCGCCGCAACGAAGCCGTCACCCGTCGTCGCATAATCGGACATGATGATATGGCCCGAGGGCTCGCCGCCAACATTGTAGCCATGCTGCAGCATCTGCTCGAGCACGTAGCGATCGCCGACCGCGGTGCGGATCAGTTCGATGCCATGGCCCTGCAGAAAGCGTTCGAGACCGAGATTGGACATCACGGTGGAGACGATGCCTGGCTTGGCGAGGCGCCCGTCATCCTTCCAGCTCTGCGCGATGACGGCGAGCAACTGATCGCCGTCCACCACATGGCCGCGCTCGTCGACGATGATGACACGATCGGCGTCGCCGTCCAGCGCGATACCAATATCGGCTCGCATCTCGCGCACCTTGCGGCTCAGCGCTTCCGGCGCGGTCGAGCCGCATTCCTTGTTGATGTTGAAGCCATCCGGCTCGACCCCAATGGAGATGACGTCGGCGCCCAGTTCCCACAGCGCCTCCGGCACGACCTTGTAGGCCGCGCCATTGGCGCAATCGACGACGACGCGCAGCCCTTCGAGGCTGATGTCGCGCGGCAGCGTGCGCTTGGCGAATTCGATATAGCGGTCATGCACGCCATCGATACGGCGGGCGCGACCGAGGCTGGCGCTCTGCGAGAGCTTGCGATCGAGGTTTTCGTCGAGCAATTCCTCAATCTGCTTCTCGACATCGTCGGAGAGCTTGAAGCCGAGCGGGCCGAACAGCTTGATGCCATTGTCCTCGAATAGATTGTGCGACGCCGAAATCATCACGCCGAGATCGGCGCGCATCGACTTCGTGATCATCGCCACCGCCGGTGTCGGCATCGGGCCGACCAGCAGCACATCCATGCCCACCGAGGTGAAACCCGCCACCATGGCATTCTCGATCATGTAACCGGACAAGCGTGTATCCTTGCCGATCACCACCCGGTGGCGATGATCGCCGCGCTGGAACACGATGCCGGCAGCCTGCCCCACCTTCAGCGCCAGCTCCGGCGTGATCAGCCCATTGGCACGCCCGCGAATGCCATCCGTTCCGAAATATTTGCGGCTCATGGTAACCCCCCGTCACGCCTGCCCGTCGCAGGCGCCAATTCTCCGTCCAGGCGACTCGCGTGCGCGCATCGCCTCATATGTGACGGACTTATAAGCCCGCACTGGCTAAATTCCCTTCAAGAAATGTGATGAATCATTACCGGCGCCGGCAATTGCCAGCAATAGGTAACATACTGATCACAATAAGCTAAATCGGCTCATCGGCCATCCGGCGCAAGGGAACCGGAGGTCTTATCGACTGCGCTTGATGTGACCATCGGCCTTTGAATGGGCCGGCTGGGTCACGCTGACGGGATCCGAGCCAGGAAAAGTCTCCTCCAGTCCCTCTTCAAGGGCCTGCTCCAATTGCTGCTTCTCGGCGGCAGCCGCGGCCTTGTCATGCGACTTGCTGCTGTCGTGCGATTTCGAACGCGTCATGGCTGTCCCTCGGGATTCGACGACATGATGATGACAAGAAGGATGTGGCGGAACATCCAACCATGCTAGATGACCGTCCAACAAGAAATTGCAAGAACGGCTGGGAGCTTTCATGAAGCACATCACCTGCATCGAAGACCTTCGTCTTGAACATAAGCGTAACGTGCCGAAGGCCTTCTTCGATTACGTCGATCACGGCTCCTATAGCGAGGACACGTTCCGCGCCAATACCGAAGACCTGCAGAAGCTGAAATTCCGCCAGCGCATCCTCGTCGATATCGCCAATCGCGACACCTCGACGACGATCCTCGGCGAAAAGGCGACCATGCCGCTGATCTGCGCGCCGGTCGGCTCCACCGGCATGCAATATGGCGACGGCGAAATTCACGCCTGCCGCTCGGCCCAGGCTTTCGGCATCCCCTATACGCTATCGACCATGTCGATCAATTCGATCGAGGACCTCGCCGAGAATGTCGAAAAGCCATTCTGGTTTCAGCTCTATGTGATGAAGGACCGCGGCTTCATCAAGGAATTGATCGAGCGCGCCATCAAGGCGAAGTGCAGCGCCCTGGTGCTGACCGTCGATCTGCAGGTGATCGGCCAGCGCCATCAGGATATCAAGAACGGCCTCTCGGTGCCGCCGCAGATCTACAATCTCAAGAACATGATCGACTTCATCAGCCATCCCTCCTGGCTGGTGCGCACGCTGCAGGCCAAGCGCCGCAACTTCGGCAATATTGCCGGCTTCGTGAAGAACACCGACGATCTGGAATCGGTGTCGCAATGGACCGCCCAGCAATTCGACGCGACGCTGAACTGGAAGGATCTTGACTGGATCCGCAGCATCTGGCCCGGCAAGATCGTGATCAAGGGCATCCACGACATCGAGGATGCCCGCGAGGCGGTGAAGGTCGGTGCCCAGGCGATGGTGGTGTCGAACCATGGCGGCCGCCAGCTCGACGGCGCACCGTCGTCGATCTCGGTGCTTCCCGGCATCGTGGATGCAGTCGGCTCGGAGATCGAAGTGATGTTCGACTCAGGCATCCGCTCCGGCCAGGACGTGATGCGCGCGCTCGCGCTCGGCGCCAAGTCCTGCATGATCGGCCGGGCCTATATCTATGGCCTCGGTGCTTACGGTGGCCCCGGCGTGACCAAGGCGCTGGACATCCTGCGCAACGAGCTCAGCGTGACGATGGGACTCTGCGGCGTGAACAACATCGCCGAAATCGACAAGCACGTGCTGGTGCAGTAACTCCGCGAGCCTCAACGAAAACTCCGTCATGCCCGGGTTAAGCCCGGCCATGACGAGAGCATCGCTGCTTTATCTCACATCGGCGGCGTCAGACCGTCCCGCCCGACATTCACGCGCGCCGTCTCGAACGTTCCATCGGACTTCTTGTCGGCGCCCATGATGATCACCTGAGCGCCCGGCTTCAGCTCGTCCTTGCTGCCCGGTACGAAGGTGACGATCGGCGTGTCCGGCGCAACGGTCACCTTCTTCTCACCGTCCTTGTATTTCACCGTCAGCATCTGGCCGTCCTTGGCCTCGACCTTCTGATCGACGGTGGCATTGGTCATGCTGCTGTTGGGCTTGAGATCCCACGGTCGCGTGCCCTCGCCCGTGCCGCGCATGGCTTCCGGGAAGATATGGATCGCGATCGCCTTCTGCGTGCCATCCCCCTGCGGCATACCGGTGACGCCGATATAATCGCCGGATTTGATGTCGGTCAGCGCCGCCTTGGTGATGCCGGTGACAGTCGCTTTGTCCGACAGCCGGACTTTCCGCTCGGCGCCGTCACGCGCCTTGATGGTCAGCATGGCGCCATCCACGCTCTCGATGGTCCCGCGAATGCGCAGTGGCTGCGGCTGCTGTGCGGAAGCGCTGGATAGAGTGAGAGATGCCGCCAGCGCCGCGCCCGCCAGCATGCGGGCCGAGGTCGAGATCAGATGAACCATGTCGTGTTTCCTTGAAAGCTGTCCCTGCCTTCAGATGGAAACCCTGCGCCATCAGCGCTATTCCCGCCTCACGTCACTGTGAGACGATCGGCCAAATAGGCCGCCGTGAGATCGGCCTCCACTTCGGCACGCAGTTCCGGCGTCACTTCCGGCCGCTGCCCGAACCACAATTCAAAGCCGCGCACTGCCTGATAGAGCAGCATGCCGAGACCATCCGCCGTGCGCAGCCCGCGCGCCCGCGCCGCTGCGAGCAGCGGGGTTTCCAGCGGCACATAAACGAGATCGGCAACCACCGCATTGTCGGGCAGCAGACCGAGATCGATGACAAGGTCCGGCTGCCCCTTCATGCCGAGCGACGTCGTGTTCACCAGCAGCGCGGCTTGCGGAAGCTTGCTCGCTGCAGCGTGCCACGCCAGCGGAATGACGCGCTCGCCGAACAACTTTGCAAGCTCCTGCGCACGCTCGATGCTGCGATTGGCGACATAGACATGCTTGATGCCACGTTCGAGCAAGCCGAACACGACAGCGCGCGACGATCCGCCGGCACCGAGCACGAGCGCATCGTCGGCGTGGTCCCACTCAGGTGCACAGTGATCGAGATTGTCGATGAAACCTTCGACATCGGTATTGGTCGCACGCAGCGTGCCGTGATCGTACCACAGCGTGTTCGCTGCACCGACGGCACGCGCGCGGCGATCTGGCGCCGTCAGCTTCAGCACGCGCTCCTTGTGCGGGATAGTGACATTGGCGCCGATATAGCCCCGCCGCGACAGATTCATCACGAAGTCAGCCACCTCTTCCGGCGGCACGGACTCGATTGTGTAGCCGCCCTCGATGCCCATATGGCGCAGCCAGTGATGATGGATCAGCGGCGAGCGCGAATGCGCGGCCGGCCAACCGATCAGGCAGGCAGCACGGGGCTTGGTAGCGTCGGACATGGTCTTTCCTTCGCTTCAACCGGAAGCGGTCGTCGCATGAGAATCATGCATGGGGCTGATGGCGATCATCGGGCAGGCTTGCGCCACGCTGCAAGGGCGACGATCACCGCGATCAACAATGCTGCACTTGCGGCGAGCCACACGGCGCCCAGGTTAAGATGCAGATAGGCGACCGTGCCGATCGCCGCTCCGGTCACCATTGCACTCCACAGCAAAAAGTTTGGAAACCACGCCCAAGGCGATCCGCCTTGCAGCGCAGCAGCGAGGAGTTGTCCGATCCGAACCAGTGTGCCGGTCATGTAAGTGAGCGCGATGCCCGTGGTGCCACCATCGGCCTGAAACATCGCATTCTCAAGACCCATCGCCAGCACGATGGCGATGATGGTGAGATCGGGCGCGCCCATCTGATAGGCCAACCCGCCCGCACCGAGCAGCAGGGTCTCTGTCACCAGCAGCATCCATTGGCGATGCCTGCCACGGCCATGACCGACCAGGCTGCCGAGGCCGGCGCCGACCACGAACAGCGCGATCAGCTTGAGCGCTTCCAGCGCCTTCGGCCAGTTGAGCTCGGCGATCATCACACCAAGCCGGGTCGAATTGCCGCTCATGAAGGAAATAAAGAGCCCGCCGAGATGGATGAAACCGACGCCATCGACATAGCCAGCCAGCGCGCTCAAGGCACAGGCCAGCGCGAGATTACTTTTCACAGTCAGCATGGTCGCCCGACTTCCCCACCGCGTTACCGCATTTATTCAAAAGCGGAGGCGGAAGGGCAAGAGCTCTGAGCAGAATTCATGAGGAAGTCCGCCTGCTCGGCGCGGCTCTGAAATCTCAATCTGGTGCCCGTAAAGCCATCGAAGAGCGACTGGTGGCCCGCAAACGACGTCGAGGTCGTGCGCCGCCAATAGGCCTCGGCCCAGTCGAGAAAGGCTGCATGGTCGGTGTCCGCGGCGCCCTTCCATGGGCCTCGCTCGGTCAGCCCGTCTTGGCAGACCTGCCACGGCATATCGAGCCAGATCAACGTGGTCGCAGATGGCAGCGCGACTGCGGCGAGCCAGCCATAGACGCCCTCGATCACCCAAAGTGGCTCAGCAGCAAGTTCGGCCACCATCGACGCCGCAACGTGCTCATCGCGCTTCACCGTGACGTCGTCCTGCCAGTGCACGCGGTCGAGGTCGGTGACCGGCATGTTTTCGCGTCGGGCAAGCTCACGCGCCAGCGTGGTCTTGCCCGAGCCGCTATTGCCGATGATCACAACCCGCGGTCCAAGCGCCATGGCGCCGATACTACGCCGCCACGCGATGCGCCGCCACGATCTGGTCGGCAGTCCGACCGTTCACTTCCGCCATGTGATCGAAGCTGCCGGTGAAGCTCCCCGCTCCCGCCGTCGCCGAGCGCAGTTCGACGATGAGATCGCCGATCTCCGCTTCGGGCAATTGGGCACGTACCACGTCCCAGCCCGTCCAGCCCTCGCGGGTGTCGAAGCCGATGATCTGGCCGCGCCGGCCGGACAGGATAGCGTTGATCTTCGCCGTCGCGTCGGACGGGCATACGATCTCCACTGCATGGATCGGCTCCAGCAGCACCGGCTGGCAATGCGGCAAGGCCTCGCTGACACCGATCCGCGCCGCCGTGCGAAACGCCTGATCGGAGGAGTCGACGCTGTGATAGGCGCCATCGGTCAACGTCACCTTGACGTCCACGACGGGAAAGCCGAGCGGCCCGCGGGCGAGCCCATCGACGACCCCTTCCTCCACGGCGGGGATGTAGTTGCGCGGCACCGCGCCGCCGACCACCTTGTCGTGAAACGCAAAGCCCTCGCCGCGGGTTTGCGGGCCGATCTCCAGCAGCACATCGCCGAACTGGCCGTGGCCGCCGGACTGCTTCTTGTGCTTGCCGCGATGGGTGACCGGCTTGCGGATGGTTTCACGATAGCCGATCGCAGGCGGATGCGATTTCACATGGATGCCGAAGCGATCGCGCAGCCGCTCCACGGCGACGCGCAGATGCATCTCTCCCTGCCCCCACAGCACGACACCATGGCTCTGTGCGCCATTGATGGAGTTGAGTGACGGATCCTCCTCGGTTAGCCGCAACAGGGCCTGACCGAGCTTCACATCATCCTTGCGGTCGATCGATGCCAGCACCATCGCCAGCACAGGCGACGGAGCAGCGCCGAGCTGCAGGGCATCGGGTGCGGCTTTTCCGGTCGCACAGACTTCGCCTGTCTTGACGACATCGAGCTTGCCAAGCGCAACCGTGTCACCCGTATTTGCGTGCCCCCGTTTGTCGCCGCCATGGGTCAGCGCGAGGATGCCGGAAAGGCGGCCGCTTTCACCTGATGATGCGATGACGGTCGCGCCATCATCGATCTGCCCCCGCAGAATGCGCGCGTAAGACAGTTTGCCGCCATGTTGCAAATGGCTGGTCTTAAAGATGTAGGCCAGCGCGTCTTTGCCGGCAGGCACACCAAGGCGACGCGCGGTATCTGCGACGCCCGGCGCCTCATGGCGCAACGCCTTCATCAAGCGCAGCACGCCATTCTCGCGGATCGCGGAGCCGATCAGCACCGGACAGATCAGCCCTTCACGCAGTTCACGCGCGAGATCGTCGAACACGGCGTCGGCCGGCGGCGCGATATCGTCGAGCAACTGCTCCATCAGCGCATCGTCGTGATCGGCGAGCTTCTCCAGCATCGAGAACCGCGCTTCCTTCTCGCGGTCGAGGTCGTTGCCGTCCAGCTTCACGACTTCGGACGCCTTGTGCTCGCGATAGACGAAAGCACGCTCCAGCGCGAGATCGACGAAACCGGCGACAAGATCGCCGTTCCAGATCGGAATCTGCCGTAGCACCAGCGGCACGCGCGAAGCCGGCTGTAGCGTCGCCAGCGTCTCGCGCACGCGCTGATGCGCGCGGTCGATCTTGTTGAGAAACAGAAAGCGCGGAATGTGCAGCTCTTCCAGCTCGCGCAGGATCAGCTGCAACTGCGGCAACTTGCGCTCATCGGCTTCGCAGACCACCACCGCCGCGTCCACGGCCGGCAGTGCCGCGCGCATGTCCTGCGCGAATTCGACAGAGCCGGGACAATCGATGAAGGTGTAGTCATCGCCCATGAATGTCGTCGTCACCGTGGTGAGACCGACACCCATTCTGTGTGCGCGTGCCTCGGGTGTCGCATCGCCGATGGTGTTACCGGCTTCGACACTCCCGGCTTTCGGGATCGCTCCCGTGCGCGCGAGGATCGCTTCCAGCAGTGTGGTTTTTCCGCTCTGGAAAGGGCCCACGAGTGCAATACATCGTGGACCGCCGGGTTTAAAAGGGATTGGGGGACTTCTCAGGTCTTGTCCCATACGCCGCCTCCTGATCTGGAGCTCGGCCCGTGATTGGGTCGGCGCAAGGATGCTCCGCCCGGTTCGGCAATTTGGCAAGACGGAAACGTCGCTGCGCTGCGATGGCAGAATTGGCGTCGTGTAGGGTGGGCAAAGCGAAGCGTGCCCGCCCTTGCATTCACAGACGACTGTGGTGGGCACGGCGCAACAGCGCCTTTGCCCACCCTTACATCGTTTCTACAGAACGACTTACCGCCCCGGACGCAGCTCCAGGCTTTCGAGACCGGCGGCGATATTGATGCCGGTGGATCCCTGCAAGCTCAGCGGCTGCAATGCGATTGAGTTCTGCGAGCCGCCAACCAGCACATTGGCGCCGAGACCGACGCCGAATGACGCGGAGCCCTGCGCGCCCGCATAATTGCCGGAGATATCGCCCTGCCCCGAATAGTTCACCGGCGCGAAGACAGCCCATGCCAGCGCCGTTTCCTGCGTGATACCGATATCGAGGCCGACCTTGCGGATGGTTGCTACATAAGGCTGATCGGCACGGCCGGTACCGGTCAGCACGCAGCCGAGATTGGTCACCGAACCGACGATGAAGCCGACGCTGGCACCACCACGGCAGTTGAGAACGCCAAGCTGTACCGGCTGCTGCGCCTGCGCGCTGAAGGTGACAATGGTTGCGGCAGCGAGGCCGAGAAAGAGTGAGAGGCGGCTCATCAAATGATCTCCGGATGACGGTGTGATGCTTGGATCGACGACGCGGCAAACCCGATCACATCCGCGTCAACGAACTATCCATATCCAATGATACCGCTCAATGACAGCGGGCCGCCTGCCACACGCCCAACAAAAAGGGCCCGCTTGCGCGAGCCCTTTCGTTAACCTTGTCATTTAGTCAGCGCGATCGCTTAGTTGCGGTTGCGGCGCTGCTTCTTGTAGCGGTGACCGCTGAGCGGGCCGGTCGATTCCAGCTGCAGCTGGACGACGCCCGAAGCCACGTTCAGGCCGGTCTGGCCCTGCACCGACACCGGCTGCAGGCCGTACAGATTGTTCGGGCCACCGACGAGGAAGTTGCCGCCGAAGCCGACGCCGACCGAGGCGTTGGTGCCGACGCCACCGTACTGACCGGCGAGACCGCCGCGCGGCACGCGGGTGGTCGGAGCGTAGATCGCCCACTGAACGGTGGTGTTGTCGGTGAAGCCGAGATCGAGGCCGAAGCGGCGGATGTTGGCGACATAACCTTCAGCGCGGCCACCGGCGCTCTGGAAAACGCAGTTCAAATGCGCGTTCGAGCCCAGCACGTAACCAACGTTCTGGCCACCACGGCATTCGAGCACGCCAACCTGCACCTGGCCGGGCTGCTGGGCATTCGCGGTCGCAACCGACGCCGAGAGCGCCACGGCCGCAAGGCCGATCATCTTGGAAAGTCGCATAGTAGAACTCCACCTTGGGGATTTTGATAGCGTGGGACAGTGATGGAAGCGCCGTGTCAAAAACATGGCGCTTCCGCGATTAAGCCCCGAAATCGTCAAAAGTTTCGCAGCTTCTTGGTTACCGAAGATTTCCGCAGAAGCGCTGGATGCGATTGCAGGCATCTTCGAGGTCCGACGTCTTGGTCGCGTAAGAGATACGGAATGCCGGGCCGAGGCCGAAGGCCGATCCCTGCACCACCGCAACGCCTTCGGTTTCCAGCAACTCCGTCACAAAGTCTTCGTCATTGGCAATGACCTTGCCCGAAGGCGCAGTCTTGCCGATCGTGCCGGCGCAGGACGGATAAACGTAGAACGCGCCTTCCGGACGCGGGCATTCGATGCCCGAAGCCTGGTTCAGCATGGCCACCACGAGATCGCGGCGCTCCTTGAACACGGCATTGTTCTTCGCGATGAAGTCCTGCGGACCGTTGAGCGCTTCCACGGCTGCCCACTGCGCGATCGACGACGGGTTCGAGGTCGACTGCGACTGGATGGTCGACATCGCCTTGATCAGGTTCGCCGGGCCGCCGGCATAACCGATGCGCCAGCCGGTCATGCAGTAAGCCTTCGACACGCCGTTCACGGTCAGGGTGCGGTCGTAAAGTTTCGGCTCGATCTGCGCGACGGTCGTGAACTCGAAGTCGTCATAGACGAGGTGCTCATACATATCGTCGGTCATCACCCAAACGTGAGGATGCTTCACGAGCACATCGGTGAGCGCCTGCAGTTCGGCCTTCTTGTAGGCCGCACCGGTCGGGTTCGACGGCGAACACAGAATAACCCACTTGGTCTTCGGCGTGATCGCAGCTTCCAGGGCTGCGGCCTGCAGCTTGAAACCGAATTCCGCGGTGCAGGTCACCGACACCGGCGTGCCGCCTGCGAGCGCCACCATTTCCGGATAGCTCACCCAGTACGGCGCCGGGATGATGACTTCATCGCCGGGGTTCAGCGTCGCCATCAGCGCATTGTACAGCACCTGCTTGCCGCCGGTGCCGACGATGATCTGGTTCGGCTTGTAGGTGACGCCGTTCTCGCGCTGAAACTTCGCGATGATCGCGTCCTTCAGCTCGGGAATGCCGTCCACGGCGGTGTACTTGGTCTTGCCGGCCTCGATGGCGTGAATGGCGGCCAGCTTGATGTTCGCCGGGGTGTCGAAATCGGGCTCGCCCGAACCAAGGCCGATGACGTTGCGACCAGCGGCTTTCAGCGCACGCGCTTTATCCGTGACCGCAATCGTTGCGGACGGCTTCACGCGGTCGAGAGCGCTAGACAAGAACGACATCATCTTCTCCTTGGGGAAACAGCCGGAGACCCGCGGTCCGCGGCGATAAAATTACGATCCTGCTTGGGATCGGCGCACCCTAGTGCGTGCGACCTGGCATCGCAAGGCAGTTGGGCTGCAAACGCATCTGGAAGCCATGCAATTTCAGGGAAATTTAAAGTGAGCGGGATAGGTTAACCCGCAGCCGCAATCGGCGATTTTGAGTGAAAATGTCCGGTATCCGGCAACAGATCATCAGCGGCACCTGGCTGACCTCGGAACGCATCCGCATCTATAGCGTGATCGTGCTCGCCATGGGTGTATTGGCCATCATCGCATGGGCCGCCCTTGCGGATGGCGCCATCGATCGCAACGGCAAGCCGCTCGGCACCGACTTCTCGAATGTCTATGCGGCCGGCACACTCGTCTGGCAGGGCAAGGCCGCGGATGCGTATGATCCGGCCTTGCAGCATGCCTCCGAAATCGCCGTCTTTGGCGGCCGTGATGTGCCGTTCTATGGCTGGCACTATCCGCCCTTCTTCCTCGTCATCGCCGCGCTGGTCGCCCTCGTCCCCTATCTCTGGGGCCTGGCACTCTGGCAGATCACGAGCTTCGCCGCCTATTGCGTTGCGATAGGCGCAATCCTGCCGCGGCGGGATACTTTGCTGGTCGCAGCCGCCTTCCCCGCGGTCTTCGTCAATCTCGGCCACGGACATAACGGCTTTCTGACCACCGCACTGCTCGGCGGCGCCTTGCTGTTGCTGGATCGACGCCCATGGCTTGCGGGGGTTCTGATCGGCCTCATCGCCTACAAGCCGCAATTCGGCGTACTGATTCCGCTCGCACTGCTGGCCGGCGGATATTGGCGCAGCATCGCCGGCGCCGCATTCACCGTGATCGCGCTCATCGCGTTCAGCACGATCATCTTCGGTACCGGCATCTGGCACGCCTTCGCGGAGTCCACTGCGTTCACACGCGATGTCGTCCTCGAACAAGGCGGCACCGGCTGGCCAAAGATCCAGTCGATCTTCTCGGCGATGCGCATGTGGGGCGCCGGCCTCCCGGTCGCTTATGCCGCGCAAGGACTGCTCGCTGCAGGTCTCGCAGTCAGCCTGGCCTGGCTGTGGCGCAGCGATGCCGCTTTCGCATTGAAGGCATCGGCCCTCGCCATCGCCAGCCTGCTCGCCACGCCTTACGTCCTCGACTACGACCTCATGGTCCTGGCCATCGCCATCGCCTATTGCGCCGGCCACGGCCTTCAACATGGTTTCAGGCCTTACGAGATCACGATGCTGGCTCTCGCCTGGATCATGCCCCTGCTCACGCGCAGCATTGCCGGCGCGATCCATCTGCCTCTCGGCCTGCTCACGATGATCGCGCTCTACGTCATCATCGTAAGACGCGCCGCCATCGACCAAAGAGCATTGCACCATCACGACAAAGTCGCGACAGCGTGATCTTTCGCACGCGCGAAGCTAGGCAGATTCAATTTTTCGGATGTCGAAAGTCCTTGGTGGTTTTCGACTTTTTCCAGTATCCGACCCTTGCGAGCGGACGCTCGGGGCATCATTGTCTAGGCGCAATGCGACGCTGAGGTCGCCCCGCATCACCCGAAAGATCGACCCCGGCGAATGTACAAGCTCTATTCGATGCAGCGCTCCGGCAACAGCTACAAGGTCCGCCTTGCGCTGGCGTTCATCGATGCGCCGTATCGCGCCGTCGAAGTCGATATTCTCCGCGGCGAGAGCCGGACACCGGAATTCCTCGCGAAGAATCCGAGCGGCCAGGTGCCGCTGCTCGAGATTGCCGAAGGCCGCTATCTCGCCGAATCCAATGCCATCCTGTGGTATGTCGCCGTGGGCACGTCACTGGCACCGGAATCGCGCATGGACCGCGCCGAGGCGATGCAATGGATGTTCTTCGAACAGCATGCGCTGGAGCCCAATATCGGCGCCGCCTATTTCTGGCTCTGTCTGGTGCGCGGCGGCCGCGACCTGCAGACCCACGCCCTCGATGACTGGATGGAGCGCGGCTATGCGGCGCTGCAGGTGATGGAGAATCACCTCAAGACCCACGAATTCTTCGCCGCCAACCAGCTAACCGTCGCCGACATCGCGCTCTATGCCTACACCCACGTGGCCGAGCAGTGCGATTTCGACCTGGCGAGCTTCCCGTCAATCCGCCGCTGGCTACGACATGTGGAGCAGCAGCCCGGCTTCGTCACTATGGATTGGCACCCGGTCTCGACGGAATATGATACCCTGGACGTGATCGCAGGGGCATAACTCGCGCATTCGTGAGCATAAAAAGCTCAAATGCCACTTTCCCGCCACAGTTGCCCCATTTCGCGCCGCAATCTCGCCCGTCGCCGCAGTAAATTTTAGTACGCGGATGATTCGTTCGCGATTTGAAGGATTTACGGCCATGATCCGGTCGCTTCGCGGGGTTGTTGGTTTTCAGGTGCGCCCCGCGCCCGTTGCATCTGTCAGGTTGATCAATGCCGTCGCGGCATCGCTGGCGGTCGGCTGCCTGTCACTTTGCGTCATTCTCGCTCTCACGATGCTATCGACCCGCGGCGTATCCGCGATGCCGCTCTGACGGTCGCAACAAGCACAAAAGCACATCGCGATGCCGTTACGCATCGCAGCATAAACCGTAACGACGCCTCCGTGATGGAGTCCGTGTGATGAAGAGTGCCCGATGAAACGGCCGGTGGTTTGGGTCACGACCTCGCTGATGATTGCAATCGTGGTGACGACGACATTTTTGATCGCCACCACGAGCCGCGGCGAACCGACCTCGTTCGGCTCGTCGGCCGGCCGGCTGGACGTGCAGACGGCTGCCTCCGGCCTGTCCTATCCATGGGCGCTCGCCTTCCTGCCCGAAGGCCGCATTTTGGTTACCGAGCGACCGGGCCGCATGCGCGTGGTCTCCCCGCAGGGACAATTGTCGACCGCTGTGAAGGGCGTGCCCGACGTCATGGCCACCGGCCAGGGCGGCCTGCTCGACGTCATCACCGACAAGGGCTTTGCCCAGAACAACACGATCTATTTCTGCTACTCGGAACGCGCCGGCAATGGCGGCCGCACTGCTGTGGCGCGCGCGAAACTCGTCGATGGCGCCGCACCCCGGCTCGACGATGT
Source organism: Tardiphaga sp. (assembly GCF_044336785.1). Lineage (GTDB taxonomy): Bacteria > Pseudomonadota > Alphaproteobacteria > Rhizobiales > Xanthobacteraceae > Tardiphaga. The sequence continues at coordinate 28,057 of NZ_JBIIOT010000039.1, read as the reverse complement.
GAAGGTCATCTTCCGTCAAGACGGCCCGCTCTCGACTGGCAACCATTATGGCTGCCGTATCGTGCAGGCCGCCGACAACAATCTCTTTGTCACGCTCGGCGAGCACTATAGCGGCCGCAATGAAGCACAGAATCTTGCCAATCATCTCGGCAAGATCGTCCGCATCACCACCGATGGCGCGGCACCGCCGGACAATCCGTTCGTCGGCCGCAGCGATGCCAAGCCAGAGATCTGGAGCTACGGCCACCGCAATCCGCAGAGCCTTGCTATCAATCCCGCGACTAGCGAGCTTTGGGAAATCGAACACGGCCCGCGCGGCGGCGACGAGGTCAACATCATCGGCAAGGGCAAGAATTACGGCTGGCCGGTGATCGGCTACGGCATCGACTACTCTGGCGCCAAACTGCACGAGAGCACATCGAAGCCCGGCATGGAGCAGCCGATCAAGAACTGGGTGCCATCGATCGCGCCGTCCGGCATGGCTTTCTACAATGGCGACCTGTTTCCCCGCTGGCGCGGCAGCCTGTTCACCGGCGCCCTTGCGGGACAGTTCCTGGTACGGCTGCAACTAAATGGCAATGCGGTGACGTCAGAGGAGCGCATCCTGCAGAATCTAAACGAGCGCATTCGCGATGTCCGGCAAGGACCGGATGGCGCGCTATGGCTGCTGACAGATAGTTCAGCGGGTCGCCTGCTGCGGATTACGCCGGCAGGGAAGTGACACCGCTATTCCTGTCGTTACCCGCGAAAGCGGGTAACCCAGTAAACACTGGCAAGAGTGATCATCATGCCCAGTTGTGTATACTGGAGCGCCGGGTCAAGCCGGGCGACGACATACGGAGCGTTACAACAGCTCACCACTTGTGAAAAATGAAAAACGCCCCGAGCGCGATGAACGCGAAGCCCAGCGCGTGATTCCACCCCAGCGGCTCCTTCAGATACAGCACCGAGAATGCGGCAAACACGATCAGCGTGATCACCTCCTGCATCGTCTTCAGCTGCGCGGCGTTATAGACCTCGCTGCCCCAGCGATTGGCCGGCACCGCCAGCCAGTATTCGAAGAAAGCGATGCCCCAGCTGATCATGATGATGAGCGGCAGCGATGCTTCCTTGAATTTCAGATGCCCATACCAGGCGAAGGTCATGAAAATGTTCGAGGCCAGCAGCATCAGGATCGGCAGCAGCAGCGGCGAAATGAAAGTCGGCATCCGGTGATTATCCCTGTCAGAGCGCGGCGCTAACATCCGGCGGCCGCTGCCGGTTCCCACGGCTTCGATAGCATTTGAACCGAACATTGGGAAAATGCCGCCACCGCCATCCACACCGCTTTAGCGATGGCACAGGGAAACTGTGGGCCAAGACGCAACCACGCGTCACTGTGCGATTAATACCTCTGTACGGACACGGGTGAGCCCGATGCAGATCGACTGGCGCATGTTTCTCGATCCGGGAATAGAGACCGCAATCATCGTGATCGCGGCCCTGGGGATCACGCTCGGCGTCCGCCTGCATCGCAAGCGCCGTGCGGCCCGCCAACGCGCAGCCGAACAACACGCCACCGCCGAACGCCTCACCGCCGCCCTCGATCGCATCGATATCGGCATCGTGCTGCTCAATGCCGACACCCGCGCCGAATTTATCAACCGCGCTTTCCGCGACTATTTCGCGCTCCCCGACGCCAAGGCCGACAGCAAGCCTCCGCTGATCGCCTTGATGTATCACGCGCGCGATACGCGCGCTTACACGATCCCCGATGACGAGGTCGATCACTTCATCGCCCGCCGCATCGAGCAGATCCGCGGCGGCAATCCGGCCCCGGAAACGCTGCGCCTTGCCAGCGGCCGCGTGCTGCGCCTGAGCTGCACCGTGCTCCCCGATGGCGGGCGGATGCTGAGCTACACACCGGTCACCGACCTGATCCGCCATAACGACGCCAGGACCGACCGCGACTACTATCTCGCGCTGCGCGGCGGCGATGTGTTCGACAACCGATTAGACGCGGCGGAGTAAATCTGGGGCCTAGCCCAAGTTGCAGCCTGTGGATAGTTAACGCTGTCATGGCGATGTCACCCGGCGCAGCTAGGTTTTCCCTGCAGCCGGTCGCTTCCCCCCGTCGCCGACGGGCTGTTTCCCAGCGGTCTCCGTCAGTTGCCGCGCTGACCGGGACCGCTTCTTTTTGCCGATTTTACCTGCGGCGTCCGCATCGGTATAAGAGCCCCATGATCCGTCTCGTCGCCGTCGCCGTCTCGATGCTCACGATGATCCTGGTGCTGGCGCCGCTGCAACTCGCCTGCATCGCCTTTCGCTGGCGCCTGCAGCAGGTCATCCCGCATATTTTCCACACCGTGCTCTGCGCGGTGATCGGCATCCGCATCCATGAGGTCGGCACCCGCAGCAAGACCGCGCCGCTGCTGATCCTCTCCAATCACGCCTCCTGGCTCGACATCCTCGTCATCGGCGCGAGGACACCGGTGGTGTTCGTCGCCAAGAGCGAGGTGGCCGAATGGCCGCTGTTCGGCTGGCTGGCGAAGATGCAGCGCACGATCTTCGTCGAACGCGAACGCCGCCAGACCACCGGCGCCACCGCGCGCGAGATCGGCGACCGCATGGTGTCCGGTGATGCCGTGGTGCTGTTCGCCGAAGGCACGTCGAGCGACGGCATTCGCGTGCTGCCATTCCGCTCAGCGCTGGTCGGCTCGGTGCATCACGCGCTTGGCGAATCCACCCATCACGACAAGGTCATGGTGCAGCCGATGTCCATCGCCTATGTCGGCTTCGGTGGCCTGCCCGTGGGCCGTGCGCTGAATCAGCGTGTCGCCTGGTATGGCGATGTCGAGCTGGTGCCGCATCTGATCGGCATCCTCACCTCCGGCGCCATCGACGTCACCGTCACCTGGGGCGATGCGGTGGCTTACGACATGACGGCGGACCGCAAGGCGATCGCGCGTCAGGCCGAGAATGCTGTACGCCAGATGACCACGGCCGCGCTTCGCGCTGGCCCACCGAAGAAAGCGGTGCAGCCCGCGGCCGAACCGGTTGCAGAAGCGGCGCCGGCAATCGCGTGATTGCCGTAGGGCGGATTAGCGAAGCGCAACCCGCCGGCCGACTTCATAGCAGAAACTCCGCGGCGGATGACGGCTTCGCCTGATCCGCCCTACGGCTGCGACCTGCCTTGCAGCATCGCCCATGTCGCGCAATAGTCCGCGCCCTCGCTTCGTTCACAGGGCACTCCCATGGAAATCCGCAATCTCGGCCGCTCCGGCCTGCGCGTCTCGGCCGTCGGCCTCGGCTGCAACAATTTTGGCCAGCGAACGGATCTGGAGACGTCACGCAAAGTGATCCACAAGGCGATCGATCTCGGCATCACGCTGTTCGACACCGCCGACATTTATGCCGGCATGGGCGGCTCCGAGACCGTGCTCGGTGAAGTGCTGGGCGACCGTCGCAAGGACATCGTGCTGGCGACCAAATACGCCAAGCCCATGAGCACCGACGGCACCAAACAGGGCGCCTCGCGCCGCTACATTTTCAATGCCGTGGAAGCCAGCCTGAAGCGGCTGAAGACCGATTACATCGATCTCTATCAGCAGCACGATTTCGACGACCGCACGCCCATCGAGGAAACGCTCCGAGCCCTCGACGACCTCGTCCGCCAGGGCAAGGTCCGCTATATCGGCCATTCCAATTTCCCGGCCTGGCGCATTGCGGAAGCCGAATTCACCGCGCGTCAGCTCGGCACCGCACCATTCGTGTCGAGCCAGGACGAATACAGCCTGGTCGTCCGCGGCATCGAGAAAGACCTGCTGCCCGCAGCTCAGCAATACAATCTCGGCCTGCTGCCGTTCTTCCCGCTCGCCAACGGCCTGCTCACCGGCAAATACAAGCCCGGCGTGGAGCCGCCCGCCGACAGCCGCTTCGCCAAGGCACCGGCACTGCGTGACCGCTCGGCAACGCCGCGCAACGAGGCGATGGCAGTGAAACTCGACGCCTTCGCGCAGGAGCGCGGCCATACGCTGCTCGAACTCGCCTTCTCCTGGCTCGCCGCACGGCCGCAGGTCTCCAGCGTCATTGCCGGTGCAACGCGGGTGGAGCAGATCGAGCAGAATGTGAAAGCGGCGAGCTGGAAGCTGAGTGCGGAAGATATGGCGGAGATCGACAAGATCACGCTGGGCTAGCCGTCATTGCGAGCGAAGCGAAGCAATCCAGCTCTTTGCCAAAGACTGGATTGCCGCGTCGCTTCGCTCCTCGCAATGACGGGGGAGAGGCCGGTGGCTACCCGACCAGCCCCTTCACCGGCTTCACCAGCGCGCTATCCGGAAATACCCGTTCCGCCAGCACGCGCTCACCAAGACCGAGATGATCGTGCAGCACGCCTTTCAGCACCGCGCGTAAATCTGTCGTCGGTGCCAGGTCGCGGCCATCATGCAGCCGACCATTCGCCAGCCCCGGCCAATCCGCAATCACACGCCCGCCCTTCACAGCACCACCGGCCAGCAGCGCGATCGTGCCGGTGCCGTGATCGGTGCCGGCGGTGCCGTTGATCTTTGCGGTCCGCCCGAACTCCGTCGCGACCACCACCACCGTATCGCGCCAATGCGCCCCGAGTCCGCTCTGGAATTCCGCCAGCGCCGCATCGAGCCCACCCAGCAATTGCGCGAGGCGCCCGACCGGCCCGCCCTCCTGCGCATGTGTATCCCAGCCATCGAAGGCCAGCGCCGCGACACGCGGTCCGTCATCGGCCGCCATCAGCTTCGCAGCACCGCGCGCCACCTGCTTCATGGCATCGACACCGTTGCCGCCCTTCGGCTTCATGTCGGTGCCAACCGCAAGCTTGTCGAGCTTCAAGCCCTGCGACAGCGCCGCAGCCAAAGCGGGGTCGCGATCGCCATAGAGCTGCAGCAGCCGCATCGCCGTATCATCCGCCGCATTGGGCAGATTGACCGGCGACCAGCCCACCGTCGGCGCGGCGCCGCGCAGCACCAGCGGCGTGGTCGGCCCGACTGCGAGACCGGAAGTCACGCGTTCACCACGCGGCAGCGCCTCGATGGCGCGGTTGAGCCAGCCGGACTGCACGCGACCGGGACCGGGATAGCCGCTTTCCAGCACATCCTGCCCGTCGAAATGCGAACGCTCGCGATAGGACGTCGCCACCGCATGCACGATGGCCGCCTGCTTGTCGCGATACATCCGCGCAAATTCCGGCATCGCCGGATGCAGGCCGAAGAAACCATCGAGCCCGATGGCGGCATTCGCGCCGTCCTTCTGGAGCGCGATCGATCCATGCAGCCCCGCATAATCGGGATCGCCCAAGGGTGCGACCGTTGCGAGCCCATCCAGCGCGCCGCGCAAAATCACAACGATCAGCCGTGGATCGCGCGCATCGGCCGCGCGTGCGAATTTCGGCAAGTAAGCCCAGGCCGCAAAGGCGGCGCCGGAGAGCAGCAACGAGCGACGCGTCGGCGCAAGCGTCCGGCTTTCACAACACTCCATCGTCATCTCCTCTGGAATTCCGGCGACATCAGCAACAGCGCCAGCGCCTGTTGCCGCGTCTCCGCGCGCGCGACAGTCTGGCGCGTCTCGGTGGACGCTGCCTCGCCTGCGACGATCTCGAGCAATTCGCGTGGATCCATGCTGTCGGGAATTCGCGACGATACCTGCGCCGCCAGATCGAGCCGTAGTTTCATGCCTTCCGGCACGGCCCATGCGGCATTGCTGTCCGGGAAACCATTCGGCCCCGCCGGCGTCCACAGCGGCTGGCCCAGTGCCTGTAACCCGGCAAAGTAGCGATTGGGATCCTCGGGAATACGCGCGAGCAATCGCCCGGTGGCAATAAGATATTCATAGGGCGTGCGCAGCTTCGTGACCGGCGCCTGCCAGGCCTCATTCGAGTCCAGCAGAGCCAAAACCACCGCTTTCAGATCCCCATCGGTCTTCCTGAACACGCCCTCCAGCCGCGCCACCAGCGCAGGCTGCGGCGCATCCGCCACGAAATGCTGCGCCAGTTTGAGCGCGATGAATTTTGCCGTGGATGGATGCCGCGCGATATCGGCAAGCGCCAACTCGCCCTGCGCAACGCCGGTGTCGTCATAGGTCTTGCCCAGTAATTGCTGCGCGCCGGGCTCATGAGCATTGGCATTGAAAGCAAACGTACCGGGCGCACCAAGCCGGCCTTCGCGGCCCACATAGGTCCACCCCGTGATGATACGCGCCAGCGACGTCACATCGGTCTGCGTATAGCCGCCGCCGACACCCAGCGTGTGCAGTTCCATGATCTCGCGGGCGAGATTTTCATTGAGCCCGCGCTTCTGGTTCTGGCCGGCGCGCGAATTCGGGCCGATGGATTGCTGGTTGTCGAGAAAGAACAGCATCGCCGGATGCTGCTCCACCGCACGCAGCATATCGGCGAATTTGCCGAGCACATGCGGCCGGATCGCCTCGCGCTCGAACGAGCCCGCCCACATCCGCGCCGGCTCGCCCTTGCTCGCCGAGATGCAGAAGTGGTTCGACCAGAACACCACGAGCCGTTCGACGAAGCCGCCTTCCGCAATCGTCGCGCGCTGGATGCGGGCCAGCGCTTCGGCACGATATGTCTTCTGCACCACATTCTGCGGCATCGGTGCCGGCGGAGGTTTTGGCGCATCGGGCTGCACCGTCATGGTCGTGTTGCCGGTCATCGCCGGCGCTTCCGGTTTCTTCTTCGCCTCGACGGGAGCCGCCTTGGCAGCCGCTTCCCGCGCCGTGCGCACTTCCAGTTGATAGGCAAACATCGCCTGGGCCAGTTCCGGCGTGGCCTGCAGCCCCGGCAGTTCCAGCATCGCGGCTTGCGGGCGCGCCAGTTCCGCCTTTACATAACCGCGCGGATCGGACGCGGCATTGACGATATCGCCCGATGCCCCGCCACGGGCGCCGAAGCCGAAACGATTAAGCGCAATCAACGCGCCTTGCGGGTCGCGAGCCATCGGGGTTTCCTTCGCGCATCGCCGCCCTATGATGCAGGCGTGGCGGCGATGGTCTGATCCGGATATGCGGTTCCGGCACATGAATGCCACATGAAGATCGCACGGAAATTGAGGCCGTTTGCATGACAAATCGGACAGGAACCGACAGCTTGCCCGGCGATGCCGCGCCGAGCCGCAGCCTGACCTGCTCGGCCTGCGGTACCGAATTCGGCTGCGACCTCTCCGGCAATTGCTGGTGTGCCGAAGAGCCAGCGAAACTGCCGATGCCGACCACCGGCGGCGATTGCCTGTGCCGCGACTGCCTGCGCAAGGCTGCAGCCGCGCATGCGCGCGCCACATCGGTCTGATCCAACCTCGTCCGTGATCGGACATATCGACGCTGCGCGCACAAGGACCACCGCAAAATGTTGCGTGTCATGACGCGCCGCGCGGCCATATCTTCCAACCACGATGCAACATTACAAATCCCCCATCTTGGCTGACATTGCGGCGTCGGATGCTTTGCATTTCATGAAGGTTTTCCGTCGAGGTTGAGCGAAAGCCAGACGTGCGGATGTCATCCGCCTGCATCGGAAAGCCCTGTGATCAATCTGCCTGTCTCCATTCGCCGCGCGCTTCTCGCGACCATCGCTGTCGGCATCTTCCTCGCCGCCGATGCGCGCACCTCGCATGCCGCACAACATCTGCTGTCGCGCGACGATCTGAAAGCCGTGTCGGAAGCAACGCGCCTCGCCAATGCCGGCAAGCTCGATGCGGCCACGACCGTGCGCGACCACATCCGCGATCCGCTCGGGCGCAAGCTGGCGGAATGGGTGATCCTGCGCGCCGATGGCGGCACTGAATTCGCGCGCTACGCCAATTTCATCCACGCCAATCCGGCCTGGCCCGGCATGACATTGATGCAGCGGCGCGCCGAGGCGCGGCTGTGGATCGAGCGCGCCGATGCAACCACCGTGCGCGCTTTCTTCAGCGGGCGTGAACCGCGCACCGCACTCGGGCAGTTGGCGATGGCCCGCGCCCTCGCTTCGCTCGGCGACGCCCGTGCCATTCGCTATGCGAGTTCGGCCTGGCGCAGCGAGGGCTTTTCAACCAGCACCGAGACGGAGGTCCTGAGACTGTTCGGGACGCGGCTGACTCAGGCTGATCACGCTGCCCGCATGCATAGCCGGCTCTATGCCAATGACTTCGGCAACGCGATGCGCGCCGCAAAACATCTCGGTCCTGGCGCTATCGCCATCGTGTCGGCACGTGCCGCGGTGATCGGCAAGAAGCCCAACACCGCTGCCCTGCTCGCCGCCGTACCCGCCAATGTCCGCAGCGATGCCGCCTATCAGTTCACCCGTATCCAGTGGCTGCGCCGCAGCGGCCGTGACAGCGAGGCAGCGCAGCTCATGCTGTCGGCGCCGCGCGATCAGAGCGTGATCAACAGTCCCGACATCTGGTGGGTCGAACGCCGCGCGCTGGTGCGCTCGCTGCTGGACGATGGCAAGGCCAAGCTCGCTTATCGCCTGGCGCATGATGCCGCGCCAGAGAAGGAAACCTATCGCGTCGATCGCGCTTTCATGGCCGGCTGGATCGCGCTGCGCTTCCTGCGCGACCACCAGACGGCGACGCGTCACTTCAACGAGATCCCGGCACTCACAAACGGCCCCACTGCGCTGGCGCGTGCGCAATACTGGCTCGGCCGCGCTGCTGACACCGGCCGCAATCGCGCGTCTGCGCAGCAGCACTACGCCCTCGCCGCCCAGCACGGCACCACCTATTACGGCCAGCTCGCTTGTGCGCGGATCGGTTGCCGCCATACCCGGCTGCGCAGCCCGCCGACGATCACTCAGTCTCAGCCCGCCACGCCTGCCAGTCGCGAGCTCCTGCGCGCCGTCGAGCTTCTCTATGCGTCTGGCAATCGCCGCCTTGTCGTGCCCTTCGTTGGCGATCTTCAGCGCAGCAACGACATCGCCTTGCTGGCCATGGTGGGCGATTCCGCGCGAAAGCACCGCGATCCCGGCGCCATGCTGTCCGTCGGCCGCGCCGCGCTCAATCGCGGGCTCGCTTTCGACAGCTACGCGTTTCCCGCCACCGGTCTGCCCGATTTTGCCCCGATCGGCGCAAAGACCGACAAGAGCCTGGTCTATGCCATCAGCCGCACCGAGAGCGCCTTCAATCCGCGCATCACCTCCGGCGCGCTGGCCACCGGCTATATGCAGGTGACACCCGCCGCCGGCCAGACGCTGGCGCGGCGCATGGGCTTCACCTTCAGCAATGACCGCCTGCACAACGATCCCGCCTATAATCTGCAACTCGGCTCGGCGGAGATCGCCAACCTGCTGAGCGACTATGACGGCAACCATGTGCTCGCCTTCGTCGGCTACAATGCCGGCCGCGGCCGCGTGCGACAGTGGATCGAGCGTTACGGCGATCCGCGTCGGCCCAATGTCGATGTCGTCGATTGGGTCGAGCGCATTCCTTATGCGGAAACACGCAATTACGTGCAACGCGTGCTGGAAAACCTGCAGGTCTATCGCGCCCGCTTCGGCACTCCGGAACTGGCGATCGAGGCGCATATGCGGGGCCGACAGGGATAGGCATCAGGCTGAGCAATTGAGATATCGCAAAGCCCCGCCCTTCGACCGGTTCTAGGCTGTCCTCAGCAAGAGGACGAACACCATGCGATCGGACTGGGCGAAATCCTACGGGCAGGACCGGCTGCCGCGCTATACGAGCTATCCAACAGCGCCGCATTTCTCCCCGTCGATCACAGAGGCGCATTACGCAAACTGGCTGGCGGCACTGTCGGCCTCGCAGCCGACGTCGCTTTACGTGCATGTCCCGTTCTGCCGCGCCATGTGCTGGTATTGCGGCTGCCACACATCACTCACCAAGCGCGACGAGCCGATCGCTATCTACACGGCCGCCCTGCGCCGCGAGGCCAAGATCGTGGCACAGACCATCGGCCATCGGCAGCCGATCTCGCATATCGCCTTTGGCGGCGGCACGCCGACGATCATGTCGCCGCAATCCTTCATTGATCTCATGGGCGCGCTGCATTTTTCCTATGCCGTGCACCCCGACGCCGAGATCGCCGTCGAGATCGATCCGCGCACACTCACCGCTGACATGACCGAGGCGCTCGGACAGTGCGGTGTCAACCGCGCCAGCCTGGGCATACAGAGCTTCGATCCCGCCGTGCAGCGCGCCATCAACCGCTTGCAGAGTTTTGAACAGACCGCCGCCGCCGTCCAATCGCTGCGCGATGCCGGCGTGGGCAGGATCAATTTCGATCTGCTCTACGGCCTGCCGCTGCAGACCGTGGACTCATGCCTCGACACGGTCGCCAAATGCATCGCGCTGCGGCCCGATCGCCTCTCGGTGTTTGGCTATGCGCATATCCCCTCCTTCAAGAAGCATCAGCGCAAGATCGCGGACGACACGCTGCCTGATAGTCCCGAGCGACACCTGCAATCCGAAGCCATTGCCGAAGCCCTGATCGATGCCGGCTATGTGCGCATCGGCCTCGATCACTTCGCATTGCCCGAAGACAATCTTGCCATCGCCCAGCAGGCTGGACGTCTGCATCGCAATTTTCAGGGCTATACCGACGATAGCGCCAACATACTGATCGGTCTCGGCGCCAGCGCCATCGGACGCATGCCTGACGGGTTCGTGCAGAATGCGGTGCCGGTGCGGGATTATCTCGCGCGCATCGCCGAAGGCCGGCTTTCAACAGTGAAAGGCTACCTCCTGACGGAAGACGATCGCTTCCGCGCCGATCTCATCGAGCGCGTCATGTGCGACATGGCGGTGGATCTGCCGCAGGTATCCCATTTGCACGGCAAGGATCCACATTCGGCGATCATCGATCGCGCGCGGATCGACAGGCTCGTGGCGGACGGCGCTGTAATGCTTCTCGACGACCGGCTGTCAGTCAGCAGCGGCGCCGAATTCCTTGTCCGCAGCGTGGCATCCGCCTTCGATGCCCATCTGGCGCGATCGACGGCGGTGCATAGCCGCGCCGTCTGACAGAGCACGATCCCGAAAAGTGGCTTCCGGTTTTCGGATCAGATCATGCTCAAAAGACAAAGCTACAGATTGCGCGAGGTGCGGCTGCGGCGATCGCGGCCGGGCTGCTCGTAATAGCCGCGCTTGGCATGCAGCATCTGGATGTCGGCGCGCTTCACCACCTCTTCCAGCTTTTCATCGTCGGCGCTGGTGGCGATGCCTACCGACATCGTGAGCGCCGTGTCCGTGTAATACTGGTTGTTGAGCTCGATCAGTTCCGCCAGCGTCGCCAGCACCGTATCGCCCCCCGTGGCATCGGTGAGCGGCAGGATCACGGCAAATTCGTCGCCACCGACGCGGGCGACCGTCGCCGGCTTCTCCACCAGCGAGGTGAACACTTCGCCTGCGCGCCGCAGCAGCGCATCTCCGGCATTGTGCCCCCTCTGATCATTGGCTGCCTTCAGCCCGTTGAGATCGGCAATGATGATGGTGACGGGATGCGAGCTCTTGCGGCGCCGCTCCATGCGATTGAGCTCATCGACGAAGAAGGCGCGATTATAGATTCGCGTCAGCACGTCATGGGTGCCGAGGAATTCGAGATAGGCCTCGGCTTTTTTGCGCGCGGTGATGTCGGTGAGCGCCACCTGCACCTGCGACCAGTCCCGCTCATGGCCGGGCAACACAGAAAATTGCAGCAGCAGATGCAGTTTGGTGCCGTCCAGCGCGTAGTTCACGACCTCGCGCTGCTGGAACAGGCGCCCCTCCCATAGATCGATGAGCTGTTCGCGGAAATGCGGTCCCATTTCATCGCGGAAGATATCGGACAGGCTGAGCAACAGCGTCTGCTTGTCCGGCGCGCCGAACAGGTCGAGCGTGCGGGCATTGACGTCGAGCACGCGGATTTCGCTCATGCAGCGCTCGACGAATTCCGCATGCACATCGGTGAACACGCGAAAATCCTCGACGCCCTGCGCACGCACCTCGTCGATCAGGCGCTTGACGCCGCCGAAATCCTCGACCCACAGCGACACTGGCGAATGCGCGAACAGGCCGAACGCATAATTCTCGCTCACCGCCAGGCGACGCCGCGCGCTTTCGCGCTCGGTGACATCCTCGATGGAGATCATCACGCGCTTCCAGCTGTCTTCGTAGCCCGGCAACACGCGACCATGCAGCTGCACGTCGAGACGCTCGCCCTGCAGCGTGTAGTTCACGGTGTGGCTGGAGAACGAGGTCTTGCCGCTCCAGAGCTGCGACAGCTCGGAGACATGGCTCTTGAACGTGTCGTCGCGCATCACCAGGCTGAGGCTGACCATCAGGTGATTGAGATCGCGTGCGCCGAACAGCGACAGCGTCTTCTGGTTGACCTTGAGGATGCGGATCGATTGCGAGCACTGCCGCACCCGCTCGGGATTGGCGAGCAGGAATGTCTCGATGTCATCGACGCCCTGATTCTGCCACTGCTCGAACAACGCCTTCACGTCGCTGAAGTCCTCGATCCATAGCGAGACCGGGGCGAGGTCGAACATCAGGGCGTCGCTATCGACGATGGGTTGAGAAGTCATGGCATCCTGCCGAATAGAATCGCGTGAATTTCAGCGGTAATTTAGTTCAACTGCCCCCGCGAAAAAACAACCGATGCACTCTGCAGCGCTGCTTTGAGCCTATACGTTGTAACCTGCCGACTTCCGCGCCATGCCATTAAATGCATCGAGCAACTTTTCGCGCCAGGCGTAAACGGGATCGTCCGACTGCAGCAACTGGAACCCGGAAATCGCGCGAGCCCATTGAAATGGCCCGAACACGATGTAATCGGCATAGTTCGGCTGCTCGCCGCCGATGAAGGGCTGCGATCGCAGTGTCAGACGGAGCGGATCGAGCGACTTGCGGAATGTCAATACATCCTGCTCGCGCGTGGCTGCGACCTCTTCCAGCGTCTTCTTGAAACGCGCTTCCCGCGATTGCCGGAAATAGGCCTGGTCGGCCGGCCGCAGATGGGCGTGAATGTCCGTAATGATGAGCGGGACCAGACCTGGAATGACCACGGCATCGCCCCACCAATTGATCATTCGGCCCATCGCCCGGCCACCTTCACCCCCGAATAGCGACGGGCGATCCGGATAGGCATCCTCGAGATAGGCGGCGATCACCCAAGAGTCGTTTACCGCATGCTCACCGTCGATCAGAACGGGGACCTTCTCCGATTGATGCCGAGCGAGTGCGTCCTTCTCGGTGAAGCGCCACGGAATCGACGTCGCCTCAAGCCCCTTATGCGCGAGCGCCATCCGCGTCCGCCAGCAATAGGGGCTGAAGGGACGATCGTCCTCGGTCCCGACGAGTTCGAACAGTTGCAGGGCCATTGATGTCCTCCGAAGCCTTAGCCGTCTTTACGCAGCGATGATGGGCCGCGATCTCTCAGCTCTTCACCACGCTCGACGTCTGCCCGAACAGGATCTTGCGTTCCTCGTCGGTCCTGACCGGCGGCTGTCCGAAATTCGGATTGACCTCTTTCGCCAACGCATAAGCGCGTTGCACAGCCGGCCGCTGGGCGATGCGCTCCAGCCAGTGCTTCAGATGCGGGAAATCGTCGATATCCTGCCCCTGGTTCTTGAAGGGCACGATCCACGGATAGCTCGCCATATCCGCGATCGAATACTCACCCGCGATGAAATCGCGATCGGCGAGGCGCTTGTTGAGCACGCCATAGAGGCGGTTGGTTTCGTTCACATAGCGATCGATCGCGTAGGTGATCTTCTCCTGCGCATAATTGCGGAAGTGATGGTTCTGCCCGGCCATCGGCCCGAGACCGCCCATCTGCCAGAACACCCACTGGATGGCGTCATAACGCGCATAGAGATCGGCTGACAGGAACTGGCCGGTCTTCTCGGCAAGATAGACCAGCATCGCACCGGATTCGAACATCGAGATCGGCTTGCTACCGCCCTTCGGCTCATGATCGACCAGTGCCGGAATGCGGTTGTTCGGCGCGATCGCCAGGAATTCCGGCTTGAACTGTTCGCCTTTGCCGATCTGCACCGGCACGATCTTGTAGGGCAGCCCCGTCTCCTCGAGAAAGATCGTGATCTTGTGACCGTTCGGCGTGCTCCAATAGTAGAGATCGATCATGCGGCGGTCCTGCTCATCAATAGGATTGACGTCCCGCTGGCGATGCGGATGAGACACGTTCGCCAGAACGCTGATGCAAGTCAATCGCGGGGCTGCCACCCCATGCAGGGCCGCCCTGCAACGAGCGAATGCCGCGCAGAACTTCGCGCGGCATTCTTTGTCATGGAGAGCTCGATTGGCGGTTACATGCCCAGGATCGCGATATCGGTCACCTTGCCGGTGACACCCGCAATCTTCGCAGCTTCAGTCGCCTTGCCGGTGGCCAGATCGACGGAATACAGCGTATCGCCGGACATCAGCCAGGCTTCGTTCTTGGTGCCATCCGACCAGATGTCGAAAGCGGCTGCCGTCGGCTTGATGCCGAGTTTGCCGACAGCACCGAGAATGCCGTCATTCGGCGGTGCCTGCTTGACCAGCGCGCCGATGGTGCCGTCGATATTGAACAGCGCGGTTTCCTTGGTGCCCTTCACCGAATTGGTGTAGGCGCCGGCGATGACATTCGGCTTCTCGCCCTTGTGCATGTCGGTCTCAGCATATTTGTGATCGCCATCCTTGGTGACCTTGCCGTCATCCACATTGGCGCGCAGGCTCACACCATCCGAGCCCATCACGCGCAGACGATCGGCGACCGGGTTGAAATCGACGGTGGCGGTGACGCCCTTGGCGAGCGTGGTCTCGAGCTTGGATTTCACGGTCGCCTTGCCGTCCTTGGCGATGGTGACCACGGTGCCGTCATCGACGAGGCCATAGAGCAGGCCATCGGCCGGACGCACATCGATGCCGACCAGCGCGCCGGAAATACCGGTGACTTTGACGGACCCCGTGGCCTTCTTCTGCGCGGTATCGACCGTGGCGATGGTGTCGCCACCGACAAGGGCAGCCACCTGCGCGGCATTGGCGGCGGCGGTGGTCATCAGCAATGCGGCGGAGGCGGCGAAAAGCGAACGAAATGTCATGTCGTGTTCCCTGTGTTTCCGCGATCCCGGTGGGACCGATACAAGGACTACCGGCGGCACCAGCCAAACGGATGCACGCGCCCGAAAATAATTTTTGCGAATAAATCCGGGACCGGTGCATCCAAATGCCGCACAGCCACGGTAGAGTGACTATGCAAGAGCATGAACATGACCGGGACTGCAGCCATCACCGAGGTGCCGCGCGACGAGGCGAACGATGCGTTCGCACGCGAAGCGCAGCTCGCCGCCGCGCTGGCGCGCTGCGCCGCAGGCGATCGGGCGGCCTTGCAGATGATCTATGCCAGCGAAGCGCCAAGGATGATTGGCGTCGCCCGGCGCATCCTGTTCCGGCAGGATCTGGCCGAAGAAGCCGTTCACGACGCCTTCGTGCGGATCTGGCGCAGCGCCGCCTCGTTCGATCCGCATCGCGGCGCGGCGCGCGGCTGGCTCTATGCGGTGGTGCGCAACCGCGCGCTCAGCATTCACCGCAACGAACATCGCTATGATGCCTCGGACGAAAGCGCCCTCGATATCGATTGCGAGGCGACCATGACGCAGATGCCGGAGACATCCGCATTGCGCAAATGCCTCGAACGCATCGACCGGCCGCGACGCGACGTCGTGGTGCTGGCCTATGCACATGGCATGAGCCACGGCGAACTCGCCGGGCGATTGAAGGTGCCACTCGGCACCGTGAAGAGCTGGGTGCGCCGCAGCCTGTTCTCCCTGCAGGAGTGCATGGGATGAGCATGCACGACGACACCGCGCGCCCCGACGACGATCTCGCGGCCGATTATGTGATGGGCCTGCTGGAAGGCGCCGAGCTCGCCACCGCCGAGCAGCGCATGACGACGGACATCGTCTTTGCCAAAGCTGTGAATGTCTGGCGCGAGCGCCTTTCCGATCTCGACGCAACAGCCGAGGCACTCGAACCAAGCTCGGACCTGTGGGGCCGCATCGCCGACTCCACCAGGGTGAAACCCGCCATCCCGCTGCCCGGCGCGCGTGCCGCGCTTGGTGGCGCCACGCTGTGGCACAATATCCGCTTCTGGCGCGGCGCCGGCATCGGCAGCGCCTTCGCAGCTTTGCTGCTCGCCGTGATCCTGATCGGCGCGCTCGGCACCTCGCGGCAGCTCCGCAACGAACTGATCGCGCTGGCACAGAGCAAGCCCGTCTATGTCGCCGTGCTGGTCAATGACACGACCAGGGAGGCCGGCGCCATCGTCAATGCTTTCTCCAACGGCCGTGTCGAACTGATCCCGCTGCAGAACATCGAGGTCCCCGCCGGCCGCACGCTGCAGGTCTGGACGTTGTGGGATCGTGCGATCGGACCAAAGTCCATTGGGCTGACCGGCCAGTCGCGCACACTGCAACTCGACCTCGATACGCTTCCGGAGACAGTGGCGGACCAGTTGTTCGAGATCACCCTGGAGCCGGAAGGCGGCTCACCCATCGGCCGGCCGACGGGGCCGATCCTGTTCAAGGGCAATACCGCGCGGGCGCTTTAACCGCCTCTCTTGCCATCTGACGGTCCTACCAGCGATAGCTCAGCGTCGCCAGCAGCCGACGCCGCGAACCATAGGTGCACATCAGCTCGCCATCGCACTGGCTGACATAGGTCTTGTCGAACAGGTTGCTGACATTGAGCGCCAACCGAACGCCCTTGAGCTGCGGTGTCCGATAGCCGAAGTCATAGCCGATGCGCGCATCCACCAGCGCATAGGACGGTACCGGCACCACATTGGCCGTATCTGTCGTATTGCCATTGTAGCGCACGCCGCCGCCGAGGCTGAGGCCCGCCAGCGCGCCGCCGTCGAACAGATAGTTCGTCCAGATCGCGGCCTGATGGGTCGGGATCGTGCTCAGCCGGAAGCCGACTTCGGCAGGATTTGCGCTCTGCGTGATATAGGGTTCGAGATAGGCATAGGATGCGATCAGATCGAGATTCTTCGCGATCTCCGTCTTCGCCTCGAATTCGGCACCGCGGACATTCACTTCGCCGATCTGCCGCTGCAGGAAACTGGTGTCCGTGGTCAGCCGGTTCTGCTGCGTGAGGTCGAACACGGCCGCGGTCAGCATCGTCTTGGTGCCAAAGGGCTGATATTTGATGCCGCCCTCGATCTGCTGGCCGGTGCTCGGCCGGAATGCGACACCGGTGACGCCGTCGATGCCGCTTTCCGGCTGGAACGAGGTCGAATAGCTCACATAGGGCGCGACGCCATTGTCGAACAGATAGGTCAGCCCCGCGCGGCCGGTGAAAGCCGTATCATTCTGCGTGGTCCGGACCGGATCGGTGGTGCCATCGCCGCGATCGCGCATCTGCGACGTCGCGCTGTCGAACCGGCCGCCCAGCGTCAACAGCCAGCCACCGAGCCGGATGCGATCCTGCGCATAGATGCCGACCTGGTCCAGCGTCGAGGCGAAATTCTGCACGAACATGTCCGGCGTGCTGACCGGCAATCCATAGACCGGCGCGAACGGATTGAGCGGCAGCGTGTCGAAGCTCGCCTTGAATTTGTAGTCGATGTCCTCGCGCAGATAGTCGATGCCGACCGCCACGTCATGCTGCAGCGGTCCGGTGGTGAAATTCAGGTTCGCCCGGTTGTCGATCGCAAAGGTCGTGGTGTTGGACGCCACATCGATCGGCAGTCGCGTCAGGCTGCCATCCATATCGGGCGGAAAGCGTCCGGTGGCGGCCGCGCGAATCTGGCTTTCGGAGCTGTTGAAACGCAGGTTCTGCGTCAGGGTCACGGTGTCGTTCAGGCGGTGCTCGACATTGTAGCCGATCCAGCCCTGGTCGGAGCGGCGGCGGTCAAAGCTCGGCTCGCCCGTGAAGAGATCGGTCGAGATCTTGCGGCCGTTGATCGGCGTGATGGTGCCTTGCGCCGGGAGATAGTTGAAGAACGACCACACGCCCTCGTCATGCTTGTAGCCGCCACTGATCGTGAACTTGGTATCCATGCTCGGCCGCCAGGTGAGCGACGGCGCGACCCAGTAATATTCGTTATTGGTGAAATCGGTCTGCGCATCGGCGCGGCCGACCACGCCGGTGACGCGATACAGAAATTCCTTTTGCGCATCGATGGGACCGCCGAGATCGAACGCCCCCTGCACGCGGCCGAAATTGCCGCCCTGCAATTCGACTTCCCGGATCGGCTCTGTCGTCGGCTGCTTGCTCACCATATTGATGATGCCACCCGGCGAACCCGCGCCATACAGCCCCGACGCCGGTCCCTTCAGCACCTCGACGCGCTCCAGCATCCAGGGATCGACAACCGAGCTCGACAGGCCATCGACGACGCCCTTCGGCAGTTTCAACCCGTCGAGATAGAGATCGGCGCGGAAACCACGGATCAGCGTGAACACGTCATAGACGCCCGACGCGCCATAGGGCTCGACGGTGACGCCCGGCGTATAGCGCAGCGCCTCACTGACGCTGAGCGCACCCTGCGAGCGCATCTGGTCGGCGGTAACCACATTGACGGTCTGCGGAATCTCGATGATCGCCGCATTGGTCTTGCTGCCGGTCGCGCTACGGGTGGCGACATTGCCGGAGACCGGACCATCGGCGCGCTCGAGCGTGGGCGCCGGTACTGCCGCGGGCGCAGGCGGCGTTGCCGGGCGACGATTTGCTGTGCTTCGGGGGCCTTGCGCATCGCGCGACCGCGGTCTCGCGGTCGTCACAGCACGGCGCGGCGCCGGTGCATCCACTGTCACGCCAGGCAGCACCGTCCCGGGTGCTGTTTGCGCATGGCCGGCGGTGACGACAGCTGACGCGCCGATGGCGACCAATGCGGTCGTCGATAAAGCCCACACAAATTTCGATTGCATTCCAGACTCTCCCCAAGAACGAGAGAGAGTATCTGGACACCTGAAATGCCAGAAGCGGCCAGAGAGCTTGGTGAACTGGAATTAGTCCAGAATTAGCAACCGCGAATTATCTCCCGACAATCCTGCAACTTGGTTCGACACCGATATTCCGTCCGACAGTGATGCGCACATATCCTTCGCAGAAATGTCCGAGCGCAAATCCGATGCACCCTTGTTTCGTGTTCAGCCTCCGCCAACGCCTTTCACGAAGGACGCCGCGCGGCCGGCGATCGCCGTGGCCAGCGCGCGCTCCGAGAGTCCACAAAACAGGCCAATCAATAGCGCCACCGAGCCGGCCAGCTTGAAGTGCTCCGGATGTGTCTTGAGGCCACCGATTTCGAGATTGATCGCGTTGTTCCAGAATAGCAGGCACGCGGCCATCGTCAGCACGGTGACGAATGCGATCCGCAGCGGAGGATCGAGTGCGTTTTCTTCGGCCATCACGAGATCATCGAACGCAAATTTGTCCCGACGTACCGAGAACGACGCCCACGTCCCGATGGCGGCTCCGCATGCTGCAAGCAAAAAGCTTTTGTGATCATAGCTCCACGGCCAGCTTTCGGCTCGCGACTGAAGAAAGACATAGTAGCCGATGAAGCACAGCGCCGCGGCACCTGCCCATAGACCCAGCCGACGCACATACATGTTCTTGATGCGTCCGGCTTCAAGCGTGTAGAACTCATTCTGCAGTTCGGCCAAGGTCAGCTTCGCGAGCTCCGGAAATTCGAGTTCAAGGCCGATAACGGCGATGCCGTGAAGCTTCACGAGAAATTCGTTCATCAACATGCGCGCGCGCCGCTCCGCCCCGCTGTCGGCACCGAAAGTCCGGGCACGCAATCCCGTCTGCGCACGCTCGCGAAGACGTTCGCACACGGTGCGGATGACGGTATTGGTCTTGTGAATTTGGACGTAAAGCTCCTGCTTCTCCGCCGAAGGTTTGTCCTGTGGCGCCGCAAGACCACCGAACAGGCTGATATCCAGGGCGCGTTCCGTCGTCTCGTCGATCGGTTGATCGACATCTGGCGTCAGCCGGACATTGAACAGCAAGCGTGTAAGCCGGTCGCGACGCGCCTGATAGCGGCCGCGCAGGAGCATCACGCTTTCAGCCGCATCCTTTGCCGACAGCGGATTGCTCCAATAGGTGTCCACCTGGCGCCGCAAGGCGTCGGCACTCGATTTCCGCTGTATTTCCCTGGCATTGATCACGTTCTGCGTGAACCCGCCATTGGGATCGAGACGCTTGTCCGCAGCGAACTCCTGCCCCGCGCGCTTGATACTATCGAAGAACGCAGCCTCATCTGTCGTTGGCTGATAGCCCGGAATGACGATGAGGTCGAAGTCTCCCTCAAATCGCGGCACGGCAGGATCGGCTGATCCGAATTTGGGAACCGTCGCGTCATAGGCGGTCGCAATCGCATCCAGACGTGATCCATCACCCGCGGAATTCATGCCGCTGACGAATTTCTCCGCGTCGGCTTCGAGCGCCGCCGCAGCGGCCCTGCGCGCATCGATGCGAACCGTCAGTGGCGGCTTTGGGTAGTTGGCCGCTCTGTCGGCACCGTCTTCCAGTGCAAGGCGATCGAGAAAGCCACGGATGCGCTGGACATATTGTCGTTCGGCGTCACTGGGCTCGTAGCCGTCATTCGGCTTCAGGTGAAAATCGCCATCGAAACGCAACGGTGGAGCCTTGGTGATCTGAAAATCGGCCATGACCAAAAATGTCGGGCTCATGTCGGCGAAAATGCCATCCCGACCTCCCTGAAAGACCCCAGTAAAGACGAAGGATAGCTGTCATTCAATCTAAAATTGCATCTTGATCTGACACTGGTCATGCCACCTCTGCCATCCCATATTCCGGCCATGGCGAAGAAACCCGACACTCCGAAAAAGCCCGCAAAATCAATCAAGACGCCCGAGGTGAAGCCGATCGGACCGGCGCTCGCGGAACTGCTGAATCCCGCCATCAATCGGGGGGATGCCGGCATGGGCTCGGGCACCGGCCTGCAGCCGCCGCCGAGCAATTCCTTCGAGCGCCGCTCCGGCGGCGAGGCCGCGGTGCACCGCGCCCGCAAATCGACGCCGAAGAAGTTTGAAGGCGACCAGGGTATGCGCCCGACGCCGCTGCAACCGTTCCCGCAGCCCGTGGTCGCGCCCTATGCGCCACGCCTGAGCGAGCAGAAGGGTTTGGAGGAGGCGCCGCAGGCCAATTACAACACCTCGGCCTCGATCCCGACGCTGGATCCGGAACTCGCCAAGCAGCTCGGCTTCACCACCGAGGAAGAGGATGCCGAGGCGCTGACCGCGCGTCCGCCGCGCAACAAGATGGAAGCGCTCGGTGTGCAGGCGACCGCCGATGCGCTGGAAGCGCTGGTGCGCGATGGCCGCCCGGAGTTCAAGGATCAGAAAGTCTGGACGCCACACCGTCCGCCACGCCCGGAGAAATCCGAAGGCGGCGTGCGCTTCGAGCTGAAATCGCAATATGAGCCGAAGGGCGACCAGCCCACAGCCATCAAGGAACTGGTCGAGGGCATCGACCGCAACGACCGCACCCAGGTGCTGCTCGGCGTCACCGGCTCCGGCAAGACCTACACCATGGCCAAGGTGATCGAGGCAACGCAACGCCCGGCGATCATCCTCGCGCCGAACAAGACGCTGGCCGCCCAGCTCTATGGCGAGTTCAAGAACTTCTTCCCTGACAACGCCGTCGAATATTTCGTCTCTTACTACGACTACTACCAGCCCGAAGCCTACGTCCCCCGCACCGACACCTATATCGAGAAGGACTCGTCGATCAACGAACAGATCGACCGCATGCGCCACTCGGCGACGCGCGCGCTATTGGAACGCGACGACGTCATCATCGTGGCCTCGGTGTCCTGCATCTATGGTATCGGCTCGGTCGAGACCTACACCGCCATGACCTTCGCGCTGAAGAAGGACGAGCGCATCGACCAGCGCCAGCTGATCGCCGATCTTGTCGCACTCCAATACAAGCGCACCCAGCACGATTTTACGCGCGGCACGTTCCGGGTGCGCGGCGATGTCATCGACATTTTCCCGGCGCATTACGAAGACCGGGCCTGGCGCGTGAACCTGTTCGGCGACACCGTGGAGAGCATCGAGGAATTCGACCCGCTCACCGGCCACAAGCAGGACGAGCTGGAATTCGTGAAGATCTACGCGAATTCGCATTACGTGACGCCGCGCCCGACCCTGATCCAGGCCATGAAGTCGATCAAGGAAGAGCTGAAGTGGCGGCTCGACCAGCTCAACAATCAGGGCCGCCTGCTGGAAGCGCAGCGGCTCGAACAGCGCACCACCTTCGATCTCGAAATGATGGAAGCCACTGGCGCCTGCGCCGGCATCGAGAACTATTCGCGCTATCTCACCGGCCGTCGGCCCGGCGAGCCGCCGCCGACTTTGTTCGAATACGTGCCGGACAATGCGCTGGTCTTCGCCGACGAGAGCCATGTCACCGTGCCGCAGATCGGCGGCATGTTCAAAGGCGACTTCCGCCGCAAGGCGACGCTGGCGGAATACGGATTCCGTTTGCCCTCCTGCATGGACAACCGCCCGCTCCGTTTCGAGGAATGGGATATGATGCGCCCGCAGACCGTCGCGGTCTCGGCGACGCCGTCGGGCTGGGAGCTGCAGGAAAGCGGCGGTGTGTTTGCCGAACAGGTCATCCGCCCCACCGGCCTGATCGATCCGCCCGTCAATATCCGCCCGGCCCGCACCCAGGTCGATGATCTCCTCGGCGAAGTCCGCGCCACCTCGGCGGCGGGCTATCGCTCGCTGATCACCGTGCTCACCAAGCGCATGGCGGAAGACCTCACCGAATTCCTGCACGAACAGGGCATCCGCGTGCGCTACATGCACAGCGACATCGACACCATCGAGCGCATCGAGATCATCCGCGATCTCCGCCTCGGTGCTTTCGATGCGCTGGTCGGCATCAATCTGCTGCGCGAAGGTCTCGACATTCCCGAATGCGCGCTGGTCGCCATTCTCGATGCCGACAAGGAAGGCTTCCTCCGTTCCGAAACCTCACTGATCCAGACCATCGGCCGCGCCGCGCGCAACGTCGATGGCCGCGTCATTCTCTATGCCGACCAGATGACCGGCTCGATGCAGCGCGCGATCGCCGAGACCGATCGCCGCCGTGAGAAGCAGGTCGAATACAACACCGCCCATGGCATCACGCCGGAAAGCGTGAAGAAGTCGATCGGCGACATTCTCGGCTCGGTCTATGAAGGCGACCGCGTGCTGGTCGATATCGGCGGTGGTGGCATGGCCGATGATGCCATTGCCATCGGCCATAATTTCGAGGCGGTGCTGGCCGATCTCGAAGTACGCATGCGCGAGGCCGCGGCCGATCTGAACTTCGAGGAAGCCGCGCGCCTGCGCGACGAGGTGAAGCGTCTGCGCGCCACCGAGCTCGCTGTCGTGGACGATCCCACCATCAAGCAGCGTGGCGTCGCCGCACGCGGCGGTGCCTATAAAGGCGAGAAGAAATACGGCAGCGCCGCCAATCTGCCGGCCCAGCTCGACAAGGCCGCCCAGGGCAAGGCCCGCGGCAAGTTCAGCAGCAAGGCGCGCAAGCCGACGCTGGATGAAATGGGTCCGGGCATGGAGAGCAAGATCTTCCAGCCGAAGAACTCGCGGGAGTCGGGACCGGAATTCGGACCATCGCCGCGATCGACGGCTGGCGCGCCGGGGCAACGGGGCGGGTGGAAGAAGAAGTAGTTTGTCATCCCCGCGAAGGCGGGGATCCATACACGCTGTCGAGATAGTTGAAATAGGCGCTGCCGTTTCGATTGCATCGTCGGAGGCTATGGGTCCCCGCCTTCGCGGGGACGACAGCATCTACCGCCGCATCGCCACCACATTGCTGCTGCCCGCTTCCACACCCAGCAGCCGCTTCACCTTCGCGGCGAACTCTGCGTGATCGAACGGCTTCTGCGCAATCCGGTCCTCGCCGACTTCGCGCAGTGCCGTGAGATCCGCATAGCCGGTCACGAACAGCACCGGGAGCTCGGGAAAATCCTTCGCGATCTCGCGCGCCACTTCCGCGCCGTTCATCCCCGGCATCGCAAAGTCCAGCACCACCAGATCGAATGCCGCCTCGGAGCGCGCGAGCAGATCGAGTCCGGCGCCGCCGCTGCCGGCGTCCTCGACGCTGCAGCCCATCTGCTGCAGCAGTGAGACCGTGATCTCGCGCACCGCGCTGTCGTCGTCGATGACCAGCACGCGCGTCGAGCCCGGCACCAGGTCCAGCATCGCGCCATCATCGACAGCCAGCGCCGGCGAGGCGTCGATGACGCGCGGCAGATAGACTTTCACCACCGTACCCTCACCGACCCGCGTCTCGATCCGCACCCCGCCGCCGGACTGCTTTGCAAATCCGTACACCTGCGCGAGGCCGAGCCCGGAGCCCTTGCCGACTTCCTTGGTGGTGAAGAACGGCTCGAATGCCCGCGCCAGCACCGCTTCGGACATGCCGCTGCCGGTATCGGCCACCGACACGACGACATAGTCGCCGGCCGCCGGCTCCTCCGGCCGCTGCGGCGGGCCGACGGTGGCATTGGCGGTCTCGATCGCCAGCGCGCCGCCGACCTGCATCGCGTCGCGCGCATTGATGGCGAGGTTGAGGATCACGAGTTCGAGCTGGGTCTGGTCCACCAGCGCCGACCACAATTGCGGATGCAGCACCAGTTCGATGCCGACACTGCCGCCCATCGAGGAGCGCAACAGATCCTGCATGCTCGACACGGTGTCGTTGAGATCGATCGGCTTCGCCTCCAGCCGCTGGCGGCGCGAGAAGGCGAGCAGCTGTGCGGTCAGCTTGGCGCCGCGCTCGGCCGCCTGCTTCATATTGGCGACGCGCCGGCCGAATTTCGGATCCGCGGTCTGGCCGGCATCGCGCTGCAGGAATTCGAGATTGCCGAGAATGACCGTGAGCAGATTGTTGAAATCATGCGCCACGCCGGAGGTGAGCTGGCCGACGGCTTCCAGCCGCTGCATCTGCCGCAGCGTCGTCTCCATCCGCTCGCGCTCGTCGATCTGGCGCTGCAATTCGGTGGTGCGCTCCGCCACGCGGCTTTCCAGCGAGGCATTGAGCTCGCGCAGATCGTCCTGGGCCATGCGCAGCTCGTTGATATCCGTGCAGGTGCCATACCAGCGCGTGATCACGCCATGGTCGTCGCGCACCGGCCAGGCGCGGCCGAGCACCCAGCGATATTCGCCGCTCCAGTGCCGCAGCCGGTACTCGATCTCATAGACATCGCCGGTCTCGAGACTGTGCCGCCAGCGCGCCCAGGCGCGCTCCTGATCCTCGGCATGGAACATGCCGTTCCAGGCTTCGCCATCGGTCGAGCCTGATGGCATGCCCGTGTAGTCGTACCAGCGCTTGTTATAGTAGTCGTGGAAACCATCGGGCCGCGTCGACCAGATCATCTGGTCGATGCTGTCGGCGATGCCCTCGAAGCGGCGCTCGCTGATCGTGAGCGCGTCGAGCAGCTTTGCGCTCTCGAAGGCGATGGCGGCGGCGCGCGCCAGGGTCTCCAGCCGTTCGATGGTCGCCGGCTGCGGCGTCAGCGTTTCCGCCCAATAGGCGCCGATCGCCGCCGTCACCTCAGGGGATCCCACCGGCGTCATCAGCATGCTGCGCACGAATGTCGGCCGATAGGCATCATGCGGCACGCGATCATCGCCATAGATGTCGGGGATCATCGCCGCCTGC
Source organism: Tardiphaga sp. (assembly GCF_044336785.1). Taxonomy (GTDB): domain Bacteria; phylum Pseudomonadota; class Alphaproteobacteria; order Rhizobiales; family Xanthobacteraceae; genus Tardiphaga. Next base: position 2,408 of record NZ_JBIIOT010000039.1, on the reverse strand, counting down.
CGGTTCAGCATCACCCAGCCGGACACGCAGGTGGCCATGGGAAAGCGCTGCCCGGTCCACAATGGCCCGGTGGCATCCTCGGCGGCGTAGTGACAGAGATCGCCATCGCGCAGGATCACGCAGATGCCATCGGCCCCGGCGATATCGCGGGCATAGCGGCGCAGCACATCGACCACGGCGTCGATGCTGCGCGCTCCCGCCAGCGCCTCGATGCCTTCGAGCAATTGCGCGCGCGCGATATGGTCGATGTCCATGATGTCCTTTGCAGCGATCGGCTCGCAGCCGGTGCAGTCACGTTACGCTACCGGCAACAGGCTGGCTACACGACAGGACACAGGAACCCGCAGTTCCATTCACGGACACGCGACGACCACGGCGGGCGGCGGCTGAACCCGCAACGCCCGCCGCAGCGCTCGCTGATCCCCATGCGCAGCGAAACCGCGTCGCGCGCGACACTGCCTGAAACCGGTGCGCGTCGCTGTTCGGAATTGAACATAAACGCCCAGTTCCGCGACAGATGCAGATACCAATCTTGGGGAACCCTGATGTCGCTTCGCCTGCTCGCTTTGCCCGCGCTCCTGCTCGCCATCACCGCCGCACATGCCCAGCAATCCGCACCGCCATCCGCCGTCGCGCCGCTCACCCTCGCCTGCAGCGGCCCCTTCGCAAAAGATTCCTCGCACGCAAAACTGCAGCAGGCCTTTGGCGCGCCGAATGTTGCGATCCAGAAAGTCGATGGCGCCGAGGGCGAGACGTTCGAAGCCAGCGTGCTCTATCGCGCGGATCCGTCACGCCGTCTCGAAGTGACATGGACGGACGACAAGAAGCGCAGCGGTCTCTCGTCGGCGAGCGCGAAGAAGCCCTCGACCTGGACCGGCCCCGAAGGCATCCGCATCGGCATGACGCTGGACGAGGTCGCAAAGCTCAACGGCCAGCCGTTCAGGCTGAACGGCTTTGAATGGGACTATGGCGGCTATGTCGTCGATCTCAAAGGCAAGCTCGCCAGCCTCCCCGGCGGCTGCGGCTTGATGCTCCGCTTCTCGCCCGGCATGGCGCTGGACGCGAAGAAACATGCGGGCCTGATCGGCGAGAAGAAGCTGTCGTCATCGGACGCCAAGCTGCTGGCGGTGAAGCCGGTGCTGGTGAGCTGGAGTGTGGGGTACGCCGAATAGCAAGCCTTGACGAAGTAAGGAATAATCCTTACTTTAGATTATCAGCAATGCGGAGCAATCCGATGGCTCGCACATTCGAAGAAACCAGCACCATCACGGCAAAGGGACAGACCACTGTCCCAAAATCCGTGCGTCAGGCGCTCGGCCTCAGCGAAGGCGACCAGCTTGCATTTCTCGTCGATGAGAACGGCGTCACGTTGCGACGTGCGGACGACGTGGAGAACGATCCGGCGATCGCTGCCTTTCTGACCTTTCTCGCAAAAGACATCGAAGCAAATCCGGACAGGCTACAGACGCTGTCGCCCGAGTTGATGGAGCGCATCGAACAGTTGACCGAAGGCGTCGAGTGCGATCCGGACGATCCAATCGAAGGCGACGTTGGCTTCTGAGCACCCCTTGATCATCAACGGGTGGACAGTTTACTTTCATCCACTTTTCGTAGATCGCCTCGCGCGCTTGATCGCAGACATCGAGAGCGAGCGAAGCAAAAATCCGTCAGCACATCGCACCAGTCCGAAAGCCAAGCTTTTGAAGTCGATCAGGACCATCGTCTTGAATCGCATTCCAAACGATCCAGCCGACAAGCGCTATCGTCTCGGCGGCACGCTCGGCAGCGACCACAAACACTGGTTTCGCGACAAGTTCGGCAACGGTCGCTTTCGCCTGTTTTTCCGTTTCGACACCAAAGCGAAGATCATTCTTTACGGCTGGCTTAACGACGAGACGACCCTGCGCACCTATGGCTCGAAGTCGGACGCCTATGCTGTATTCACATCGATGCTGAATGACGGAAATCCGCCTGACGATTGGGATCGTCTTCTTGCCGAATGCACGGCGCCCGAGACGGCTCGAACAGCGGCAGAGCTGCTGAAGCGCTCGAAGGACGAGTGATTTCAGCCTGTCGGAAGGGCAAAGCGACTTGTCCGCCAAAGCGCGACGCACGACGGCGGAAGCGGGCCACCAGCCGCTGCATACAGGCGATGGTGGGCACGTCGCTCCGCTCCTTTGCCCACCCTACAGTTTCGCATCGCGCGCCTTGACAACATTCCTAAAGGATAATATACCTTCCCCCGTCCTGTTCACGAGGGGCGCTTCTCGAGGGCGTCTTGAGCGGTGGGGCAGGATACGGAGCCCGCGGCCTGCCTCGCAAGCAGGACTCGGGAGGCCGGGGGTCACCGTCCGCCCCCATTACGAGGGGCTGCCGATAGTTCGGCTGAGACGGCACAGGCGAACGGC
>NZ_JBIIOT010000037.1:0-47488 GCF_044336785.1 Tardiphaga sp. | reverse complement strand
GCCAACCAGATTGGCAAACCGCTTCCCTGCTAGCGAAAACATCCGCGACCCGTTTACGACCATTCCGCTCTGTGAAATTCGCGTCCGCAGTGTGAAATGTTGTCGCTTGCCAAGCCTGCATCGAACCGGCAGAAAAACCTGAACTGGGACGAAACACCAAGCGGAGAGACGATTGAGTATCAAGGGCAAGGCCTATATCGCGGGCATCTATGAGCATCCGACGCGGCACGCGCCGGACAAGTCGGTCTGGCAGCTGCATGCCGAAGTCGCCAAGGGCGCGCTCGAGGATGCGGGCCTGACGAACAAGGACGTCGACGGTCTCTTCATCGCCGGCGATGCGAATGGCGGCCTGTGGCCGATGACCGACTATCTCGGTCTCAAGCCGCGCCATGTGGATTCCACCGAAACCGGCGGCTGCTCCTACATCATCGCGCTCGGCCATGCCGCGCAGGCGATCGCGCTCGGCAAATGCTCGGTCGCGCTGATCACGCTGGCCGGCAAGCCGCGTACATCGCCGCCGGCGCCGCGCGCGCAGGGCGCCGAAGCCGACTTCGAAACCGCCTATGGCGCCACCACGCACAATGCCTATGGCATGGCCGCAATGCGCCACATGCACGATTACGGCACCACCTCCGAACAGCTTGCCTGGATCAAGGTCGCAGCCTCCCATCATGCGCAATACAATCCGCATGCGATGCTCAAGGACGTGGTCACCGTCGAGGACGTGCTGAACTCGCCGATGATCTCGGACCCGCTGCGCCGCATGGATTGCTGCGTCGTCACCGACGGCGGCGGCGCGCTGATCGTTACCACCGAGGATATCGCCAAGAGCCTGAAGAAGCCTTTGGTGCGCCTGATCGGCCATGGCGAGGCCATGAAGGGTCCGCGCGGCGGCAAGGATCTCGACCTCACTTACTCCGCCGGTGTGTGGTCCGGTCCGCGCGCGTTCGCGGAAGCGGGCGTCACGCCGCAGGACATGAAGTATGCGTCGATCTATGACAGCTTCACCATCACGGTGCTGATGCAGCTCGAGGATCTCGGCTTCTGCAAGAAGGGCGAGGGCGGCAAGTTCGTCTCCGACGGCAACCTGATTTCGGGCGTCGGCAAGCTGCCGTTCAACACCGATGGCGGCGGTCTGTGCAGCAACCATCCGATCAATCGCGGCGGCATGACCAAGATCCTCGAAGCCGTGCGCCAGTTGCGCGGTGAAGCCCATCCGAAGGTGCAGGTCCCCAATTGCGACCTCGCCATTGCTCACGGCACCGGCGGCCTGCTCGGCGTGCGCCACGCTGCCTCGACCGCCATTCTGGAGCGCGTGTGATGACTGAAGCCAAGAAGTATCCGACCCCGCAGGGCAATCCGGAAACGCAGCCGTTCTGGGATGCGGCCAAGGACGGCAAGTTCCTGATCAAGCGCTGCACCACCTGCGGCGACGCGCATTTCTTTCCGCGCTCGATCTGCCCGTTCTGCTTCTCCGACAAGACCGAGTGGGAAGAGAGCTCGGGCGAGGCCGAGATCTACACCTACAGCCACATGCGCAAATCGGCGACCGGCCCTTATGTCATTGCCTATGTGACGCTGAAGGAAGGCCCGTCTGTGCAGACGAATATCGTCGATTGCGACCCGGCGACGCTGAAGATCGGCCAGAAGGTGAAGGTGGTGTGGAAGCCGACCGATGGCGCGCCGCTGCCGTTCTTCACGCCGGCGTAAGCTGCACACAACTGTCGTCACCCGGCTCGACCGGGTGACCCAGTAAACGCCGCGCTTTGAAAGAGTACTGGATCGCCCGGTCAAGCCGGGCGATGACAGTGAGAGACCAGACAATCAACAAACAAAAATCCGGGAGCCTCGAATGCCACTCGTCTACGAAGAGCTGATGGCGATGAAGAATATCGGCCAGCAATATTCCTGGACCGATCGGGAAGTCATGCTCTACGCCTATGGCATCGGCCTCGGCGCCGATCCGATGAACGAGACCGAACTCGCTTTCGTCAATGAGGGCACCTACACGCCGCGTCCGCTGAAGGTCGTTCCGACCTTCGCCTCCGTCGCAGCATGGGGCTCGGGTCCCGGCGACATGAAGCTTAACCGCGTGATGGTGGTGGACGGTGAACGCGACATCACCTTCCACAAGCCGCTGCCGGTCGAAGCGAAGATCACGGCTGACTCCAGCGTGCTCGGTGTATTCGACAAGGGCGCCGACAAGGGCGTCGTCATCCTGCACCAGACTATTCTGCGTGACGAGAAGGGCGAGGCGCTCGCGACGCTTGTGGCTTCGCGCTTCGCCCGCGGCGATGGCGGCTTTGGCGGCCCGTCGGAAGGCCAGCCCGAAGCCCACAAGGTGCCGAGCCGCGCGCCCGACAAGACCATCGACATCACCACGCGCCCGGATCAGGCGCTGGTCTATCGCCTCTGCGGCGACCGCAACCCGCTGCACTCCGATCCGGAATTCGCCAAGAAGGCCGGCTTCCCGCGTCCGATCCTGCACGGCATGTGCACCTATGGCATCACCTGCCGCGGCGTGCTGCAGACCTTCGCCGATTACGATCCTGCCGCGTTCAAGCAGCACGGCGCGCGCTTCTCGTCGCCGGTGTTTCCGGGCGAGACGGTGACCATGGATCTGTGGAAGGACGGCAATGTCGTGAGCTTCGAGGCCAAGGTGAAGGACCGCGGCGTCACCGTGATCAAGAGCGGGCGGACGGTGCTGGCATAGTCTGTCGTCCCCGCGAAAGCGGGGACCCATAACCTCCGACGATATGGTTGAACGGCAAAGCCGCAACCATATCGTTTCAACTAAGTCTCCAGCGTGTATGGGTCCCCGCCTTCGCGGGGGACGACGCTGAGAGGGCAACCAACAAAACACATCAGGGAGAAACGCCATGGGTCTTCTCGACGGCAAGGTTGCCATCATCACCGGCGCAGGCGGTGGCCTCGGTGAGGCCTACGCAAAACTGTTCGCGCGCGAAGGCGCATCCATCGTCGTCAACGATCTCGGCGGCCCGCGTGATGGCTCCGGGGCCGATCTCTCGATGGCGCAGCAGGTGGTTGATGGCATCACCAAAGCCGGCGGCAAGGCGGTCGCCAATGGCGCTGATATCTCCACCATCGCGGGCGGCCAGTCGGTGTTTGATGACGCCATCAAGGCGTTCGGCAAGGTGGATATCCTGGTCAACAATGCCGGCATTTTGCGCGACCAGAGCTTTGCCAAATCCACCGAAGAGGCCTGGGACAAGGTCATCAAGGTGCATCTCAAGGGCACCTATTGCGTCACCAAACCCGTGTTCAATTTCATGCGCGACCATGGCGGCGGTGTCATCGTCAACACATCCTCGACATCCGGCCTGATCGGCAATTTCGGGCAGAGCAATTATGGCGCGGCCAAGGGTGGCATCTGGGGCCTGTCCAATGTGTTGGCCATCGAGGGCCGCAAATACGGCATCCGCATCTGGACGCTGTCGCCGGGCGCGCTGACGCGGATGACATCGGACCTGCCGCGCTATATCGAAAATCCGGGTGCTGCCCTCGATGCCGACGGCATCGCGCCGGCGGTGCTCTATATGGTCAGCGATCTCTCCGGCGACCAGACCGGCAAGGTGCTCGGCGTCTCCGGTCCGCGCGGTGTGCGCGAGATGAAGATGATGGAAATGGAAGGCTGGACGCCGCCGCTGGACAAGCCGTGGGACGCCCAGGATATCGTGACGCACGCGGCCGAGATCTTCTTTTCGGACGCGGACAGCAAGCACGGCGCGCGCAGGTTCTAGATGCGGCGAGGGGCGGACAAAGCCGTCATTTCGCGCTACAGTGACCGCGCGTTCACACAGAGGCCTATGATGAAACTCACGTCCAAAGCAGCCGGTACCTTCGCCATCGCCCCGACCCCGTTTCTCGATGACGGCCGCATCGACGACAAATCCATCGACAGCCTGATCGATTTCTACGCCTCGATCGGTTGCGACGGCGTCACCGTGCTCGGCATTCTGGGCGAGGCTCCGAAGCTGGAGGCAGCGGAATCGGAAAGCGTGGCGGCCCGTTTCATCAAGCGCGCCGGCAGCAAGCTGCAGATCATCGTCGGCGTCTCCGCGCCGGGCTTTGCCAGCATGCGCTCGCTGGCGCTGAAGTCGATGGATGCGGGTGCTGCCGCGGTCATGATCGCGCCGCCGCCGCATCTGCGCACTGATGACCAGATCACCACCTATTTCAAGCAGGCGTCCGACGCGATCGGCGAGGACGTGCCGTGGGTGCTGCAGGATTACCCGCTGACGCTGAACGTCATCATGACGCCGGCGGTGATCCGCAAGATCATCATGGACTCCAAGTCCTGCGTGATGCTCAAGCACGAGGACTGGCCGGGCCTCGAGAAGATCACCGCGCTCCGCGGCTTCCAGAAGGATGGCTCGCTGCGCGAACTCTCGATCCTCACCGGCAATGGCGGCACCTTCCTCGATTTCGAGATGGAGCGCGGCGCCGATGGTGCCATGACCGGCTATGCCTTTCCGGAAATGCTGATCGATGTCGTCAACCTCTCCAAGAAGGGCGAACGCGACAAGGCGCATGACCTGTTCGACGCGCATCTGCCGCTGGTGCGCTATGAGCAGCAGCCGGGTGTTGGCCTGTCCGTGCGAAAATACGTGCTGCAGAAGCGCGGCGTCATCGCGTCGAGCGCACAGCGCAAGCCCGGTCCGGTGTTGTCGGCGCCGGCCAAGGCGGAAGTCGATTACCTGCTGTCGCGCGTGGCGCGATACGACAAACGCGCGAACCTCACGCCGCAATCCAGCGCGGCTGGCTAGCTCCAACCCTCATGGTGAGGAGGCGCGCAGGCGCCGTCTCGAACCATGAGATGCCAACACTCCTCATCCTTCGAGACGCGGCTTCGCCGCTCCTCAGGATGAGGGGACATCGCGAAATGGCAGAGCAACGGAGATTGCTCGCTACTGGGAGTATCAACTTTATGCCGCACGAGCCCGGCGCCGTCCGTCCAGCCTCCACCATCCTGCTGCTCCGCAAGGGCGAAACCGATCCCATCGATGTCTTCATGATGGTGCGGCACTATCAGATCGAATTCGCATCGGGCGCGCTGGTGTTTCCCGGTGGCAGCGTCGACATCGGCGATCACGAGATCGCCAAGCGGCCGGAATTGCATGATGGCGGTGACCATCTCGATGCCGAGGCGCTGGCGTTCCGTATCGCCGCGATCCGCGAGACATTTGAGGAAAGCCGCATCCTGCTCGCGCGCCCGCGTGGCTCGAAGGAGCTGATCGCCGCGACTAGGGCAAGCGCAATCGCCGATCAGCACCGCGATGCGCTGAACGAGGGCAAGGTCAAGTTCGCGGACATCCTCGCCGAGAACGATCTTGAACTGGCTGTCGATCTGCTCGTGCCCTATGCGCACTGGATCACGCCGGAGGGCATGAAGAAGCGGTTCGACACCTGGTTCTTCCTGGCCGAGGCGCCGCCTGAGCAGGTCGGGATGCATGACGGCAAGGAGTCCACGGATTCGATCTGGCTGTCGCCACGCGAAGCGCTGGCAGGTGGGGAGTCCGGTCGCTTCACGCTGCCGTTTCCGACCACGCGCAATCTGATCAAGCTGGGCAAGCAGGGTGGTGTGGCTGAGGCGCTGGACGATGCGCGCGCGAGCAAGATCGTCAGCGTGATGCCGATCGTCACGCGCGATGGCGACAAGCGGCAGCTGCGGATTCCGCTCGAGGCGGGTTATGATGGGGAAGTGTTCGAACTGACTGGCGCGCCCTAGAAATATCCACAAACTGTTCCCTCATGGTGAGGAGCGCGCCACTTGGCGCGCGTCTCGAACCATGAATGGCTTGGCTGGAGTTCGCGGCCATCCTTCGAGACGCCGCTACGCGGCTCCTCAGGATGAGGGGAGAGTTTGCGGCGGCGATGTTACCCAGCCTTTGCCTGCACGCCATTTTCCCAATACGGCCGCCGCAGCTCGCGCTTCAGCACCTTGCCTGCACCCGACAGCGGGAACGGTTCGCTCCGCACATCCACCGTGCGCGGGCATTTGTAGCCCGCAATCCGATCGCGACAGAACGCAATGATCTCCGCCGCATTCACCTGCGCATCCGGTTTCGGAATGACGAATGCATGCACCGTCTCGCCCCAATGCGGATCGGGGATGCCGATCACGGCGCATTGCGCCACCGCGGGATGCTGGGTGATCGTATTCTCCACCTCGATGGAATAGACGTTCTCGCCGCCGGAAATGATCATGTCCTTCATGCGATCGACGAGATAGATATAGCCTTCCTCGTCCATGTAACCGCCGTCGCCCGTATGCATCCAGCCGTCGATCACGGCCTTGGCGGTTTCTTCCGGGCGTTCCCAATAGCCCATCATCACATTCTGGCCGCGCACCGCGACTTCGCCGACGGTGCCATGCGGAACGGGCTTGCGATCATCGCCGACAATCCGTGCCTCGCAGCCAATGGCCGCGCGGCCGCAGGCGCGAAGACGGTTCTTTGCGGCAGCGTCCGCGCTGTAATGTTGCTCCCACGGCAGATGCGTTGCGAGCGGCGATAGTTCGGTCATGCCGTAGAGCTGATGGAATTCCGCATTGGGCAGGCCCTTCATCGCACGCTTGAGCAAGGCTTCGTTGATGGGCGAGGCGCCATACATCAGCTGCTTGAGAGATGAGAGGTCGTAGTTTGCGAAGGAGGGGTGATCGACCAGCATCTGGATCATGGTCGGGACGATCAGCGTGGCGGAAACCTTCTCGTCGGCAATGACCTGCATGACCAGTTCGGGATTGAAGGTCCGCACGATCACATTGGTGCCGCCATTGGCCAGCGAGGTAAACATGGCGCCGCCATTGGCGACATGGAACATCGGCGCGGCGTTCATATAGATCGAGCCGACCGGAATCAGGCCTTCGCTCATCATATGCAACGAATTGCTCATGATATTGCCGTGGCTCAGCATCACGCCCTTGGAGCGTCCCGTCGTGCCGCCGGTGTAGAAGATGCCCGCAAGCTCCTCGCGGCCGCGCATGGCATCGGGCACCGGCGAACTGGTTTCGACGAGCTTGTCGTAATGGTGCGCCTCTGCCGGGCCGGCATCATCATCGGCATAGATCAGCGTCAGCTTCGCATCCCGCGCCAGCTCAAGGCCCATCGCGGCGAAGGCGCTATCGACGACAACGGCCGAGGCCCGGCAGTCGAGCAGCGAGTCAAGGATCTCCGCCTGGCTCCAGCGCGTATTGGTCGGCACGATCACGGCGCCGGCCCAGGCGATACCAAGATAGAGTTCGAAATAGCGATCGGAATTCAGCATCAGCACGGCGATGCGATCATTGTGCTGGATGCCGAGCCTGTTCAGCCCACCGGCAAGCCGTGCCACGCGGTCGCCGACCTCGCGCCAGCTGCGGCGGCGTTCGCCATCGATGGTCGCAATGACGCTGGGATCGGTCTGCAATACGCGGCGCAGGCCCTGGGTGATATTCATTTGGTTCCCTCTCGCAATCCGGATGCTGAACGCATCTCTGTGATGTCGCCGACAATCATAAACACGGCGAAAGCATGAGCAAGCAATGTGATGCTGCGCAGCATCGGCGGTGCAATGCAAAACTGCATTTACGCAGATTAGATGCGTTCTCATCGGTTGACGATACACGTTCAAGGCGTAACATCCGCGCAGGTCCGTGAGAGACCATTGGGAGTGAAACGCATGAGAGAACCTGCTCGCCGGGATGCCTTTACGCGTCCAAACAAGAGCGACACGCTCATTTCAATAACAAAAATCTCAACCACGCGACCTGTCTGGCGCAGCGCTTCGCTCGCCATCGCGCTCGGCCTGACGCTGGGCGGCAGCGCCGCCATTGCGCAGACCAAGGGATCGGCCGATCACATCAAGGCGGTGACGGGCGCCGTGGACAGCGCATCGATCAAGGCCAATACGGCAACCTCGAAGGACTGGCCGACCTACGGCCTCGATTATGCCGAGACGCGTTTCAGCAAGCTCGACCAGATCAATGCGTCCAACGTCAAGGACATCGGCTTGATGTGGACCTATAGCCTGGAATCCATCCGTGGCGTCGAGGCGACGCCGCTGGTGGTGGATGGCATCATGTATGTCACGGCGCCATGGAGCGTCGTGCATGCCGTGGATACGCGAACGGGCAAGCGCATCTGGAGCTTTGATCCTGGCGTCGATCGCGAGAAAGGCTATCGCGGCTGTTGCGATGTCGTGAATCGCGGTGTCGCGCTCTACAAGGGCAAGGTGTTCGTCGGCGCCTATGATGGCCGGCTGATCGCCATCGATGCCGCGTCGGGGCAGAAGGTGTGGGAGAAGGACACGATTACCGATCGCAAGATGTCCTACACCATCACCGGTGCGCCGCGCGTGTTCAATGGCAAGGTGGTGATCGGCAATGGCGGCGCCGAATATGGCGTGCGCGGTTACGTCACCGCTTATGATGCAGAGACTGGCGACCAGAAGTGGCGCTGGTTCACCGTGCCGGGCGATCCGTCAAAACCGTTCGAAGACGAGTCGATGGCCGCTGCGGCGAAGACGTGGGATCCCGCCGGAAAATACTGGATCAATGGCGGCGGCGGCACGGCCTGGGACACGATCACCTTCGATCCCGACCTCAACATGGTCTATATCGGCACCGGCAATGGCTCGCCGTGGAATCGGCATATCCGCAGTCCGGCGGGCGGCGACAATCTCTATCTCGGCTCCATCGTCGCGCTGAACGCCGATACCGGAAAATATCTCTGGCACTATCAGGAGACGCCCGGCGACAATTGGGACTACACATCGGTGCAGCCGATGATCCTGGCCGATATCACGATCGACAATCAGCCACGCAAGGTGGTGCTGCATGCGCCGAAGAACGGCTTCTTCTTCGTCATCGATCGCACCAATGGCAAATTCATCTCGGCGAAAAACTTTGTCGATGTGAACTGGGCGACCGGCTATGACGCCAGTGGCCGCCCGGTCGAAGTGCCGGAGGCGCGTTCGCCGGACAAATCCTTCGACAGCATTCCCGGTCCATTCGGTGCCCATAACTGGCATCCGATGTCGTTCAATCCGCAGACCGGTCTCGTCTATCTGCCGGCGCAGGGCGTGCCGCTGAATCTCACCGGCGAGAAGAAGTTCGTGCAGAACGATCCCGGCCCGATGAAATATGCGGCGACCACCGGCTGGAATATCGGTTTCACACTCAATACCGAGCAGCCGAAGAACCTGCCGTTCGGGCGTCTCATCGCCTGGGATCCGGTGCAACAGAAGGAAGCCTGGCGCGCCGAATATGTGGCGCCATGGAATGGCGGCACGCTGACCACGGCAGGCAATCTCGTCTTCCAGGGCACGGCCGATGGCCGCTTCGTGGCCTACAACGCAAAGACTGGCGAGAAGCTGTGGGAGACGCCGGTCGGTACCGGCGCTGTTGCTGCGCCCTCCACCTATGAGGTGGATGGCAAGCAATATGTCTCCATCGCGGTCGGCTGGGGCGGCGTGTTCGGCATCACCCAGCGTGCGACGGATCGGGAAGGGCCGGGCACGGTCTATACGTTCGCGGTGGGCGGCAAGGCGCCACTGCCGGAATTCACAAAATACCAGATCGGCAATCTTCTGAAGGGCGTGAAATACGATCCGAAGGATGTGCCGGATGGCACCGCGATTTATGTCAGTGCCTGCGCAGCCTGTCACGGCGTGCCCGGCGTGGACAAGGGCGGCAATGTGCCGAATCTCGGCTATTCCGCGACCGAGACCATCGGCAATCTGAAGGACATCGTCTTCAACGGTCCGTTCAAGGACAAGGGCATGCCGGATTTTACCGGCAAGCTGACCGAGGCCGATGTCACCAAGATCCAGGCCTTCATCCAGGGCACTGCGGACGCGGTGCGGCCGAAGTGACATGACGCCGCGATAGAAACCATGTCGGGCGGTTCGAGACATTCGAGCCGCCCGACAAGTTCCCCCATCGATCAAGTCGGGATATATTGGCGTGGTCTGCAGTCCGGTCCCGCATCATGCCTTCCGCCATCACGGCATTTCTTGAAAAGGCCAGGTCGTCGTCGCTCTCGATCGGCCAGCTGACATTCAGCGGGTTTCTCTGCGTATTGGCCGTGATCCTGGTGATGGGCGTCGCCAATGTGGTGGCGGTCCGCCACATCGACACGACCTTTGCCGAATTACAGCGGCTGCAGATCGTCGGCGATCTCGCCGAGGATATCGATCGCCGGCTCAACAGCCTGCGGCTGGCCGCACGCGATTATGTCACCGATCCGAATGCCCAGCCGGAAAAGGTATCGGAAGCAGCGACCGCGCTCGGCGATCTCCTGAAGAAGACCCGCCTCGAACTGGCGCCCGAGCAGCGCGTCATGATCGACGGCGTTGATGCGCGATTGACCACCTATCGCCAGGGCATCGCACAGGTCACGGCTTTGATCGCCCGGCGCAACGAATTGCTGGCGACATTGCCGCCGCTGCGCCAGAATTTCGAAAGCGCCGTGCCCGACGTGACCAGCACCGAGGGCGCCAAACGCATGTTTCAGGCGCAGAATGAAATCGCCGCGGCGCTGCTGGCACGCGACCCCATACAGGCGGAACGCGCAGCGCGCGCCATGCGGGCGATGCCGATCTCGACACCGGCGCTGCGCGCTGCGGCCGACGCCTATGCCGATGCCATCATCGCGGTCTCGACCACTGAGCAGAAGATCGCCGATCTCGATCGCGAAGTGCTGGGCGCCGAGGGCCAGCAGATTGGCCGCGTCACCGACTTCCTGCGCGAGTTGAGCACGCTGCGCGGCCGTCAACTGTCGAACGAATTCGCCAAGACGCTCACTGCGGCACGCATGCAGAGCATCGCGCTCGGCACCGCCGGGGTGGTGATCGGCCTGATGGCGGCGCTGTTCGTGGTGCGGCGGATCGTGCGACCGCTGAAGGCGATCGCCCGCGCCATTCGCGCACTGGCCGGCGGCCGCCAGCAGACGGCGATTCCGGCCACCACGCTCAATAACGAGATCGGCGACATCGCCCGCGCTGCCGAGGTGTTTCGCAAAACGCTGGTGGAAGCCGATGCAGCGCGTGAGGCCGCCGTGCATGCGCTCGCCGAACAGCGGCTCGCCGAGGAGAGCTATCGCAAATTGTTCGAAGGCTCCATCGACGGCATTTATGTCACGACGCCGTCGGGGGCGCTGCTCAATGCCAATCCGGCGCTGGCGCGGATGATGGGTTTTGACACGCCGGAAGAGCTGATCCGGGCGACGCTCGATATTTCAAAGAACATCTATGTCGATCCCGATGCCCGCCTCGAATATCAGCGGCGCATGCAGCGCGACGGCATGGTGCGCGTATTCGAGTATCAGGTCTATCAGCGCGAGCAGACGATCCTGTGGCTGTCGGACAGCGCCACGGCGGTACGCGACGAGGATGGCGTCGTCGTGCGCTATGAGGGCTCGGTCCGCGATATCACCAATCAGAAGCGTGCCGAAGCGGCGGTGTTCGAGGGGCGGCGCCTGCTGCAGCAGGTGATCGACACCGTGCCTGCGGTGATCAACGTCAAGACCACCGATCTCCGTTACGTTCTGATGAACCGCTACATGGCCGGCATTTTCGGCATCGAGCCCGGCGAGGCGCTCGGCCAGACCACCGGCGAATTGATGGCCCGTTACGGAGCTTCGAAAACCGACGCCTATGACAAGCGCGTGCTGGCCACCAATGATGGCCTTGGCTTTTATGAAGAGGAGTATCGCGACGCCTCGGGCGTGATGCGGCAGTGGCTCGTCAACAAATTGCCGCTGCTGCGCGAAAATGGCGAGATCGAGAATATCGTGACGGTGGCGCTCGACATCGGCGAGCGCAAACGCAGCGAACATGAAATGCGCAAGGCGCGCGATGCTGCCGAAGGTGCGCTGCGCAATCTGCGCGAGACGCAGAATTCGCTGATCGAGGCGGAGAAACTGGCCGCACTCGGACGCCTCGTTGCCGGCGTGGCGCATGAGGTCAACAATCCCGTCGGCATCGGCCTGACGGTGGCGTCATCGCTGGAGCGGCGCGTGGCCCGCTTCGCCGAGGAAGTCGCGCGCGGCGATTTGCGGCGCTCGTCATTGACCGAGTTCGTCGAGGCCAATCGCGACGCGGCTGCGCAACTCGTCGCCAATCTCAATCGCGCGGCCGAGCTGATCCAGTCGTTCAAGCAGGTCGCAGCGGATCGCAATTATTCCGACCAGCGCGTGTTCGATCTGGCCGATCTCACCGAGCAGGTGGTCATGAGCCTGAAGCCGGGGCTGCGCAAACAGAAGCTTTCGTTATCCGTGGACTGCAAACCCGGCCTGTCCATGAACAGTTATCCCGGCCCCTATGGCCAGGTGCTGACGAATTTACTGTTGAACACGGTCGCTCATGCTTTCCCCGATGGCACGGGCGGAGCTGTCGAGATCAAGGTGCAGGAGTCCGGCACCGATCATGTGGAGATTCTTTTCACGGACAACGGCATCGGCATGACACCGGAGGTTCGCCGTCGTGCGTTCGATCCGTTCTTCACCACGCGGCGCGATCAGGGCGGCACCGGGCTTGGCCTGCACATCGTCTACAGCATCGTGACCAGTCGGCTTGGCGGGCGGCTGCATCTGCATTCGGAGCCGGGGCAGGGCACGCGCATCCAGATGATCCTGCCGCGCAACGCACCGCTGGAAATGGCTGCGGAGTGATCAGGCCGTAGGATGGGTTGAGCGAAGCGAAAACCCATCAGCCGTACGAAGCGGCAAGCTCGGCCGATGGGTTTTCGCTGCGGCGCTGACGCGCCTCCGCTCAACCCATCCTACGCTTGCAACTACTTCTCCGACTCCGCCAGCAGCCGCAGCGTCGCGCGGAAAATCTGGCTGTTCTTGCCGACCAGCGCGGTGCCGTTCATCGTTGCGGACGTCTCATTGAACGTCCCCGTCAGTCCGATGCCGACCGGCTGGCTCTGGTTGCCGAATAGCGGGCTCATATCGGGGCTCGGCGTATGCTGCATCACAGAGACCTCGCCCTTGAAGGTGCCGGCCTCGTGATTGACGATGTAGCTGCCCACATAGAACAGGTAGGCATCGCCGCCGAGCAGCTCGCCGTCACGAAAGGTCGCGACCCCGCTGCCTTTGCCGGAACGCCCGTCCAGCAACACCACATGAAGAGAGTAAAGCCCGTTTTTCATTGCGTTCCAGTGCCAACCCGTCCCTTGGTTGCGCGATCGGACTATGGCAACCCCGGGCGCCGTCGTCAACGCAATGGAACTCAAGAGGGGCTTAACAATCGGCGGAAGCGGTCTATATTGTCGGGATCGTCAACAATGAAAGGAGGTGGTCCAGTGTCTCATTCCAAGCGCTGTCACCTCGCTGAGGCCGCCCGCTAAGTTCACTCTGTGAAGTCTTTCACCAGTGAACCGGGTCGGGCGCCTCGGCGCTCGGATTCAGCGAGTCGATGGAAAGGGCGCCACGTGATCGTGGCGCCCTTTCTTTTTTGCGCTTGATCGGCGCCGGTTCCGTGCCAATCTGATGGTCATCGTTGCTTGTGTGTGGAGTAGCAACCGTGCCGAAGACGCCGCGCGATCTGGCGGAGGGAATGGCCGAGCGCCGGCAACGGCGGATGCGGGACGATGGCTATGTCCGCGAAACCTTCACCCAGACACGCGAAGACGCCCGCAAGACCGCGCGGGCGTTTCTCGATCGGTTTCCCAAACAAGCCTATATGAGCGAAGTCGAGCGCTGGCGGGAAATGCCCGACGGGGCCATCGAATTCACGATGCGGCGGCTGCGGACGGCGGATTGACGCGGCAGGCGGCAATCATCTGCGCAATGTCGTGCTCGCTCATGCCGTGGTCCGAGGCGCGTTCGACCGGATCAGGCGCGCATTCCTTGATGGCATAGTTCATGTCGAGAACGCGGCGCGGCGGATCTTCCTCGCCGAGACCCACGTCGGTGACCAGACCGCTCTCTTCGGCATGGCGCCAGACATCCGATTTGCTGGCAAACGCTTTGCTGACCTTGGTCGAATTTGCGAAGAGCGCGTAAGGCATCTGGCCGTCTCCATGTTGCGCAACCAACGCCTGATGGCCCGTCCGGTTGCGCCGCGTCGTATCGATATGTCGGAATGATCCGCGCAGCGGTCAATGACCCGTGAGCTGCAATTCGAGCAGCGCCATCGTCTGCAACATCGTGGGATCACGCTCGCCATCACGCGTGGTGCGCAAAATGGACTCGGCGATGGAGCGCACGTGGACCGAGCTGACAGGGTGCGGCAGCGTTGCGACGGCGCCGTCGAGGGCCTTCTGCATCACCGAGATCATCTCGGGCGGGAAGGCGGCATTGGAAAAGTCTTTCATGGTGAGCTCCCGAAAATTCTGGCGGTCAAACGCACCTGATACGCAGGAGGGAAAGCTTTCAGCCGACCTGATGTTCCCGGCCGAATAGTCACATGCCCTTCACGCATGGCGGCATTTTTGCGCGCAATGGTGATCAGTGCCGCCGGAACATTTTGCGGGGATCAGACTTCGGTGTCGGCCTTGCGGTCCTGCTTCTTTTTAGGACCCTGGCGCAGGAACGTGGCGCCGATCTCTTCGCCATTGACCCAGGCAAGCTCGCAGCGCCGGAAGGCAAGGCCGGTGGAGGACAGCAGCAGAAAGAATTCCTTGAGGTTGATGCCCTCGATGGAGCTTTCGACGACGAGGCGCGCGCCGGTTTCCGAGACGTCCATCATGCGGCAATTGCGCCGCCACGTCCCGTCGATGGCCATCAGCCATACCGGAAACCCGCGTTCAAACGTCACGCGGCCAGTATTTCGCCTCTCAGGGATCATTCCACCATCCTCGCCCGGTGGAACCATAGAGCGAGGATGCAAATAGCCGGTAAATATATGCGCAGACGAGGCGGTGGACGAAAGGCCAGCAGCCGGTCCGTGCGTCAGGAAGCCTGTGATTCTCGACAGGGAGCATGGTGCACTCGGAGCGATTCGAACGCCCGACCCTCGGAATCGAAATCCGATGCTCTATCCAGCTGAGCTACGAGTGCGTGGCGCGCACCATAGTCACGGCGTCGGTAAAAGCTAGCCCTTTTGTCCCACATTGGGTCGGCCGGCGCACCTTCAGCGCATCGGGGGATCGTTATAGTCTAGCCGCATGAATCAGGGCCGACTCACCTCGCGTCTTCTCGCCGTCCTGTTGGCAGGATGGATGCCGGCCGTGCTGCTCCTGGTCGTGACGGCTGCGATCGGGCCGGCGCTGGGTTCGCTGTCGCGGCCGCTATTCGTGGTCGGGTGTGCCGCGGCGGGATGGTATGCGTGGCGCCAGAGCGCGGCGGCGCATGTGCAGGGCGCCATCGTGCTGTTCGCCTTCACGCCGTTCGTGCGCCGCTTCGTCGATGTCACCGTGGGTTTCGACCAGTCCAGCATCATGCTGATCGGCCCGTTGATGTTCATCCTGATGCCGCTGCCGAGCATCTGGACGTGGCTGTCGCTTACCGGGCGCGCGCGCAATCCATGGATGATCGCGCCGGTCATCATCCTGTTCTGCGTCACCTATGCATTCGCTGCGTCGGTCGTTCAGAACGACTGGTTCAACGCCGCCAATGGTGCGCTGAAATGGAGCGCGCCGGTGCTCTATGCCATCGCCTTGCAGCTGCGCGCCAAGCCGGATGGCGAGCTGGTCAATGCCATGGCCGGCGCCTTCTTCGTGGTGCTGCCGATCACCGGGCTTTACGGCATCTGGCAATATGTCGATCCGCCCGCCTGGGACCGGTTCTGGATGAACTATGCCAGCATCACCTCGGCCGGTTATCCGCTGCCTTACATGGTGCGCGTGTTCAGCACGATGAACGGGCCGGCGACCTATGGGACCTTCACCGCAACAGGCCTGCTATTGCTCGGCTTCACGCGGCCGGGCTGGCAGACCTTGCTGGCCATGGGGCCGGCGGCGCTTGGCCTGCTGTTGTCGCTCTACCGCGCCGGCTGGCTCGGCCTCGCGCTCGGCGTGCTGTTCTGCATGGTGTTCGCGGCGACGCGGGTGCGCGCCGTGACGACCGGTATCGGCATCGCCATCGCTGCCACCTGCGCCGTGCTGTTCACGCCATTCGGCGAGGCGATCTTCACGCGCCTGCAATCGCTCGGCAGCGGTTCGGAAGATGGCAGCGGTGCCGAGCGCCTCGAGGAATTCGTCACGCTGTGGAATGCGCCCGACAGTTATCTGTGGGGTACGGGCTTCACCTTCACCGATGTCGGCGTGGCCGGCGCCATGCCCATCGACGGCCAGATCATCGCCAGCTGGGTGACCTTCGGCATTCCGATCGGAATGATCTGCCTCGCCGCCTATCTCTGGGTAATGCTGTGGAGCATTGCGGCGGCGTGGCGGATGCCGACGCGGGAAGGCGTCGTGCTCGGCGCGATCGCGCTCGGGGGCATGCTGATCCACATGCCGCTGACGAGCATCTCTTCGGGCGAGATCGGAGTGTTGTTCTGGATGATCTTCGCCATGGCCTGCCCGTGGGACGAGACCGCGCCAGCCGCAGTGCCGGCTGCATCGCTGCAGCAGGCCTGACGGACTATTTAGCGCCGCTTGCAGCCAAGGATGGCTCTGCCTGAGGGGCGCGGGTCTGGGGCGGAGCAAGACCAAGGGCGGTGAGCAGGCCGAGCCGCCGCAGCACCACATGCGCCAGCATGGGCAGCAACACGCCCGCAGCTGTGCCGATCAGCAGATACAGCCAGGGCGATGGCGGTACATGCAGCTTCAGCATCACGATGCGCGTGCCGGAGCCGGCGAGAATATGCAGGATATAGATCGTCATCGACGTCGTGCCGACGGCGGCGAGCCAGCGATGCCAGCGCGGATCGAGCAGCTTTGACAACAGGATCACTGCGGCAATGCCGAAGATCGAGGCGGGCAGCGCGGTGACACCATTGGCGTGCAGTCCGAACTGGCTGCCGTCGATGGCAATGGCGAGTGCGAAAGCAACGAGAAGCCCGAGCCATGCCAGCCAGCCCGACAGACGCGGGACGGCTGCGGAGATCACCGCGCGCGGTGCGTAGCGGCCGACCACGTAGAACGCAAAATGATGCAGCGTCAGCGCAAGGTCTGGTGGATCGTGCAGCCAGGAGAAGATCACGAAGCCGGCAATCGCCAGGCCGACCATGATGGCCTCACGGTTCACGATGCAGGCCACGATGTGGCAGAGCATCAAGGCATAGAGAAACCAGAACTGCCCGATCGGACGATACCAGATCGCGGCGAGGTCTGCTGCCGTGATCGGGATGTTGGCATCGCGCGCCATCACCATCACGATGCTGCCCTGGATCAGCGACCACAGCACATAGGGATAGGCGATGGTCGTGATCTTGCCGGTCAGAAACGCGCCGGCGCCGCGGCGAAGACTGTGCTGTGCGTTCAATCCGGCGAGGAAGAAGAACATCGGCATATGGAAGGTGTAGAGCGTGTAGACGATCCAGCGCAGCAGTGTCTCGTGTGGAAACAGGCCGGAATTGTAGAGCCCGCCGAGCACGTGGCCGAGCACCACCAGGATGATGCCGATGCCGCGCGCGTGATCGACCCAGACATGGCGTGCCGGGTCTTGCAGGTTCTGTGTCGCCGTCCGCTCGGTCATGCTGGCCGCTCTTGGCATGATCATTCGCCGGCCAGCATAAGCGGGCGGGCTCTACCTCACGGTTAACAAAGTGTTGTAAGTGTTTACCGATTGGGCCGTGATAGGTGTCCATCTACAGAACGGGCTTGATTTTCCTCGCATTTCGGTGCCCATCTCGCCCCTCAATTTCGCCGCGCGGGTTGCGCGGTGCCATGTTTCAGGACTTCGCCGTGACCGACTACGTTCGCAAGATACTCGACAGCCGCGTCTATGACGTCGCGGTGCAGACGCCGCTGGACCAGATGGTGCGCCTCAGCGCCCGTATTGGCAGCCCGGTGCTGCTCAAGCGCGAGGATCTGCAGCCGGTGTTCTCGTTCAAGATCCGCGGCGCCTATAACCGCATCGCGCAGCTCTCGGCCGAGCAGCGCGCGGCCGGCGTGATCTGTGCGTCGGCCGGCAATCATGCCCAGGGCGTCGCGCTATCGGCGCAGAAGCTCGGCATCAAGGCCACCATCGTGATGCCGGTGACGACGCCGCCGATCAAGATCGATGCCGTGCGCTATTGGGGCGGCAATGCCGTGCTGTTCGGCGACACGTTCGACGAGGCGGCGGCGCATGCGCGCAAGCTTGAGGCCGAGCAGAAGCTGACCTTCGTGCATCCCTATGACGACCCCGACGTCATCGCCGGGCAGGGCACGATCGGCATGGAGATCCTGCAGCAGCACCCCGATCCCATCGAGGCGGTGTTCGTGCCGATCGGTGGCGGCGGCCTAGCTGCGGGCATCGCGTCCTTCATCAAATTCCTGCGGCCCGAGACGAAAGTGATCGGCGTCGAGCCCGAGGATGCAGCGTCGATGAAAGCTGCGATTGCAGCGGGCGACCGCGTCGTGCTCGATCGCGTCGGCCTCTTTGCCGATGGCGTCGCCGTGCGCCAGGCCGGCGTCGAGACGTTTCGTCTCTGTCGTGAACTGCTCGACGATGTGATCACGGCGAACACCGACGAGATGTGCGCAGCGATCAAGGATGTGTTCGAGGACACGCGCGTGATCACCGAACCCGCGGGCGCGCTGGCGCTTGCCGGGCTCAAGGCCTATGCCGCGGTGAACCCGACGCGATCAGGCGCGTTGGTCGCCATCAGCAGCGGCGCGAACATGAACTTCGATCGCCTGCGCCATGTGGCGGAGCGCGCCGAAGTCGGTGAGGCCCGCGAGATCCTGCTCGGCGTGACCATCCCGGAAAAGCCCGGCAGCTATCGCCGCTTCATCCAGACCATCGGCAATCAGGTCATCACCGAATTCAACTATCGCTACGCCGAGGCGAAGGAAGCCAATGTCTTCGTCGGCATCAAGCTCAGCGATGCCAGGCAGGAGAAGGCGAAGCTAATCGAGCAGTTGCGCAGCCTCGATTACAAGGTGCTGGACATCAGCGCGGATGAGACTGCCAAGCTGCATATCCGCTATATGGTTGGCGGGCGCGCGCCGCCGGAATTGAAGGGGGAGGTGATCCTCCGCTTCGAATTCCCGGAACGGCCAGGAGCCTTGCTGAAATTCCTCGATCAGATGGAGCCGGACTGGAACATCACGCTGTTCCATTACCGCAATCACGGCGCCGATTACGGCCGCATCCTGGTCGGCCTGCAGGTGCCGGAGGCCGATCGCGGCCGCATGGGCGAGCGGCTGGATGCGCTGGGCTATCCCTATGAGGACGAGACCGATAACCCGGTTTATCGGATGTTCCTGAACGGCTGAGCGCGACCGTAGGGCGGATGAGGCGTAGCCGTAATCCGCTGGCCGATTGCATGGCTGAAACGCCGCGGCGGATTATGCTTCGCTAATCCGCCCTACGGGTCAGCCCAGTTCCTGCCTTTTTTTCGCTCAAAGCCGATGCTTAACGGATTGATAGCACTGTCCGGCCAGAATCGGACGGCTAGGCCAATGCCCAATGGGTGGTGGCTTTGGGGGATTTTATTCTTACCGGTTCCATGGCCCGATGCGCCTTTCGTTGCTGCCTCTGCTGACGTCGCTGGTGGTGCTTTTCGTTGCGCCCGCTCATGCCGATTTGCGCATCACCCGCGATCACGGCGGCTATGTCGAGGAATACAAGGCGAAGTATGAGCGCATCCGTGATCGGCGCGAGCGGGTGATCATCGACGGCATCTGCAATTCGGCCTGCACGCTCGTGCTCGGCATCGTGCCGCTCAACAAGGTCTGCGTCACCCCGCGGGCCAGCCTCGGCTTCCATCAGGCCTATTACGACAAGTCCTTTACTTTCGGCATGAAGGTCATCAGCCAGGAGGGGACGTCGGACCTGATGTCCTATTATCCGGCCACGGTGAAGAGCTGGCTCGCCCGCAATGGCGGCCTGACGCCGGAGATGAAGAAGGTCAAGAACGGCATGGAGCTGTGGAAGATCATCGATCCGTGCCCGGAAGAGTTCTTTTAGCTCGCAGCCGTAGGATGGGTTGAGCGGAGGCGCGTAGCGCCGGAGCGATAACCCATCAGCGGAGCCGGCCGCGAGGTTTGAATGATGGGTTTTCGCTTCGCTCAACCCATCCTACGAACCATACCCCGCTTCACCAGCGCCAGTGCCACCAGCACAGTCGGCACCAGGATCCCCAGCGCCAGCACCACGATCTGCCACTGCGACAGCGGATTGATGCCGCCGCCGGGCGTCGCCAGCGTGATGCCGCCGAGGATCAGCAGCACGCGCAGCGGCCATTCCATCGTGCCCGCCCGGCGGAGATCACCGACCCAGGCCTGGTAGCCCTGAATGCCGCCGCAGATGAAGACGATGCCGACGCATGCCAGTGCGGTGAGGCCGAGCGCTTCCGCATAGGGCATGTCGCCCTGCAGCAGCAGCGCCGGATTCAGCACGAAGAAGAACGGGATGAAATAGATGATGCTGCCGACCCACATGCTCTGCCATCCCGTCTTCATCGCGGGCGCGCCGGCAATGCCGGCCGCGGCAAACGAGGCGATGGCGACCGGTGGCGTGATCGAGGACAGCATGCCCCAATAGAAGATGAACATGTGCACGGCCATCTTGTTGAGGCCGAGTTTTTCCAGCGCCGGCGCCACCAGGATGGCCAGGAAGATATAGCAGGAGGTCGTGGTCAGGCCGAGGCCGAGCACCAGGCTGGTGAAAGCGCACATCATCAGCAGGAGAAACACGTTGCCACCGGCAATCGCCAGCAGGTCATTGGCCAGGCTGGAGATCACGCCGGTGAGCGAGAACGCGCCGATCAGCAATCCGCAGCCGGCGAGGATGGCGATCAACTCGACAAAGGTTTTGCCGTTGAGTTCAAGGAAATGCAGCCAGCGCGCGCCGCCCCAGTTCTTGCCGGGGAAGAACTCGTTGAGGGCGGCGAGGATGCACATGCCCCACAGGATGGAGTTGGCCGTATCAAGCCACAGCATGGCTCCGGTGAGGGCGATCGACAGCAGCAGCACCAGCGTGTTGCCGGTTTTCCACGGTGCAGGCCCGGACCATTGATGCAGGATGACGAGCAGGGCGGTGGCGTAGAACGGCGCGTGGCTCTCGCGTTTGAAGTAGAGCAGCATCACGACCAGGATCGCGATCACGAACAGATAGTACCAGCCTTCTTTCAACGCATCGGAGAAGCGCGGTAGCTCTTCGCGTGGAATGCCTTCGAGCTTGTGACGCGCGGCATAGGAGTCCACCTGCGCGAACAGGCCGAAATAATACAGCACGGATGGAATGGTCGCGGCGAGTGCCACGTCGGCATAGCTGACGTTCATGAACTGGGCCATCACGAAAGCCGTCGCGCCAAGCACAGGAGGCGCGAGCACGGCGCCGGTAGAGGCGCAGGCTTCGATCGCGCCGGCATAGGAAGGCGTAAAGCCCGTCTTCTTCATGGCGGGGATCGTCATCGTGCCGGCGGTGAGCACATTGGAGACGATGCTGCCACCCACGGTGCCGAGCAGGCCCGATGCAAAGATACAGACTTTTGCAGCGCCTCCGCGAAAAGTGCCGCATAGTGCGAAGGCGATATTGATGAAGAATTTTCCGGCACCGGTCATCATCAGCGCAGTGCCGAAGACGAGGAAGCCGATCACCGTATCGGCAAAAGCCTGGATCGGAATGCCGAGCAGGCTCTCGCCGGACAGCACGTGATAGGCGGTGGTCTGCTCCAGCGTCGATTGCGTGCCGCGAAACGGGCCGAGCCAGCTCGAATCCGCCACCATCGGATAGATCGTGAACGGCGCCACGCTGAGCAACAGGCTCCAGCCGCCGGTGCGCCGCAGCGCTTCCATCAAGACGAACCACATCACCAGGCCGGCAGCGATCACGCCATTCGGCGCTCCGTCGAATTCCCAGCCGAATTGCGCGGCCCGGCGAATATTCATCATCAGATAGATCGCCGCAGCAAACGTGCCGACGAACAACACGATGTCATACCACGGCACGCGATCGAGATTGGCCTTCGGCGTTCCCGGAAACATGAGGAACGTGAAAGGCAACATCAACGCGATGAGGAGATAGAAATATTCGGTGTTGAGCTGCGTGTAGTCCATCAGGAAACGCAGCGCGAATTGCTGATTGATGCAGAGCAGGATGGTGGCCAGCGTCGCGGCCATGAGCGCCCAGCGCCAGACGCCGTGCAAGGCGCGAACGCGCGTGACTTCGGACTCCTGGAGATCGGCGACCCCATGGGGATCGTCGAGCTCCATTTTCGGGGGCACGTCGGACGTCAGCCGCGCGGAGTCAGAAGATGAAGTCATGAGCAGGCATCCAGCGGCTGATAACAGGCGAGGTCTCGTTTAACGCCGTCCTCATGGTGAGGAGCGCGCCCTTTGGCGCGCGTCTCGAACCATGGCGTGTGTTGCTCATCCTTCGAGACGCCGCGCAAGCGCGCGGCTCCTCAGGATGAGGGAGAGTGTGTGGAGAGAATGCGTCATTTCAAAATGAAACCGCGCTATTCCTCAAAACCGTTCGGCATATTGGCCTTGGCGAGCGCATCGGCGCGCACCTTCATCCAGCCACTGAGAAACTCGCTTTCGCTCTTTGACGCATTGGCCTTGGCATAGCCGTCCCATGCGGCTTTCAGCACGCCCTGCCGCTTGATCAGCCCGTCATTGTGGGTCTGGTCTTCAGGGGTCCAGTGATCGGCTTCCTTCAGCGCTTTCACAGCGCCCGGATGAAATGGCACCACCCATTTCATCGACTGCGCCTTCACGGCAAGGCCAAGGGCGCCCGGCGCGTTGTCTTTGTAAGCGTCGAAATTCACGATCATCGCCTTGGTCATGGCATAGACCGAATCCTCGCTCTGCGTGCCGTAGACGGTGGCGACAGGGTAGGGATAGGTGCTGAGATTGATGGGCGTCTGCGGCGTGATGCCCGCGCCGCAGGTCGCGACATGCGGATTAAAGAACGGCGCGATGCGCTTCACGCGCTCCCATGCGACCTTGTCTTCAGCAGGCATCGGCGGCCAGATCAGCCCGCGGGGCGATGTCTCGGCTTCCTTGGCCGGGCCGGTGATGGTCGTGCCGAAGGCAGCATCGACGTCGTTGTTCACCATGCCCTTCCACATGGCGCCGTAGCTGGCGAATTCGATCGGCTTCACATCGGCCTTGGTGAGGCCGCCATACGCCATGATGGCAAGCGAATTCTGGTTCAGCGCCGGCGAGCCGACGACGAAGCCGACACGCTTGCCGCGAAGATCCTTGATCTCCTTGACGTTGATATCCTTGGCCACGCCGAGCGAGGCGCCGTTGCAGTCGATGGTGGAGAGCGTCACCTGTGCGGGCTGCGGGCCCCATTCCTTGACGCCGAATTCGAACACGCCTTCCTGCGCGAAATAGATGCCCGATCCCATCCACGAGATCGCCGCGCGTCCTGCACGTAACGGAGCAAGGCGTGCAACGTCATTGCCGGCGGGCAGCACGCGCACATCGGTGCCGTATTTGTCCTTCATCATCTTGCCGACGGCGACGGCGATGTTGAAGCCGGCGGTGCCGGTGTCATAGGCGGTGACCGCCATGGATGGTGGAAGCTTGATGTCAGGTGATTGGGCATGAACGGCGCCAGCGGTGCTGAGCACAGCCATCGACGCCAGCCCGAAGAGCTGGTGACGCATAGATCCCTCCCGCATGCATTCGCTTTGCGAATTGCTTTTGTTATTTCGCCATCATGTCATCGAGGTCTGGCGATGACAACATGATTGGTGCGCACGTTCTCACTCACTGAGGGGCGCATTGCATTGATTTTAGTCGTCGCGCCCGCAGTTGGTGAGGAGCGAATGCGCGCTAAAGGTGTGTGGATGCTGCGACGATACGCGCCCAAAGCATAAGGGGTTGCGCGCATCATGGTGTTGTCGGGAGAAATTCCGTGAGGTAGCGTAGCCGGCAAGTGGAATTTAATTCCGCACAATGGAACGGGATGGCGGCGCGCGGTGAGGGTCAATGACGACCGTCCTGACAAGTGCCGCCCGAGAGGAAGCGCATTATGGGACGACGGTCGGAACGCCTCACCAAGCAGGGTATGCTCGCCAGTGATCAAACGGGCGAGGGCGACGTGATCCAGGTGGTGTCGCGCGCATTCGATATTCTGCGCTGCTTCGAGGGGCACGACGCCCGTCTCGGCAATCTCGAAATCTCCAAGCGCTGCGGCCTGCCGCGCTCGACCGTGTCGCGGCTCACGCACACACTGACCCGCATGGGCCAGCTGGCCTATCTCCCCGGCGACCAGAAATACCGCATCGGCTCCAGCGCCGTGGCGATGAGCACGTCGATGACGCGCGGCCTCCAGGTCCGCAACCTCATCCGCATGCGTCTGCAGGAAGTGGCCGAGCAGATCCCCGGCACCATCGGCTTCACGATCCCCGACCGTCACCACATGGTCTATCTCGAATATGCGCGCGCCGATCATGCGCTCGGCCTGCATTCGACGACCGGCAGCCGCATCGCCATGGGGCGCACGGCCGCTGGCCACACCTATCTCGCCGCGCTGGACGAGGATGTCGGCGACGCGCTGATCCGGGACATGGCGCGCGAGATGCCGGAAGAGGCCAACATCCTGCGCAGCAGGATCGAGGCCAACCGCCAGTCGCTGCGCGAGAACGGCTATGTCATCGCCGGCGGCATGTTCAGCCCGCACATCACCGGCATCGCCGTGCCGATCTGGTCGCCGCATTACCAGACCTATGTGGTCGTGGTGATCGGCGTGTTGTCGGCCATGTATGACGACGCGCGGATGGCGAGCGAGGTCGGCCCGATCATCCGCCAGCTGAGCGAGACCATCAGCGTGATGATCCAGAATGCCGATAGTGGCCTCACGACGGCTGCTGTATCGGCCGCGCCCTCGGCCCCAACAATTCATAAAAAAATACTCCCGGAGGGACTGAATGAACTGGAAGCCGGAACTCGACGACCTGGCCCGGCGCGAAGCCTTCGCGCGGGAGATGGGCGGCGCTGACAAGGTCAAGCGCCAGCATGACCAGGGCCGGCTCACGGTTCGTGAGCGCATCGACAAGCTGACCGACGCCAACACCTTTCATGAGATCGGTGCCGTGTCCGGCATCGGCGAATATGACGAGAAGGGCGAGCTGACGAAACTGACCCCGGCGAACTGTGTGTTCGGCCGGGCGCGGATCGATGGCCGCACTGTCGTCGTGGTCGGCGATGATTTTACGGTGCGCGGCGGCTCCGCCGATGCGTCGATCTCCGCAAAGCCTTTGATGGCCGAGGAGATGGCGCATGAACTGCGCCTGCCGATCATTCGCGTGATCGAAGGCTCCGGTGGTGGCGGTTCGGTCAAGACCATCGAGACCAAGGGCGCTGCCAATCTGCCGGGCGGCGTCGGCGGCACGCGCTGGTACTGGTACACGACGGCGAACCTCTCGCAGGTGCCGGTGGTCGGTCTCGGGCTCGGCTCGGTGGCTGGTCTCGGCGCAGCGCGTCTGGCGGCGTGCCATTATTCGGTGATGACCAAGAACTCGGCGATGTTCGTTGCCGGGCCGCCGGTGGTGGCGCGTCTTGGTGCGGCCCTCGACAAGAAAGAGCTCGGCGGCGCCGATATCCAGACGCGTGCCGGCGGCGTCGATCATGCGGTCAATACGGAGGAGGAGGCCTTTGCCTGCGCGCGGCGCTTCCTGTCCTATCTGCCGTCGTCAGTCTATGAATTGCCGCCGACGCTTCCCTGCAATGACGATCCCGAGCGCGCCGAGCCGATGCTGCTCAATGCCGTGCCGCGCGGCCGCAAGGAAGTCTACAAGATGCGTCCGATCATCGACGCTGTCGTCGATCGCGGCTCGTTCTTCGAGATGTCGGCGAATTTCGGTCGTCCGGTCATCACGGGATTTGCACGGCTCGACGGCCGCGCCGTTCTCGTGCTGGCGAGCGATCCGTTCCACTACGGCGGTTCATGGACAGCCGATGCCTGCCAGAAGGTGATCCGCTTCGTCGATCTCGCCGAGACCTTCCATCTGCCGGTGGTCTATCTGATGGATTGCCCGGGCTTCATGGTCGGTCTCGAGGCCGAGAAGCAAGCGACCATTCGCTACGGCGTCCGCGCGATGGCGGCGGTGAACCAGAGCACGGTGCCTTGGTGCACGATCATCCTGCGCAACGCCTTCGGCGTCGCCGGCGTGGTGCATCAACCGGCCAATCGCTATTCGATGCGCTATGCGTGGCCGTCGGCCTATTGGGGATCGCTGCCGCTGGAAGGTGGCATCGAGGCGGCCTATCGCGCCGAGATCGAAGCAGCCGATGATCCGAAGGAGAAACTCGCGGAGATCGAGGATCGGCTCAACAAGCTGCGCTCACCGTTCCGCTCTGCCGAAAAGTTCTGGGTGGAAGAAGTGATCAATCCGCTCAAGACGCGCTCGCTGCTCTGCGAGTTCGCGCGTCTTGCCGAACCGTTGCGGACGCCGGGGCCAGCTAGGTTGCAGATGCGCCCGTGAGACTGCCGTAGGGCGGATCAGGCGAAGCCGTAATCCGCCGCGGAGTTTCAACCATGAATTCGGCCGGCGGATGACGCTTCGCTCATCCGCCCTGCGTTCAGCCACTACATCTGCCGGAACGCCACACTGGCATTCACACCGCCAAAGCCGAAGCCGTTCGACAGCACATGTTCGATCGGCATCGGACGCGCTTTGCCGCCGATCAGGTCGATGCCTTCGGCGGACGGATCGGGGTTGTCGAGATTGAGCGTGGCGGGGGCGATCTGGTCGCGCAGTGCGAGGATCGCATAGATCGCCTCGAGGCCGCCTGCTGCGCCGAGCAGGTGGCCGGTGGCGGATTTGGTCGAACTGACGGCCACGCTGCGACGGGTGCCAAAAATCGTCTTGATCGCCTCCAGTTCGCCGTGATCGCCCACCGGCGTCGATGTGGCATGCGCGTTGAGGTGCTGCACGTCCTCCGGCGCAATATTGGCCTGTGCCAATGCGATCGCCATCGCACGCCTGGCGCCGTCGCCGTCTTCGCGTCCCGCGGTCAGGTGATAGGCATCGGACGTGGTGCCATAGCCGATCACTTCCGCGATCGGCCGGGCACCGCGCGCAAGCGCGTGGTCGAGGTCCTCGAGCACGACGATGCCGGCGCCTTCACCCATCACGAATCCGTCGCGGTCGCGATCGAAGGGGCGCGACGCGCGTTCGGGATGGGCCGTGAAATCGGTCGATAGCGCGCGCGCCGCGGCAAAGCCGCCAAGGCTGACGCGGTCGATGCAGGCTTCGGCGCCACCCGCGATTGCGACATCCGCTTCACCGGCGCGGATGAGGCGAACGGCATCGCCGATCGCCTGCACGCCGGCGGCGCATGCCGTCACCGGCGCGCCGAGCGCACCCTCAAAGCCATGACGGATCGAGATGTGCCCGGCGGCGAGATTGACGAGAAACGAGGGCACCGTAAACGGCGACAGCCGGCGAATTCCCTTGTTGTCTGTCGTTCGTACGGCATCGGCAATGGCAGGAAATCCGCCAATGCCGGATGCAACGATGGTCGCCGTGCGCTGCTTGGCCCGCGCGTCCGTCGGTGTCCATCCGGCCTGGGCGATCGCTTCATCTGCGGCCATCAGCGCGAACATGATGAAGCGGTCCATCTTGCGCTGGTCCTTGCGCGAGGCCGCCTTGTCGGGATCGAAGCCGCCTTCGATG
Organism: Tardiphaga sp.; assembly: GCF_044336785.1. GTDB lineage: Bacteria > Pseudomonadota > Alphaproteobacteria > Rhizobiales > Xanthobacteraceae > Tardiphaga. The sequence goes on along the minus strand of NZ_JBIIOT010000037.1, from coordinate 19,810 downwards.
TCGTCGGCCAGATCCGGCACCTGGCCGCCAACCTTGGCCGCGAGATCTGCGGTCATGGCCTCCGGCAATAACCGAATGCCAGACTGGCCGGCAAGCAGGCGCACCCAGTTTGTTTCGACGCCGCAACCGAGCGGCGATACCGCGCCCATACCTGTAACGACCACGCGTCGCATCGGCTTTCCTGTCTGCTACTCGTTGATGAGGCGGCGCATGCCATCAGGCAGTTGCCGCCTTCTTGTCCTTGGTGATGCCGAGCACGATGACAGCAGCGATGATGCAAAGCGCGCCTGCCGCGAAAAACGCCGGCAGGTAGCTCAGCAACACCGTCCGCGACAGGCCGGCGCCGAAAGCCGCAGTCGCAGCACCCAGCTGGTGTCCCGCAAATATCCAGCCAAAGACGAGGCCGGCGCGCTCGGCACCGAAGCGCGCGGCCGTCAGCCTTACTGTCGGCGGAATGGTGGCGATCCAGTCGAGGCCGTAGAACATGGCGAACAGCGACAGGCCATAGAAAGTGAAGTCGGTGAAGGGCAGCGCCAGCAGCGACAGGCCGCGCAGCCCGTAATACCAGAACAGCAGATAGCGGTTGTCATAGCGATCCGACAGCCAGCCCGATGCGATGGTGCCGATGAAATCGAAGATACCCATGGCGGCGAGGAGGCCTGCGGCCTGGACTTCCGGAATGCCGAAATCGAGGCACATCGGGATCAGATGCACCTGAACGAGTCCGTTGGTGCTGGCGCCGCAGATGAAGAAGGTCGCGAACAGGATCCAGAACACTTTTGTTTTTGCCGCATCGCGCAGCGCGCCAAGGGCCGCCGCCATGATCGGTGCATTGGCCGGAGGCGGCGCCGGCAGCGGATCGGTGCCGGTATCGCCGAACGGGCGCAGATCCAGATCGCTCGGGCGGTCGCGCATCACCAGCAGCACGCCGGTGGCCGCGATGGCCAGCATCACGCACATGAGAGCCAGCGCCCAGCGCCAGCCGGCTTGCGCGGTGATGCCTGCCAGGATTGGCAGGAAAATCAGCTGCCCGGTGGCCGCGCTTGCGGTGAGAATGCCGATCACGAGGCCACGCCGCTCCTTGAACCATCGCGAGGCGACGGTGGTGCCTAGCACGAGGGCGGTCATGCCGGTGCCGACGCCGACCGCAAAGCCCCATAGGGCCACGAGCTGCCAGAGCTGCGTCATGCCGAGCGACAGGATCAGGCTGGCAACCACGATCAGCAGCGCCGTCAGCGTGACATTGCGCAGCCCGTAGCGGTTCATCAGCGCCGCTGCGAAGGGCGCCATCAGGCCGAACAGCACGAAGCGGATCGACATCGCGGAGGAGATTTCAGCGGTGCTCCAGCCGAACTCCTTCTGCAAAGGCACGATGAACACGCCGGGCGCGCCGACCGCGGCAGCGCTCACGAGGGCCGTGACAAAGGTCACGGCGATCATCGCCCAGCCATAATGAATATTGCGGCGGGCAAGCGCCGTGGACAGCCATCCGGAGATCATCGGTCTTCCTCAATCCTACGCGGGCAACGCGCTGGTGTTTCTGAAAGGCGGGTATCAGTTGGCCACGCGTTCGACGGCGATGGCGGTTGCTTCGCCGCCGCCGATACAAAGCGAGGCCACACCACGTCTCAAGCCTTGCGCCTCGAGCGCATGCAGCAGGGTGACGATCAATCGCGCGCCGGTGGCACCGATGGGGTGACCGAGCGCACAGGCGCCGCCATGAATGTTGAGCCTGTCGCGCGGGATACCGAGATCACGCTGCGCAGCCATAGGCACGACGGCGAAGGCCTCATTGATCTCGAACAGATCGACATCGCCGACGGTCCAGCCGACTTTGTCGAGCAGCTTGCGGATGGCCGGGATCGGCGCCGTGGTGAACCATTGCGGCTCCTGGCTGTGCGCGGCATGGCCGCGAATGAGCGCACGCACTGGAAGGCCATCGCGATCGGCGAGCGAGCGGCGCGCCAGCACCAGCGCGGCAGCGCCATCCGCGTTGGCCGATGACGCCGCCGGCGTGATCGTGCCATTGCTGCGAAAGGCTGGCTTGAGGTTCGGGATCTTGGCGGGATCGACCTTGAGCGGATGTTCGTCATTGGCGATGTCACGCGGACCGGCCTTTTCCACCACGGAGAGTGGTGCAATCTCTGCTTTGAACGCGCCGCTCTCGACCGCGTTGCGGGCACGCGTCAGCGTCTCGATGGCATACGTGTCCTGATCGGCGCGGGTGAACTGATAGGCTTCGGCGGTGGCCTCGCCGAAATCGCCCATGGAGCGTCCGACCTCGTAGGCGTCTTCGAGCCCATCCATGAGCATGTGATCGATGATGCGGTCATGCCCGACGCGGTAACCGCCGCGGGCCTTTTGCAGCAGATACGGCGCATTGGTCATGCTCTCCATGCCGCCCGCGACGACGATCTCGGCCGAGCCGGCGCCGATGATGTCGTGTCCGAGCATGGTGGCCTTCATGCCGGATCCGCACACTTTGTTGATCGTGGTTGCGCCGGTCGCGTCAGGCAGTTTGGCGCCGCGGGCGGCCTGGCGCGCCGGCGCCTGTCCCTGGCCCGCGGGCAGCACGCAGCCCATGAAGACCTCATCGATCCGCTCCGGCGACAGGCCGGCGCGCTCGACCGCGTGTCGGATGACGTGGCTGCCGAGCTTGTGCCCGCTGAACGAGGACAGTTCGCCCTGGAAACGGCCAAGCGGCGTGCGCACGGCCGACAGGATGGCGACGGGGTCTGAAGCAGCAGGCATGGCGGCAACCTTCGAGATGATCGTCTAAGATGATGATCATCATATGATGCGGCGCAGAAATTACAACGCTCGCACCGCCAAATTTATCGCGCGGGCATTTGTTACCGCTTGCGGTTGACGAAGTCCGCCATCAGTTTCTGGGGCTCGCCGGTCAGATAGGCCTCGCCGAACACGCCGACGCTGAGATCCATGGAGTCCTTCAGCGGGAGCTCTTCCCATTGACGCAGCATTGCTTTTTGTGACCGCAGCGCTTCGGGGCCGCATGCGATCAGGGCCTCGACCATCTTCTCGACTTCGGCATCGAGTGCGCCTTCTGCAGCCACGACATCGACGAGACCCCAGTTCAGCGCCGTCGATGCATCGATGGTGGCCGCGGTCATGATCAGCCAGCGCGCGCGGCCCCAGCCGATCAGGCGCGGCAGCAATGCCGCCTGGATGACGGAGGGAATACCGACCCTAACCTCGGGCATGGCGAATTTCGCATCATGCGCAGCCACGCGGAAATCGCAGGCGGCAGCGAATTCCAGCCCGCCGCCCAGGCTCCAGCCCGGAATGCGGGCGATCACCGGGGCAGGGAAGAGCCGCGGCGCGTCGCACAGCGCGCGCAGGCCTGAAATGAATGTTTCGGCGGAGCGCTGGTTCAGCGTCGCCATCTCCTTGATGTCGGCGCCGCCGATCATGCTCTTCTCGCTCGCCCCGGCGATGATCAGCACGCGGATGTCGCGATCGGCGGCAAGGGCCTCGATACCTTCGCGGAGGTGATTGATGACGGTGGTATTGAGAATGTTGAGCGATCCGGCATTGCAGATCGTCAGGCGAACGACGCCGCGGGAATCGCGGTCGATACCGCAATGCGGATTGAGCATATGCATGGGATTTCCTCGTCTTTTACAGCTATTCTTGAAGGCTCAGGTTCCGCGCCGGCACGGTAAAGTCAACTGCGCCTGCCGGGACGCGTTGCGCATGGGGCGCAGAGCTATTAATATGATCAGCATCATCTTTTTCGGCGGAATGGACCGGGCATGCGTTACTCCAAAGAGCACAAGGCTGAGACCCACGCGCGCATCGTCAAGAAGGCTTCGGTGCGGCTGCGCGAACGCGGCGCCCACGGCATCGGCGTCGCCGACCTGATGAAGGAAGCCGGCCTTACCCATGGCGGCTTCTATGCGCATTTCGACTCGCGCGAGGCGCTGGTGGTCGAAGCGTTCGACTATGCCATGGATCGCTCCATGGCCCGTCGTCGCCAACAGATCGGAGACCTGGCGCCGGATGAGCGGCTGCCCCATCTCGTCGATACCTATCTGTCGCCGCAGCACCGGGACAATCCCGGTCATGGTTGCGCCATGCCCGCGCTCGGCGCCGAGATCGCGCGCGAAAGCCCGAAGACACGGCGGGCCTTTGCGGCCAAGCTCGACGACATGATCGGCATGATGGCGGAGCAATATCCCGGCGATCCCGATGCGGCGCGTAAACAGGCCATCGCCGCGCTCGCCACCATGATGGGGGGCATCCTGATGGCGCGTATTGCCGGGTCCGGCGAGGTCTCGGACGAGTTCCTGAAGATCGGTCGCGACACCGTGCTGGAGCGTGCCACGGCACAGCCGGCCGCCAGGCGCGCAGCCGCGAAAAAGGCTGCAAAGAAGGGGTAAGGTTCAGCGAAAATGGGGGAGCGCGTGGCCTGCATGGTTCGAGACGCCCGCTGCGCGGGCTCCTCACCATGAGGTTTTCTATGACGCAGTAATACTCCACCCTCATCCTGAGGAGCCGCGCAGCGGCGTCTCGAAGGATGGCCACGCGCTGCTCGCCGTGTGCCTGACACATTGTCGCGGTCGTGACATTTGTCCCGCTGCGCAACATCCGCCGGCTTGCATTTTCGCAAAACCGTTGCGCATTCGAGGCCTTTCCAAAGCCGGCAAAGCCTGATCAACATCCCGGCCATATCAGGCTCCCCAGGAGGAACGTATGCGGACGATCGGACATTTCATTGGCGGCAAGGAAGTCGCTGGCACATCTGGGCGTTTCGCCGATGTTTTCGAGCCGATGACGGGCGACGTTCAGGCCAAGGTCGCGCTCGCCTCCAAGGCTGAAATGCGCGCGGCCATCGAGAATGCCGCCGCAGCACAGGTCGCCTGGGGCAACACCAATCCGCAGCGCCGCGCGCGCGTGCTGATGAAGTTCCTCGAACTCGCCCAGCGCGATTACGACAAGCTGGCCGAATGTCTGGCCCGCGAGCATGGCAAGACCGTGCCCGACGCCAAGGGCGACATCCAGCGCGGCCTGGAAGTGGTCGAATTCGCCTGCGGCATCCCGCATCTGATGAAGGGCGAATACACCGAAGGCGCCGGCCCCGGCATCGACATCTATTCGATGCGCCAGCCGCTTGGCGTCGTCGCGGGCATCACGCCGTTCAACTTCCCGGCCATGATCCCGATGTGGAAGTTCGGTCCGGCGATCGCCTGCGGCAACGCGTTCATCCTCAAGCCGTCGGAGCGCGATCCGGGCGTGCCGATGATGCTGGCCCAGCTGATGATCGAGGCCGGCCTGCCGCCGGGCGTGCTCAATGTCGTCAATGGCGACAAGGAAGCCGTCGATGCGATCCTCGACGATCAGGACATCAAGGCCGTCGGCTTCGTCGGCTCGACCCCGATCGCCGAATATATCTATACGCGCGCGGCCCAGACCGGGAAGCGCTGCCAGTGTTTTGGCGGCGCCAAGAACCACGCCATCATCATGCCCGATGCGGACATGGACCAGGCCGTCGATGCGCTGATCGGCGCAGGTTACGGCTCGGCCGGCGAGCGCTGCATGGCGGTGTCGGTCGCAGTCCCCGTGGGCAAGGCCACGGCGGATCGCCTGATGGAAAAGCTGATCCCGCGCGTCGAGAGCCTGAAGATCGGCACCTCGATCGATCCGACCGCCGACTACGGTCCGCTGGTGACCGCGGAAGCCGTTGAGCGCGTCAAGAGCTACATCGATATCGGCGTCAAGGAAGGCGCGACCCTCGCTGTCGACGGCCGCGGCTTCAAGATGCAGGGCTATGAGAAGGGCTTTTATCTCGGCGGCTGCCTGTTCGATAACGTCACCAAGGACATGCGCATCTACAAGGAAGAAATCTTCGGCCCCGTGCTCTCGGTGGTGCGTGCCAATGATTACGAGGAAGCGCTCGCGCTGCCGTCGGATCACGACTACGGCAATGGCGTTGCCATCTTCACCCGCGACGGCGACGCCGCGCGCGATTTCGCCGCCAAGGTGAATGTCGGCATGGTCGGCATCAATGTGCCGATCCCGGTGCCGATCGCCTACTACACGTTTGGCGGCTGGAAGAAGTCGGGCTTTGGTGATCTCAACCAGCATGGCCCGGACTCGGTGCGCTTCTACACCAAGACCAAGACGGTCACCTCGCGCTGGCCGTCCGGCGTCAAGGAAGGCGCGGAGTTCTCCATTCCGCTGATGAAGTAAGTACTCTGCCGTCATTGCGAGCGCAGCGAAGCAATCCAGAAAGCCAAGCAAAGGAAGACTGGATTGCTTCGTCGCAAGGGCTCCTCGCAATGACGGGGAGAAGTGAACTCAAAATAAGAAGGGCGTCATGCAATTCGCTCTCGACGAGGAACAGACCGCAATCCGCGACATGGCACGCGATTTCGCTGCTGAAAAGATCGCGCCCTTCGCCCTGAAATGGGACGAGGACAAGCATTTCCCGAAAGACGTGATGCGCGCTGCCGCCGAACTCGGCATGGGCGGCATCTATATCCGCGACGATGTCGGCGGCTCCGCCATGACGCGCTTCGATGCCGCGCTGATCTTCGAGGCGCTGGCGACGGGATGTCCGACCACCTCGGCTTTCATCTCGATCCACAATATGGCGTCGTGGATGATCGATTCCTATGGCAGCGACGCGCAGCGCCAGAAGTGGCTGCCGCGCCTCTGCACCATGGAACTGCTGGCGAGCTACTGCCTGACCGAACCGGGCTCGGGCTCCGACGCCGCAGCACTGCGCACCAGGGCGGTGATCGATGGCGATCACTATGTGCTCAACGGCCAGAAGCAATTCATCTCCGGCGCCGGCGAAACGGACATCTATGTCGTGATGGTCCGTACAGGCGGCGAGGGCGCCGGCGGTGTCTCGACGCTGGTGGTGGACAAGGACACGCCCGGTCTCTCTTTCGGCGCCAATGAGCGCAAGATGGGCTGGAATGCGCAGCCGACGCGCGCCGTGATCTTCGAGAACGCCCGTGTGCCCATCGCTAACCGGCTTGGCGCCGAAGGCATTGGCTTCAAGATCGCGATGGCCGGCCTCGATGGCGGGCGCCTGAACATCGCGGCTTGCTCGCTCGGCGGCGCGCAATCCGCGCTCGACAAGTCGCTCAGCTACATGAAAGAGCGAAAAGCCTTCGGCAAGAAGCTCGACGAATTCCAGGCGCTGCAATTCCGTGTCGCCGACATGGCAACTGAACTGGAGGCCGCGCGCACCTTCCTGTGGCGCGCCGCGGCAGCGCTGGATCGCAAGGATCATGACGCCAGCATGCTGTGCGCCATGGCCAAGCGCTTTGGCACCGACGTTGGCTTCAACGTCGCCAACGAGGCGCTGCAGCTGCATGGCGGCTACGGCTATCTCGCCGAATATGGCGTCGAGAAGATCGTGCGCGATTTGCGCGTGCATCAGATCCTCGAAGGCACCAATGAAATCATGCGGCTGATCGTGTCGCGCAAATTGATCGAGGGCGCACGATGAGCGATGGCATGGTGGACGGCGACCTGATCGCCCGCAAGGAAGGCAGCGCCGGCATTCTGCGGCTCAATCGGCCGAAGGCGCTCAATGCGCTGACGCTGGAGATGACGCGCGAGATCGTCACCGCACTCGATGCGTTCGAAGTCGATCCGTCCGTCGCCGTCATCATTCTCGAAGGCGCCGGCGAGCGCGGGCTCTGTGCCGGCGGTGACATTCGCGGCCTTTATGAAAGCGCGAAAGCGAAGGGCGATCTCGGAAAAATCTTCTGGCGCGAGGAGTACGTCCTCAATGCGCGGATCGCGAAATTCCCCAAGCCATATGTCGCCTATATGGATGGCTTCGTGATGGGCGGCGGCGTCGGTCTGGCCGGTCATGCCAGCCATCGCATCGTCACCGAGAAGACGAAGATGGCGATGCCGGAAGTCGGCCTCGGCTTCTTCCCGGATGTCGGCGGCACTTGGCTGCTGTCACGCGCGCCCGGCGAGCTCGGCACCTATTTCGGCCTCACGGGCCTCAATGCCAATGGCGCCGATGCGCTGGCGGCCCGCATGGCCGATGTGTTGATCGACACCGGCAACTGGCCGGCGCTGCGCGAGGCACTGACCAAGCTGGCGCCCGGCAGTGATGCCTCCGCCGTCATGACAAAACTCAAGAGCTTTTCCGCGTCGGAGCAGACCGGCCCCGTCACGGCGCAGCGCGCGCTGATCGATCGCGCTTTTGCCCATGACAGTGTCGAGGAGATCGTCGCCGCACTGGAGCAGGATGGTTCGGACTTCGCCCAGGCGACGCTGAAGGCCATGGCCGACAAATCGCCGCGTGGGCTGAAGGTCACGCTGAAGCTGCTGCGCCTCGGGCGTGCATCCGCCTCGCTCGAAGAGTGTCTGTCGCGTGAATATCTCGCTGCATTGGAGGTGTTCGACAGCGCCGATTTCGTCGAGGGCGTGCGCGCCGCGATCATCGACAAGGACCGCAATCCGAAATGGCAGCCGCCGGACCTCAAGGGCGTCACGCCGGAGATTGTCGCGCGCTATCTGGCGCCGCGCGATGTCGCGCTCACTTTCTGAACGAAAGTCGGATTCCCTCGACGGAGCCGACATTCGATAACCATCAAAACAGACGAGGGCAGGATATGACCAGCATTGCATTTATCGGTCTCGGCAATATGGGCGGCCCGATGGCCGCCAACCTGGTCAAAGCCGGCCACAAGGTCGCGGGTTTTGACCTTGTCGAAGCCTCGCGCGCGCAGGCCAAAGCCGATGGCGTGACCATCGCCGCGACCGCCACGGACGCCGTGAAAGGCGCCGAGGTCATCATCACCATGCTGCCCGCCGGCAAGCATGTGGTGTCGGTCTGGAGCGAGGTGATCCCGGCGGCAGCGCCCGGCGCGCTGATGATCGATTGCTCGACCATCGACGTGGAAAGCGCACGCAAGGCGCATGGCCTTGCAGCGGCGCAGAAGCTTCCCTCTGTCGACGCGCCGGTCTCCGGCGGCACCGGTGGCGCCAAGGGCGCGACGCTGACCTTCATGGCCGGCGGCGCGTACCCGGCCTTTGCAGCAGCCAAACCGGTCCTCGAAGCCATGGGCAAGAAGATCGTCCATTGCGGCGATGCTGGCGCCGGGCAGGCGGCCAAGATCTGTAACAACATGATCCTCGGCATTTCCATGATCGGCGTCAGCGAGGCCTTCGTGCTGGCTGAAAAGCTAGGCCTGTCGCATCAGGCGCTGTTCGATGTGGCGTCCACGTCATCCGGGCAGTGCTGGTCGCTGACGACCTATTGTCCGGTACCGGGCCCGGTGCCGACATCGCCGGCCAACAATGAATACAAGCCCGGCTTCGCCGCTGCGCTGATGCTGAAGGATCTGAAGCTGTCGCAGGAAGCCGCGAAAGCCGCGGGCGCAGCGACGCCGCTCGGGGCGCATGCGGAAAGCATCTACGAGACATTCGACAAGGACGGGCAGGGCGGTGTCGATTTCTCAGGGATCGTGAACCATCTGCGCAAGCTGGCGAAGTAAACACTCCGCCCTCATCCTGAGGAGCCGCGCAAAGCGCGGCGTCTCGAAGGATGGCGGGGAGCTCCGCATGTCATGGTTCGAGACGCGCGCAAATGCGCGCTCCTCACCATGAGGGCGGAGTGTAGAACGACAGAAAACAAACAAGGTGAGGAAGCATGACCACGTTCAAGCAGGCCCGCGCCTTTCTCCTCGACCATCGCAGCGATTACGACACCGCCGTCGCCGGCTTCCGCTGGCCTGATGCCGTCGATTTCAACTGGGCGCTCGACTGGTTCGATGCCGAGCTGGCATCCGATCCCGCGAGCAAGGATCGCACGGCGCTCTGGATCGTCGATGCGCCCACGGCCAGCGAGACTAAACTCTCCTTCGCCGATCTTTCCCGCCGCTCCAATCAGGTCGCCAATTTTCTCAGTGCCCAGGGGCTGAAGCGCGGCGATCACCTCTTGCTGCTGCTCAGCAATGTCGTGCCGCTCTGGGAGACGATGCTGGCCGCCATCAAGCTCGGCGTCGTCATCATTCCCGCAACCACGCTGCTGACCTCCGACGAATTGCAGGATCGCCTCGATCGCGGCAAGGCAAAGCTCGTCGTCGCGTCGGAGGATCAGGTCGCCAAATTCGGCAGCCTGAAGACCGCCGGCATCAAGCAGATCGCCGTCAATGCATCAAAGCCGCATGACGGCTGGCTCGCCTTCGAGACATCCGCAGACTTCCCCGATACATTCACACCGGATGGCGCTACAAAAGCCGATGATCCGATGCTGCTCTATTTTACGTCGGGGACCACGGCGAAGCCGAAGCTCGTGCGGCACAGCCAGCGCAGCTATCCCGTCGGCGGGCTCTCCACCATGTACTGGATCGGCCTGCAGCCCGGCGACATCCATCTTAACATTTCTTCGCCCGGCTGGGCCAAGCATGCGTGGTCCTGCTTCTTCGCGCCGTGGAATGCGGCGGCCACCGTGGTTGTGGTCAACCAGCCGCGCTTCGATGCCAAGAGCCTGCTCGCCACCGTCGCGCGCTGCGGCGTCACCACGCTGTGCGCGCCGCCCACCGTGTGGCGGCTGTTCATTCAGGAGAAGCTCGCGGACACAAAGGTGTCGCTGCGCGAAGTCTGCGGCGCCGGCGAGCCGCTCAATCCGGAAGTGATCGAGCAGGTGCAGGCCGCCTGGGGCCTCACCATCCGCGATGGCTACGGGCAGACCGAGACCACGGCACTGGCCGGCAATTCACCGGGGCAGCCGGTGAAGGTCGGCTCCATGGGCCGGCCATTGCCGGGCTACACTGTGCGGGTGATCGATGCCGATGGCCAGCCTGCGAAGGAGGGCGAGGTTGGCCTCGTGCTCGGCGCCGACCGGCCGGCCGGCCTGATGCAGGGCTATCAGGCCGATGACGGCAGCGTCACCGGCGCCAGCGGCGAGATCTATCGCAGCGGCGATGTCGTCTTCGTCGATGACGACGGCTATCTCACGTTTGTCGGCCGCGCCGATGACGTGTTCAAGTCGTCGGATTATCGCATCAGCCCGTTCGAGCTCGAAAGCATCCTGATCGAACACGATGCGGTGGCGGAAGCCGCCATCGTGCCGAGCCCGGATCCGATCCGCCTCGCGATCCCCAAGGCCTATGTGATGCTGGTCGGCAGCGCCAAGCCCGATGCGGAGACGGCGCTGTCGATCTACACGCATCTGCAGGAGCGGCTCGCACCCTTCAAGCGCATCCGCCGGATCGAATTCGTCACCGAGCTGCCGAAGACGATTTCCGGCAAAATCCGCCGCGTCCATCTGCGCCGCCTCGAACACGAGAACGACCGCAGCGATGCGCTGCGCGGCATCGAGTTCAAGGAAGAGGATTTCCCGCAATTGCGGGGAGGCTAGGCCGAAAGGCGCAGTGTCAAGGGCTTGGCAGCGGCCTCCGCTTTGTGGAATCTGCGCCCGCAAACAAGAAGGGAAACCCGGACACGATGATCTCGCGTGAAGCCTATATCGCCATGGTCGGCAAGGAAGTCGGCGTCTCCGAATGGCATCTGGTCGATCAGGCCCGGATCGATGCCTTTGCCACCGCCACCGAGGATCACCAGTTCATCCATGTCGATCCCGCCCGCGCGCGCGAGACGCCGTTCGGCACCACCATCGCGCATGGCTTTCTCACCATGTCGCTGCTGTCGGTATTCTCCTATGAGGCACTGCCGAAACTGGCCGATGTGGCCATGGGCGTGAATTACGGCACCGACAAGATCCGCTTTCTTTCGCCCGTCAAAGCCGGCGCGCGCCTGCGCGGCCGCTTCGTGCTGACGGAAGCGACGCTGCGCAAGCCGAACGAATTGTTCACCCGCACATCGGCGACCGTCGAGATCGACGGCGAGGACAAGCCGGCGCTGGTCGCCGACTGGCTCGGCCTCGTCTACTTCAACTGAGGAGCTTTTCGCATGACCATTCGCTTTGACGGCCGCGTGGCCATCGTCACCGGCGCGGGCAACGGCCTCGGCCGCGCCCATGCGCTGGGCCTCGCCAAACTCGGCGCCAAGGTCGTCGTCAATGATTTCGGCGGCGCGCGCGACGGCACCGGCGGATCGCTGACGGCCGCGGAAACCGTGGTCGAGGAAATCCGCGCCGCCGGCGGCACGGCGATGGCCGATGGCGCAGATGTCTCGAATTTCGAGCAGGTCACCGCGATGGTCGAGAAGGCCACCAGGGACTGGGGCAGCGTCGATGCGCTCTGCGCCAATGCCGGCATCCTGCGCGACAAGTCCTTTGCCAAGATGGAGGTCGCCGATTTCCAGAAGGTGCTCGACGTGCATCTGGTCGGCACCTTCTATTGCTGCAAGGCGGTGTGGGAGGGCATGCGTGCGCGCAATTACGGGCGCATCGTGCTCACCACCTCCTCGTCGGGTCTCTACGGCAATTTCGGCCAGGCGAACTACGGTGCGGCAAAGACCGGCATGGTCGGCCTGATGAATGTGCTGGCCGAGGAGGGCCGCAAGACCGATATCCGCGTCAACATCGTCTCGCCTACCGCGGCGACGCGCATGACCGAGGAGCTGCTGCCGCCCGAAGCGCTGAAGCTGATGAAGCCCGAAGCGATCACGCCGGCGGTGGAATACATGCTGAGCGAGAACGGCCCGACCAAGACCATCATGGGCGCCGGCGCCGGCTCCTTCGCGGTGATCCGATTGCTGGAGAGCGAAGGCAAGAACTTCGCCGAGGATCAGTGGACCGCGGACACCGTCGCGGCAAACTTCGCCGAGATCAGCGACATGTCCAATGCCCGCGTGCTCGATGGCGCCTTCCATCAGACGCAGAAATATGTCGAGCAGGCTGCCAAGAGGCTCGGCCTCAAGATGTGATCCTGTCTGTAGGGTGGGCAGAGGCGCGCTTGCGCCGTGCCCACCTTCAAGTGCCGTGCAGGTGATGGTGGGCACGCTTCGCTTTGCCCACCCTACATGCTAGGTCGCTTTGATGAGCGATAGTTCGACAATTGACGTGGCCGTCATCGGCGCGGGCCCTGCCGGCCTGATGGCCGCCGAGACTCTGGTCAAGGCTGGTGCCCGCGTCACCGTCTTCGACGCGATGCCATCCGCCGGCCGCAAGTTTCTCATGGCCGGCCGCGGTGGCCTCAATCTCACCCATAGCGAACCGCTGCCGGATTTCATGGCGCGCTACGGCGCTGCGGAAGCGCGGCTCGCGCCTGTCATCGACGGCTTCACGCCGGTTGATCTGCGCACCTGGAGCGAAGCGCTCGGCCAGCCGACCTTCATCGGCTCCAGCGGCCGCGTGTTTCCGGAATCTTTCAAGGCCTCGCCACTGCTGCGCGCGTGGCTGCGACGGCTCGGCGAGAGCGGCGTGAGTTTTGCCTTCCGCCATCGCTGGACAGGCTGGAGCGCCGATGATGCGCTGAGATTCGAGATGCCTGACGGCGAGCGCCTTGTATCAGCGAAAGCGACGGTGCTCGCACTTGGAGGCGCAAGCTGGGCGAAGCTTGGCTCCGACGGTGCATGGGTCGATATCCTTGCCGCCAAGAACATCGCCATTGCGCCGCTGCGGCCGGCGAATGTCGGCTTCGATGTCGCGTGGTCGGATATTTTCAAGGATCGTTTCGAGGGCCAGCCGCTCAAAGGCATCGCGCTGTCCTTTGGCGCGCATGCGGTACGCGGCGAGGCAATGGTCACGCGTTCTGGCATCGAAGGCGGCGGCATCTACGCGCTGTCATCGGTGCTGCGCGAGGCTGTGATGGCCGATGGCAAGGCCGTGCTCAACATCGCCCTGCGACCCGATCTCGATGCCGGCGCATTGACACGCAAGCTGGCGGCGCCACGTGGCAAGCAGTCGTTCTCGAATTTCCTGCGCAAGGCCTTGCATCTCTCGCCGGTGGCGATCGGGCTATTGCAGGAAGTGGCGATCGCGGAAGGCGTTCAGCTTGCGTCGCTGGAGCCTGAGAAACTTGTTGCGCTGATCAATGCAGTGCCTGTGGTGCTCACGGGCGTCGCACCGATCGCGCGCGCGATTTCCAGCGCTGGTGGCATCGTGTTCGACGAGATCGACGATGGCTTCATGCTGAAGCGCATGCCCGGCGTATTCGTGGCCGGCGAGATGCTCGACTGGGAAGCGCCGACGGGCGGCTATCTGTTGCAGGCGTCGTTTGCGACGGGTGTGGCCGCGGGGACGGGCGTGTTGAACTGGATCAATCTCTGACTCCTCATGGTGAGGAGCGCGCCGTTGCGCGCGTCTCGAACCATGGATGGTCTGGCTCGGAGCCCGCGGCCATCCTTCGAGACGCCGCTGCGCGGCTCCTCAGGATGAGGGACTGAGTTCAGCGCAGCTTCCCGCGCGCCGCGATCGGCAGCGTGCCGACGATCTCATCGCCGCGCACCATCACCACCTCGTCGAACATGTTCACCACCACGCAGACATGGTTGGGCACGATACGCACGACATCGCCGACATTCGGCCGCGTATTGCTGCGGGCGAGATCGAGGAAGCCATGCTCCTCGGCAAATTTCGCGATCTTCGCTTCGGGATGTTCCAGGATCAGGCCGTAGCCATCGAGGCCGCCGGTGTCGGGCGTCAGGGTCTTCGAGCCGGCATCGAGAATGCCGCGCTCGGGGCCGGCGCGGCTGACCACGGTGGAATAGACGTTGAGCGCGCAGTCGTCCCAGGTGGCAGAGCCCGCGGCGACCTGCATGCGGTCGTTATAGATATAGGTGCCGAAGCGATGTTCGGTGGCGCCTTTCAGCGAGCCGACATTTTTCAAATTTGGCGTGCCGCCGGTGGAGACGATGGTCGGCTCCAGACCTTCGGCGCGAACACCAGCCAGAGCTTCGTCGAAAAAGCGCTGCGCATCGGCCCAGCCGTCTTCCGTCGGATACAGCATGAAGCCCGCAAAGTTCAGGCCCTTTGCTGCCTTGATCTCGCGCGCGAGCGCAATCGCTTCCGCAGGCGTCTCGACGCCGGCGCGCTTGCGGCCGGTGTCACATTCGATCACAACATTGACGTCGCGGCCGGAAATCGCCGCCGCTTTCGGCAGGTCGGCGATGACAACAGAGTTGTCGGCGGCCACCGTGATGGTCGCTTTCGCCTGCAGCGCACCGAGACGCGCCATCTTCTCGTCGCCGAGCAGGTTGTAGCTGATCAGGATGTCGTCGATCCCCGCATCCGCCATGATCTCGGCCTCGCCGAGCTTCTGGCAGGTGATGCCTTTGGCGCCGGCCTCGATCTGCAATTTGGCCAGCACCGGGCTCTTATGCGTCTTGATATGCGGGCGGTTGGCGATGCCGGCGTCGTCGCAGACCTTCTGGATGCGCGCGATATTGCGCTCCACACGGTCCATGTCGATGACGAGGGCGGGCGTGCCGTAGTCGCGGGCGATCTTTGCGGCGAGGGTGGTGGTCATGAAGTTCTTGCTCCGTCCTCTTTAGCCGTCATTGCGAGCGCAGCGAAGCAATCCAGTCCGTAAGAGAGGTAAGGCTGGATTGCTTCGTCGCTGCGCTCCTCGCAATGACGGAGTTTTACGCGTTCTCGATCTCTTCGCGGAGCATTTCCAGCTCCAGCCATTGCTCTTCCGAGTCCTGCAAGTCCTTCTGCGCCTTGGCGAGCGCAGCGGTTGCGGTGTCGAATTTCTTGCGATCCTTCGTATAGAGCTTGGGATCGTCGAGATGGCGCTGCTGCTTGGCGATTTCCGAGCGCAGATTGTCCATCACCTTGGGCAGCGTTTCCAGCGCGTGCTTTTCCTTGAAGTTCATCTTGCGCTTGGCCACAGGCTTCGACGACCCCGACGAGCCGTTGCCCTTCGCAGCTTCGGCCACAACCGCCTTCGCCTCGCGCTTCAGATCGGCGCCGCGCTGCGCCAGCATGTCGGTATAACCGCCGGCATATTCCATCCATTTGCCGTCGCCTTCGGGCACGATCACCGAGGTCACGACGCGGTCGAGGAAGTCGCGGTCATGGCTGATCAGGATCACCGTGCCGGGATAATCGGCGAGCATTTCCTCGAGCACGTCGAGGGTTTCGAGATCGAGGTCGTTGGTCGGTTCGTCCAGCACCAGCACGTTCGACGGTTTCGCCAGCGCACGCGCCAGCATCAGGCGGCCGCGTTCACCGCCGGAGAGCACTTCCAGCGGCGTGCGCATCTGCTCCTGGCCGAACAGGAAGTCCTTCATGTAGCCGACCACATGCTTGGGCTGGCCGTTGACCATCACATGGTCGCCGCGGCCGCCGGTGAGGGCTTCCGCCAGCGTGGTCTTCGGGTTGAGGCTTTCGCGATGCTGGTCGAGCGTCGCCATCTCGATATTGGCGCCGAACCGCACGGTGCCGGAATCCGGCGGCTCGGTGCCGGTCAGCATGTTGATCATCGTCGTCTTGCCGGCGCCGTTGGGGCCGACCACGCCGATGCGGTCGCCACGCTGCACGCGGATCGAGAAATCGTCCACGATCTTGCGGTCACCATAGGTGCGCGAGATGTTCTTCGCCTCGAAGATCAGCTTGCCGGACTTTTCCGCCTCGGCAGCTGCGAGATTCGCATTGCCCTGGGCGCCGCGATAGTCGCGGCGCTGCGCGCGCAGCTCATGCAGGCCGGCGAGGCGCTTGACGTTGCGCTTGCGGCGGCCGGAGACGCCGTGGCGCAGCCAGTGCTCTTCATTGACGATCTTGCGGTCCAGCTTGTGCTGGTCGCGCTCTTCTTCGGCCAGCACGTCGTCGCGCCATTCCTCGAAGGCGGAGAAGCCGCGATCGATCTGGCGGATCTGGCCGCGATCGAGCCACGCTGTGGAGCGCGACAGATTGCTGAGGAAGCGGCGGTCATGGCTGATCAGCACCAGCGCGCAGCGCCGCGAGGCCAGCTCGCCTTCCAGCCATTCGATGGTGGTGAGATCGAGATGGTTGGTCGGCTCGTCCAGCAGCAGGATGTCCGGCTCCGGCGCCAGCACGCGGGCGAGGGCCGTGCGGCGCGCTTCACCGCCGGAGAGGTTTTCGGGATTCTCCTGGCCGGTGAGCCCGAGCTGCTCGAGCAGATATTGCGCCTGATAGTGATTGTCGCCGTCATGCATGCCGGCTTCGACATAAGCGAGCGTGGTCGCAAAGCCGGAAAAGTCCGGCTCCTGCGGCAGATATTGCACGGTGGCGCCGGGCTGCACGAAGCGGCTGCCTTTGTCGTTGTCGACAATGCCGGCGACGATCTTGAGCAGCGTCGATTTGCCGGAGCCGTTGCGGCCGATCAGGCAAACGCGCTCGCCTTGCGACACCGAGAGTTCGACGCCGTTCAGCAGCGGCGTGCCGCCGAAAGTGAGGAAGATGTCTTTGAGCTGGATAAGCGGAGGAGCCATAAGGTCAGTTCAACTTTGTTTCGGCGCGGGCGCAAAGGCCGGGTCGCGCTGGATACGGCGGATGGTTTGATCCAAGGCCGACAGGAATGCCGAGCGGTCGCGCGGCGAGTAGGATTTCGGGCCGCCGGTGACTTCGCCTGACGAGCGCAGGTCGGTCATCAGGTTGCGGACGGCAAGGGTCATGCCGATGGATTCTTCGGTGAACGGTTTGCCGTTCGGTGCGATGACGGAGGCGCCTGCCTTGACGCAGCGGCTCGCCAACGGAATGTCCGCGGTGATGACCACGTCGCCCTTCACGGCGCGCTCGGCGATCCAGTCATCGGCGGCATCCATGCCGGCGCCCGCGGCGATACATTCGATCATCGGATCTTGCGGCACGCGCAGCCAGGTTCCCGCCACCACGCTGACCGGCAGATGGAAGCGCGCGGCGACGCGATAGATCTCGTCCTTCACCGGGCATGCGTCAGCGTCGATATAGATGCGGGTGGTCAAAGCATGCCTGTGGTTTCGGTGTCACAACGCCGGCGAGAATGTCAGTCATTTTCGCCGGGGCCGGGTGGCGTGGGCGGGATGCGGTTCCCGCGGCCTCGCCTTGCCTCGCGCGGGGTGAGGGGTATCATCTCCTGAAAGCGAATACCAATCTTCGCGCGCATTCGGAGGGAACATGACAGAGCTGATCGCGCCTTACCGCGTTGAGGCCTTCAACACGGCCAAACAGTCCGAAAACAAGATGCATGACGACACCGTGGCGCAGAAGTTCGGCTTTTCGGGCGGTTTGGTGCCGGGCGTGGATGTATTGGCCTATATGGTGCATCCAGCGGTTGCGCATTGGGGTCGGGAATTCCTGGAGCGCGGCCTGATCGAAGCCCGCTTCATCAAGCCTGTCTATGACGGCGAAACCGTCGATGTAACGGCCGAGCAGGCGGGCGAGGCGCTGACGCTGGCCGTTGAAGGCAAGGGCGAGGTCCGCGCCACCGGTTCGGCGTCGCTGTCGGCATTTCCCGTGGTTCCGGCGCTGTCGGATTATCCCGAAGTGCCGGCGGTGGCGAAGCGGCTGCCGGTCGGTCCCGACTCCTACGCGCAGGACAAATGGCTCGGCACGGCGCCGCGCGTCTGGCCGGAGGACGGGCTCGCCGAATATCTCGATGAAGTCCGTGAGACTGAGGAGATGTATCTGAGCGAAGGCCTCGTGCATCCCGGTGTGCTGCAGCGGATCATGAACAAGGTGCTGGTGGACAATGCGGTGCTCGGCCCGTGGATTCACGTGGGCAGCCGGATGCAGCTGCTGGCGGCGGCAAGCGTCGATGACGAACTGGTGGCGCGGGCGAAGGTGACCGGCAATTACGAGAAGAAGGGGCACCGGTTCGTTGAGCTCGATGCCTTGATTGTCGCCAATGGCGTGACGCCCGTAGCGCATTGCCAGCATGTGGCGATCTATCAGCCACGGGAAGTGGTCGCGGCGTAAACGCCTCCTGTCATCCCCGCGAAAGCGGGGATCCAGTAGACACCGAAGGTCCGGTTTGGTCACGGATACCAGTGTTTACTGGATCGCCCGGTCAAGCCGGGCGATGACAAGCCTTGTCTCACACCACCGTCAGCGACCGCGCCACCGCCGTCTTCACCCTTGTATCCATCGGCTCCAGCTCCGAGCCGAACGCATCGACGAGATACCCGTCCCGCCCGACCAGATACTTGTGAAAATTCCACCGCGGCAGATCCTTCGGCCGGGCGTCTGCCGCCCACTTGTAGAACGGATGCGCGCCGGCTCCCTTCACCACGGTCTTCGCCGCGATCGGGAACGTGATGCCAAATCGCCCACGCGCAATGTCATCGATCTCGTGCGGCCCGCCGGGCTCCTGATTGCCGAAATCATTCGACGGCACGCCGATCACCATCAGCCCGCGATCCTTGAACTCGGCCCACAGTTCCTGCAGCCCCGCATATTGCGGAGTGAAGCCGCATTGCGAGGCGGTGTTCACCACCAGGATCGGCTTGCCCGCGTAATCGGCCAGCTTGATCTCGCCGCCCTTCAAGCCGGGAAACGAGAAGCCATAGGCCGTCATCCGGCTGGTCTGCGCGCCGGCACGCGGCATGGCTGCGGCAGCAGCCACGCCGCCAAGCAGCGTCGTCAGCAGATGTCTGCGGTTGATCATGGCGGGCCTCTTGCGTCGCATGCGGGCAGGGTGATCCCCCTCGCGCGCAACGTCAACCGGCGCATCAGCGCATGATTCCGAAAAGTGGGGCGCGATTTTCGGGCAAGATCACGCGTCTCTCCACCAACTCTCCCTCATCCTCAGAGTCTGACTCATAAAGCGATGGGGTATTTTTGGCTGGACTTGCTCGGGACAGTAATCCCAGCTCGCTTCTCCGTCCCTCATCCTGAGGAGCCGCGCAGCGGCGTCTCGAACGATGGCCGCAGGCTCTGAACCCGGCCAACTCATGGTTTGAGACGCGGCCTACAGCCGCTCCTCACCATGAGGGACTGAGTGTACTGCGCTTCATGGACCGC
>NZ_JBIIOT010000184.1:0-3490 GCF_044336785.1 Tardiphaga sp. | reverse complement strand
CCTACATCATGGGCGCGCCGCATCGCCTGAAGCATTTCCGCCGCATCTTCGAGACCATCGCGAAGAAGCCGGACGTGGCCTTCGTGACCGGCGAGCAGATTCACGATTGGTATCTCGACGTCGGGCCGGAAGCGCCGGCGAGTTGAAACAAGATGGGAAGTCCGTCATTGCGAGGAGCGAAGCGACGAAGCAATCCAGCAAGCCAAAAGCAAGGGCTGGATTGCTTCGTCGCGAGGGCTCCTCGCGATGACGACGGAGATGTTCCGATGTCGGCAAATCTAGGACGCAAGCAAAGTCACAAGGCATGAGTCTCTTTCAAATCCTCAACGGCCTGACTTTCGCAGCGCTGCTGTTCGTGGTGGCGAGCGGCTTCACGCTGATCTTCGGTCTCTTGCGCATCGTCAATCTTGCGCACGGCGCGCTGTATCTGTTCGGCGGCTATATCGGCTACAGCATTGCGGTGAAGACAGGCAGTTTCGTGCTCGGCGGCGTCGGCGCCATGGCGGCGATTGCTGCCATCGGCTTCGTGCTCGATCAGGGCCTGCTGCGCTTCGTGCGCGGCAACGAACTGCGGCAGGTATTGCTCACCCTCGGCGTCGCCTTCTTTCTGAATGACCTTGCGCTGGTGATCTGGGGCGGCGACAGCTTTACGGTCCCGATCCCGGAAGTGCTGCGCGGCGGCATGCGCGTGTTCGGCACCTTCTATCCGAAATATCGCCTGTTCGTGCTGGTGATGGGCATCCTCGTCTTCATCGGCCTGTGGGTGCTGCTCAACCACACACGGTTGGGCGCGCTGATCCGCGCCGGTGTCGATGATGCCGAGATGGTGGAAGCCTCCGGCGTCAATATCCGCCGCGTCTTCCTGTTCACCTTCCTGTTCGGCTCGGCCCTGGCCGGTCTCGGTGGCCTGATGGGCGGCGCGTTCCTGTCGCTCTATCCATCGGCCGACGCTGAAATCCTGACCTTCAGCCTCGCGGTGGTGATCATCGGCGGGCGCGGCAGCCTGGTTGGCGTCGCCGTCGGTAGCCTGCTGGTCGGCCTCCTGAATACGCTGGGGCAGGTGATGTTTCCCGAACTCGCTTACTTCGTGATTTTTGGCCCGATGGCGGTGCTGCTGGCATTCCGTCCGCTCGGTCTGTTCGGACGTGCCACATGACACAGCCTGCATCGCCATCCCGTATCGCAGGCATGACCGGGCGCGGCCTCGTCATCGCCGCGGCTGTCGTCATTGTTGCCGCGCTGCTGCCGCTCGGGCTGTCGAGCTATCAGGTCGGGCTCGCCACCGAGATCCTGATTTTCGGCATTCTCGCGATGTCCATCGACATTCTCGCAGGCTTCGCCGGACGCACCTCGCTCGGCCATGGCGCCATCTTCGGCGTCTCCACCTATGTGGTGGTCTATTTCACCGGCCAGGCCGAGATGTCGCCGTGGATTGCTCTGCTGCTCGGCGTTGCCGCTGCCACTGTCGTCGCGTCAGTGTTTGCGCTACTCGCGGTGCGGACCTCCGGCGTCTATTTCCTGCTGTTGACCCTCGCACTCGGCATGATCATCTGGGGCGTCTGTCTGCGCTGGACAAATGTGACCGGTGGCGAGAATGGCATGCGTGGCGATGTGCGTCCCGCCATTCTGGTCGGGCAGAGCGCATTCTATTGGGCCGTGCTCGCCTGTGCCGCCGTCGTGTCCTACGCCATGTGGCGGTTCGTCCGCTCGCCCTTCGGCCTGACCCTGCGCGGCATCCGCGACAGCGAAAGCCGCATGCGCAGCCTCGGCTACAACGTGCCGCTGCATCTCTTCATCGGCTTCACGGTGTCCGGCGTCTTCGCCGGCATCGCCGGTGCGCTCTATGCGATGTTCAACAACTTCGTCAGCCCCTCCACGGTCGCCCTCGCGCAATCCGTCGAAGGCGTGCTGATGATGATCGCCGGCGGTGTCGGCACGTTGTTCGGCGCCTTTGTCGGCGCCGCAGCCATCATCGTTCTGGAAAACATCGTCAGCTCCTACACCGAACGCTGGCTGATGGTGCTCGGCATCACCTTTGTCCTGATCATGATCTTCGCCCCCGAGGGCATCATCGGAAAGCTGCGCGCGATCATGTCGCGCAAGACCACGGGTTCTAGAAAGTCTCCCTAATCGCGCTTGTGTTTCAAACGGATTTTCCACGAAAGGGCTTCGAGATGGATCGCAGACAGTTTCTCAAGACTTCGACCGCCGCGGTTGCCGCAGCGGGTGTGGGCGCAGCGCCGTGGCGCGCCGCGCAGGCACAAGCGACGCCGATCAAGATCGGTCTGCTCGCGCCACTGACCGGCGTCGTTGCCTCCGGCGGCAAGGAAATGGTCGAGGGCGTGCAGTTCTATCTCGAGCAGGTGAAGAACGAGATGGGCGGCCGCAAGGTCGAACTGGTGATCGAGGACGACGCGTCGAATCCGGACACCGCGCTGCAGAAGGCCCGCCGCCTGGTGGAGCAGGGCAATTGCCACATGCTGATCGGCAATCTGCTCGCCAATACCGGCCTTGCCGTCGCCAATTATGTGAAGGGCACTGGCACGCCTTACTTCATCCCGATCATCGCCGCCGACGATCTCACCCAGCGGGCGCGCATCAAGAACGTGATCCGCGTCGCCGGCTACACGGCCTCGGCCTTCACCCATCCGTTCGGCGACTGGTGCCTGAAGCAGGGCTACAAGCGCATTGCCACCATCAGCCAGGATTATACGTTCGGCCATGAACAATGCGGCGGCTTGGCCCAGGTGTTCACCGAAGGCGGCGGCACCATCGTGCAGCAGTTCTGGCATCCGCTGAACACCGCGGATTTCAGCCCCTATCTCGGCCAGCTCGCCGATCTCAAGGTCGATGCCATCTTCGCCATGGAGACCGGCGCCGACTCGACCCGTCTCATCCAGCAATATGCGTCCTTCGGCCTGAAGGAGAAGACGCCGCTGCTGATGGCCATGAACGGCACCGACCAGTCGGTGATCCGCACCATGGGCCCGGAATGCGAAGGCATCGTTGCGGCCGCGCATTTCGCCGAAGGTTCGGATGTGCCGACCACGGCGAAGTTCGAGAAGGACTATGAGGCCAAATACGGCAAGATCCCGTCGCTCTACGGTTTCTCCATGTATTCCGGCATGATGTGGATCGATGCGGCGCTGAAGAAGATCGGCGGCAAGGTGGAGGATCGCGAGACCTTCATCGATACGGTGCTGAAGACGGAGCTGGACAACTCACCGCTTGGCAAGGTCGTCAAGTTCGATGACTACGGCAACCCGATCTACGACGTCTATATCCGCAAGGTCGTCAAGCGCGCCGATGGCAAGTTCTGGAACGTGCCGATCGAGACCTATCCGAATGTCTCGCAGTTCTGGAAATACGATCCCGCGACTTACCTGAAGCAGCCGCCGTATAGCCGGACCTTCCAGGGCATCAAGAAGACCTGATCTTTCTTACCTCTCCCCTCCGGGGAGAGGTCGCCGCATCTTCGCGGCGGGAGAGG
>NZ_JBIIOT010000068.1:0-27286 GCF_044336785.1 Tardiphaga sp. | reverse complement strand
GACCCCGCTCGGCCAGGCCATGCTGGAGGCGACGGAGTTCGTGACCACCGCCGCGCCGGCCAAGGCGGCGGCGAAGACGAATTGAGGAATGGTCGTAGGATGGGTTGAGCGGCGGCCGCAGGCCGACGCGACAACCCATCGGCGGAGCCAGCCGCGAGGTTTGAATGATGGGTTTTCGCTCCGCTCAACCCATCCTACGGCGCTGCCTCCGTGTTGCCACAAGACATGCGCGCGAACCCGCGCGGCAGACGCCCGGGTCTTGCGGCAAACCAGCGGCGGCAGAGGCAAACCAGCGGCCGCCTTGCGGCATCACGGCGGCACCGCGCCTGTTGACTCTTTTGCCGATCGGAGTCCGTCGGACTTAGCTTTGTCCACAAGGATTCACAGGCCTTGTTGCCCCGTCACAAACTTGATCTAGTGAGGACATTCGACACGCGCCGCGACATCTTGGGGCTGAGGCGCGGGTGAAGGTGTCGAGTCACCGATTCGGGCCGGTTTCGTTCCGGAGTCGTTCCGATCGCTGCTGTTTCAGCCCCTTGCCTTGACAGAAGGCCACGCGGAAATACTTGAAAATCATGGCCTTTTCCTCCCCGCCCGGCAATGGCCGCGCGCCCGGCGCCGGCGTCACCGCCGTCCTCGGCCCCACCAATACCGGCAAGACCCATCTCGCCATCGAGCGGATGCTCGCGCATTCCTCTGGAATCATTGGCCTTCCGCTCCGCCTCCTGGCCCGCGAGGTCTATAACAAGATCCTCGCCCGCGTTGGCCCGGAGGCGGTAGCCCTCGTCACCGGCGAAGAGAAGATAAAGCCGTCAAAACCACGCTATTGGGTGTCCACCGTCGAGGCCATGCCACGAGATCTTGATGTCTCGTTCCTGGCGGTGGACGAAATCCAGATCGCCGCCGACCTCGAACGCGGCCATGTGTTCACCGACCGCATCCTGAATCGCCGTGGCCGCGATGAAACATTGCTGCTCGGCGCCGCCACGATGCGGCCGATCGTCGAGAAATTACTTCCTGGAATCAACGTGGTAACCCGCCCGCGGCTGTCCACGCTGGAATTCGCCGGCGACCGCAAGATCACCCGCCAGCCCCGCCGCACCGCCATTGTCGCGTTTTCCGCCGACGAAGTTTACGCCATCGCCGAACTCATCAAGCGCCAGCACGGCGGCGCCGCCGTGGTCCTCGGAAGTCTTTCTCCGCGCACGCGAAATGCGCAGGTGGAGATGTTTCAGACCGGCGATGTGGACTATCTCGTCGCCACCGACGCCGTCGGCATGGGGCTCAATCTCGACGTCGATCACGTCGCGTTTGCCTCCGACCGCAAATATGACGGCTACCAGTTCCGCCGCCTGACACCGTCGGAATTCTCGCAAATCGCCGGCCGCGCCGGCCGCGCGACGCGCAATGGCACCTTCGGCACCACGGGCCGCTGCGAGCCGTTCGAGCCCGAGCTCGTCAACCAGCTGCAGAACCACATCTTTGAACCCGTGAAAGTGCTGCAATGGCGCAATTCCAGGCTGGATTTCACGTCAATCGCAGCCTTGCAGGTCTCGCTCGCCGAAACACCGCGCCATGAATCACTGACACGTGCGCCAATTGCGGAAGACCTGCGCGTGCTCGACCACGCCGCCCGCGATCCCGACGTGCGCGAGATGGCGCAGGGCAAGGACGCGGTCGAGAAATTGTGGGACGCCTGCCAGATTCCGGATTATCGCCGTGTCGCGCCCGCCGCGCATGCGGAGCTGGTGGTGACGATCTTCAACTTTCTGATGAAGCGCGGCCGCATTCCGGATGCCTGGTTCGGCGCCCAGATCGCGCAGGCGGATCGGACCGACGGCGATATCGACACGTTATCGGGCCGGATCGCGCAGATTCGTACCTGGACCTTTGTGGCAAATCGTCCTGATTGGCTCGCAGATGCCGAACATTGGCAGGGAATCTCCCGTGAATTGGAAAATAAACTGTCAGATGCCCTTCATGAGAGGCTTACAGAGCGTTTCGTTGATCGTCGTACCAGTGTATTGATGCGCCGCTTGCGGGAAAACACGATGCTGAATACTGAAATTGGTAAGACGGGCGAAGTTGTTGTCGAGGGCCACACCATTGGCCGGCTCGATGGTTTTACATTCTTGCCCGATGCGGCCGAAGCCGGCTCCGATGCGAAGGCCTTGCAGGCCGCGGCATCGAAGGCGCTGGCCGGCGAGATCGACGCGCGCGCGGAGAAACTCTCCAATGCGCCGGACGATCAGCTCGTGCTCACATCCGACGGCACGCTGCGCTGGACCGGCGACGCGGTGGCCAAGCTGGTCGCAGCCGATGACGTGCTGCATCCGCGCCTCCGCATCATCGCCGACGAGCGCCTCACGGGCGCGCCGCGCGATGCCGTGCAGGCCCGTCTCGATCTGTATTTGAAGACGCATATCGAAAAGCTGCTCGCGCCGCTGTTCGAGCTCGCAAAGGCCGAGGACGTCACCGGAATTGCCCGCGGCATCGCCTTCCAGCTCAACGAAGCGCTGGGTGTGCTGGAGCGGCAGAAGATCGCGACCGAGATGAAGGATCTCGATCAGCCGTCGCGTGCCGTGCTACGCAAATATGGCGTGCGCTTCGGCGCCTATCACATCTATTTCCCGAACCTGCTGAAGCCGGCCGCGCGTTCGCTGGCGGCGCTGCTGTGGGCGCTCAAGCAGGACAATGTCGATATGTCCGCGCTGTCCAGCGCGCAGCATCTCGCAGGCTCCGGCCGCACCTCGTTCCCGGTCGATAAGGAGCTCGGCCGCGATGCCTATCGCGTGCTCGGCTATCGCCATGCCGGCGAGCGCGCCGTGCGCGTCGATATTCTCGAACGTCTGGCCGATCTGATCCGTCCTGCTCTGTCGTGGCGCGAGAATTCGCCGGGCGACAAGCCGGCGGGCGCCTATGACGGCCGCAGCTTCACCGTGACCCAGGCGATGACCTCGCTGACCGGTTCGGCCGGTGAAGACTTTGCCTCGATCCTGCGTGCGCTCGGTTATCGCATGGAGAAGAAGCCGGCATTGCCGCCAGCACCGCCGAAGCCGCTGGCTGCGACGACGCCGATCGAAGCTGCGACGGCTTATGCAGCCGTCGAAGCGCCGACGGCTGCGCCCGTGGCCGATGCTGCGCAGGGTGATGTTGCTCCGGAAGCGGCGGCAACTGAAGCCGTTGCTGCTGAGCCCGTTGCTCAGACTGAAGTCACCGAAACTCCGGTGACTGAGGACGCGCCCGCACCGTCGTCAGCCTCGCTGCTGCCGGATGTGTCGCCGGTGGCAAGCGAGCCTGTCGTTGAAGCGCCCGCGGAAGCGGCGACTGAAGAAGCTGCGCAGGTTGAAGCCGCGACGTCGGAGTCGGCCCCCACCGAGACTGCGACGGTTGATGCAGAAGCGCCCGCGACGGAAGCCGCTGCACCTGCCGAGCCCGAAATGGTCGAAGTCTGGCGTCCCGGTGGCCGTTCGGATGAACGCCGTCCGCCGCGCCATGACCGCAATCGCAATCAGCACCGCCGCGACAACAATGCCGGCCAGGCTGCGGCTCCGGCCGGGCAGGCCGAAGGCGCGGTCGCCGACGGCAACCGCGGCAATCGTCCCGATCGCAACAATGGCGGTCGTCGCGACCGCGATGGCGATCGTGGTGGCAACAAGGATTTCCGCCGTCCGCGCAGCGATGCGCCGGCCGGTGGCGCCCCGAATCGCGAAGCCCGCGGCGATCGCAACGACAAGGGCGGCAGTCGTCCGCCGCGCGACCAGCGTTTCGGCGGCGGCAAGGGCAAGTTCGGCGACAAGGGCCGCGAAGGTGGTCGTGACCGCGATCGCAGCGGTGGCGGCGCCACGCGTCCATTCGCAACGAGTGCCGCACCGCGCGAGCGAGGCGGTGCCATCGATCCGAATTCGCCATTCGCGAAGCTCGCAGCGCTCAAGGAGCAGCTGGGCAGCAAGGAATAAGGTTTCTTCCGAGTTCCGTCGCCATCCTTCGAGACGCACGCCTGCGGCGTGCTCCTCAGGATGAGGGGGAGAGTGGAAGCGGGTGGCAGTGTCCATCTCAGACCCTCATGGTGAGGAGGCGCGAAGCGCCGTCTCGAACCATGAGATTGGACGCTCCCGCAGGATTTGCCGCAGCTAAGGTGCCCGTTGGAACGACAACGCCTCGACAAATGGCTGTGGCATGTGCGGGTGGTCAAAGCCCGCACCAGCGCTGCTGCGCTGGTCGAGGGCGGCAAGGTGCGGGTCAATGGCGAGCGTCAGAAGTCGCCCGGCCATGGCATCAAGATCGGCGACGTGATTACCGTCACGCTCGATCAGGCTGTCCGGGTCATGAAGGTCGAGGCATTTTCCGAGCGACGGGGGGATGCAACCGCGGCCCGCGTGCTCTATACGGATTTGCAACATCCGCCGGAGTAATTATCTCAGGTGGAACAGCCCGACCAAAGTCGGTTCGTGGCAAAATCCTTCTCTATGATGGAAACGCACTGATCCAATCCGGCTGCATGTCTTGCGGCGTGGGGGTGGGTGCGCTACGCAACCGTCAAAATATCGATCGTTTCCGGAGCTTTGGATGACTTACGTCGTCACCGACAATTGCATCAAGTGCAAGTACACCGACTGCGTCGAGGTGTGCCCCGTGGATTGCTTCTACGAGGGCGAGAACATGCTGGTCATCCATCCGGATGAATGCATCGACTGCGGCGTGTGCGAGCCTGAGTGCCCGGCCGACGCGATCAAGCCGGACACCGAAGGCAATATCGAGAAGTGGCTGCAGATCAATCTCGAGCATGCCAAGAAGTGGCCGAACATCACCCAGAAGATCGATCAGCTGCCTGAGGCCGAAGAATTCGACGGCCAGGAAGGCAAGTACGAGAAGTTCTTCTCGGCTGCGCCGGGGAAGGGTGACTAAGGGCTATCCTTAAGGCTTTGAGCCACCTGGATACCTCTGACGACCTGAAATTTACCCTGACCTTGATTATGACCAGTTCGCGGCCGCCAGGCGGTCACGAGGGGGCATAAATCATTGATTTTTGCGGGAAATGTGCTATTATAGGCACATTCAAGAAGCTGGACCGCGTGGTGCCGCTCGTTTTGGCCCTGCCGGGTTCCCGTTTAACAAAAATCAAACAGGGGCGTGGCAGTTTCCGCGCACAGGCCGTGTCACAGAAAACGCGTAAAAAGAGTATTTCTAAGCCTTCGAAGAAGACGGCTGCCGCGAGTCCAATTGCGGGCAAACGCAGCGTGAGCAAAGGCCCAGCACGGCCCCCTGTCAAGGACACACGGACGACGACCCGCACCGCGGCCAAGGTTTCGCCAGTCAAGGCTCCGACCACCAAGGCCGCTCCGGCCAAGGTGTCTGCTGCCAAAGCTCCAGTTAAGGCTCCCGCCAAGGCCCCCGCGGCCAAGGCTCCGGCAGCCAAGACCACTGGTGCGAAGACGGCGCCAGCCAAGACCTCTGGTGTGAAGGCTTCACCGCCTAAGGCCCCTGTTGCCAAGGTCGGCGCGCCCGAGTCCGCCCAGAACAAAAGAAGTGAAATGCCGAACAAGACTGCCAAGCCTGCCGCCGAGAAGGCTGCTCCCAAGACTGCCGCCAAGTCCTCGACCGTGAAGTCCGCTGCGACCAAGGCTGCTGCTGCGAAGCCGGTGGCTGAGAAGCCGCGCACCGAGAAGTCGTTTGCGCCGAACACCACGGCGTCGGCGATGAAGGCTGCTGCTGCAAAGGAGCAGGCCAAGGCTGCTGCGGCTGAGAAGCCCGTCGCTCCGAAGCCGGCGGCGCCGGCTGCGCGTGCCGAGGAGCCGAAGAAGGTTGCGACCCAGCGTCAGGGCTTCAAGACCAATGAATATGTGGTCTATCCCGCTCATGGCGTCGGCCAGATCCTCGCCATCGAGGAGCAGGAAATTGCGGGCGCCAAGCTCGAACTGTTCGTCATCAACTTCCTCAAGGACAAGATGACGCTGCGCGTTCCCACCGCGAAGGTCATCAATGTCGGCATGCGCAAGCTGTCGGAGCCGGCGCTGGTCAAGAAGGCGCTGGAAACGCTGAAGGGCCGTGCCCGCATCAAGCGCACCATGTGGTCGCGCCGCGCGCAGGAATATGAAGCGAAGATCAATTCGGGCGACATCGTCGCGATTGCCGAAGTGGTCCGCGATCTGTTCCGTTCGGACTCGCAGCCCGAGCAGTCCTACAGCGAACGCCAGCTCTATGAAGCGGCGCTCGATCGTCTGTCGCGCGAAATCGCTGTCGTTCAGCATGTCACCGAGACCGAGGCGATCAAGGAGATCGAAGGCCAGCTCGCCAAGAGCCCGCGCCGCGGCGCCAAGGCTGAAGATGGTGCCGAAGCCGGTGCGGATGAAGCCGATGATGGTGACGAGGATGTCGCCGAGGACGAAGCTGCATAAGCAGCGGCGCTCCGAACAAGTTCAAAAGCCCGACCGAAAGGTCGGGCTTTTTTGTTGTGTGATACGCCCTGCTTGTCGTCGCCCGGCGCGACCGGGCGATCCAGTAAACACCGTAGCTATCGAGTCTACTGGATCACCCGCCTGCGCGGGTGATGACATGAGATGTTGATGTTCAATCCACTACGATCTTCACGCGATCGCGCGGCTTGACCTGCGCATTCGCCTCAAGCCCGTTCATCACGCGAAACCGCTCCATGGGGCGATCGACGCCGCTCATGCGGTGCGACAGCGATTCCACGGTGTCGCCAGGCTGGACGTTGATGACCTTCAGGCGCAGCGGGCGCGCGGCCTGGATTTCCGCCAGCGTCAGGCGGCGGAATGAGTTGACGGTCTCGCGCGCGTTGCGCTCGCTTTCATTGGTCTTCTGCTTGGCGGCGAAGATGAAGCGGTAGACGTCGCTGCCGAAGCGCAGCGCGTAGACACGGAATTGCCACTGGTCGCCGCGGGCCAGTGCCGTTGCGGCTGGGAAGCCGTTTATGGTCACGTCTTCCGTGGTAGCCTTGTCGACATTCTCCATCCAGCCGGAATTGAGGTAGTCGCTCAGCGTCTGCTCGGATGGCACGCGCACCACATCGAAGCGCATCGCCTGATTGCCGCCCTCGCGCACGCCGATCACGGCCTGCGCGGTGTTGTCGAGCGAGAATGCGTCAGGCGCCTGGAAGGTGAAGCCGAGTTTCGGATGCAGGAAGCGGCGGCCGCGGACAAAGCCTTCACTCGGATCTTCGCCATAGACGATGCCGTCGATGGCGGCGAGATAGGTCTCGCGGTCGCGTTCACCGCTGCCGCCCGCGGGCGAGGCATATTGGCGGGCATTGGCCTGCGCATTCTGCACCCGCTCGGGTGTGGCGGGATGCGAGGACAGAAAATCCTGCGCGCGGGAATCGAGCGGCGTGCGGCTGGCCTTCAGCGCAGCGTTGCGCTCCATCGCGGATAGGAAACGCGAGGCGCCGAACGGATCGAAATGCGCGCGGGCGGAGATGCCGACGCCGATCCCGTCGGCCTCGAATTCCTGGGCGCGTGAAAAGCTCGCCATTGTGAGTTTGGATTTGGCCAGTGCCAATGCGGTGAGATCGGGATCGTTGGTGCCCATGTCGGAGACGACGCGGGTGACGACCGCCGCCTGCTTCGCCTGTTCCTCGCGGATCGAGGCGTGCTTGGCGAGCACATGCGCCATCTCGTGCGACAGCACCGAAGCAAGCTCGGACGTGTCGCTGGCAAGCGCGACAAGGCCGCGGGTGACATAGAGCTGGCCGGTGGGCAACGCGAAGGCGTTGACGGCGCCGGAATTGAGAATCGTGACTTTGTAGGCGAGGTCGGGCCGCTCGGAGACGGCGACCAGACGCTCGACGGTCTTGGAGATCAGGCCCTCCAGCCGCGGATCGTCATAGGAACCGCCATAGGAGGCGAGAATGCGCTCGTGCTCTTTCTCGGCGGCGGGCGTCTGGACGATTGCCGGCTTGGGTGGCTTGGCGGGCGTCGGCGGCTTCACGGCGGCAGAGGCCACTTCGAAACGGCTGGTGTCGCCGCAAGCCGATAGCGAGAGGGCTGCGCATAGCACAACCGGCGCAGCCCAAAGGCGGCGGCTCAAGCTGGTTTGCCGTCCCACACCCGTCACGTTGTTGCGTCCTGCCTCGGTAGTCTATCTTTGGCGGTCCCTGAGTCCCCGACCGCCTCGATCTGCCCCACATGGCGCGCCTCGATCCGCGGCCCACCGCGGCTCTCGACCCATCCACGCACACGAATCCGTCGTCCTTCAAGGGATTTGAGCACGATTCCCGCCCCTGCGAAGGCAGGCATCATGCGCCTTGAAATAGACACGGCAAAGTCCCGTGTCCAGCGACGGCCGAAATTGAGATAAGTCGTGGTGCCGGCCTCCCGGACGGACAAAACGCGTCCTTCGACCACGACGAAACGCCCCAACTGCGCCAGAATATCGCCGGGAATTACGGCGTTTTTGATGACGCCACCGCGCGACCATATTCCCGTTTTGGCACGCCGGGCAGTGGCCTCGGCCG
Source organism: Tardiphaga sp. (assembly GCF_044336785.1). Classification (GTDB taxonomy): domain Bacteria; phylum Pseudomonadota; class Alphaproteobacteria; order Rhizobiales; family Xanthobacteraceae; genus Tardiphaga. Next base: position 18,813 of record NZ_JBIIOT010000068.1, on the reverse strand, counting down.
CGGCCAGTTCCGCACCGCAGGCACGGTCCGAAATGGTGCCCGAGGCAAGCGCCAGGCCGGCGCTCAGGATGCGGACCTGCAATGCAGGCCCGTCGATCTCGGTGAAGATGAAAACGGGCTGACGGCCGTAGCGATCGGGCGTGTCGCTCTCGCCATGGAGTGCGACATCGCCTTCGGGGATCAGGGATTTCAGTTCGGTGTCGGACGGGCCGGATGTTGCGGGCTCGATGCCTGCGAGGCGAACCTCGGCGCCATCGCTCATGCGCAAGGTGCGGATATCGATTGCGTCTGCGATGCGTCCGATGCCCTGCGGCTCGAACGAACAGGCCGATGCACAGGCGAGACTCGTCGATGCCACGAGACCGATCACGGGCGTTGCACGCAGCGCGGCCCGCCGTCCTGCATGCGCGAAGATCGTGACACGCATTGGCCGTCCTGTTTGTTGATACGCAACCCTATGTCGGCGCCGTTGCGTAAGTCCATTCCGCTTTGCGGAAACTGCGTTTCTTTCGAGCAATTCTTGCGATGCGAAGCACGTTGCAGCCGCTTGCCGCTGTTGTTCCCTTGCGGCATGATCGCGCCAACAACGAATGCCGCGCAACAATGCGCGACGAGGGAGGACTACGTGAAGACCAAGACACTGCTTTCCGGCCTGCTTGCATCGACCATGCTTTTTGCTGCGACATCGGGGACGATGGCGCAGACCAAGCCGCTCAAGCTCGGCGCGATCCTCGATATGTCCGGCCTCTACGCCGATATCACCGGCCCCGGCAGCGAACTCGCTGCAAAGATGGCAGCCGAGGATTTCGGCGGCGAAGTGCTCGGCCGCAAGATCGAGATCGTGGCAGCGGACCATCTCAACAAGGCCGATCTCTCGGCGAATATCGCGCGCGACATGCTCGACAATCAGGGTGTCGAGGCCATCGTCGACGTCGCGGCGTCGGCCACCGCGCTGGCTGCGAGCGAGATCGCGCGGGCGCGCAACAAGATCATCATCTTCAACGGTCCGGGCTCGATCCGCCTCAGCAACGAAGCCTGTGGCCCCTATACCGTGCATTACGTGTTCGATACTTACGCGCAGGCCAATGTGACCGGTCTCGCCACCGTCAAGAACGGCCTCGACAGCTGGTACTTCCTGTCGGCCGACTATGCGTTCGGTCAGGATCTGGAAAAGGATACGACCGCTGTCGTCACCAAGGCGGGCGGCAAGGTGGTGGGCAGCGTCAAGCATCCGCTGAACACGGCGGACTTCTCGTCCTTCCTGCTGCAGGCGCAATCGTCCAAGGCCAAGGTCGTTGGCCTTGCCAATGCCGGCGGCGACACCATCACGGCGATCAAGCAGGCGGCTGAATTCGGGCTGACCAAGAGCGGCGGCCAGAAGCTGTCGCCGCTGCTGGCCTTCATCTCGGACATCGACAGTGTCGGTCTCGACACCGCGCAAGGCCTGATCCTGGCTGAAGGTTTCTATTGGGATCTCAATGACGAAACCCGCGCCTTCACCAAGCGCTTCCAGGCCCGCAACAAGGGCCGCGTGCCGACCTCGGCCCAGGCCGGCGTCTATTCGTCGGTGTCGCACTATCTCAAGGCGGTGAAAGCGGCCGGGACGACCGATTCCGCGGCCGTCATGAAGCTGATGAAGGAGACGCCTATCAACGACATGTTCGCCAAGAACGGCAAGATCCGTGAGGACGGCCGCATGATTCACGACTTTTATCTGTTCGAGGTGAAGAAGCCGTCGGAATCGAAGGGGCGTTGGGATTATTACAAGCTCTCGGCCACCGTTCCGGCTGACCAGGCGTTCCAGCCGCTCGAAGCATCGCGCTGCCCGCTGGTGAAGAAGTAAAGCTCCGTCCCTCATCCTGAGGAGCCGCGAAGCGGCGTCTCGAAGGATGAGAGCTTGGGGCCATGGTTCCAGACGGCGCCCAAGGGCGCCTCCTCACCATGGGGGCGGTGAAGAAGAACAAGAATGGAAAGGCATCAACTATGAGAGACATCGTCCTGCAGGACCTCGACAACGGTCTTCTCACCATCACCATGAACCGTCCGGACCGGCGCAACGCGCTGAATGTGGAGATGACCGAAGGTCTGGTCGCGGCCGCGCGTCGCGCCCAGGAAGATCATGACGTGCGCGCCGTGCTCATCAAGGGCGCCGGCGGCACGTTCTGTGTCGGTGGCGACGTCAAGTCGATGGCCGCCGGCCGCGCGCCGCTGCCGTTCGAGGCCAAGCGGGTGAACCTGCGCAAGGGCATGGAAGTGTCGCGCCTCCTGCACACAATGGCAAAGCCGGTGGTGGCGCAGCTCGATGGTGCTGCCGCAGGCGCAGGTCTTTCGATTGCGCTCTCTTGCGATCTTCGCGTTGCCTCGTCATCGGTGAAGATCACCACGGCTTTCGCCAAGGTCGGCTTCTCCGGCGATTACGGCGGCACATATTTCCTCACCAAGATGCTCGGCAGCGCCAAGGCGCGTGAGCTTTATCTGATGTCGCCGGTGCTCACGGCGCAGGAAGCGCTCGGGCTCGGCATGGTCACCAAGGTGGTCGATGATGCCGAGGTGGAAACCGCTGCCCGCGAACTCGCGATGTCACTCGCGCGCGGGCCGAGCATCACCTACGGCTATATCAAGACCAATATCAACAATGCCGAGACCATGACGCTGGAAGCCTGTTTCGACGGCGAGGCGATCCACCATACCCGCTGCAGCGACACCGAGGATCACAAGGAGGCTTCCAAAGCCTTCGTCGAGAAGCGCAAGCCGGTTTTCAAGGGGCAATAATCATGAGCCAGATGCGGTTGCGGCAAGTCTGTCTGGTCGCTCCGCATCTGGAGCCTGTGGTCGGCGACATCACGGCCATTCTTGGCCTCGATGTCTGCTACCGTGATCCGCATGTCGAGAAGTACGGACTCGAAAACGCGCTGATGCCCGTCGATGCCACGCTGCTCGAAGTGGTGGCGCCAACACAGCCCGGCACGGCCGCCGGGCGCTTCATCGAGAAGTCAGGCGGGCGCGGCGGCTACATGGTGATCCTGTCCTGCGAGGATCCCGATGAACGCGGCCGCTTTGCCGCCAGCATTGGTGTCCGGACGGCCAATGTGATCGATCATCCACCCTATCATGGCGTGCAGTTGCATCCGCGTGATTGCCGCGCAGCCTTCATTGAATTCAATCACACCGCAGGCAGCGACGACGATTTCGATATCTATCCGCCGGCCGGCCCAAACTGGCAGGAGTCGATCCGCCATGACATCACGCGTGCCCTGCTCGAAGTCGAATTGCAAAGCCCGGATCACTACGATCTGGCGCAGCACTGGAGCAATCTGATCGGCATCCCACTGACTTCGTCGAAGAACAACGATCCGCAGATTGCGCTGCCGAACGGTTGTCTGCGTTTTACCAAGGGCAAGGCCGAGGCCATGACCGGGCTCAAATTTCGTGTCAACGATGTCGCGCAGGTGCTGGGCAAAGCGCGGGCGCGTGGATGTCCATCGGCGGATGATGCATTTCTGCTGGGTGGGGTCACGTTTCGCGTCGTTGCCTGATCGCGCTCGGCGCGGCACCATCTCGGCAACAACAATCACCGGGAAGCGCCATGACCGTGTCGGTTCGACATCCGTTGGATTCGTTCTTCAATCCGGCAAGCATCGCCATTATCGGCGCCTCGCGTGATACTCACAAAATTCCGGGCTTGCTGCTGGCATTTCTGCGCAAGAACCAGTTTTCCGGCGCCATCTATCCGGTCAATCCGAACTATCCCGATATCGATGGCCTGACGTGCTACCCATCGCTCGGCGCGATCGGCGAGCCGATCGATCTTGCGATCGTCATCATTCCCGCCCGCGTCGTGCTGGGCGCGTTGGAGGATTGCGCCCGGCTCGGCGTCAAGCACGCGATCATCATCTCGTCAGGCTTTGCCGAAGAGGGCGGCGATTCGATCGCCATGCAGGACCAGATCGCCGCGTTGGCAAAGCGCACAGGGATTCGCATTTCCGGGCCTAATGCCGAAGGCTACTACAATCAGATTGCAGGAATAGCGGCGACTTTCAGCCCGACGGTGGATGTGAAGCCGGACCAGCCGCTCTTGGTCGCCACCAAAAAGCGGATCGGCATCGTTGCGCAATCCGGCGGCATCGGCTTTGCGATCTATAACCGCGCCAAGGCGCTCGGTATTGCGCTCAGTACGGTGATCTCCACCGGCAACGAGTCCGATCTCGGAGCAGGCGAGTTCCTCGACTATATGGTGCAGGATCCCGCAACCGATGTGATCCTGTTGTTCATCGAGGGTATTCGCGACGTCGATAAATTCCTTTCTGCTGCAAGGAAGGCGGCGGAGATCGGAAAGCCCGTCATCGTCACAAAGGTCGGTCGTTCCGGTGCGGGTGAACGCGCTGCGGCATCGCATACAGCGAGCATGGCGGGCTGGACGGCCGCCTATGATGCGGTGTTCGCGCGCTACGGCTTCATTGTCTCCAATGACCTCGATGAAGCCGTCAGCATTGCTGCGGTACTGACCACGTCGCCACTGCCGAAAGGTGAACGGGTGGCGGTTGTCACCGTTTCCGGTGGTGCGGGCATCTGGGGAGCTGACGCGGTGTCGGCACAGGGTCTGCAGGTGCCGGAATTGTCGGAGGGGGTTCAGGCCACCATTCGTGGCCTGATCCCGTCCTACGGCTCGCCGCGCAATCCCATCGATATCACGGCGCAGGCGGTGCATAGCGGTGGGTTGCAGAAGACGATCGAACTGCTCGACAAGTCGGACGAGGTCGATGCGATCCTGGTGGTGATCTCGCTCTCCAGCGAGACGCGGATGCCGTTCAAGACGCCGGAGCTGAAGCCGGTGATCGCGGCGCAGCGCAAGCCGATCGTGTTCTGGTCCTACACGCTGCCATCGAATTTTGCGCGTAGCGGGCTCGCCGAGTCCGGCGTCGTGGTGCTGTCAGGACTTGCTCATGTGAGTGTGGCGATGCGGAGGCTCGTCGATCACGCGCGCTTCGAGCTGGCCCAGCCAGTCGTCGAAGCCGCGCATGTGCCAGCCGATCTGGCGAAGCATCTAACGGCGCGAACATTGTCGGAACATGACAGCAAGACGCTGCTGCAGATGGCCGGCGTTGCCTTGCCGAATGAAATTCTTGTTGCCGACAAAACGGCACTCGTCGCTGCAGTTTCCAAGGTCGGCTTCCCGCTGGTGATGAAAATCCAGTCGCGTGATATCCCGCACAAGAGTGAGGTCAGCGGCGTCAAGATCAACATCGCGACGAATGAAGAAGCGGCAGCGGCCTATGATGCGTTGATCGCGAGTGCGCAGATGCATCGGCCGCAGGCGGTGCTGCAAGGCGTGCTGGTGTCGCCAATGGCGAAGAAGGGCGTCGAGATCATTGTCGGGACGCTGCTGGACAGGACATTCGGGCCCATGGTGATGGTGGGGCTTGGCGGTGTGACGACGGAGTTGTTTAAGGATGTCGTCTACCGCCCGGCACCTGTGAGTGCGCACGAGGCAAGCGAGATGCTGAATGGCTTGGAAGGCGCGCCACTGCTGAATGGATTTCGCGGAGCGCCGCATGCTGACGTGTCGGTTGCTGCCGCGCTGATTGCACAGATCTCGCAATTGGCGGCACAGCTGAAAGGCGAGGTGGCCGAGATCGAGCTCAATCCGGTGCTGGTGCATCCGGTCGGCGAAGGCGTGACGATCGTCGATGCACTGGTGGTGCGGAAGGCATAGCCGACTTTCCGCCCACTCTGCCCTCATCCTGAGGAGCGGCCCTAGGCCGCGTCGCGAAGGATGGCAGCGAGCGCCAGAGCCAAGCCAGCGCATGGTTCGAGACGCGCGCAAGAGCGCGCTCCTCACCATGAGGGACTGAGATAAATAAAAATGGCCGGGCGAACCCGGCCATTTCAGTGTGAGGTTTGCAGAACAAACCCGGCGGGGACTTAGCGCCCCTTGAAATTCGGTACCCGGCGTTCGGATGTCGCCGCAACGCCTTCCTTGAAATCCTCGGTCTTGCGCAAGCGGGTCTGTTCGGCGAGCTCGTGCTCGGTCGCCTTGGCGACGCGGTCGGCAAGACCATTGCGCATGGTGGCGCGGGTCGAGAGCAGGCCAAGCGGGGAATTCTCGGCGATCTCCTCGGCCAGCTTGATCGCGGCATCGCGGACCTGGTCCTGCGGCACCAGCACATTGGCGAGGCCCATCTTCAGCGCCTCTTCGCCGCCGACACGGCGCGAGGTGTAGAACATCAGCTCGGCGTTGTTCTTGCCGATCAGTTCGGTGAGCGAGACGGTGAGGCCGAAGCCTGGGTGGAAGCCGAGACGGGTGAAATTCGCGGCGAAGCGGGTTTCCGGGCAGGCAACGCGGAAGTCCGCTGACACCGCAAGGCCGAGGCCACCGCCGATGGCCGCGCCCTGCACGGCGGCGACGATCGGCTTCTTGGCGCGGAAGATGCGCACGGCTTCCATATAGAGATGGCCGATGGAGCCGAGATTGTCGGCGGGATCGCCGCTCTTGGCGGCCGCTTCGGTTTCCTTGCGGTTCGGATCGCTGAAATCCGCGCCGGCGCAGAACGCCTTGCCCTGCGCGCACAGCACGGTGGCGCGCAGTTCCGGATTGGCGTCGATCTCATCGAGCGCGTTGGCGATCTGCTGGATCAGCAGGATGTCGAAGAAGTTCAGCGGCGGCTTGCGGATCTCGATGATCGCGATGTGGCCGCGGGTCTCGACGGCGATGTCTTTGTAGGTGGTCATGAGTAGGCTCCAAATCGATATGATGTCGAAAGCGAAGGCGCTCCATCGTCCCCTCGCCCCTCCGGGGAGAGGGCTAGGGTGAGGGGCGCCGCAAGTGACGTCGGAGTTTGGGGCTGCCCCCTCTCCCGCCGCCAAGAAGCGGCGACCTCTCCCCGGAGGGGAGAGGTGAAGAAAAGGGTCACCGCAGGCCCAAGCCGCGCGCGATGATGCCGCGCAGCACTTCCGTCGTGCCGCCCTGGATGGTGAGTTTGGGTGCCGTCTTGATGGCGAAGTCGAGCATCTCGTCGAGGGTGGCGTGGTTCGACGCAGTGTCATCGACGAAAGCGGCGAGGTCGCGGACGCGATGCGGCAGCTGCTGCTCCCACACGGTGCCGATATCCTTGACGATGGAGGCTTCCACCACCGGCTCCTTGCCGGCCTGCAGCATGCCCGCCACCGACACCGACATGCGGCGCATGGTGTGCAGCTGTGCCACCAGGCGACCGATGCCTTCGGCACTGCGGGTGTCCGGCTCGGGGCCGACGGCACGAACCAGTTCCGTCAGCGTGTAATAGGTCTCGAGGAAACGCTCGGGGCCGGAGCGCTCGTAAGCGAGTTCGCTCGTCGCCTGCTTCCAGGCGCCGTCGATCTCGCCCAGCATGTGGTCGTCGGGAATGAAGGCGTCGGTGAAGACGACTTCGTTGAATTCCTGCTGGCCGGTGATCTGGTCGATCGGGTTCACCTTGATGCCCGGTGTCTTCATGTTGACCAGGAACTGGGTGAGGCCGTGCCGGCGGTTTTCCTTGGTGGGCGGCGAGGTGCGGAAGATCGCGATCATGTAATCGGCGATATGCGCCGAGGTCGTCCAGATCTTGCTGCCATTGATCAGGAAGCCGCCATCGGTCTTGGTCGCCTTGGTCTTGGCGGCGAACAGGTCGGAGCCGGAATTCGGCTCGCTCATGCCGATGGAGAAGCAGATCTCGCCGCGGCAGATGCGCGGCAGGATGTCCATCTTGATGTGCTCAGGCGCGTATTTCAGCAGCACCGGGCCGCTCTGGCGGTCGGCGACGAAGAAGCGGCGCACCGGCGCGTTCGCCACGCGCATTTCCTCGGTGACCACATAGCGTTCGAGGAACGAGCGCTCATGGCCGCCATACTGCTTGGGCCAGGTCATGCCGAGCCAGCCCTTCTCGCCGACGCGGCGGGAGAATTCGCGGTTGTCGGCGTCTTCCTGCACCGGGCGATGAGGATCGAAGGTGCCGGCGGCGATTTCATCGGCGAGGAAGGCGCGGACTTCCTTGCGGAGCTGCTCGCATTCGGGCGGCAGGCGGATCGGGTCGAAACGAAGGGCTGCAGTCATGTGGGTTCTCGTTTCTCTGTCTTAGCGCGACGCGACCAGCGGCCACAGCTCATCGGCACCACGCCTGGCCACCAGTTTGCCGAGTTCGACGGCCCAGTAGCTCTCGCTGCCGAAATCGTCGCGCCAGGCGAGGGCGCGCAGCGTGTAGCGATGCAGGATGTGCTCGCGGGTGAAGCCGATGGCGCCATGCACCTGATGCGCGATGGCGGCGCCTTTCTCGGCGGCTTCCGAGCAGCGGATCTTTGCGGCAGCGGCTTCGAGGAACAGCGCGTCGTCGATCGGTGCACCGTGCGAGAAGGCATCGGCGGCAGAGCTTGCGGCTGCGAGGGCCGCGGAGGTTTCACCGGCCAGCTTGGCGAGATTGTGCTGTACCGCCTGGAATTTCGAGATTTTCTTCTCGAAGGCGACGCGCTCGCCGGAATATTGCACGCTGATGCCGAGCATCGATTCCAGCGCGCCGGCGATCTGCAGGCTGCGGGCGAGGGCGCCCATCAGCAACAGGGCTTTCTCATCGATACCGGCTGGTGCCTTCGCGATCGCGACGGGCTTCACCTTGTCGAAATGCACGGTGTCGGAATGATCGCCGGCGAGGCTGAGGCCCCCATCGATTTTGGTGGCGCCGGCATCGATCAGGGCAATGGAGTCACCGGCAACGACGGCAAAGTGCTTTGCCTCCGTGGCGAACGGGATGCCGCGGGCGCGGCCCGAGATGGTGCCGTCGGCATTAAGGGTGAGCCGATCGCGCGTGTTGGCCGGCGCCACCGTCATCATGCCCTCGGGCGATTTGATCTTGCCTTGCGCGAGCAGCCAGCCGGCCAGCATGGTTTCGGCGAGCGGAACGCTGACACCGGCGCGGCCGGCAACGCTGAGCACGCTGAAACCCTCGGCCATGCTGGTGCCGGAGCCGTCACATTCTTCCGGGACCCATGACAGTGGCAGGCCGGAGTCAGTCAGCGCCTGCCACAGTGGAGCCTTCCAGGCGCCTTGCTTGTCGTGATTGATGGTTTGTGCGTCCGCGAGATCGGCGAAGATGCGTTCGGCGGTTTCGGCGACGATATTGTCTGTCTCGGTCAAGGCGTTCCCCGTTCGATAGCGCATCTCATTCGGCAGGGATGCCGGGCATGGGGTGCTGCCACTGTTGTTGCGGGCATGATGATGAAAAGCCGGCATGATGCAAGCGGCGCACCTGCATTGTGGTCTGCAGTGGCGGCATGATGCGCGCTTATTCCGCGTAGCGAGTTGCGGCGGGTTGTATACCAGCGTGAAGCGGCTGTGTTAGATCACTCCACCTGAACAACAGAAACAGAGGGAATGCGGATGTCGAAGGACGGTTTGTGTGCGGTGATCACGGGATCGGCGTCGGGGCTTGGCGCTGCAACGGCGGCCATCCTCGCCAAGGACGGGGCGCGGCTCGTGATCAATTATTCGTCCAGCGCGAAAGAGGCGGAAACGACGGCCGAACAGTGCCGCAAGCTTGGCGCGGCCGAGGTTGTGGTCGTGCAGGGCGATGTCTCGAAGGATGAAGACTGCAAGAAGATCGTCGCGGCGGCGGCGCATTGGGGGCGCATCGATGCGCTGGTGAACAATGCTGGCGTCACCAAGCATGTGGCGCATGACGATCTCGACGGGTTGTCGGCCGAAGATTTCCAGTGGATCTATGGCATCAACACCATCGGGCCATATCAGATGGTGCGTGCGGCGCGGTCGCTGCTTGAAGCCAGCGCGAAGGCCTCGGGCCGTGCTGCAGCGGTGGTGAATGTGTCGTCCATGGCCGGCCTGTCTGGTGCCGGCTCGTCGGTCGCCTATGCTGCCAGCAAGGGTGCGCTGAATTCGATCACGCTGTCGCTGGCGCGCGCGCTGGCGCCGCTGATCCGCGTCAACACGGTTTGTCCCGGCTATATCGATACGCCCTGGTTCACCAAGGGCCGTGGTGCGGAAGCTGCAGCAAAAGTGCGAGATGCGGTGATTGCGCGCGTCCCGTTGCAGGCGGCCTCGACCGCCGAGGATATCGCGCAACTGATCTGCTTCCTCGCCACGCCGCCATCCGGTCACATGACCGGCGAGCTGGTGCGCATGGATGCCGGCATGCATCTGCAGTCGATCAGGGCATAAGAAAAAAGCCCCGGTCAGGCTGACCGGGGCTTTCCATTCTGACGTTTATCGCCGACCGGGATCGGGGATCGTGCCGCGGGCGACCAGCCTGTTCCAGATGAACAGCACCACCAGCGCGCCGATGGTGGCGGTGATGAAGCCGGCGCCCTGGTTCGGGCCGTAATGGCCGATCTGCTGACCGATAAACGTCGCCAGGAAGGCGCCGGCAATGCCGAGCACCGTGGTCAGGATGAAGCCCGACGGATTGTTCGGGCCCGGCGAGATGATGCGGGCGAGAATGCCCGCGACGAAGCCGACGAGAATGATCCAGGGCATCGCAATTCCCCCTTGTTGAAATCAGTTAGACCCAGCGCGACGAGGCTTCGTCTTCGGTCGGCAGGCGCCCCTCCGGCGTGAAGTCATCGACGGCGCCGGGCAGCTCGTTGCTGAGTTCGGACAGCAGCTGCTCGCGCGAGAGGCCGGTACGCGACGTCAGCTGCGCGATATCGTCGGCACCCAGTGCTGCGCCGAGATCGCCGGGCGAGATCTGCTTGTTCGGTCCCGGTTGAACCCAGGAGTCCGCCGCATCGCCATGGCCGTTTTCCTGGAGACGCTTGACGAGATCGCCGAGACCACCGCTGAGCACGCTGCCCGCCGCTGCGCCGCCAAGGATACCGCCGAGCGGGCCGCGAAGGAGATCGCCGATGCCGCCGGTGCTGCCAGTACTGCTATTGCCGCCGAGAAGTCCGCCAAGCAATCCACCAAGACCGCCGCCTTCGGCATTGGCCTGGGTCGGTGCGGGCACCTGCTGCGGCTGCCCCTGTGGCGCCGGCTGCGCTTGGCCGCCGGTGACATGTTTGTAGCCTTTGTAAGCAAGCAGCGCGAGGATCGCCATGGTGAGCGGGGACATGCCGCCGCTCTTGTCATTGGGATCGCTGGGGCCGCGCGGACCATTGGCCATGCCATTCAGAATGTCGAGCAAACCCATCACCATCTCCTGTTCAGCCAGCCCTTGAAAAAGATAGCTGCGCGATATGACGCGGACAAGTCGCGTCGGTTCCACAGGTAGGCAGTGCTGCATCATTTTGCTAGGAACGAAGATCATCACAGTGGGAAGTGACGTGAACGCACAACGCCCCATTTGTATCGCCGGCGCCGGCAGCATCGGCTGCTTTGTCGGCGGTATGCTGGCCACAGCCGGTCGCAATGTCTCGCTGCTGGCGCGCAAGCGGGTGATCGAAGGTATCGCGCGCAGCGGATTGCAGCTAACGAGCTTTGAAGGTGGGCGCTGGCAGTTGCATGCCGAGCAAGTCGCGCCGTCCGAGGATCCGGCCATCATGAAGGACGCCGGCATCATCATCGTCGCGGTCAAGAGCGGCGATACCGGCGCAATGGCGGCGTTGATCGCTCAGCATGCGGCCGCAGATGCAGTGATCGTCAGTCTGCAGAATGGCGTCGGCAATGTTGCCGTTCTCAAGCAGGCGTTGCCCGGCCATCGCGTATTGGGCGGCATGGTGCCTTTCAATGTGGTGACGCGCGATGACGGGACCGTGCACCGCGCCACGTCCGGCGCATTGGTGGTCGAGCGCGATGACGACGACACGGCAGCTCGGCTGGCAGTCGCTCATTTGCCGGTGCAGTCGACCGCCAACATCGCCGGCGTACTTTGGGGCAAGCTGCTGCTCAATCTCAACAACGCGTTGAATGCGCTATCCGATTTGCCGCTTCGCACGCAGTTGCAGCAGCGTGCCTGGCGTCTCCTGTTCGCGGATCAGATGGCCGAGGGACTCGCGGTATTACGTGCTGCAGGCATTTCACCGATTGCGATGACCGCGATGCCGCCATGGCTGACGCCACATGTCCTGCGGTTACCGGATAGTCTCTTTGGCGTGGTTTTGCGGCGTGTCATGAAGATCGATGCCGATGCACGCTCATCCATGTGGGAAGATCTGCAGCGTGGCCGCTCGACCGAAGTCGATTATCTACAGGGTGTGGTTGTGCAGTCGGCGAATCAATATGGTGTTGAGGCGCCGCTGAGCCGTCGCGTGATCGACCTCGTGAAGGGCGCGGAGGATGCGAAGCGTGGATCGCCGGCGCTCACGGTTCAAAAAATTCGTGGTCTGTAGTTGATCGCTATTACCGCCGATTAAGTCTTTTCCGCGGTGCTACACATTTGGAAATCGCGTCGTGACCGAGCGATTGTTGACCAAGTGGCGCGCGAACGATTTCGAAATGCACGCATCATCACGTTGTGGCGGTAATATTGTGCATCATTCGACGTGCGTGACGCTATCGACATGTTTAGTGCAGCTATATTTTTCGATCAGCCTGTTTCCTCGAGCGCTGCTGATGCGCCACCTGATCATGCGTTCGGGTAGTAAATGCGTATCATTCAGTGAGTTAGAGCTCGCGAACATTGCGTGCAAAACTGCTCATCGCATGTGGCATCAAAGGCTATGTCATTCTCAACTTCTTTAGTATAGATAGTCGCGTGATTTGACGGTGGTTCGATTTCTTGCAACGAATCTGACGTTCAGTCCCCTTCATATTTATCGGCAGAGCGTGTGCCGGTTGAAATTCTCAACTACAGATCGGAGATCCAATGGCCAAGAAAGCAGTAAAGAAACTCGTGCGCCGCGAATACACCAAGGAAGACGAGAAAGTCCTCCGCGCGCATTCCAAGGCCCAGACCCCGCTCGAAAAGATCGCCAAGGAAATGAAGCGCACCGGTGGTTCGCTGCGTCAGAAGGCCATCAAGCTTGGCATTCCGCTCGGACATCGTCGCCGCAAGGCCAAGAAGGTCGCAGCCACCAAGGTCGCCAAGACCACGAAGGTCGCGAAGACCGTGAAGAAGGCCAAGACCGCTGCCAAGGCGAAGAAGGCCAAGAAGTAAGTTTCGGCTTCGAAAATTCTGGCCTGAGGCGCTTTGCGCTTCAGGCCTTTTTTGAAATGTCCTGGAGGACGACCGATGCGACCTCCCTTTTCTCTATCGATCGTCGCTCTGTTCGTATGCGGCATCACTGCGCCCGCCTGGGCCGTGCCGCCCACGGTGACGCCGTCGCCCGGTTATGATGCGCGTCTTGCCGAGCAGCGTCGTGCCGCTCAGTCGGCCCAGCCTGTGATCATCGAAAAGCCATTGCGACGCCGACCGCCTGGTCGTCATCGTCACAAGCGCTGAGTGCATCGATGAGATCTGCTGGTTGGATCATGCTGTTGTCTGCCTGCCTTCTGAGCATCGTCATTCCGGTGCCTGCGCATGCGGCAGACTACGCAGGTCAGATCAGTGCATTTCGGCGTGCCCACAAGCTGTCAGCCGTTACATCCGACAGCAAGCTTGCAGCGGTCGCGCTCGTGCAGGCGCAGGCCATGTCAGTCAGTGGCAAGGTCAGCCATGAGGTCGGCGGGGCGTTTACAACGCGCGTGTCCAAGTTGCGCAAATCGAAAGCGGCCGAGAATATCGCGGCCGGCTTCCTCACCTTCACGGAAACGTTGAAGCAGTGGGAGGACAGCCCCGGTCATCGCGCCAATCTGTTGATGCCGGGCGCACGCAAGGTGGGCGTGGCGTCGGTGGCCAATCCGAAATCGCCATATCGGATGTTCTGGGCCATGGTGATCTCGGACTAAGTTCGTCCGTACGCGCCTGAGTAGGCTGGATCAGGTCCGCTTGGTCTTGCCTGGCGCGGGAGCGCCGAACAGGGCATCCTTGATGTCCTTCAGGCCCGATGACAGTTTCGCCCAGCCGCAAACAAGCGGCTCTGCTGCGCAATCCGGGCCTTTGGCGGCGCGCGGCTTCGGACGCGGGCGGGGCAGTGCGACTGGTGTACTTGCAGCTGCGCCTTGTGTCGTGGCTTCGTCGCGGAAATCGGTTTCGGCGACGACTTGCTGCTGCGCCTCGCTCTGCTTCTTGGCGAAGGCGGCCAGGATGATGTTGCGGCGCTGATCGTTGAGATAGATCGCATATTGCTCGTCGATCATCTTCTGCTCGGCGGCGGTGGGATTCGGCCCGGCGATGTCGAAGCTGCGATTCTGCATGAAGTCGTGATAGACATAGCCGCCGCCGCGCTTGCGACGGGCGGCGAATGTGCTCTCGCAATTCGACAATGCGGATGCCTTGGCTTCGCCGCTGAGCGACGATTTCTCGACGCGGTCAGCACAATCTTCATAATCGGCAGGAGCCGCCGTCCACCACTGCGCATGGGCGCGACCAGGCAGCAGCACAAAAGATGCCGCAAGCAACATGATCATCGATGTCGTCGATATCAGCCCTGATGGCGTCGATCGGATCACGTCCACCCCCGTGCTCACCGGAGGTATTTGTCACCATTGGTCGCCATTTTTCAACCGCACGAAACGCATTTCTCCCCTCTTTTAGACACAAAGCAGACGAGTGGAACTCGCGCTCACTAAACGGATTCCCGAAATCGCTGGTGAAGTGCGAAGATCGGTTGTCGTGAGATGTCGGTTGTGTAGTTCGAGACAATATCAAGCGATTTGGTGTGTGGTCTCGCGTGGCCGGGCGTATAGCGCCGGGTTACTCACATAGAAAAGGCGGCCATTTGGCCGCCCCTTCTGTTGTCATTGTCGTCAGGCCTTACTGACAAATATGACGCTGTCCGTTCTCGCCTCGCACCCAGGTGCCGGGCTGACAGACGAAATTGTTACGGCGCGCATAGGAGTCGCGTGAATCGTAGCGATCGGTCGGGCCGTCATAATAGGCATAACTGTTGTCCCAGCCGCGGAACGGTGCCGTTGCGATAGCACCTGCCGTGCTGACGGCTGCGCCGGCAATGCCGACAGCGCCGCCCACGGCGCCGGCTGCGACGTCACCTGGCCAGAAGCCGCTATCCGATGTCCGCATGCCGGTCCGGTAACCGTTATCGCGATAGGTGCTGTCGCTCATCTGCGCGTTGTAGTCCGCCTGCGCTTTTGCGCGATGCTTGTCCTGATCCTTGGCGAGCACGGGAGTTGCCATCAGGCCGGTTGCGACAACCGCTGCGGTGAGAAACTTAATGGTCTTCATGTGGGTTCTCCATCTTTGTCGTCTTGCCTTAAGCCAACGACCGATGACCGGGCCTGTTCCGGGAACGCTGCCACCCTCTTTCAAAGGAATGTGAGGCGAACGCATCGCGAGAGGTAGCGAGCCGGAGCGGGCTCTGATATGGAACTGGCCAGTGGTGTTCAGCCACGCGAGCGGTCCCGTAGCTCAGCCGGATAGAGCGACGGTTTCCTAAACCGTAGGCCGGAAGTTCGAGTCTTCCCGGGATCGCCAATTTGTTCCAGCCAATTAACCCTGCATCGCAAGAAACGCCGCTGTGGCGCCGGTTTGCGATATGACCTCGCAATGTTTCGGAAAATCATAATCATTCTGGCCTGGTCGGCACTTCTGGCGGTTGCTTTTGCGACGCTGTCGCCGATCGGTTTGCGGCCCCATGTCGGCAATGTCAGTGGCGAACGGTTCTGGGCATTTGCCTTGGTCGGCCTGCTGTTTGGTATCGCCTATCCCCGCCATCTATGGCTGGTGACCCTGATGGTTGGCGGCGCCGCTGTGGGCCTCGAAGTGCTGCAGCATCTGACGCCGGACCGTCACGGCCAGGTTCCGGATGCGCTGATCAAGCTGGCGGGTGCCTTGAGCGGCACGGGACTGGCTTATGTGCTCATCGGGACGATGCGCAAGATCTCCACCTGAAGTCGCTGTCGGCGTCTCCCACGAGCCAGGCATTCCGAATCAAGCTGCTCGAAGCGATGAGCCATGTGGGAGGGCAGCGGCGTCCGCCCGGCGGCTTCCCGCCTCGGTAAAATGAAACCTGTCCTGACTCGTTGCTCAGTCCAAATTGGGTATCGCGAATAGAAAATGAACGAAAATGCTTGGCAGTCGATGCAGATCGATACACTTTGAAAGTGTGCAGGGCCCGCCACGCACAACTGCAGCGACCGCAGCGATGTCGCCGGACCGTTCGTATCGATCAAAGATTGGTTGAACGGCTCGAACGGTTCGCTTCGTCGATGACGTCACGGCTGCCGCCGATCGCGAAGGACCATGCCAATGCATCGCAGATATCAGAGTTCCAGCATTCCCACCGAGATCATGCGATCGGTGGTCGGCATTTCCGAAACCGGCAGTATCACCAAGGCGGCCAAAATCCTCGGTCTTAGCCAACCCGCCATCAGTTCGCAGATCAAGCGTATCGAACATGCGGTGGGCGGCAGCATCTTTCAGAAATCCGCCAATGGCTCGGCAGCGACCGAACTCGGCAAGCTCGTGCTGATCCAGGCGAAGAAGATCCTTGAAGCAAACGATCAGTTGCTGATGCTGCGCGGCGGCGCGCCCGATGATACGCCGATCCGGCTCGGCCTGAGCAACATCTATTCCCGCCGCATGATGGAAGTGCTGAGCAAGGCGGAGATGACGAATGTTTCCATCTATGCCGACAGTTCAGCCGAAATCGTCAAAGGCCTGATCGACGGCTTCGTCGATATCGGTATCTATCTCAGCCAGAGCGATACGCCACCGGATCCGACTCTGGAAATCGTGGATCAGCGTGAAGACGAAGTGGTCTGGGTCCGTGCGAAGGATTTTACGCTCAGCCCTGGTGCGCCGATCCCGCTGCTGACCTGGCCGGGTCAGATTATGCATGATCTGATGGTGCAGGCGCTCGAGCGCAAAGGCATGATCTATCGGATCGCATTCTCCAGCCCGGATTTTCACGCCCGCATCGAAGCGGCGAAGGCGGGAATAGGCCTCACAGTGTTGCCGAAGCGGCTGGTTCCGTCATCGCTGATGATCGCCAATGAGTATTATCTTCCTACACCAGCGGTGCCGCAGATGCTGCTCTGCGCGCGTAACGATAGCGGAATGAAGAGCAATCAGCTGCTCGACGTGTTGCGATCGCGCTTCATGAACATCTGAGGGAATTTGCTTTGTGCAACCGTGAAAGTGATGAGGCCATCACTTTCAATGCAGACATCGTACGCTATCCCTGCATCTGAGATGATCGCCAGCCCCTTGTGGTAATAGAAGTTGTATAGGTAGTCTTCACCCGCCATTGCGAAGCTCGCAGCATGTCGAGATTCGCAACCAGCTACCGAAAGACATTTGCATCGTGCCGACGCGGCTCCAGCGCCGTCGAATTCGCGATGCTGCTTCCTGTCTTCCTGACGATCGTTTTCGGCATCGTTGTCTTCGGCTCGTATCTCGCCGTTATTCACGGCGTGCAGCAGCTGGCGGCCGAAGCGGCACGTTCATCGGTGGCGGGCATGACCGAGGCCGAGCGCAGCTCGCTGGCCTCGACCTATGTCACCAACAATGCCGCGACCTATCCACTGATCAATCCGACGAAGTTGACGACTGCGGCGGCAACGTCGCCGTCGAATGCGAATGTGTTCGTCGTCACCGTGAATTACGACGCGGCGGGGATGTTCATCTGCACGCTACCCTTCGTGCCGAAGCCGGCCACGCTGGTGACCCGTTCGGCCTCCATTCCGTATGGAGGATTCTGACGATGGCATCGTTGATGAATCTGCTTCGCCGCTTTGCCGCCGATCAGCGTGGCAATATCGCCTTCATGTCCGTTGGCGGCATGACGCTGGCCATTTGCTGCGCGGCGCTCGGCGTCGATGTCGGCACCATTGCAGCCGATCGTCGCAAGACGCAGAGCGCAGCTGACATCGCCGCGATCGTCGCCGCGAGCAACCTGACCAATGCGACCAATGCCGCCAGGTCGGCGGTGACCAACAATAACTATCCGGCAACGGCGTTGACCAGCGTCGAGCTCGGTACTTACACGGCCGACTCCTCAATTCCTGTCCAGAGCCGCTTCGTTACGCCCGCCGTCGGCACGGCCAATGCCGCGCGCGTCACGGTGCAGACCTCGACGCCGCTTTACTTCAGCAAGTTCTTCACCGGCAGCAACGCCTTCACGATCAAGACGCAGGCGATCGCAGCCAACACGCAGATCGGGTCCTTTGCCATCGGCTCGCGTCTGGCATCACTCAACGGCGGCCTGCTCAACAGTGTGCTCGGCTCGCTGCTCGGCACCACGCTGTCGCTATCGGTGATGGATTATCAGGCGCTGCTGAATGCGCGCATCGACGCATTCGATTTCCTGTCCGCGCTGTCGACACGTATCGGTCTCACGGCCGCCACTTACGACAATGTCCTCAATGCCAATGTCAAAGTCGGCGACATTCTGGCCGCCGCGCTCAGCACGCAGCAGGCCACGAATGGCGGCAGTACGGCGACGACCGCGCTCTCGACCATCTCGCAAGCTGCCACATCCTCCACCGCCAAGCTCACGCCGCTATCGCTGATCGATGCCGGGCCCTATGCCGATCTCAAGGTCGGCACTAAGCCGAAGACGGGCGTTAGCCTTTCACTGTTTGATCTGTTGCAGGCCACCGCTGGCATCGCCAATGGCACCAATCAGGTGAATACCGGCGTCAATATCAACCTGCCGGGTATCGCCAGCGTGCAGCTGATCGTGCAGATCGGCGAGCGGCCGCAAGGATCGAGCTGGGTCGCGGTCGGTAACAAGGGCGTTAGCGTCCATACGGCGCAGACCCGCGTGCTGTTGCAGGTCAAGCTGATCGGCACGGGCGCTGCCTCGGTCGTCAATCTCCCGGTCTATGTGGAAGTCGGTTCAGGGACGGCGACACTC
>NZ_JBIIOT010000003.1:0-119542 GCF_044336785.1 Tardiphaga sp. | reverse complement strand
AATACATCCACCGTGACGCTGGGCGTGACGCCGGGTGTGATCGACGCCTGGATCGCCAACGTCTCGGCCGCCGACGTGAAGAATGTCAGCACCAAGCCAAATCCTGGTCCGGCCACGCTGGTCGATCTCGGCCTGATCACCGTCGCCGGCAAGGCGCATGTCGGGATTGGCAATACCACGCCGGTCAGTGTCGATTTCAGCTACGCCGACATCACCGCGCAGACCAAGAAGACGGTGACGAACACGAACTTCACCCAGTCGCTGATCGGCAGCCTGCTCGGCGATCTCAATCTGACCGTGACCGTCATTGGTCTCGGCATTCCGATCCCAGGTCTCGGTGCGCTGGTCGGCGGCATCCTGAGCGCCGCCACGGGATCACTCGATCAATTGCTGGTGGGCGTGCTTTCCAGCCTCGGTGTCGGCATCGGACAAGCCGATGTCTGGGTGACCGGCATCCGCTGCGATGGTGCGGTGCTGGTGAACTGATGTGTATGCGTAAACGAAATCTGACCTCTCATTTCTGAAAGAAGGGAATTACCCATGCCTTACGAGACCTCGATGAACCGCCCGAACGTCAACCGCAAGCGCTCCGTGGTGGTGTCGAAAAAGCGCACCAGCGTCAGCCTGGAGGACAGCTTCTGGGCCAGCCTGCAGGCGATTGTGAAGATGGAGAACACGACGATCGAACACTATATCGAGAAGATCGAACGCCGCCGCGACACGCCGAACCTGTCGTCGAACCTGCGCATTGCCGTGCTGGAATACTATCAGCAGCTCGCAGCCCGCAGCATGGTTGCCGGCATGCCGGAAGGCTCGTCGCCGAGCGTCGTGCCGAAGCAGGGCGAGCGTCAGGGCCAGCTGGCCGAAAAGGTTGCCGCCTATTGGAGCCGCATCGGCAACGACAAGCAGCTGGCCGATTAGGCCAGCCGCTACCACCCGACTTTATGTGATTTTGAGATAGCGACGCGCGATGGGGCGCGCCGTCGGATCGATGTCTTTTTCAGGCAATGGCTTTTTTAGCCACGGAGCAACCAATGTTCACTCGACGCAGCAAATTGGAATTGCAGAATGCGTTGGCACAGGCGGCTGCCATCAGCCGCTCGCAGGCGGTGATCGAGTTCAATCTCGACGGAACGATCATCACCGCCAACGAGAACTTCCTATCCGCGCTGGGCTACTCGCTCGACGAGATCAAGGGCAAGCATCACAGCCTGTTCGTCGATCAGGCGACACGCGAGAGCGCCGCTTATCGCGAGTTCTGGGGTAACCTTAATAAGGGCCAGTTTCAGGCTGCTCAATATAAGCGCGTTGCCAAAGGCGGCCGGGAGATCTGGATCGAAGCCAGCTATAATCCGATCCTCGACGGCAATGGCAAGCCGTACAAGGTGATCAAGTTCGCGACTGACATCACGGCGAGCAAGATCGCGAGCCTGGATGCCCAGGGCAAGATCGTGGCGATTGATCGTGCCCAGGCAGTGATCGAGTTCAATCTGGATGGCACAATCATCACGGCCAACGAGAATTTCCTGGCCACCGTCGGCTATGCGCTGTCGGAGATTCAGGGCCGGCATCACAGCATGTTCGTCGAGCCACAGGAGCGTGACGGCAATGCCTATCGCGATTTCTGGGCGCGGCTTGCGCGCGGCGAATATCAGGCGTCGGAATACAAGCGCGTCGGCAAGGGCGGCAAGGAAATCTGGATCCTGGCCACGTATAATCCGATCCTCAACGAATTGGGGAAGCCATTCAAGGTGGTGAAATTCGCGACCGACGTCACCCAGCAGAAGCTGAAGGCGGCGGATAGCGACGGGCAGATGGAAGCGATCCGCAAGTCGCAGGCCGTCATCGAATTCCGCATGGATGGCACGATCATCACGGCCAACCAGAATTTCCTGGATACGCTCGGCTATTCGCTCGACGAAATCCGCGATCGCCATCATAGCATGTTCGTCGATCCCATGGAGCGTGCATCGGCGACCTATGGCGAATTCTGGGCCAGCCTTAATCGCGGCATCTATCAGGCTGCGGAATACAAGCGGCTCGGCAAGGGCGGGCGCGAGGTCTGGATCCAGGCCTCTTATAATCCGATCTTCGATCTCAATGCCAAGCCGTTCAAGGTGGTGAAATATGCCACCGATATCACAGCGCAGGCGATGGCGCGGATGAAGGCCGAGCGGGCGCGGTCGCTGATCGAATCGGTTGCTGCCGGCAGCGAGGAGATGAATGCCTCGATCCGTGAAATCTCCGAGACCATGGTGAAGTCGCGGCAGACGGCGGAAGCAGCAGTGCACCAGGTCGAGACGGCCGACATCCAGGCGCAACGACTGACGTCGGCGGCGCATGCCATGGGCGGCATCGTCGGGCTGATCGGCGATATCACCGGCCAGATCAATCTGCTGGCGCTCAATGCGACCATCGAGTCGGCACGTGCCGGCGAAGCTGGCCGTGGTTTTGCGGTGGTGGCGTCGGAGGTGAAGAATCTCGCCAATCAGGCCAAGCAGGCCACCGACAAGATTTCCAGCGAAATTGAATCGCTCAATGGCATTTCCGGCGATGTCGTCAGCGCGCTGGTGACGATCAAGCAGGCGATCGAACACGTCAACGAATTCGTCACCTCGACCGCCGCCGCGGTGGAGGAGCAGAGCACGGTGACCTCGGACATGTCCGACAATATGCAGCGGGCGGCCGCAGAACTGGCATAGCAAACCGCTCCACGGCCATCTTTGCATCATCCGCGGCCATGCTAGAGTCGCGGATGATGGCTCCCTTCACTCCCGCCACGCGGACGACAATCGAGGCCCGCGTCGCTTCATTCACCCGCCTCGAAGACACAGTGACGTCCGCACAGCCGCTCAAGCGCGCGGCTGTGGCGCTGGTGCTTGCCCAGGCGGAGGACGCCGCGGCCACCGGGCTTCTGCTGACCCTGCGTGCCTCCAGCCTACGCGCTCACAGCAATCAATGGGCGTTGCCAGGCGGCCGTTGCGATCCCGGAGAAACGCCGGTCGAGACGGCCCTGCGCGAACTCGACGAGGAAATCGGCCTGCGACTCGGCGCCGACGACGTGATCGGCATGCTCGACGATTATCCGACCCGATCCGGTTACCTGATCACACCCGTGGTGATGTGGGCCGAGGATAGCCGGCAACTGGTGCCCAATCCGGACGAGGTCGCCTCGGTGCACCGGATCGCGCTCACGGAGCTGCTGCGACCGCAGGCGTTCGATTTCATCAGCATTCCCGAGAGCGAGCGCCGTGTGATCCGTTACAGCCATTTTGGCCATATGATCCACGCACCGACCGCAGCATTGGTCTATCAGTTCAGTGAACTCCTGGCCGGCCGCGTCACCCGCGTTGCGGAACTGGAACAGCCGGTTTTTGCGTGGAAGTGAGACAACAGGCCGCGAAAGTGGGCTTGGCTGGCAAGACAAAATTCACCAAACTGCTCCAACGTCGTTCGACCGGAACACCGAGGCCCTGCGTGCGTTGCGCTGCGCCTCGACCATTTTTCCAGCGTGCATTGCGCGCGAACGCGACAGGTCTCATGCCCCATTCGATTCGCTCCGTCGCCATTGCCTTGCCACTTGCCGTGCTGCTCGGAGCGCCGGCGATCGCATTCGATCCTGCGGCGCTCCCGCCGTCGGTCGCCAATGCGATGGCGCAGGGCGCATCGCCGCAGGCGGTCGCGGAATATCGCCGAAAGCTGGCGGAATATCAGGAAGCGCGCGCCGCTTTCGATCAGGACGCAGGTGCCTATTGGGCTGCGATTGCCGAGAAGCGGAAGATCCGTTTCGCCAAGCGCCGCGAAGGCCAGGCGGTCAGCCTCAACGACTATGTGCTCGAGCAGGCGCCGCTCTATGAGGGCCCGAAGCGTCCGGTGAATCCAGAGCCCGAAGACGATGGCGGTCCGCGCGTGCGCAAGGATCTGCCGGTCGTTGCGGACTTTCTTGGCGCCGCGCGGTCAGAATTCCAGTTCGCGCCGCAGCGTCCGGGCAGCGAGATGGAATTCAAGCGCGCCTACGCCCGCGCGGCCCTGCAGGCAGGCCTCACACGTGACATCGCGGTGCGGGTCTATTCGTTTGAAACCGGCGGCAATGGCGGACACGACATGCAGTCGGGCCTCAATCCGTCGAAGCCCGGCTCGCGGGCGATCTCGACGGCGATCGGCTATAACCAGCTCCTGACGGCAAATACGATCACGATCATTGCCGAGAAGGGGCCGCAGCTCCTGAAGGTTCTGAACGACCGCGCGGCAATGCTCCAGGGCCCGCAACGCAAGGCGATGGATCACAAGATCGCAGTGCTCAAGCGTATGCACGCGGCCGTCAAGAACAGCCCGCAGAGCTGGAGTGCCTTCGAGAAGCTCGGCACCACGCCGCAGGGCTGGGCCATGCATGCGCTGGTGCTGGACATGGATGTCGGCCCGCAATTGCAGGTGCACAAGCTGCTGACATCGGTGAATTTCGCGCGTGCCCGCGGTGTCGATCGTCAGCTCAGCGCAGCCGAACTCGAAATGATGAATCTCACCGGCGATGGCAATGGCTTCGACATGGTGACCATGCCGCAGGCGATGCGCGAGCAGGTGCCGACCGCGAACTTCTTCCAGCGCGGCGGCTATGAGCGCAATCCGGTGGCGATCCGCCATAACACGGTGGCCAAGCTGCTGGCGATCACCAACAGCCGCATGGATGCGAACAGCAATCTGCCCGGCGCAAAAGAATTGGCCGCGGCCTTTGGATCGGCCACGGCCAGCAATGATCTCAGATAACGTCGCTGCGTAAAGCGACGCTATTGCAGCGGGCGATCTTATGAATTGCCCGGATTGAAGTCTTCGCCGACAGCGGCAGGTGCTGCACCGGCCTCGGCACGCGGACCATGCGGGCGGCGACGACGACGCGGCGGGAAGCGCGGTTCGCCGGTTGCGCCATTCGCCTCGACCGGCGCGCCAGCCACAGGCTGCGGAGCGCCGCCGGTGATAAAGGAGGGCAGGCCGATATTGTCGGCTGGCTGCACCACAGGCTGCGGCTGTGGCTGATATTGCGGCTGCGGCTGACGGGCCTCGCGCGGATAGGGCTGTTCACCACGCGGCTGCTCGTTGCGCTCGTGGCGCGGCTGGAAGTTTTCGCGCGGCTGATGCTGCTCGCGCTGCTGCGGCACGAAGCCGGGCTCGGCGCCGAAGTTCGAGAAGTTCTCGCTCTCGTCCTCGCCGTCTTCCATCTGCGCATCGCTATTGCCGCCATTATCGGCGCGCGGCTGCTGCTGCGGCTGGTTCTGGCGGAATTGCTCCTGCGCCGCGGCGATCAGGCGGAAATAGTGCTCGGCGTGCTGATAGTAGTTCTCGGCGGCGACCGGATCGCTCGACGAGCGCGAATCGCGGGCGAGCTGCAGATATTTCTCGGCGATGTGAGAAGCGGTGCCGCGGATCTTGATATCGGGGCCGTTGGATTCGTAGACCCGGGTCATCGGGTTCTGGCCGCGCCGATTGTTATTATTGTTGTTGTGGTTGTTATTATTGCTGCGGTTGTTGTTATTACGCATCCGCTTGTTGTTGTTATTCTGACCGTTTCTCATGTGTCGCTTTCGTTACTGAGATTTGTCACAGAGCTACTAACTGAGTGCTGTCTACTGAGTGGCTACGCCCTAAAACTCTTGGCGCTGAAATTCATGACGCTGGATTCTTGTGCTGCGGCAGCATTCCGCAGGATTCGGACAGGCCTATGCGAGGCATGCGTCCGGTTACTCGTGCAGATCATCGCTGCATCGATTTTGCCCAAAGTCGCGTTCAGCAAAGACGCGTTCCCCAATCGCCGATTGATCCCGTCAATCCGGCCAAGTCAGACTCCTGCCAAACCCGGGGGCGTGTCCCGGCGCGGCGCTTGTCCGTGAAATTCGAAGCTCAACAATCAGGCTTTCGTTCGCTCTGCGGTCGTGAGCTGCGCAGCACTTTCAGCCTTCGCGCTCAATCTAACCTGCCTGTGGAACCTGTATCCGGCCGGGCTCTCTTCCGAGATTACTGGCCACCCACATACCTCTGGGGCGAACCAACCCTGTTCCGATGCTGCTGGGAAGGTAGTCGCTCCCAACGGATATTCCAAGCGGTTTTTTTCGATTTAAGAAGGCTTTATCGCGGCTTTTTTCGCCCCATAACCGCCCGTTTGACGCCTCCCAGGTCGGTTTTAGCGGGTCCGACAGATACCAGCCCGGCAGCCGCGATCAAGTCGGCGACTGTATCGCTTTGATCATACCCGACCTCGACCACCAGGAAGCCGCCGGGCGTCAGCAGCCGCGCAGCTTCGGGAGCAATGATGCGATAGGCGTCGTAGCCATCGCTTCCGCCATCGAGCGCACGCAGGGGATCATGGTCGCGGACTTCGATGTCGAGCGCCGCGATATCAGACGACGGAATATAGGGCGGGTTCGAAACGATGAGATCGAAGCCGCCCAACAGGGCCGACGCATAGTCGCAGGCTACGAAATGCGCGCGCCGAGCCAAGCCGTTGCGTTCTGCATTGCCGCGCGCAGCTCGCAATGCAGCGAGATTGATATCGGTCGCAATGCCAGTCGCGTTGGGGAATTCGGAAAGAAGCGCCAGCATGATCGCGCCAGAGCCGGTGCCGAGATCGGCGATCCGCAAGGCGCGTGATCGAGGCCCGCTCGTGTCCAGACAGTCGAGTGCGGCTTCGACGATGGTTTCCGTGTCGGGGCGCGGCACCAATGTGTCGGCCGAGAGGGTGAATTGTAGCCCCCAGAACTCCTTGCTTCCGGTGATGCGCGCGACCGGTTCGCCATAGAGGCGACGGGCAGCGAATTGCGCGAGTTGCGCAGCTTCATCCGGGGAGAGCGTGCGTTTCGCGGCGGAGATCAGGCCGGTGAGATCGAGACCCAGCGCGGCGCCGGCCAGCAGCCGGGCATCGAGTTCAGGCGAGTCGATATCGCTGGCGCGGAGCAGGTTTGTGAGCGAGCGCCGAGCGGCTTCGACGCTTTGGCCAGTGAAGTCGTTGTCGTCGGCGCTCACGCGTCGCCCTGGGCCGCGAGCTGTGCGGCTTGGTGCTCGGTGGTCAGCGCATCGGTCAATTCATGCAGTGCTTCGCCGGCGATCACCTGCGGCAGCTTGTAGAGCGTCAGGTTGATGCGATGATCGGTGACACGGCCCTGCGGGAAATTATAGGTGCGGATGCGCTCGGAACGGTCGCCCGAGCCGACCTTTTCCTTGCGCTCCGCCGAGCGCGCGGCATCGAGGCGCTGCTGCTCGGCATCATAGATGCGCGAGCGCAGGATGTTCATGGCCGAGGCGCGGTTCTTATGCTGCGAGCGGCTGTCCTGCATCATGACAACGATGCCGGTGGGGATATGCGTGATGCGGATCGCCGATTCGGTCTTGTTGACATGCTGACCGCCAGCGCCCTGCGCGCGCATGGTGTCGATACGCAGATCATCCTGCTTGATGTCGATATCGACCTCTTCGACCTCGGGCAGAACAGCGACAGTCGCAGCTGAAGTGTGAATGCGGCCTTGCGTTTCCGTATCGGGCACGCGCTGTACGCGATGGACGCCGGATTCGAATTTCAGCTTGGCGAAGGCGCCGCGGCCTTTCACCTCGGCGATGATTTCCTTGTAGCCGCCGGCCGTGCCTTCCGAAGCAGACACGACCTCGACCTTCCAGCCCTGCAGCGACGCAAAGCGCTCATACATGCGGAACAGGTCGCCGGCGAACAGCGAGGCTTCGTCGCCGCCCGTGCCCGCGCGGATTTCCAGCATGACGTTGCGGTCGTCCATGGCATCCTTGGGCAGCAGCGCCACGCGGATTTCCTGGGCGAGGGTCTCGATGCGCTCTTCCAGTGCCGGGCGTTCCATCTCCGCCATCTCGCGCATCTCGGCATCGGTGGAGGCATCAACGATCATCGCGTCGATGTCTTTCAGCTCGCTGACGGCGGCGCGATAGGTTTTGACGGCATCGATCAGCGGATTGAGCTCGGCAAGCTCACGCGTCGTCTTCACATAGTCTTCGGCCGCGAGCTGGCCGAGCACGGCTGCTTCGAGCGAGGCATGATGGGCGAGAAGAACGTCGAGTTTGGTTTCGGGAAGATTAGACATGCTGGATTCTCGGATAGCGCAGAAGGGCAGGGTGACGTCGTCGGGCTGAGCCTCGCTACAACGACAGGCCTTCTGCGTCGGCAAATTCGGTCAGCTTCTGCCGGATCGAAATGCTGCCCGACGGTGCGTCGAGCCACTTGGTTATCTCGGTTTGAATCTTCTTCGCATCCAGATCGAGGATCAGCGCCTTGACCGGACCATGCGCCGTCGCCGACAGCGACAGCGTGCGATAGCCAAGCCCCACCAGTGCGAGCGCGCCGATCGGCTGCGAGGCCATCTCGCCGCACAGCGAGACATGGCGCTTGGCGGCGTCGCCCTTCTGCACGATCTCGCGCAGCACGCGCAGGATCGGCGCCGACAGCGTGTCGAAGCGATCAGAGACCTTCGAGTTGCCGCGATCGACCGCGAACAGGAACTGGAACAGGTCGTTCGAGCCGACCGAGACGAAATCGACCTTCTTCAGCAGCTCATCCAGCTGATAGACCAGCGCGGGCACCTCGATCATGGTGCCGACATCGATGCGCTCCGGCAGCGCATGACCGTGCTGGCGCAGATAGGTCAGCTCGCGCTCGATGATCGCTTTGGCCTGATCGAATTCGGCGACTTCCGAAATCATCGGGAACATGATGCGCAACGCGCGGCCGCCACCGGCGCGCAGCAGCGCGCGGATCTGGCCGCGCAAAAGGCCCGGACGATCGAGGCCGAGACGGATCGCGCGCCAGCCGAGCGCGGGGTTTTCCTCGACCACGGTCTCCATGTAAGGCAGCGCCTTGTCGCCGCCGATATCGAGCGTGCGGAAGGTCACGGGCTTCGAGCCGGCAGCGTCGAGCACGGCGCGATAGAGCTGCAACTGATCGCTGGAGCGCGGCAGGCTTTCGCCCACCATGAACTGCAATTCGGTGCGGAACAGGCCGATGCCGGCCGAACCGGTGTCGTCGATATGCGGGAGATCGATGATCAGGCCCGCATTGATGTGCAGATCGACCTTCACGCCGTCCCTTGTCACGCAGGGCTTGTCGCGCAGCGCCGAATACTGCGCCTGTCGTCGGGCGCGAAAGCGCACGCGCTCGGCATAGGCGGATTCGATTTCCTGCGACGGGCGGATATAGATCGAGCCGGATGTGCCATCGACGATGATCGCATCGCCGGGATCGGCAATGCCCGGCGCATTGGCGACTTCGCCAAGGGCTGGAATGCCGAGCGCGCGCGCCACGATGGAGACGTGCGAATTCGCGGTGCCTTCTTCCAGCACAAGGCCGCGTAGCTTCTTGCGGTCGTAGTCGAGCAATGCGGCAGGGCCCATCGCACGGGCGATCAGGATCGCATTGTCCGGCATCTGTTCGCGCGACGGCGCATGATCCTGGCCGACCAGCTGGCGCATCAGGCGATGGCCGAGATCCTCGAGATCATGCAGGCGGTCGCGCAGATAGGGATCGGTCGAGCGCAGCATGCGCGCACGGGTGTCGGACTGCACGCGCTCGACGGCTGCTTCCGCAGTGAGACCAGTGGCCACGGCTTCATGCAGCTTGTGCGACCAGCCGTGGTCATTGGCGAACATGCGATAGGCTTCGAGCACATCGCGATGCTCGCCGCTCTCGGCGACGTCGCCGCGCTCCAGCATGCGGTCGAGATCGGCGCGCAGTTTCGTCAGCGCCGTATCGAGCCGCTTGATTTCCTTCGGCAGGTCTTCGGCGATGTAATTGGTGATGACGACGCGTGGCTCGTGCAGCACGACGTGGCCGAGTGCGATGCCGTCGGAGAGAATGGCGCCGGTCTTGTGGATCGAATGCCGTGCGGCAGGCTCTGCGCCGGGCTGTGCCAATGCCGAGAGTTCGCCCGAGGCGATCATCTCCGCCAGCACCATCGCCGTGGTCTGCAGTGCCTCGACTTCTTCCTCGACATAAGTGCGCTTGGCGCGGTTCTGCACCACCAGCACGCCGAGCGTGTTGCCCGCGCGCAGGATCGGCACACCGAGGAACGAGTGATAGATTTCTTCGCCGGTTTCCGGGCGGAAGGCGAAGGCCGGATGGCTTTGCGCGTCGTTGAGATTGAGCGGCGTCGCTTCCGACGACACCAGGCCGACGAGGCCTTCATGCGCGTTCAGCACCGTGCGATGCACGGCTTCGCGGTTGAGGCCTTCGGTGGCGTAGAGTTCGAGCGTGTTATCGACGCGCAGCACGTAAGTGGAGCAGACTTCGGCCACCATATTGGCGGCGATCAGCACCACGATCTTGTCGAGACGCTCCTGAGCGCTGACCTGCTCCGCCATGACTTCACGGAGCCGTCTCAGCAAGACTCGGGGGCCGCCCGACGCGCTCCGCATGTGCCGACACCCTCCCCGCGAGGCCAGTGCGCGGACAATCGTGCGCTGGCGCTAAACCTCAGAAATCAATAGCATTTGCGCGGCTGCGCAAACAGGCGCGACCGTGGAAACCGAATCAGATTGTCCGAAACGGCGCCCTCAACCGATACGGTTGCCCCTAATAAGGGCGTATACCGGTTTGAGGCTTGTTTTGCCAAGCAAAACGCCTGCCAGACGAGAAACATCCCGTTCACATTAAAAAGCGGGATGTTTCAGGAAAAATTTTCTACGCTTTATCGAGACCGTACAGCGTGTGCAGCGTGCGCACCGCCAGTTCCGTGTAAGCGGCATCGATCAGCACCGAGAACTTGATTTCCGACGTGGTGATCGCACGGATATTGATCTGCTTCTCGGAGAGCGCGGCAAAAGCCTGGGCCGCGACGCCGGCATGGCTGCGCATGCCCGAGCCGATCACCGACACCTTGGCGACATCGGTGGCGCTGTCGATGCGGGCGAAGCCGATCTTGCCCTTGGCGGCCGTGATGGTCTCCTTGGCGCGGGCATAATCGGTGGCCGGCACGGTGAAGGTGAGGTCCGTGGTCTTGCCGTCTTCCGAGACGTTCTGGACGATCATGTCCACATTGATGTTCGCATCGGCCAGCGGCACGAAGATCGAGGCGGCGACGCCCGGCTTGTCTTCGATCTGGCGGACGGAAATCTGGGCCTCGTCCTTGGAAAAGGCGATTCCGGTGACGACGTGGCTTTCCATGATTTCCTCCTCGCTGCAGATCAGCGTGCCCGGCGGCGTGCCGTGCGGGTCGATATCTTCGGGTTTGTCAAAGCTGGAGCGGACGAAGATCGGCATATTGTGGGTCATGCCGAGCTCGACGGAGCGGACCTGCAGCACCTTGGCGCCCTGCGAGGCCAGTTCCAGCATTTCTTCGAATGCCACCTTGTTCATGCGCTGCGCCTTGGGCACGACGCGGGGGTCGGTGGTGTAGACGCCATCGACGTCCGTATAGATGTCGCAGCGATCCGCCTTGATGGCGGCGGCAATGGCCACGGCCGAGGTGTCGGAACCGCCGCGGCCGAGCGTGGTGACGCGGCCGGTGGCTTCGTGGATACCCTGGAAGCCGGCGATGACGGCCACTTCCTTGCGCTCCTTGAAGCGGGTGATGAGTTTCTCGCCGTCGATCTCGTCGATCCGGGCCGAGGCATGGGCGTCGGAGGTCTTGATCGGGATCTGCCAGCCCTGCCAGGAGCGCGCCTCGATGCCGATGGTCTGCAGCGCGATCGCCAGCAGGCCCGCGGTCACCAATTCGCCGGAGGCGACGATGGCGTCATATTCCCGCGCGTCATACATCGGCGAGACATCGGTGCACCAGGCGACCAGCTCATTGGTCTTGCCCGACATCGCCGACACCACGACCGCAACCTCGTGACCGGCATCGACTTCGCGTTTGACGTGCTGCGCGACGTTGCGGATGCGATCGATATTGGCGACGGACGTACCGCCGAACTTCATTACGAGACGGCCCATGACGAGTGGTGCATTCCCTGGCGACAGTGGGTAAAGATACCGCGCGCGCGACGCGAGCGGGCGAAAAGGCGCGTATACATAGCGGCGCGTGTGGGGGCAAGCAACCCGCCCCGAACCCGCTTAGAAAGCCCCAAGATAGGCAGTTCGGACGGCATATGGGACGCTATATCGACGATATCCTGCAGCCGGGCGAAAAGGTGCTGTATTCCAGCAACCTGCACTGGGTCGTGTACTGGAAGGGCATTCTGGGCTGGATCGTGGCTGCCGTGCTGTTCGTGGGCTCCGGGGTGAATCCGGCACTGACGCTGGCGGGGCTTGTCGCTGCGGGCGTGATCGCCGTGGTGGCGTTTTACTTTACGGTCGTCGCCTGGTTCCGCCGCTGGACCACGGAGACCGATGTGACCACTTTGCGGGTGGTTCACAAGGAAGGATTCATCACCCGCCGCACCTTTGAGATCAGTATCGACAAGGTTGCCAGCGTCAGCGTGGATCAAAGCATCCCCGGACGCATTCTGAACTATGGCAATGTCATCATCGAGAATATGGGCGACGACGAGCAGAAGATCGAACTGATCGCTTCGCCGCTCGCATTCCGCAGCCACATCACAGCGCGATAGACTTTTATCATGACCACAGACACCCCTTTCGCCGATGCCTCCGCCGCTTCCGTCGATGCGGCGGAGATCGAAAAATTTTCAAAACTCTCCGAGCAGTGGTGGGATCCGCGCGGCAAAATGGCGCCGCTGCACAAGATCAATCCGCTGCGGCTGTCCTTCATCCGCGACGCCGCCTGCCGCAAGTTCGACCGCAATGCGCGCAGCCTGAATTGCCTTGATGGCTTGCGCCTGCTCGATATCGGCTGTGGTGCGGGTTTGCTGTGTGAGCCGTTTACCCGGCTCGGCGCACAGGTGACGGGTATCGATCCATCGGCAACCAATATCGCCGCGGCCAATTTGCATGCGGAAAAGAGCAAGCTGGCGATCGACTATCGCTGCACCACCGTGGAAGAACTCGATCCGAACGAGCGTTTCGATATCGTGCTGGCGATGGAAGTCGTCGAGCATGTGGTGGATGTCGGCGCCTTCCTCGATCGCTGTGCGTCGATGATGAAGCCCGGCGGCTTGATGGTCGTCTCGACGCTGAACCGCAATTTCAAGAGCTTTGCGCTCGGCATCGTCGCTGCCGAATATGTCCTGCGCTGGCTGCCGCGCGGCACGCATCAGTGGGAGAAGTTCGTGACGCCGGACGAACTGGCGAAGCATCTCGAGCGCAACAAGTTGGGGATCACCGAGCAGGCCGGTGTGAGCTACAATCCGCTTGCGGATCGCTGGTCGATCTCAGGCGATATGGGTGTGAATTACATGGTGGTGGCGGAAGAGGTGTGACGCGCTTCTTCGCTCTCCCCCAAGCCGCGACGCGGCGCAGCGGGGAGGGTGGTGAGACGCGAGCGTTCAGCGAGCTTCGAGACGGGTGGGGTGCTTCCGCAAACTCCGACGTCACGTGGGGATAGACCCCACCCCGGCCCTCCCCGCTGCGCCGCTGCGCCGCTTGGGGGAGGGAGCACTCCTGCCGGTGCGGGACGTCCTGATCAACCTGTCAAACAGCCCCGTCATTCCTGAAATCATGAGTCCGCGTTCTCGCGGCGCCTGTGGCGTCCGAGGTGTGAGCAGGTCTCCCCCCGAGACATGAGGGGAGGTGGCACGCCGCAAGGCGCACTGGGTGGGACTGGACGCTGCTCCTGCCTGCTGGATCGCCAGCAAACCTGAGCCGCGCAACGCCTTACGGCGCGCCACCGCGACGTCTTGCTAGCCGAAGGACCGTTCTTCCGGGTACTGGGCGCTTCCATTGAAGCCATCCGACGGATTTCTCCGCCTTCACCCGCACCACGTCCAGCCGCGCTAGCGGCAGACCCCCGTAGTGGGGCCGGACGGTGACCCTCGACCACCCGAGTGCGAGAGGCTGCGTTTGCCTCAAGCCCGCAGGCGCCGCATCCACGTTCCGCCCAAAAGACGCCTCATGAGAGCGCCCCTCGCGAACGAGACGGGAGGGATAATGGTGGCTATGGGAATTTTGTCAAGAACAAAGATAGAACAAATCCACTCCAACTGTCATCGCCCGCGAAAGCGGGCGATCCAGTAGACACGCGCCGGGCAGCTTTATCCGAGACGCCAGTGTGTACTGGGTTGCCCGGTCAAGCCGGGCAACGACACAGTCTGGAGCATCCGCCCTGACTACACCCCATCCAAGATGATCACCGTCGGCGCTCTCGGCAGTGCGTTCAGCGACATGGTCAGCGTCCTTGCGCTGCGCTGGTCGATGGCAAAACTCTGGCCGATCTTCTGCATGAAATCGCTGAGCGGCGTCATGAAGCGGTGCATCGGCAGCACGACGGAGGCGCGCAGGCGCTTGGTGATGTCGGAGACGCCGTCGAGCGACATCGTATAGCTGCCGTCGATCGGCACCATCACGATGTCGAGCCGGCCGATCGCGGCAAAATGGCTTTCATCGAGCTTGTGGTGGAGGTGGCCGAGATGGCCGATGCACAGGCCGGCGACCTCGAAGATGAAGATCGAATTGCCGTCCTTCATCATCTCGCCGCCGGAGTCGTCGCCCACATAACGGCGGATGTCGGTGGTGACATTGCGGATCAGCACGTCGCCGATACGCTCGTGGATCTGTGCGGGCTGTGCGCCTTCGCCCCAGCCATGCAGCACCGTCTTGATGCGCGGGTCGGGATGCAGCGTGTAATGCGTGCTGTGCGCACGGTTCATCGTCACGACGGTGGGGACGCGATCGAGCTTGTAGACACCGTTGTAATCTGTGGCGATGGTCTCGCCGCCGGGCGTGTCGATGTAATAGGTGGAGTGCCCGGCATAGGTGATGGTGACTTCATCCGCCTTGGCGGCCGTACGCCGCAGGCTGACGGGAATGGCGAGTGGTGGCCGTGTGGCCATTGCCAGACACTCGCTGCCGCGCGGCGCGGTCTGTGCGAGCGCGGGCGTGGCAAGCCAGCCGAGCGTGGCGAGGACGACAGGCAGTAATCGCAGCATGATCCGGCAGTCTCCGAATGCACCTGGCATGACTGTATCGTCAAATGCGCGCGCCGCAATGCGACTTGTGCGGTCGATCCGCAGGCATCTGCCCAAGATGAAAGCGTTCATGGATATGCGGGAATGGCTGCACCTTCACCCGGATTGGTCCGTTGCTGATACCGCCGCGCTCGGATAATTTTTGCCGAGCCTCGCTGTGAGCATTGCAATTGTCGTTCGATCCAACGCCGCCCTGGGAATTCGTCAGCCGCGATGACGGCGCGTTGGCGTCGTCACGGCGCTGGGTGTTCGAGGCGGCGCGCGCTCTGCTCACCCAGCCGCTCGATGCGGCCATCGCAATGATCCTGCAGGCGATCGGTACCAGCGCCGGTGCTGATCGCGCCTGGATGTTCGAATACGACGCCGATCATCTGCGCTTTCGCAACACCCATGAATGGAGTCGCGGCAGCGCGGGCTCGTTCGTGCAGGATCTGCAGAATGTGCCTCTCACCATGATCGGCTGGCTGCACCAGCATCTGGTGGCGGGACAGGCTGTCATGATCAACGATATCGAGGCGCTGCCGCGCAGCGCCGGGCCACTGCGCGCCGAGTTCATGCGCCAGAGCAACAAGAGCGTGCTCAGCGTGCCCATGTTTCATGATGGCCGGCTGATGGCCTGCATCGGCTTCGATGCGGTGGAGGCTCCACGGCGATGGCGCGCGGAGATCGCCGAGCTGTTCGACTGCGCGGAGCTGATTGCGGCTGCGCGCTATGCGACGCCGCGGCTTGATTTGGTCAGCGGTGAACTGTCATCGGCACCGGGGGCGCTGATCTATCTTCGCCGTGCGAATGGCGTGCGTGGCACGCCGCTGGCGGAGATCGTCGGTTTGCGATCGTCGAAGGACTATACCGAAGTGTGGCTCACCGACGGGACGATGGCACTCGATCTGCGTACGCTGACGCAATGGCTCGGCCTGCTGCCGGCTAGCGGCTTCGTGCGCATCCATCGCACGGCGGTGGTCAATCATCAATTCGTGCGCGATGTCGAGCGGCGCGACAGTGGCGCGTGGCAATTGCGTGTGCATGAGGTCAGCGATCTCTGGCCGGTGTCGCGTGCCGGACGCGCCGAATTGCGCGCGCGTCTGGGCATCTGACGTCGTGCAGCTACACTTCGATCAGCGCTCAATGTATAGTTAAGAAATCATTACGATCGCTCGCGGGTGACGGATTTCAGGCGCGAGGTGTTGTTGCGATTCAATAGCTGCAAAACGCGCAGGACGTTCGTCGAACCCGCGCGTCGTTTCGTCGATCCATCATTGCGAACACCCGTGTGATCGCGTGCCTGTTGGGGCGGGATGCGCATCGTTGCGCGGGCCGGGGCTCCGGGAATGAAGATTGGCGAATCACATGTCGCTTGCGTCGTGGCTGACCGGGCCATGAGCGGGATCGCGCGATCATGACGCGCCGGCTGCGCGCATCTGCATCCGATCTTGCGATCCTGCGCATGTTGGCCGGATCGGCCTTCATGCTTGCGCCGCTGCTGATGCCGCAAGCCCTCCATGCGCAGCAGCAAGTATCTGGCCAGGGCGGCGCCGGTGGCGCGCACGGAATCAGCAAGCCCATCGCAGGCGGCGTGGCAGCCTATGGCACTCTGACGAATGGCGGCGGAGGTGGTGGCGGTGGCGGCGCGGAAGCCGGCAGCAATCAATCCTCTGCCGCGGGCAGTACGGGGGGCAAAGGCGGTAGCGGCGCCCACAAGAAGGGCGGTGGCGATGGCGGCACCAGCGATGCGCCTTTCCAGACTCATCAATGCGGTTCGGCCAAGCGTCACGCGGTCGCTCATCGGGACGGCAATGATGGCTGCAACGGAGCGCATGGCGTTGCCGAATTCGATCCGCCCGGCCACGACGGCGGCAGCGGTGGCGGCGGGGGCGGCGGCGCCACCGGTCTGATCATCACGACGCCGGGGACGGTGAACAATCTGTCCGTGTCAGGTGTCGCCGGTGGCAAGGGCGGCCATGGCGGCACGGGCGGCTGGAGCACGCTGGCGCCGATCTTCCCGCCGATTCCGTTCACGTCGGATGGTGCAGCCGGCGGTGGCGGCGGCGGCGGTGGCGGCGGCGGATATGGCGTGGTGACGAATGCCGCGGGTATCCATGTCTGGACCCAGGGCAGCGTCGTCGGTGGCAATGGCGGCAACGGCGGCAATGGTGGTGACGGCGGCCAGGGATCGCGCGCCTATTCGACGCAGACCTGCGACGAGCATGGGGTGTGCTCCGGCATCAATTATTATCCCGGCGCGGGCGGCAATGGCGGCGGCGGTGGACAGGGCGGCGCCGGTGGCGCGGGTGCGTGGCTGGGCTTCAATGTATCGACCCAGATCGGGTCGGGGATGCGCATCGCCGGTGGCACTGGCGGCAATGGCGGGGCCGGCGGCGCGGGCGGTCAGCCGGGCGATGATTACGGCTATTCGCTGCCGCCCAATGATCCCGGACGTTCCGGTGCGGATGGCCGTGGCGGTGTCGGCGGCGATGGTTTGCAGCTCGGTGGATCGCAACGGATCACCATCGACCATGGCGCCGTGATCCAGGGCGGCAATGGCGGCGTGGGCGCCAATGATGCGGCGGCCGGCGCCGGCGGCGCGGGCATCAATGCCGGGAATCTGTCCGGCGGCGTCACCATCGTCAATGCGGGCAGCATTGCCGGCGGGACGAGCGGCGACGGCGCGGCAACCGCTGCGGCGATCCTGTTCGCCAGCGGCGGCAACCGGCTCGAATTGCAAGCGGGATCGCAGATCAGCGGCAATGTCATCGCCGCCGGCAATCGCGGGCGGCCGGATACACTCGCCCTCGGCGGTTCGACGAACGGGACATTCGACCTGTCGGGCGTGGGTGCGCAGTATCAGGGGTTCGGCATCTTCGAAAAGAACGGGCCGGGTGACTGGACCGTGTCGGGAACGCCGACGGCGTTTACCGGGGACCTGCAGGCCAATGGCGGCGGGCTGGTTTTCAGCGGCGCGACGAAACTCACCACGGCCAATGGCTATGTCGGCTATAGCGACGGCAGCAATGCCTTTGTGACCGTGCTGGGCGGAGGCGCCTCGTGGCTCAACACCAATCTCTTCATCGGCTATCGCGGCAATGGCACGCTGCTGGTCGCAGGCGGCCACGTGACGGCGGCGACGGCCTCGATCGGCAATGACTCAACACGCGTCGCGACCGGCCGCGTGGAGATCGATGGCGCCGGCGCCGTGCTCGATGCGCGGGTCCTGAAAATCGGCGCGCAATCCTTCGGCGCGCTCTCGGTGAGCAATGGCGGCGTGGCCAAAGCGGGCACGGTCTATGTCGGCGATCTCGGCATCGGCGGTGCACTCACCATCGGCGCGGATGCGGGCACGGCTGCACGGGCGGCCGGCAGTATCAGCGGCACCGTTGTGCTGGCACATCAGGGCGCACTGAATTTCAACCACACCGGCAGCGACTATCTCTTCAACAATGTGATCAGCGGCAACGGCGTGATCAATGTGCTCGGCGGCACCACGGTGCTGTCCGGCCGCAGCGCCGGCTTCACCGGGGACACGACGATCCGCAATGCGAGTTTGCAGGTCGCGGGGCTGACCGGTGGCACCACCACGGTGGGCGACAATGGCAGGCTCGGCGGCAACGGAACGGTGGGCCATGTCACCGTCGCGCAGGGCGGCACGCTGGCGCCGAATGGCAGCGGTGAGCTGACGGTGAACGGCAATCTCACGCTGTCGCCCGGCGGCGCCTTTGACTTTCATCTCGGCCATTCATCGATCGGCGGCTCCACCACATCGGCGACGGTGAGGGTCAATGGCGATCTCGCCCTGGCCGGAGCGACGTTGAATGTCGATGCGTCGGGCGAGCCGGCCATCGGCTACTACCGCATGATGACCTATACGGGGGCTGGTCCTGCGCCCGGAGATACGATGGTGCTGGGACGGACGCCGCCGGATTCGGGGCCGTTCGACGTGATCTATGCCGTCGATACCCAGATCGCCCAGGCGGTCGATCTCGTGGTCATTCCGGATGGCGTGAATGTGCTGCAGACCTGGGTCCATGGCGCCGGGCCCTGGACCAGCACGAGCAACAGCTGGTTCAACACGATCGGCGGCATCGTGCCTGCGCCGTGGGGCAGCAAATACGGCGTGTTCCGCGGCATCGGCGACACGGTAAGCATCGAGGGCAGCCAGTCCTTCGCCGGACTGCAATTTGCCGGCGGCACATACAGCCTCGTGGCGGGGGCCGGCGGCGTGTTGCGGCCGACCGCCTTCGATGGCAGCGACGGGATCGGCGAACTCCGCGTGCTGGCCAATGAGAGCGCGACGATCTCGGCGCCGATCGTGGGTGCGGGCGGCATCAACAAGACCGGCGGCGGCACGCTCGTGCTCGCGGGCACCAGCACCTATACCGGCGGCACGACCATCAGCGGCGGCACGCTGCAGATTTCGTCGGACGCCAATCTCGGCAGCAGCGGTAGTCTGACCTTCGACAACGGCATCCTGCATACGACCGGCAATATCAGCTGGACGCGCAATGTGTCGCTGCTCGGGATCGGTGAAATCGACACCGATGCGGGGACGTCGCTGATCTTCACCAATACAGTGTCAGGCGCAGGCAGCCTGATCAAAACCGGTGCCGGTGCGCTGGTGCTGACCCAGGTCAACGGCTGGACCGGCGGCACGGTGCTCGAAGCCGGCACGCTGCAGCTTGGCAATTTCGGTGCGCTCCCCAATGGCAGCGACGTCGTCGTCTATGGCGGCAAGCTCGATCTCAATGGCTATGATACGACGACGCGGTCCCTGATCGGCTTCGGCGGCGAGATCGCGCTCAGCAGTGCAAAGCTGACGCTCGATCAGGCCGGCGATACGGTGATCGCAAGCACCATCAGCGGGATCGGTGGCAGTGTCGTGAAAACCGGCAGCGGCACGCTGCTGCTGTCGGGCACGAATACATATACGGGCGGCACGACGGTTGCCGGCGGCACCGTTGCCATCTCTGCGGATGCCAATCTCGGGACCGGGACTCTCACGCTCTCCGGCGGCCGACTGTTCACGCTGGGCGATATCGCATCGTCGCGCGCGATCCAGCTGGCCGGCAGCGGCACGATCGACACGCTGTTCGGCACCACATTCTCGACCACGGGCAATGTTCTCGGACCCGGCACCCTGACCAAGGACGGCGCGGGCACACTGGTGCTGGCCGGGGCGTCGGTTCCCGGCGGCGGCACGGTGATCACTGCCGGCACGCTGCAGGTCGGTAATGGCGGCGTGACGGGCACGCTGTCGGGCAATGTCATCAACAATGGTGTGCTGGCGTTCAACCGCGCGGACACCTGGAGCTACACCGATATCATTTCAGGCTCCGGTGCGCTGGTTCACATGGGCGGCGGCATCACCGTGCTCACCAACACCAACACCTATAGCGGCGGCACGCTGATCGCGAATGGCACATTGCAGCTGAGCAATGGCGGCTCGATCCTCGGCGATGTCGTCAATAACGGAACACTGCAGGTGCAGCGCTCCGACGTCTACACATTCGGCGGCACGATCAGCGGCACCGGCCAGTTCCGCAATGTCGGTCCCGGCACCACGATCCTGACCGGCGATAATCATTATAGCGGCGGCACCATGATCACCCAGGGCGCCCTGCAGATCGGCGATGGCGGGCTGGCAGGCTCCATCATCGGCGATGTCATCAATAATGGCGCGCTGATCGCCAGGCGTGACGGCCTGCTCACATTGGCCGGGGCGATCTCGGGCGTCGGTTCGTTCACGCAGTCGGGCGTCGGCATCACGCGGCTGGATGGCCTCAACACCTATACGGGCGCGACGGACGTCACCGCCGGCACGCTCAGTGTCAACGGCTCGATCGCATCGTCGTCGCTCGTGAGTGTGGAGCGCGGTGCGACGCTGGGCGGCAATGGCGTCGTCAGCACGACGCAGGTCGCTGATGGCGGCATGCTGTCGCCCGGCAATTCAGTCGGGCTGCTCACCGTGCAGGGCAATCTCACTTTTGCATCGGCTGCGAGCTACATGGTGGAAGTGTCCGGCGCGTCGGCGGATCGCACCAATATCACCGGCGTCGCGACGCTCGGCAATGCGACGGTGCGTGTCAGTTTCGATCCCGCGGCCTTTGTACGCGAGCGCTATACGATCTTGAATGCGGCAGGCGGCGTGTCCGGCACGTTCCGCAGCGGTGTCTATAGCGACGAGCCGCCGTCCTTCGTCTCGACGCTAAGCTATGACGCCAACAACGTCTATCTCAATGTCGATCTGAAGCTGACAGGACTCAACATCAACCAGAACAACATCGCCGCGTCGCTGAACACGTATTTCGGCACCCATGGCGGCATTCCCTATGCGTTGGGTGCCATGGCGCCGGAAGACCTCACCCAGTCGTCGGGTGAACTCTCGACCGGTGTGCAGCAGAATACGGTGCAGGCGATGACCCAGTTCATGGGCGTGCTGACCGATCCATTCGCTGCCAATCGCGGGCTTGCGATATCCGGCAATGCATCCAGCGCCTTTGCATCTGCGGAGCGTCCGGCTGCATCATGGCGTGACGCCTATGGCGCAATCACCAAGGCGGCGCCGGCAGCGCCTGTCTTCGAGTCGCGCTGGAATGTCTGGGCGGCCGGGTTCGGCGGCGGGCAATCGACCGATGGCAACAGCGTTGTCGGCTCGCATCACAGCAACAGCCGGATCGGCGGCGTTGCCGTCGGTGCCGATAGCTGGCTGTCGCCGCAGACCCTCGCCGGATTCGCGATGGCGGGCGGCGGCACCAGTTTCGGCCTCTCCGACAATCTCGGTACCGGCCATTCCGATCTGTTCCAGATCGGCGGCTTCGTCAGGCATCACGAGGGACCGGCCTATATCTCGGCTGCGCTCGCTTATGGCTGGCAGAATGTCACCACTGAACGACTCGTGACGATCATCGATGCGGACCGGCTGCGCGCCAATTTCACCGCGCATGCGCTTTCGGCGCGCGTGGAGGTCGGCCATCGCAGCATGCTGTCGTGGCTGGGCGGCGTTGGTGTCACGCCTTACGCGGCAGGACAGGCGACCAATATCGATCTGCCTGCTTATGCGGAGACGCTGGTCTCCGGCGGCAATAATTTCGCGCTGGCCTATGCCGCGCGCAATGTCACCGCCACCCGCAGCGAGCTTGGCCTGCGCATGGATCAATCCTTCGCCCTCGACCGGGCGCTGCTGACACTGCGCGGGCGCGCCGCCTGGGCGCATGACTTCAACCGCGACCGCGTCGCGCAGGCGTCGTTCCAGTCGCTGCCTGGCGCGAGCTTTATCGTAAACGGTGCGGCGATGGCGCCTGATGCCGCGCTGACCAGTGCAAGTGCAGAGGTCATGCTTGGCAGCGGTCTATCTTTCGCCGTGACCTATGAGGGCGAGTTCTCCAGCCTCACCCGCAGCCATGCCGGCAAGGGCGTCGTCCGCTTCGTCTGGTAAGCGGCGGCGCATCGCAGGCATGGGCGCAGGCGGCTTGACCCTGCGGCGCGGCGCAGTCAGGTTCCGCGCCATCGCCCGCGGACCCTTTCGGACTCATGTTCACCATCGCCTCGCTTTGGATACCCTTCACCATCATTGCCTCGCTGGGGCAGGTGGCGCGCAATGCCATGCAGCGCTCGCTGACCGGGCCGCTCGGCACCTGGGGCGCGACCAATATCCGCTTCCTGTTCGGCTTCCCGTTCTCGCTGGTCTTTTTCGCGGTGATCATTGTCGCCACCGGCGATAAAGTCGGCTGGCCCACGACGGAATTCTGGCCATGGCTGCTGCTCGGCGCGCTCAGCCAGATCTTTGCCACCGGCCTGATGCTGGCGGCGATGAACGAACGCTCCTTCGTGGTCACCACGGCCTATCTCAAGACCGAAGCGATC
The DNA here is from genome assembly GCF_044336785.1 of Tardiphaga sp. Taxonomy (GTDB): domain Bacteria; phylum Pseudomonadota; class Alphaproteobacteria; order Rhizobiales; family Xanthobacteraceae; genus Tardiphaga. Next base: position 96,667 of record NZ_JBIIOT010000003.1, on the reverse strand, counting down.
CAGACCGCGATCTTCGGCTTCGTGTTTCTCGGCGATCATCTCACGGTGCTGCGGGTGGTCGCGATCCTGATCGCGACTGCCGGCGTTGTCGTGACGGCGTTGCGTCCCCGCGCCACGCGCGATCTCGGTCATCTGCGCCCGATCATGCTGGGACTCGTTGCCGCTGCGGGCTTCGCTCTGTCGGCCGTCGGTTTTCGCGGCGCCATCATCACGGTGCCCGATGTGAGCTTCGTCACCGCGGCGTCCTATGCGCTGGCCTGGTCGCTGTTCGTGCAGACGGCGATCCTGACCGCCTATCTGCTGCTGCGCGAACCGGTGATCCTGCGCAATATTCTCGGCCTGTGGCGTCCGTCGATGCTGGCGGGCTTCGCAGGTGCCGCGGCGTCGCAATTCTGGTTCCTGGCTTTCGCGCTCACCGCGGCGGCCAATGTGCGCACGCTGGCGCTGGTCGAGGTGCTTTTCGCGCAGGCGGTGGCTTATTATTCGTTCAAGCAGACGCCCTCGGCGCGCGAACTTGCCGGCGTGGTCCTGATCGTCATGGGCGTGGCGCTGCTGGTGGCGGCCTGATAGGACTGGTCTTGTTCCTCATGAGACGAGATCGATGCGCATCCTGCCTCTGCTGTTCCTGCTGTTGACCACTCCCGCAATCGCTGCCGAGGCCATCGTCAAGGATGGCGACACCATCCAGATCGGCAGTGTCGCCTACAAGCTCGCGGGCGTGGATGCGCCGGAGATGGATCAGCCCTGTGTGGATGAGCACGCCGACAACTGGACCTGCGGCGCCGATGCGCGCGACCGGCTGGCCAAGCTGATCAACAAACGCGAGGTGCGTTGCGAGGATTTTGGCGAGGACAAGATCTACCAGAACCGCCGCGCCGGCATCTGCACGGTCGCGGGTGAAACGCTCAGCCTCAATCAGGCGATGATCCAGTCGGGTTATGGCATCAGCATCGAAGCGCCGGCCAAGGCGGGCGCCAAAGCGAGTTTCCAGGCGGATGAAGCCGCAGCCCGCGACAAGCGGCAGGGGCTGTGGCGCGGCTGTTTCGTTACGCCCGCTGATTTCCGCGCCAAGACGGCGGATGCCAAACTGCAAGGCGCCTCCTGTCCGCCGGCCAATGAGAAGGCGCTGCGTGCAGCCCTGTTCCCGGCCGATCTGCCGATGCCGTCCGGCTGCAATATCCGCGCAAAGCAGGTGCGCCGTGCCAAGCTCACGGGCAATGTCGGCGTCTATCTGATCCCGCAATGTCAGAACTATGCCACCCAGCCGAAACCGGATCGCTGGTTCTGCAGCGAGGACGACGCCCGCGCGGCCGGTTACCGCAAGGCGCTCAATTGCCAGGCATCCAGCAGCCGCAAGTGAGCGATGCGCCGCGGCCGTAGGATGGGTTGAGCGTAGCGAAAACCCATCACCTCAAGCGCCCGGCCGTGATGGGTTTTCGCTGCGCTCAACCCATCCTACAAGGGCGCTGGACGTTCCCGCCTGAACCACGTAGCACAACGGAAAGCTGGTTTGATCACGGCTAGGCCGCTTATTCCAGCATGCGAAATCCGGAGTGAAGCGCTTGGCCGTGACCACCAGTTCGTCCGCATCGATCGAAGCCGTTGAACGCGATCTCGCCTCGGCCGGCTATATCGCCAGCCGGCAGATCTCCACCGCGGTCTATCTCGCCGAGAAGATCGAGAAGCCGATCCTGGTCGAAGGGCCGGCCGGCGTCGGCAAGACCGAATTGGCAAAAGCCATCGCTGCCTCGCGCGGCCTCGAGATGATCCGCATGCAATGCTATGAGGGCCTCGACGAGGCCAAGGCGCTGTATGAGTGGAAATACGCCAAGCAGCTGCTTTACACGCAGATCCTGAAGGACAAGCTCGGCGAAGTGCTGGGCGATGCCGATACGCTCGCCAAGGCGCTGGATCAGTTGCATGCCTTCGGGGACGTGTTCTTCTCGAAAGAGTTCGTCGAGCCGCGACCGCTGTTGCGCGCGCTCGAGCAGCCGAAAGGCTGCGTGCTGCTGATCGACGAGATCGATAAGTCCGATGCCGAATTCGAATCGCTGTTGCTGGAAATCCTGTCCGACTTCCAGGTCACGATTCCCGAGCTCGGCACCATTGCCGCCATCGTGCCGCCCACGGTGATCCTCACCTCCAATGGCGAGCGCGATCTCGGCGATGCCTTGAAACGCCGCTGCCTGCATCTGCATATCGGCTTCCCCGAGCCAAAGCTGGAAGAGCGAATCGTCGAAACCCGTGTGCCCGACGCGTCCGCGACGCTGCGCAAGCAGCTTGTCGGCTTTGTCAGTCAGTTGCGTACGCTGGACCTGAAGAAGCTGCCATCGGTGAGCGAGACCATCGACTGGGCCAAGGTGCTGGTGCTGCTCGGCGCCTCCGAACTTGGTTCCGAGATGGTGAAGGACACGCTGAATGTCCTGCTGAAATATGAGGGCGATATCGAAGCGGCGCTGCCGAATGTCTCCACCTTTGTCGCCCAGTCGGGGCGACAGGGCGTGTTCGGGTAAGATGATGCGATCATCTCCGTCATTGCGAGCGCAGAGAAGCAATCCACAAAGCCAAGAGCTGGATTGCTTCGTCGCTACGCTCCTCGCAATGACGGCTGAGAGGGATCGGGTCTGATGCGCGAAGTGCTGCATCGCTTCTTTCGGGCGGCGCGGGGCGCCGGGGTGAGAATCTCGCCTGCCGAAAGCATCGATGCGATGCGGGCTGCTGCCGAAGTGGGGCCGGGTGATCGTGCCATCCTGCGCGATGTGCTGCTGCTGACCATGGCGAAATCCGGCGAGGAGAAGGCGGCGCTCGCGGCCTGCTTCGATGCATTCTTCACGCATCCCGATTTCGAGGCGCCGCCGGCGGCGAATGACGACGATGGCGATGCCGGCGATGGCAGTGGCGACGAGGGCGACGGGGCTGCGGACAGCCCGGCAACGCCTGCCTCAGGCGAGCCGCTCGCGCAGACCACTGTCGAACTCGGCGCGCTCGCGCAGATGTTGCTGGCGCAGGACCGCGCGGCGATCACGGCCGCTTTGTCGGATGCGGCCAACGCCTCCGGCCTCAGCAATATCCGTGTCTTCACCCAGCGCGGCCTGTTTGCGAGCCGCGTGCTGGAGCAGATCGGCATCACCCGATTGCGCGACGATATCGACGCGCTCAATGCTCGTAATTCCGCTGATGCCGAACGGCTGACGGCAGGCCTCGGCAGTTTGCGCGAGACCGTCAGCGAAATGGTGGCGCAGGCGCTGCTGCTTTACGGCCGCGAGGAGACCGAGGCGCTGCGCAACGAGATCCTGCGCAGTGCGCCGATGGCCCGGCTGGAGCAGCGCCAGATCGCGCAGATGCGCGTGCTGATCCGGCAGATCGCGCGCCGCCTGCGCGAGCGTTTCAGCAAGCCGCGCAAGCGCCAGCGCCGCGGCCATCTCGATGTCCGCCGCACCATCCGCCGCAATGCCGCCTGGGGCGGCGTGCCGTTTCTGACAGCCTGGAAGCGCCGTCATCGCGACAAGCCTAAGATCGTGGCGATCTGCGACGTCTCCGGCTCGGTGGCGCAGGTGTCGGACTTCTTCCTGCTGCTGATCCACAGCCTGCATGAGGTAGTGTCGGATGTGCGCTCCTTCGCCTTCTCCGGCAACCTGATCGAGGTCAGCGCCATGCTGGAGAACAACAAGCCGGAAGAGGCGATGAAGCAAATCATGTCCTCCGTGGGCTATGGCTCGTCGGACTATGGCCGCTCCTTCGCCGATTTCGAAAAGGATTTTATGAGCGCGGTGACGCCGCAGACCACGGTGATCGTGCTTGGCGACGCCCGCAGCAACAATCTCGATCCCCGCGCCGATATCCTGAAACGGATCGGCGAGCGCTCGAAGCGGCTGGTCTGGCTCAATCCGGAGGGGCGCGTCAGCTGGGGCTTTGGCGATTCCGAGATGCCGCGCTATGCGACCTTCTGCAATGTGGTGCGCCAATGTGCGACGGCGCAGCAGCTGGAGCGCGCGGTGGCGGATATCGTGGCGACGTATCAGTAACTCAATTGTCATCGCCCGGCTCGACCGGGCGATCCAGTACACATTGACGATAGTGATGATCGCGGGCGCCTGTGTCTACTGGACCACCCGCTTTCGCGGGTGGTGACAGTCCAAGTTTCCGGAGAGAGCTTCACATGACCGCCATCGACACACTCTTCACATCCGCAAAATTCGCTGACGGCACATTGCACGACATCGCCGTCACCACCGGCCGCATCAGTGCGATTACGCCGAGCGGCGGCGCTTCAGCAGCAGCCGAGACCATCGATCTCGCCGGCACCCTCGTCATCCCGTCCTTTGTCGAGGGCCACATCCATCTCGACACAAGTTTTTATGGCGATGTCTGGCGCCCGCATGTGCCGTATTCCAACGGTTTCAACGTGCAGGAGCGCGTCGCCATCCAGGCCGACAACATGGCGAAGGCTGCACCAATGGCAGAGCGGGCAAAAAGCCAGCTCGAGCTCTGCCTCGGTCATGGCAGCACGCGGATGCGCAGCCATGTGATGGTGGATGGGTCGGTGGGGCTCAAGTCCCTCGAAACCATCCTCGCCGTGCGCGAGGCACATCGCGATGTCATCGACATCCAGCTCGTTGCATTTCCCCAGAGCGGCATCCTGCGCAGCGCCGGTACGCCGGATCTGCTCGATGCTGCCTTCGATCTCGGCGCGGATGTCATTGGCGGTCTCGATCCCGGCGGCTTTGATCGCGATGTCGAGAAGCATCTCGATGTCGTGTTCGGTATCGCCGGGCGCCGCGGCGTCGATGTGGATATCCATCTGCATGATCCCTCCATGCTCGGCATTTTCGAGATCGAACAGATCTGCGCGCGGACGCAGGCGCTCGGCATGCAGGGGCATGTGGCCATCAGCCACGCCTATTCGCTCGGCGATGTCGCGGCGGATGTGGTGCAGCGAACGGCTGAGCTGCTGGCCAGGAGCGGCGTCGCCATCATGACCAATGCGCCGGGTGCGCGGCCGTTTCCGCCGGTGAAGCTTCTGCGCGCGGCCGGCGTCACGGTGTTCGGCGGCTGCGACAATATTCGTGACTCCTGGTGGCCTTACGGCGATGGCGACATGCTCGGCCGCGCGATGATGATCGGCTATCGCTCGGGCTTCAACACCGACGAAGACCTGACGCTGGCATTCGATATCGTGACGGCCGGTGGCGCCAGGGCTTTGCGACTGGATGATCACGGCCTGCGCGTCGGTGCCAGGGCCGATTTCGTCGCCATCGACGCGCCGCATGTGCCGCAGGCGGTGGTCGATTTGCCGAAGCGCCGCGCCGTCTACAAGAACGGCCGGCTGGTGGCGCGGGACGGGGTGATTCTCTGATGTCGTCACCCGGCTTGACCGGGTGACCCAGTAAGCTCTCACGTGAGTGATACGCACAGGCAGCGGTGTCTACTGGGCCACCCGCTTTCGCGGGTGGCGACATGCGAGTGAGAAGGCTTGAATCATCGGCCAGACGCGCTAGGACTGCGGCCGGAATTTGCTGGCATGCCAGAGACGTTGGAGACCCAAAATGCTTGAAACACCGCGCGCGCGCCGGGGCATGGTGACCTCGCCGCATCATCTGGCGTCGCAGGCCGGCCTCGATGTGCTCAAGGACGGCGGCACCGCCGTGGAAGCCGCGATTGCCACGGCGGCGACGCTGGCGGTGGTCTATCCGCATATGACCGGTATCGGTGGTGACGGTTTCTGGCTGATCGCCGAGCCCGGCAAGGCGCCGGTGACGGTGGATGCCTGTGGCCGCGCCGGTGCGACCGTGGATCTCGCTTATTATGCGAAGCACGGTGTTGCGACGATCCCGTTCCGCGGACCGCTGGCCGCCAACACCGTGGCTGGCACGGTCTCCGGCTGGCAGAAGGCGCTGGATGTCTCAAAGCATTGGCAGACGCCGCTGTCGCGTGAGCGCCTGCTGGAAAGCGCGATCTATTATGCGGAAAGTGGCATCGTCGTCACGCGCAGCCAGGCCGAACTTACCGCCGAGAAATCCGCGGAGCTGAAAGGCCAGCCGAATTTTGCGGCCACTTTCATGCCGAATGGCCAGGCGCCGGCCGAAGGCGATGTGCTGAAACTGCCGGCGCTCGGCGCCACGCTGAAGCGTCTCGCCGCCGATGGCTTCGAGAGCTTCTACAAGGGCAAGTTGGCGGACAGCATTGCCGCCGATCTGGCCAAGGTTGAGTCGCCAGTGACGGCCGCCGATCTGCAGAACCATGAGGCCAGCGAACGCCCGCCGCTGACCACCACCGTGCGCGGCGCGCAGCTGTTCAACATGGCGCCGCCGACGCAAGGTCTGTCGTCGCTGATGATTCTTGCGATGTTCGATCGTCTCGGCGTGACGCAAGCCGAGGGTTTCGATCACATCCACGGCCTCGTGGAGGCCACCAAGCAGGCCTTCATCGTGCGTGACGAGCATGTCGGCGATCCCGATCACATGACCGTCGATCCCGCGACCTTCCTCGACGATGCCAAGCTCGATGAGTTGGCGCGCCACATCGATCGCAAGGTCGCGCTACCCTGGCCGCATGTGCGCAAGCCCGGCGACACGATCTGGCTCGGCGTCATCGACGGGCAGGGCCGCTCGGTGTCCTTCATCCAGTCGGTCTATTTCGAATTCGGCTCCGGAGTCGTGCTACCCGAGACCGGCATCTGCTGGCAAAATCGCGGCGCCTCGTTCCGGCTCGCCGATGGCGGCTGGAATGCGCTGAAGCCCGGACGCAAGCCGTTCCACACGCTTAATCCGGCGATGGCGATCTTCGACGATGGCCGCCGCATGGTCTATGGAAATATGGGCGGCGAGGGGCAGCCGCAGACGCAGTCGGCGGTATTCTCGCGCTATGGCATGTTCGGCATTCCGCTGCAGCAGGCGGTTACGGCGCCGCGCTGGCTGCTCGGCAAGACCTGGGGCGATGAGAGCGTCACGCTGAAGGTGGAGGATCGCTTCGATCCCACGCTGATCCAGCAGCTTCGCGATGCCGGCCATGTGGTCGAGGTGCTCGGCAGCTATACCGGCACCATGGGCCATGCCGGCGCCATCGTGCTGCACGAGAACGGCGTGCTGGAAGGCGCGACGGATCCAAGGTCGGATGGCGCGGTGGCGGCGTGGTAAGGTCTGTCGTTGCCCGGCTTGACCCGGCGACCCAGTAGACACGGACCTATCAGATCATCACAGGCGCCTGCGTTTACTGGATCACCCGCTTTCGCGGGTGATGACAAGTGAGCGCGAGGTGCGCTTCGGTCGTCTTAAACGACCATCATCTTCCGCAGCTCCGTCTTGAGGATTTTGCCATTGGCATTCCTCGGCAGCGGTTCCGTCAAGAACGTGATGCTGTCCGGCACCTTGTAGTCGGACAGCCGCTCCGCGCAGTAGCTCCTGATCGCTGCCTCGTCGCCGCCATCGGGACTATAGGCGAACGCATGGACGCGCTCGCCCAGCACCGGATCGGGCTTGCCCACCACCGCGCTCTCGACGATCGCGGGATGATGCGACATCACATTCTCGACCTCGGTGCAGTAGATCTTGAAGCCGGCACGGTTGATCATGTCCTTCTTGCGATCGACCACGCTGACATAGCCCTCCGCATCCATGCGGCCGATATCGCCGGAACGCCAATAGCCTGCGACGAAGCCTGATCGCGTCGCATCGGGATTGTCCCAATAGCCGGGCACGACCATCGCGGCGGCAATCAGCAATTCGCCGTCCTGTCCGCGTGGCACTTCGCGGCCGTCATCATCGGCGATGATGATATGCGCGCCGGTTACGGGGCGGCCGACAGTGTTGATCTTGTCGGCGGGCGAGCCCGGCGGAAACATCGTCGCGGGGGATGTGGTTTCGGTCGATCCATAGGCATTGCAGAGATTGAGTTTTGGCAGCGCCTGAGCGAGACGCTGGATGGTCGCCTCCGGCATCGGCGCGCCGCCGAATCCGGCGATGCGCCAGGCCGACAGGTCGTGGCGCTCGAAATCCGGCTGCAGCAGGCACAGATTATACATCGCCGGCACCATCAGCGTGTAGGTCATGCGCTCGCGCGCCGCGATGGCAAGAAATTCCGGTGCCTTGAAGGCGGGCAGGATCACCAGCGTCCCGGCGACATTGATGGTCGCCAGGATCAGCGCCACGAGGCCGGTGACATGCGAGGCCGGCACCGCCAGCATCGTGACGTCGCCATCGCGCAGGCTGTAGCCATGCTGGAAGTTCAGCACCGAATGGATGATGCTCGCATGGGTCAGCATCGCGCCTTTCGGGTGTCCCGTCGTGCCGGAGGTGTAGAGCAGATAGGCGGTGTCGGCCTGATCAAGCGCGGGAAAGGCCGCAGGAGACGCGTCATTCGTCAGTTCGGTGAATGACGCAGCACGACCGCTTCCAACGACCCACTGCTTACGGAGATCGGCGCGCGGTGCAGGCAGGTTGGCCTCGCAATCACCGTCATAGACCAGTGCCGATGCCCCGCATTGCTGCAGCACATAGTCGATTTCCGGTGCGCGTTGCCGTGTATTGAGCGGGACAACGATCATGCCGGCGCGGGTGGCACCGAGCGCGCAGAAGACGAATTCCAGGCAGTTGCCGAGCAGCATCGCGATGCGCTCGCCCTTTTGGAAACCGGTGGCGATCAAGTTGCGTGCGATGTTGTCAGCGGTGCGATCCAGCTCGGCATAGCTGATACGGCGTGTGCCGAGCACCAGTGCGATGCCGTCCGGCTTGCGCGCGACGGCGGCGCGCAGCATCGCATCGAGATTTGGCGGACGATCGGCGAAGCAACCGACGACGCGGTCGCCATACAGCACCTCATGGCGGATCACGGGTGCGATGTGTTCTGGCATATCCATTCCCTGACATTCTTCTTCCGCCATTATGCTGGCGGTGGAGAGGTCAGGTTAATCAGGCATCAGCCCGTTGCCAACAGCCGGAAGCGCCTAGCGGGCTTCCACCGTCACATGCTGCAATTCATGCACGGCGGCGAGGCGCTGGCGCACCGTTTCGGCGCTTGCAGCGCCGGCAAAGGCGACGATTGCGGCATGCGCGCCGGGGCCGACGCGCCAGACATGCAGGTCGAAAATGCGGGCATCGCCCGGGCGCTCCACCTCGTCGCGGATCTCCTGCTCGAGATGGGGGTCCGAGGTGTCGAGCAGCACGCTGGCGGTGTCGCGCAGCAGATTCCACGACCAGACGGCGATCACGATGCCGCCGACAATGCCCATGACCGGATCGAGCCAGACCCAGCCGAGCATGCTGCCCGCGAGCAGGGCGGCGATGGCCAGCACCGAGGTCAGCGCATCCGCCAGCACATGCATGAAGGCCGAGCGCATATTGTTGTCGTGGTGATGCGCGCCATGGTGATGGTCGTGACCATGTCCGTGGTCATGATGCCCGTGATGGTGGCCGCCGCTGAGCAGGATCGCGCTGGCGATGTTCACGATCAGGCCGATGACGGCGATGACCGTCGCTTCACCGAATGCAACGGTGGATGGATTGAACAGCCGCTGTATGGATTCCCAGGCGATGCCGATGGCGATGATTGCCAGAACGAGCGCCGAGGCGAAGCCGGCGAGGTCACCGACCTTCCCGGTGCCGAAGGTGAAGCGGCGATTATGCGCATTGCGCCGGGCAAAGGCATAGGCACCGGCGGCCACGGCAAGGGCTACGGCATGGGTCGCCATATGGAAACCGTCGGCCAGCAGCGCCATGGAGTTGAAGATCGTGCCGGCAACAATCTCGCCGACCATCATCAAAGCCGTGAGCCCCACGACCCACAGCGTGCGGCGCGCATTGGCATCGTGATCGTCGCCCAGGAACACGTGGTCATGGGCGAGGGCGTCGATGTCGCGGGGCATGGTCATGACGGGTCCAGTCGAACGGAATTATAAAATAACCCCCTACCCTATATTTGGGTCAACCGAAAGCCCCCACCCGGACAAAGCCGGGCGGGGAAGTTTACGGGAGAGGCGGAATGGCGATCAGGCCGCAGCGGCCATCACGCGGGGATGGACGATGTGCTCCTTGAGCACCGAACCCGTGGCATCGACCTCGGTGAGCGACACGTCATAGCTCCAGAGATCGGCGAGATGCTGCAACACGCGCTTCGCATCGGCTTCGTTCAGCAGGGCGCCGTTGAGCACCGAGTGTTTCAGCATCAGCCGCCGGTCGCCGGCGAGATCGACATCCATCACCTCGATATTGGCGTCGATCAGGCCGACATCATATTGCCGCGACAGCGCACGGCGCACGCTGCGATAGCCGCGCTCGTTATGGATCGCCTCGACCAGGATGCCGGACGTGTCGGCAGGATCGTCGTGCAAATGGAACATGCGCATCTGGCGCATCAGGCGTGGCGAGAGGAACTGGCTGATAAAACTCTCGTCGCGGTAATTGGCCCAGACGTCGCGCAGCACGCCCATGACGTCACCCTTGCCGGCAATGTCCGGAAACCATTCGCGGTCCTCGTCCTCGGGCGAGGTCACGATGCGCTCGATATCCTGCATCATGGCGAAGCCGAGGGCGTAGGGGTTGAAGCCCGAAAAATACTTGCTGTCGAAATCCGGCTGGAACACCACATTGGTGTGCGAGCCGAGGAATTCGAGGAAGTTGCCGTCGGTGATCTGTCCGCGCTCGTGCAGCGCGGTCATGATGCGATAGTGCACGTAGGTCGCCGTGCCCTCGTTCATCACCTTGGTCTGGCCCTGCGGATAGAAATACTGCGCGATGTTGCGGACGATGCGCAGCAATTCACGCTGCCAGGTCTGCAGGCGCGGGGCAGCCTTTTCGAGGAAATAGAGCAGGTTCTCCTGCGGCAGGCCGAGCAGCGCGCGGCGGCGTTCGGCACTGAGCTCCGTGCGGTTCTTCGAGGGGCCGGTGGGCACCGTGCGCCAGAGATCGTTGAAGGTGGCCTGTTCGTGTTCACGGCGTTCGCGCGCGCGCTTCTCCTCGGCGCGCAGGTCGAGCGACCGCTTGCCGGGATAGCGATCGACGCCATGGGACATCAGCGCGTGCGCCGCATCCAGCGTCTGCTCGACGGCGATGCGGCCATGCTTCTCCTCGCATTGCGCCACATAGGATTTGGCGAAATCGAGATAATCCAGGATGCCGTCGGCATCGGTCCACTGCTTGAACAGGTAGTTGTTCTTGAAGAAGTGATTATGGCCGAAGGCGGCATGCGCAATCACCAGCGTCTGCATGGTCGCCGTGTTCTCCTCCATCAGATAGGAGATGCAGGGCGACGAATTGATCACGATCTCATAAGCCAGCCCCATCAGGCCCTTGCGATAGGACGCTTCCTGATGCGCGAACTGTTTGCCGAACGACCAGTGCTTGTAATAGAGCGGCATGCCGACGGAGGAATAGGCGTCCAGCATCTGCTCGGCGGTGATCACCTCGATCTGGTTCGGATAGACGCTGAGGCCGAGATCCTTGAGTGCGATCTCCTCGCAGGCATCATGGATGCGCTGGATCGTCGTGAAGTCCCAGTCAGCGCCCTCGAATAGTCGTTCACTCGCTTTTGAGGAAGTCATGGAGCCACCTCCTTGCCGGTGCGGCGCTGGAACAGATCGTGGAAGACCGGGAAAATCTCGCTGCGGTCGTTCACCTTGCGCATGGACAGCGGCTCGCCCTCGTTGCGCAGGCGCTGATACAGGGTCCAGAGCGAGGATTCCGACATTTCGAACGGATGGCCGCCGCTCTCGCCGACTTCGAGATAGGCGAAGAATTGCGATGCCGGCAGGATCGCGTCCCGCAGCAGCGCGCCGGTGCGGTCGCTGTCCGCATAGGAGTTGTCGCCGTCCGAGGCCTGCGCGGCATAGATGTTCCAGTCGGCCGGGCGGAAGCGCGATTGCACGATCTCGTGCATCGTCTCCAGCGCGCTCGACACCAGCGTGCCGCCGGAGGCAGGGCCGTGGAAGAAGGTCTGTTCATCCACTTCCTCGGCGCGGTCGGTGTGGCGGATGAAGACGATCTCCACCTTCTTGTAGCGCCGGGTGAGGAAGACATAGAGCAGCATGTAGAACCGCTTGGCGAGATCCTTCATATGCTCGGACATCGAGCCCGACACGTCCATCAGGCAGAACATGACCGCCTGCGCCACCGGCTTCGGCACCGTCTCGAAGCGGCGATAGCGGATGTCGATGGGATCGATGAACGGGATGCGCTTGATCTTGGATTGAAGCCGCTCGATCTCCGCCAGCAAAACGGAACGGCGCTCGTCGTTGCAGTGTTCGAGTTCAGCCTCCAGCTCGGCGATCGCCTCCGGCCGCGGCCGCTGCAGCGCCACGCGCCGTGCCATGGCGCGGCGCACCGTGCGGCTGACGGAGATGTTCGCCGGCGAGCCCGATGTGGTGTAGCCGGCGCGGCGCAGGCCTTCGTTCTCGACTTCGGCCAGCTTGCGCTTGGAGAGATCGGGCAGTTCGAGATCGTCGAGAAAGATATCGACGAATTCATCGCGGCTGAGCACGAAGCGGAAGGCGTCCTCGCCGTCGCCTTCACCGGCCCCGTTGCCGCCGCCGCCCTTCGATTGCGGTCGCTGCAGGATATCGCCTTCGACGAATTTCTTGTTGCCGGGGAGGACCCGGTCGCGCACGCCGCCTTCGGTGTGGAAACGTGGCTCATTCATGCCGTCGAGCGGGATAGAGACTTCGCCGCCTTCCAGGACATCCTTGATGTCGCGGTCCTGGGAGGCTTTCTTCACCGCACCCTGCACCAAATTCTTGGCTCGCCGCAAAAACCGCTGCCGGTTCTCGAGGCTTTTGCCTTGTGGGTTCAGGCGCCGATCGACGATATGCATGGCCGCGTGGGTCCTTGTGTATCCTTCAGTCGATTTCCGTCATTGCGAGCGCAGCGAAGCAATCCAGTCTTCCTTCACTTCTGGCCTTCTGGATTGCTTCGTCGCTACGCTCCTCGCAATGACGGAGTTACGTTGTCACTAGCCCGCCTGTTTCACCCGCATGTACCATTCGACGAGACGGCGCACCTGGCGTTCGGTGTAGCCGCGATCGACCATGCGGGCGACGAAGTCGTCATGCTTCTTCTCGGTCTCGCCATCCTTCTTCGATCCGAACGAGATCACCGGCAAGAGATCCTCGACCTGGGAGAAGATGCGCTTCTCGATGACTTCGCGGATCTTCTCGTAGGAGGTCCAGGTCGGGTTCTTGCCGCCGTTATGCGCCCGCGAGCGCAGCGAGAACTTGACGACCTCGTTGCGGAAGTCCTTCGGGTTGGCGATCCCTGCAGGCTTCTCGATCTTGCTCAGTTCCTGATTGAGCAGATCGCGATCCATCATCTGGCCGGTGTCGGGATCCTTGAAGTCCTGATCCTCGATCCAGGCATCGGCATAATCGACATAACGGTCGAACAGGTTCTGGCCGTAATCGGCGTAGGATTCCAGATACGCCTTCTGGATCTCGTGGCCGATGAATTCGGCGTAGCGCGGCACCAGCTCTGCCTTGATGAATTCGAGATAGCGCTTCTCGACTTCGTCGGGCAGCTGCTCGCGCCGGATCGCCTGTTCCAGCGTGTACATCAGATGCACGGGATCGGCACCGACCTCCAGCGTGTCATGGTTGAAGGTCGCGGCCAGGATCTTGAACGCGAAGCGCGTCGAGATGCCATCCATGCCTTCGTCAACACCGGCGGCGTCCTTGTATTCCTGGACGCTGCGCGCTTTCGGATCGCTTTCCTTCAGGCTTTCGCCGTCATAGACGCGCATCTTGGCAAAGGTGGTGGAGTTCTCGTGCTTGCGCAGGCGCGACATCACCGAGAAGCGGGCGAGAGTTTCCAAGGTTGCCGGCGCGCAAGGCGCGGTGGCGAGTTCGGAGCTCGAGATCAGCTTCTCGTAGATCTTCTGTTCTTCGGCGACGCGCAGGCAATACGGCACCTTGATCACGCAGATACGGTCGATGAAGGCTTCGTTGTTCTTGTTGGTCTTGAAACTCTGCCACTCGGATTCATTCGAGTGCGCGAGGATCACACCGGTGAACGGGATCGCGCCGATATTCTCGGTGCCGATATAGTTGCCTTCCTGCGTCGCCGTGAGCAGCGGATGCAGCATCTTGATCGGCGCCTTGAACATTTCGACGAATTCAAGCACGCCCTGATTGGCACGGTTGAGGCCGCCGGAATAGGAATAGGCGTCGGGATCGTTCTGGGCATAGGTCTCGAGCTTGCGGATATCCACCTTGCCGACCAGCGAGGAGATGTCCTGGTTGTTCTCGTCACCCGGTTCAGTCTTGGCGATGCCGATCTGACGCAGCCGCGACGGCTGAATGCGCGCGACACGGAATTGCGAGATGTCGCCGCCGTACGCCTCCAGACGCTTGTAGCACCACGGGCTCATCAGTCCGGTGAGACGCCGGCGCGGAATGCCGTATTTCTCTTCGATCATGGGGCCGAGCTGATCGGGATCGAACAGCGCCAGCGGGCTTTCGAAGACGGGCGAGAGTTCATCGCCGGCCTTCAGCACATAGATGGGATGCACTTCCATCAGCTGCTTCAGGCGTTCGGCGAGCGACGACTTGCCGCCGCCGACCGGGCCGAGCAGATAGAGGATCTGCTTGCGCTCTTCGAGGCCCTGCGCCGCATGGCGGAAGAAGGCGACGATGCGCTCGATCGTGTCTTCCATGCCATGGAAGCCAGCAAAAGCCGGATATGACCTAATGGTACGGTTCAAAAAAATACGGCCAAGGCGGGAGTCCTTGGCCGTGTCGATCATCTCAGGCTCACCGATCGCAGCAAGTAATCGCTCGGCTGCGTTCGCGTATTTCATGGGGTCGCCGCGGCAGGACTCCAGATATTCGGACATCGACATGTCCGTCTGGCTCCGGGCCTCGAAGGTTCGAGCGAACGCATTGAACAGAGAATCGTTATACATTGATCCCTCTCTCCTTTGGTCGTCGGCCGTCCTGTTGTTCGCGATCCTATTTCGTGGTAACGGGACGCGTCTCGTGATCGCGACTCAACATCAGCACTATCAGTCTCAAGGACACATCCTGGTCCGAGATCGTGCAATGCAATCGGCGTGCAAAGCGCGACTCATCTTCAGGCACATGCTTATAAGTTAGGCGAGATTCGCTGGCTCTCAAGGCCCGCGCAAGCATTTGTGCGCGCTGTGACTCGAACGACACAAAACGGTCGCAAGTCGAAAATGCTTCTGATGACGTGCGAAGGCGCGCGATATTCGCCGCGTAATGAAGCGTTAATGTAGATGAACGCGGTTAGTTCCGGTCGCCGGGCAGCACCGGAATCGGTGCAACCTCGATGCCTTCATCGATCAGAGCGCGCGCTTCCTCGAGCGAGGCCTCGCCATAGATCGGCCGATGCTCCTTGTCGCCATAATGCATGGCGCGCGCTTCGGTCGGAAAGCTTTCGCCGACATTGTCGGCATTGCTGGTGATGTGGTCGCGCAATTCCTTGAGCTTGGCGCGCAGTTCGACTTCCTGCGGCGCCATCATCAAAGGCGCATTATCGGCTGGCGCCGCCGGTGTCACGACCTCCTGCTGCCGCTGGTTACCCTTGCGGCCGATCTGCGGGGCCATGATGGCCTTCTCGACCTTCGCCGAGCCGCATTGCGGGCAGGTCACCAGCTTGCGCTTCACCTGGGAATCGTAAGCGCCGGAGCTCTGGAACCAGCTTTCAAAAGCGTGGCCCTTGTCGCAGCGCAGATTGTAACGGATCATGTCGCGTCACGCACCAGATGCAGATGGGCGGGGCCGGCCTTGGCATCATGGATGCCGAAGCGGCGGCCATGCTGCAGCGACGGCACGGTGTTGCGTGCCTCGGCGACCTTTGCGGGATCGATCTCGGCGATGATGAAGCCGGGATCGGTGCCCTTGGCTTCGGCGATCACCACACCCCAGGGATCGACGATTAGCGAGTGGCCATAGGTCGAGCGCTTGTTCTCATGCGTGCCGCCCTGGGCGGCTGCGAAGACGTAAGCGCCGTTCTCGATGGCGCGGGCGCGCAGCAGCGTGTGCCAATGCGCTTCGCCTGTCTTCTGCGTGAAGGCCGAAGGCACGGTGAGAAATATCGCGCCGGATTCCGCCAGCGCACGATAAAGCGCAGGGAAACGAACGTCGTAGCAGATGGTAATGCCGATGCGGCCCCAGGGCAGATCGGAGATCACGGCCGTTTCGCCCGGCTGGTAGTTGGCGGATTCGCGATAGGTCTCGCCGTTCGGCAGATCGATGTCGAACATGTGGATCTTGTCGTAAGTGGCGAGGATACTGCCATCGGGCGCGATGAAGAACGCGCGGTTGGCGGCGCGCTCGGGCGTCGCCTGCACGGCCATGGAGCCGATATGCAGATAGATGCCGAGTTCGGCAGCCAGTGCGCGATAGGCCTTCAGCGACTCGTCGTCATCTTGCGTGCGCAGATGTTCGAACAGCCCGGCGCGGCCGGTCTGCATCATGTTGGTGACTTCGGGCGTCTGCACGTAATTCGCGCCGGCAAGGGCGGCTTCGCGGATCAGGTGGCGGCCCTGTTCGAGGCTTTCGCGCGGAACGAGGCCGGTGCGCATTTGCACCATGGCGGCGACGAATGTCTGCTTTTGCTCGCTCATGCGCTTGCTCCTTCGCCTGCGATCATGCCGTCCAGCTTGCCTTCGCGGTCGAGGGCATAGAGGTCGTCACAGCCGCCCACATGCGTGCCGCCGATGAAGATCTGCGGGAAGGTCGCGCCGGGGCGGGTGCGGTCGAACATCTCCTGCCGCAGGTTCGGATCGGTCGCGGTGTCGAAATGGGTGAACTCGACCTTCTTGCGCTGGAGCAGCGAGATGGCGGCGCTGCAATAGCCACAGCCGGGGCGGGTATAGATCTCGATGGCAGCGGCCATGCCAGGCACTCCGAATGCGTCACAGAATTGTGTCACAAGATTATATGGGACCGGCATGGGCCTCCACAACCCGGGCGAAGACCAGCAGGTCCACCTGGGACGCCTTGGCCCGCAGCAGCGCGCGGGCGCAGGCGTCGGACGTGGCACCGGAGGTCAGGACGTCATCGATCAGGACGACCCGGCGGCCCTGGACCTGATGCCGGCGCTCCGGCGGCACCTTGAACGCGCCTTGCACATTGGTCGCGCGCTGTGCGCGTGACAGGCCGATCTGGTGCTCGGTGGGGCGAACACGGCGCAGGGCATCTTTTGCCACAGGCACGCCGCTGGCGCGGCCGATCGCCTGCGCCAGCGCGCCGGACTGGTTGAAACGTCTGCTGAAGGCGCGGCGCCAGTGCAGCGGGACCGGTACGATCACATCGGCTTGATCGAGCAGCTCATGACCGGCGCGCGCCATCCAGCGGCCCATGGTGGGGGCGAGATCGGTGCGGTCGTGATATTTCAGATGATGCACGAGGGTGCGCGCCACCTCGTCATAGCGCACAGCGGCGCGCGCGCGAAAATAGGCCGGCGGCGCGGCGATCGCCTGCATGGACAGGATGTCGGGTCCGGGATCGTAGACGAAGGGAATGCCGAGCCGGCTGCAAAAGGGCGGCGCGATGAAAGAGAGCTGGCTCCAGCACGCCGCACAGACACCGTCGCCGGCGACCGGTTCCCGGCAGGCCACGCATTGCATGGGGAGCGCGATGTCGAGCGCAAGGCGGGCGGATCGGGTGATGGCGCGCTGGCAATAGTGAAGCGCGCCGCGCAAGCGCGCGGGCAGGGACCACGGTGCTGATGCTTCGCTGTCCATGGATGGAGGTTATTTCGGCTCTTTCCTTTGCTCAAGCACTCCTCCGTCCCTCATCCTGAGGAGCCGCGAAGCGGCGTCTCGAAGGATGGCCGCAAGCTCGAGCCAGGCCAGCTCATGGTTCGAGACGCGCGCAGGCGCGCTCCTCACCATGAGGGTGGGAGTGTGGGATTGCCCCTCATGCCGCCAGAGCGTACCAAGCGCGCCATGAACCAGCCGCACGCCGCCCCGATCCTGTTTGACCGCACGCTTCTGCGCGCACGGCAGGCGCGCGCGTTGAGGCAGGGCGCCGAGACCTTCCTGCTCGATCGTGTCACCGAGGACATGAGCGATCGCCTGCAGGCGGTGTTGCGGCAGTTCAGTAACGGCGCGGATATTGCGACACCTGGCTACGGGCTTGCTGATGCGCTCAAGGATCGCGTCGCTTCGCTCGCGCATGTCGATGTGCCCGACGATGAAAGTCACGGCCTCGGCCTCGCGCCGGCCTCGCTCGATCTCGCGGTGTCCGCGCTCGGTCTGCATCTCGTTAATGATCTGCCCGGCGTGATGGCGCAGGTGCGGCGCGCGTTGAAGCCCGACGGCTTCTGGCTCGCAGCGCTGCTCGGCGGCGATACGCTGACTGAATTGCGGCAATCATTTGCGGCGGCCGAGGCCGAGCTCGACGGCGGCATCTCGCCGCGTATCGCGCCGATGGCCGATCTGCGCGATGTCGGTGCGCTGTTGCAGCGGACCGGCTTCGCGCTCCCTGTCACCGATGTCGATCGTGTGGTGGTACGCTACAGCAGCGCCTTCGCGCTGATGCAGGATCTCCGCCGCATGGGCGCGACCAATATCCTCAACGAGCGCCGCCGCACGCCGCTGCGCCGCGCGACATTGCTGCGCATGGCGCAGATCTACAGCGAGCGGTTCGCCGACCCCGATGGCCGCATCCGTGCGACCTTCGATATCATCTGGCTGTCCGGCTGGGCGCCGCATGAAAGCCAGCAGAAGCCGCTGAAGCCGGGATCGGCCAAAGCGAGTCTGGCGGATGCGGTGAGGGGGCTGAAGCCGTAGCTGCGTCGTAGGATGGGTTGAGCGCAGGCGCGTTAGCGCCGGAGCGATAACCCATCAGCGGAGCCTGCCGCGCCCGCGGAACAGCATGGGTTTTCGCTTCGCTCAACCCATCCTACAAGCGCCTACAACAACCCCGTCAAATGCGGGATCAGCGGAATATCCGCGGCCGGCATCGGATAGTCGCGCAGCTGGTTCGGCCGCACCCATTTGAGGTTCTGGCCTTCCTTCGAGATTGCAAGGCCTTCCCAGCGCCGGCAGATATAAAGCGGCATCAGCAGATGAAAGTCGTCATAGGCATGGCTGGCAAACGTCAGTGGCGCCAGACACGCTTCCTTCACCGTGATGCCGAGCTCCTCGTGTAGTTCGCGGATCAGCGCCGCCTCCGGCCGTTCGCCGGGCTCCAGCTTGCCGCCGGGAAATTCCCAGAGGCCGGCCAGCGTCTTGCCTTCCGGCCGCTGTGCGATGAGCACGCGGCCGTCGGCATCGATCAATGCGGCGGCGACGACGAGGACGAGCTTCACGACCGGTAGTCGCCATTGATGGCGATGTATTCCTTGGTGAGATCGCAGGTCAGCACGCGGTCGCGGGCCTTGCCGAGACCGAGGGCGACCTTGATCTGGATCTTGTCGTTCTTCATCGCATTCGACACTTCGGTCTCGTCATAGGACGGATCGCGCGCACCGGATTTGGCGACGCGGATGCCGTTGAACGAGATCGACAGCTTGTCGCGATCGGCGCGCTCGCCCGCCTTGCCGACGGCCATCACCACGCGGCCCCAATTGGCGTCTTCGCCGGCAACGGCCGTCTTCACCAGCGGCGAATTGGCGATCGACATGGCGATTTTCCGTGCAGCGACCTTGGTGGTGGCGCCTTCGACGACGACCTCGATCAGCTTGCGAGCGCCTTCGCCGTCACGCGCGGTCTGCTCGGCGAGATCGGCCAGCAGCGTCTGCAGCGCCTTCACGAACGGTTTCAGCCGGATATCGCTGGCCTTGGTGATCTTTGGCGCGCCCTGGGCGGCCGCCGCGCCGGTGGCGAACATCATCAGCGTGTCGGAGGTCGAGGTATCGCCATCGACGGTGATGGCGTTGAACGTATCGGTGACGCCAGCCTTCAGCAGTGCCTGCAAGGCCGGCGCGGCGATCGGCGCATCGGTGAAGACGAAGGACAGCATTGTCGCCATGTCCGGCGCAATCATGCCCGAGCCCTTGGCGATGCCATTGATGGTGACCTTCGCCTTGCCGAGCTTCACCGTGGCAGTGGCGACCTTCGGATAGGTGTCGGTGGTCATGATCGCCTTGGCGGCGTCCATCCATGCGTCCGGCGTCGCCGTCTCGGCGAGGTCAGCCAGCACGCCGTTGAACTTGGTGGCGTCGAGCGGTTCGCCGATCACGCCGGTGGAAGCGAGGAAGATCTCGTTCGGCTTGCAGCCGACGGCTTTCGCCGCGATGTCGCCGGTGAGTTTTGTCGAAGTCTTGCCGGTCTTGCCGGTGAAGGCATTGGCGTTGCCGGAATTCACCACCAGCGCTTGCGCCTTGCCGCCCTTCAGCACCGCACGGCACCATTCCACCGGGGCCGACGGGCACTTCGATGTGGTGAACACGCCGGCCGCCGTCGTGCCCTTGTCCATCACTGCCAGCAGCACATCGGTGCGGCCCTTGTAGCGGATGCCAGCGGCAGCGGTGCCGAGGCGAACGCCTGCGATCGGCGGCAGCGTCGGAACATGGGTGGGAGCAAGGGGCGACACGGGGGACGGTTTGGCCATGGGCGCTTTCAGCTTTCAGTCAAAGATGACGCGCTCTCTATCATCTCTCGTACGCACGTGGGAGAGGCGATTGCCGTCATCTCCCTGTCATCTTGCATCGGGCGTTTGAGCGATATGGATAGTGCTCGGCCTGCATGGCTCGAGACGCCCGCGTTGCGGCTCCTCACCATGAGGGTCTTCTATCGCATCACACTCTGCCCTCATCCTGAGGAGCGCGTCTCGAAGGATGACCGAGGCATGCACATGCTCAGCCCGGGCCGAATTTGAAGCGGCCATCGTCTTCGAGGAACGGGCCGCTGCGCATATAGAGCTGGCCGTTTTCGCCGATGAAGAACAGCGTGTTCTTTGGCACCTTCTTCGCACCCTTGAGCAGGAACTTGGCGTTGTTGGTGCCCATGCGATAGGCGAAGGTCTTGCCGGTGGCGTCATAGCCATAGCCCATGTCCGGCGTCAGCACCCAGGGCACTGCGCCCGAGGCCGGCGCTTGTGCGTGGGCAGGCACGGTGAAAGCTGCGGCTGCGATCATGGCAATGGCGAGCAAGGTGGAAGCGCGCGCAGACATCCGAAATCTCCATTGAAAGAGCTGGCAGGCCTCGTCGATGCATCCTGCAGCTGTGCTCTGAACAAATCACGAACGCATGCGCGTCGTCAACAAGGCGCGTGATCTGGATCAATTTGCCATTTCGCGCGCGCTGCGACACGACTATCTTTCACCACAAGGCGATGCCGGTGCGATGGCTGCGGCGATGGGGATGATTCGAATGCGTGGTGTCTGCAAAGGAATGGTTGTCGCTGGCCTGATGGCGCTCGCGTCCGGGATCGCGCAGGCCGACGAGTTCAAGCTCAGCCAGAACCAGCGCATTTCCTGCGGCCGCGGGCTTGCGCCGGGCAAGCTCTCGACGGCGACATGCCGTTCCTATGCGTATCTGTTCAATGCCACGACGTCGGAATATTTCCGCTGCAGCGTGTCGCTGTCGATGACCCGCGATGCCAAGGAAGTCATCAACGTCCAGACCGATGGCAGCTGCAGCAAGAAGGCGCGGATCTTCGATACGGATGGCGCCTATTCCTTCGATGTCGCGGAAACCGAGCCGCCGAACACGAATTCGTTTTTTGGCACCGGCGGCGTGGCGCTGTGGGTCAGCGACGACAAGGCGCGGAAACTGCGCGGCTGCGTGACGATCCCGTCGGGTATTGGTCCCGACGTGTCACGCTGCGTGGATATGAAGCTGGAATGATCCTGTAGGGCGGGCAAAGCGCAGTGCCCACCATCTCTCTTGGTGACGTAGTGGTGGGCACGGCGCAACAACGCCTTTGCCCACCCTAAAGTTTCGCAGCTTTCGCTTACTCCGGCTTGATGCCGGCGAACTGGGCGACCTTGGTCCACTTCTCGATTTCCGACTGGATGAACGCATCCATCTCGGCCGGCGTGCCACCGACCGGATCGGCACCGAGCTTGATCATGCGGGCCTTGCCATCGTCCGACTTGACGAACTTGTCGATCGAGGCACTGAGCTTTCCAACGATCTCCTTCGATGTCTTGGCAGGTGCTGCGACGGTGAACCAGGAGGCTGCGTCGTAGCCGGGGACGCCGGCTTCGGCGATCGACGGAAGGTCCTTCATCGGCTCCCAGCGCTTGGCGGTGGAGACGGCCAGTGCGCGGATCTGGTTGCCTTCGGCAAAGGTCTGCGCGGCGGGCAGGTTGTCGATCATCACATGGACGCGGCCGCCGATCAGGTCGGTCAGGGCCGGCGCGCTGCCCTTGTACGGCACATGGGTCAGCTTGACGCCCGTCATCGACTTGAACAGTTCGGTGGCGAGATGCGCGGTGGTGCCGAGACCCGGCGAGGCATAGAAATATTCGTCCGGCTTGGCCTTGGCCAGGTCGATGAATTCCTTCACCGACTTCGCCGGCATCGAATTGGTCACCGACATCAGGTTCGGCACCTTGGCCAGCACCGACACCGATGCGAGGTCCTTGCCCGGATCGAACGGCATGTTCTTGAACACGAGCTTGTTGGTCGCGTGCACGCCAGGCGCACCGACCAGGAATGTGTAGCCGTCGCCTTCCGCCTTGGCGACGAAGTCGGCCGCGATATTGCCGCCGGCACCGGCCTTGTTCTCGACGATGAATTGCTGGCCGTATTCTTCGCTCAGCTTCTGCGCAACGACGCGTGCGAGAATGTCGGTGGTGCCGCCAGCGGCGAAGGTGACGACGAACTTGACCGGTTTGGTCGGCCATTCGGCTGCGCTGGCACGACGGCCGATCAGCGGCAGGGTGCCGAGAGCGGCAGCGCCGCCGAGAATGACGGAACGGCGGGACGGAAAGCGGGTCGGCGAAGTCATTTCAAAGTCCTCTGCATGGACGGATTGGCACATGCGTCAGCGTGCCATCCGGAAGGCGATGTGGTGATGCTGGGTGTCAACAGCCGGCGATCGGTAGTCATCCGGCGATGGGATGTGGCTGCGAAGCGCAGTTGATGCCCTGAAAGTCTGCCGAACGCGCAGGCCCTGTCTTAACTCCCGATCATGTGCTCGTTCTTTGCAGAACGCGTTGCAGCAAAGGTAATCCGCTGCACGGAATGTTACCAGTGCAATGCAACACCATCCTTAAGCAATTGGCACTACACGCGCGTGACTGCGTCCGAAGGTCGCGTTCTCAGTGTCCGCTGGACGAACGTGCTGCGTGGACATGACATTCGGATAGTCGTCAGTGCGGAAACACGATCACCGGCTTGCCGACATTGCCGCGCGTCATCAGCTGTTCGAGCGCCCACGGGGCTTCGTCGAGCGGATAGGTCGCTGTCGGCCGCGGGGTGATCTTGCCGCTGCTCACGAGGTCGGCCAGACGCTGCATCACGGGTGTTGCATCGGCGGAGTTGTTGCGCACATAGCCGCCCCAGTCGACGCCGACGATGGACGATCGCTTCAACAGCGGCAGGTTCAGCGGAATGCGCGGGATCTCGCCGCCGGCAAAGCCGACCACGAGGTGGCGGCCGCCGGGGGAGAGGCAGCGGAACGCCGTCTCCGACCAGGCGCCGCCGACGGGATCGTAGATGACGGTGAGCGGGCGCCCGGCCAGTTCAGTTTCGAGGGTCTTGCGCCAGTCAGGCTGGCTGTAATTGACGGTGAGATCGGCGCCGCGTGCGCGGCAGGAGGCAAGCTTGTCGTCGGATGATGCCGCAGCGGCGACGGTCGCACCGAGCCCCTTGGCGATGTCGATCGCCGCGAGGCCGACGCCGCCGGATGCGCCGAGCACAAGCACCGTTTCGCCTGCGCGCAACTGGCCGCAAGTCTCCAGCCCGTAAAGTCCGGTGCAGTAGTTGAGCAATGCCGACGCGGCGGCGTCCGAGCTGAAGCCATCGGGCAGCTGCATGCAGGACGTCGCCGGCACGGCGATCTGCTCCGCCAGTCCGCCGTTCGACGACAATGCGGTGACACGCTGTCCCATGAGTTCGGGTGAGACGTTGCTGCCGATCGCGATGATCAATCCGGCGACCTCGCTGCCGGGAATGAACGGCAGCGGCTTCTTGACCTGATAGCCGCCACGCACATGCAGCGCATCGACATAGCCGAGGCCGGCGGCCTCGACCTGAATGATCACCTCGCCGGCACTAGCGCTCGGCGCCGGCACATCGGTCAGGACCAGATCGCGGGGATCGCCATAGGCATTGCAGACGATCGCCCGCATGCCGTCACTCCGGCTTGATGCCGGCGAACTGGGCGACCTTGCCCCACTTCTCGGTTTCCGACTGCACGAAGGCATCCATCTCGGCCGGCGAGCCGCCGACGGGATCAGCACCGAGCTTGATCAGGCGCGCCTTGCCGTCGTCCGACTTGATGTATTTGTCGGTGGAGGCATTGAGCTTGGCGACGATGTCCTTCGGCGTCTTGGCCGGAGAGGTGATCGTGAACCACGACGCCGCGTCGTAACCGGGGACGCCGGCTTCGGCGATGGTCGGGATGTCCTTCATCGGCTCCCAGCGCTTGGCGGTGGAGACAGCGAGCGGGCGGATCTGGTTGCCCTCAGCGAAAGGCTGCGCGGCCGGCAGGTTGTCGATCATCACATGGACGCGGCCGCCGATCAGGTCGGTCAGCGCGGGTGCACTGCCGCGGAACGGCACATGCGTGAGCTTCACGCCGGTCATCGACTTGAACAGTTCGGTGGACAGATGCGCGGTCGAGCCGAGGCCCGGTGTGCCGTAGAAATATTCGTCGGGTTTTGCTTTCGCGAGCGCGATGAATTCCTGCACCGATTTGGCGGGCAGCGAATTGGTCACCGACATCAGGTTCGGCACCTTCGCGATGATGATGACCGACGAGAAGTCCTTCACCTGATCATAGGTCATGTTCTTGAACACGAATTTGTTGATCGCATGCGTGCCCGGCGTGCCGACCAGGAATGTGTAGCCGTCGCCCTCCGCCTTGGCGACGAAGTCCGCGGCAATGTTGCCGCCGGCGCCGGTCTTGTTCTCGACGATGAACTGCTGGCCATATTCTTCAGACATCTTCTGCGCGACAAGGCGCGCGAGAATGTCGGTGGTGCCGCCGGCGGAAAACGGCACGATGAATTTCACGGGCTTGGTGGGCCATTCGGCCGCGCTGGCGCGACGGCTGACCAGTGGCAGGGTGCCGAGAGCAGCAGCGCCGCCGATAATGACAGAGCGGCGGGACGGAAAGCGAATCGAAGACGACATGTCCAACAGTCCTTTGCGATCGAGTCCCTGCGGGACGATTTGCGCGCAAGCTACGCTGCAGTCCCACAAGTTGCTACAGTAATAGCGTACCATCCTTAAGCATTAGGTACTAACGCGAATGACCTGCGCCGTTCGGCCGCGTCTCCGGCATCAGCATGATGAACAGCACGAGTCCAATCGCTGCGAAGCCGGCGAGCGTGAGGAATGCAGCGCTATAGCCTGCAACGACGATGATGACACCTGCGACGAAAGTACTAAGCGCGCCGCCGAGTCCTGCGGCCGTGGCGATGGCGCCCTGGCTGACATTGAAATGGCCGGTGCCTTGCGTGAGATCGGCGACGATCAGCGGAAACAGCGCGCCATAGATTCCGGCGCCGACGCCGTCGAGCAATTGCACACCGACCAGCCAATAGGGATTGTCGCTGAGCGGATAGAGCGCGCCGCGCAGGATCAGTACGGCAAGCGCGCAGGCAAACATCGGCTTGCGCCCCCAATTGTCCGCCTGGCGGCCAACCACGATGGCGACCGGGACCATCACGAGCTGCGCCGCGACGATGCAGATCGACATCAGCGTCGTGCCGAGTTCGTTGTTCACCAGCGCGAGTTTCTGTCCGACCAGCGGCAGCATCGCGGCATTGGAGAAATGAAACAGCACGGTGGCGGCGGCGAAGACCAGCAGCGGCTTGCAGGTGAGCAGCACGCGAAAGCCTGATGGCTGATCGTCGCTCGGAGTGTCCGGCGGTTCGAGGTCATGCAGGCCGCGGGCGACCTGATGGTCGATGGCATCGGCAGGGATCGCCAGCATCGCAGCAACGCTGGCCAGCGCCATCGCCGCCATCAGCCAGAACACGACGACCGGGCCGAAGAAGTAAGCCAGGCCTCCGGCCAATGCGGCAGCGACGGCATTGCCGGCATGGTTGAACGCCTCGTTGCGGCCGATGCGCCGGGCAAAGGCGCGGGGGCCGACAATGCCGAGCGTGATCGCCGCCAGCGCCGGTGCGAAAATCGCAGCCGCAATGCCGGTCAGTGCCTGGGTGGTCGCGACGAACAGGAAGCCGGGATAGAGCGGCAGCACCACGGAGCCGATGGTGACGATGACGGCTGCGATGATCACGGCGGCGCGCTTGGCCGTCGTCTTGTCAATGAACGCGCCTGCCGGTGTCTGCGCCAAGATACCGGCGATGGCCGCCACCGACATCACGGCGCCGATCGAGGCTTCATCCCATTTCTGCACGGTGAGCAGGTAAATCGCGAGATAGGGGCCGAGCCCGTCGCGGACATCGGCGAGAAAGAAGTTCAGTGCGTCGAGCGGATGCTTGGTCGTCTCTGTAGCGGCTGGCACCGGTCGGTCCTCGCGGCACATGAGGTGCCCGGCAGGAAACATGGCCACGGGGATTCTGGTTCCGCGGTAAAACGAACTCAACCGTCATTGCGAGGAGCGCAGCGACGAAGCAATCCAGAAAGCCAAGAGAAGGAAGAGCTGGATTGCTTCGCTTCGCTCGCACTGACGACCGAATGAACCTTCAAGCCGAAACAAAAGCCGCGATGTTTTCACATCGCGGCTTCCAGTCAGGTCGTATGAGCCGGTCTTACTTGCCGATGCCCTTTTCCTTGAAATATTTCAGGGCACCCGGATGGAACGGCACCGGCGAGCGCTCCTGGACCTGGTTGTCGAGCGAGAAGCTCTCGGCTTCCTTGTGCACGGCGACGATGTCGGCCTTCTTTTCCACCAGCGTCTTGACGATGTTGTAGGCGTCGTCGTCCTTCATCTTGTCGTTGGTGACGATGATGTTCCAGACTTCTGTATTGGCGTTGTCCTTCTCCATGCCGGGATAGATGCTCTTGCTGATCGTTGAAGCCGAATACAGCTTGCCATATTTGGCGTTCATCTTGTCGGCGAGTTCGGCGTGGTCGATCATCTTGATCTTCATGCCCGGCGTCGCGGCAAGGTCGGTCACCGCTGCTGTCGGCACGCCGCCGACCCAGAAGAAGGCGTCGATCTTGCGGTCCTTGATGGCGTTGACGCTCTCGGCGACGCCAAGACGCTCGCGCTTCAGGTCCTTGTCCTTGTCGAGGCCGCCGGCCTCGATGACGCGGAACGCCATCACTTCGGTGGCGCTGCCGGGCGAGCCCGTGGAGACGCGCTTGCCCTTGAGGTCCGAGAATTTCTCGATGCCGGTGCCTTCCACCGTCACCACATGCATGCGGTTCGGATAGACGACGAGCAAGGTCTGCAATGGCACCTTGCCGCTCTTGAACTTGTCCTCACCCTTGAAGGCGTCGAGTGCCGCATCGGCCATGCTGAAGCCGAGTTCGCTCTGGCCCGAGGCGATCAGCTTGAGGTTATCGACGGAACCGCCGGTGACTTCCGCCGTGGCCTGGGTGTTCGGCAGGGCCTTCGACAGCACATTGGCGATGGCGCCGCCGAGCGGATAATAGACGCCGCCGGTGCCGCCGGTGCCGATGGCAATGGTCTTCTGCTGGGCGATGGCTGCACCCGCGAGACCTGCGGTGGCGACCAGTGCCACGGCGATGGTCGATTTCTTGAAACGCTTGAACATGATTCTTCCTCTCCTCCAGTTTTTCATGATGTCGCGGTGATCACTTCACCGCGCCGACTTCCTTGAGATATTTGAGCGTGCCGGGATGATACGGCGCCGGAGACTCCGCGGCCGTCTGCGTGGCGAGATTGATGTTCTCGGCTTCTTTATGGACGGCGAAGAGATCGGCCTTGTTCTCGAAGATCGCCTTGGTGATCGCGTAAGCTGTCTCGTCCGACATCTTGTCGGTGGCCATGATCTGGTTCCAGGCGGCAAAGCCCTTGCTGTCGGTGGTCTGGCCGGGATAGCTGCCGGCCTTGATCACGCTCGGTGCAAAGATCTGGCCGTATTTCTTGACGATCGGCTCCAGCAGATAGTCGATGTCGATCAGCTTGATATGAACGCCCGGCGTGGCTGCGAGATCGACCACCGCGGCGGTCGGCACGCCGCCGCCCCAGAAGAAGGCGTCGATCTTGCGGTCTTTCAACGCTGCAGCGGATTCCGCGACCGACAGGCGCTCACGCTTGACGTCCTTGTCCTTGTCGAGGCCGGCCGCTTCCAGCAGGCGGAAAGTCTGCGCCTCTGACGCCGAACCCGGCGCGCCGCCCGAGATGCGCTTGCCCTTGAGGTCGGCGAATGTCTCGATCCCGGTGCCGGCGATGGTCACCACATGCACGGGGCTGGAATAGACGGCGACGATGGTGCGCAGCGGCACCGGCTTCTTGAATTTTTGCTCGCCCTTGATGGCGTCGGAGGCGACGTCGCCGGTCATGAAGCCGAGATCGGCCTGTCCGCTTTCCAGCAGCTTGATGTTATCGACGCTGCCGCCCGTGACTTCGCCTGTCGCCTGGGTGTGCGGGAGCTTCTTGGACAGCAGGTTCGCAAGGCCGCCGCCGAGCGGATAGAAGATGCCGCCGGTACCGCCGGTCGCAATCGCGATGGTCTTTTCTTGCGCCGTTGCAGGATTCGCTATGCTGGCGATGCCGAGCAGAGCGAAGCCGAGAGCCGTCCATTTCATCGTTGCACTCCCTGAAGTTGGCGGCGCTGCTTATCTGCAGCGTCCGCTGGTCTTGTTTTTCTTGTCGTCTCCTATGCCGTCACTGGCTGGGTGCGCGTGCGCATCTGCCAGAGCAGGACGCCGAGACCGATGATCAGGCCTGGCAAGAATGTGTAGCTGATGTCGCGGCCGATGATGCTTTCGATGATCGCCTCGATCAGGCTCGGAAACACCAGCAGCAATCCCGATAGCAGAAGCAACCCGCGCTCGATCGGCGTATTTTGTCGCAGACCCCAGTTCTGCGCGCAGGCCGCGAGCGCCAGCAGGCCGCAGGTGGTCTTGAAGGTGATCTCGACGATGTCCACCCACGAGCCGCCCTTGGGGATTGACAGCAGCAGGCCGACGCCCTGGGGATCGCAGACGAAGACGAATGGCACCAGGAAGGCCGGTAGCGTGTACTTCCAGGATTGCAGCGTGGTGCGGTAGGGGTCGCCGCCGGTAATCGCAGCGGCTGCGAAAGGCGACAATGCGGTCGGCGGCGAGACCTCCGACAGCACGGCATAGTAGAAGATGAACATGTGCGCGGCGTAATCGGGCACGCCGAGCTTGATCAGCGCAGGGGCCGCGATCACGGCGCAGATGATGTAGGACGCGGTCACCGGCACCGCGAGGCCGATGATCCAGACGATCAGCGCCGTATACAGCGCCGTCAGCAGCAGGCTGCCGCCGGCATAGGCGATGACGATGGAGGAGAATTTCAGGCCAAGCCCGGTGAGTGTAACGACGCCGACAACGATGCCCGCGCAGGCGCAGGTCGTGGCTGCATTGAGCGCGCCGATCGAGCCTTCCGACAGTGCCTTCACCAGCTTCTTCGGCATTAAGGCGGTGTCCTTGCGCAGGAAGCTGAGCGCAAACGTCACCACGATCGCATAGAACACCGACAGCGCCGGCGAGAAGCCGATGATCATGAAGACGACGACGGCGAGTAGCGAGATGAAGTGGAAGCCGTAGCGCCTGGTCATGGTGCCGAGGCCAAGCTCGGGCGTGAAATTGACGTTCTTGGCGCCAAAGCGCTTGGCGTCGATCTCCACCATGATCAGCAGTGACAGGTAGTAGAGAATGGTCGGGATGGTCGCCATCCAGATCACGTCGAGATAGCTGATCTTGAGGAATTCAGCGATCAGGAACGCGGCAGCGCCCAGCACCGGCGGCGACAGGATGGCGCCAAGACCACCCGCCGCGAGCAGGCCGCCCGCGGCATTCTTCTCGAAACCAGCCTTTTTCAGCATCGGCGCGGCCACGGTGCCGATCATGACGGTAGTGGCGACGCCGGAGCCCGACGGGCCGCCGAGTAGGAAGGACGACAGCACCACGGTGCGGCCGGCGGCATTGGGCTTGTTGCCCATCAGCGCCAGCGAGAAATCGATGAAGAACTTTCCGGCGCCGGATTGCGCGAGGAACGCGCCATAGATGGTGAACAGGATGATCAGCGTCGCCGAGACGTCCACCGCAACGCCAAAGATGCCTTCCAGCGTGATGAAGAGATGGCCGACCAGGCGCGGCAGGTCATAGCCGCGATGGGTCCAGGGCGCCGGCAGGTGCGGGCCGAGCATGGCATAGGCGATGAAGAAGATGGAGACGACCGGCATGATCCAGCCGGTGGTGCGCCGCGTCGCTTCCAGCAGCAGGAGGATGAAGACGACGCCGACGATCACGTCCATCCGGTCGGGCAGGGTGGCGCGGTCTGTAAAGTCCTCGCCGCCCCACAGCGCATAGACGATGGTGGCAATGGCGATGATGCCGGGCAGGATGTCCCACCAGCGCAGACGGTCACGGAACCGCTTGGCGACGGGGAACAGCAGGAAGGCGAGGATCAGCGTGAAGGCGACATGGATGTAGCGCAGTTCCTGCGTCGGTACGATCGCATAGGCGGCATAGAGGTGGAACAGGCTCATGCTCACGGCAATGCCGGTGCAGATCAGGCCGGCCCAGCCGATCAGCCGGTTGGCCGCGCCTTCCTCGGCTTCGATGAGCTCCTCGACCTTCTGCATCGTCGCGTCGGAGACAATCTCCGCCTCGACGATCTTGTTGACATCGGTCGCGTGCGCTTTGTCGTCAGCCATGTTTCTTCCCTCGGGATTTTCCCGCGAGCCGGATTTGCCGGCCTTATTAGTTTTAATGCGCCGCATTCATGCCGTTTTGACCGGCTGGCGCAAGGGCTTACCGCTGAAACTTTCGTCGGCTTGCGGGGCCTCGCGCGCGTTGCGGCGATGTGCGGATTGACCACTCGTTGTGCACGGTCCACCCTTTGAACGATGACATATCGAACCACAGGAAACCGACGCTGCATTGCAGCGCTCGCGGTTATGTTCGCCCTGTGGGCGGCGCCGGCGCGTGCCGAGCCGATTGCGGTACTGACCGGCGGCAGTTCAGGCGTCTACTATCCGCTCGGCGTCAGCATCGCGATGGTCTATGCGGATATTCCCGGCGCCAAGGTGCTGGTGGAAACAACCGATGGTTCGGTCGAGAACCTGATGCGGCTGCAGCAGGGCACTGGCCAAGTCGCCTTCGCGCTCGGTGATGCGCTGATGTCTGGCTGGCGCGGCGATGCCGAGGCGGGTTTTGCCGGCAAGCTGGATCGCCTGCGCGTCATCGGCGCGCTCTATCCGAACTACATCCAGATCGTCGCGACCAAGGCGAGCGGCATTCGGTCGCTCGCGGACCTGAAGGGCAAGAGCCTGGCCGTCGGGGCGGAGAAGTCGGGCACCGAGCTTGAGGCCCGCGCGATCTTCAAGGCGGCAGGCATGAGCTTCAAATCGCTCAAGCGTGTCGAGACGATCCCCTTTGCGGAATCCACCAAACAGATGATCGAGAACAAGCTCGACGCGTCGCTGCAATCCGCCGGCCTCGGGGTCACATCGATCAAGGAACTGACTGACAACAGCGACACGGTGCTGGTGCCGGTCCCGTCATCGGTGGTGAGGAAACTCGGCGCGCCGTTTCGCTCTGCCATCATTCCGGCGGACACCTATCGCGGCCAGGCGAAGCCGGTGCCGACCGCATCGGTGATGAACTATCTGGTGACCAGCACGGCTGTGAGCGATGAACTCGCCTATCAGATGACGAAAGGCCTGTTCGATGCGGTGGATGAACTTGCCGTTGCCCATCGTGCCGGGCATGAGATCAAGCTCGCCACGGCGGTGAGCCGCAGCCCGGTGCCGCTGCATCCGGGCGCGCTGCGCTATTATCGCGAGAAGGGCCTGATCAAGTAATGCGACTGCCGATCTATTTTATCGCTGCCACCTATCTGCTCAGCTCATTCAATGCCAATGCGGCTGTCGATACCGATCCGGAGACGCCGCCGGTGCCGAAGGTCGATACGGCGCCATGCTTCGCGGCGATCGCGGCCGTCGATGACGACAGGATCATTGCCATTTGTGGTGACCTAATCAGCAACGAGAAAGTGGCAACGGCCGACCGCCTAAAGGCAGCGAGTGCACGTGGCGCCGCCTATGCGCGCAAGGATCAGCTCGATCCGGCCATCGCCGACTACGATTCGGCGCTGAAGATCGATCTGTCACGGCCCGACCTGCTCAATGCCCGCGGCGAATTGCTGCGCAAGAAGGGGGACCGCCCGCGCGCCATCCGCGATTTTGGCGCGGCGATGAAATTGGATCCGCAGAATGAGGCGGTGCGCGCCAATTACAAGGCGCTGGCGCAGGAGATCGAGCGGATGGGCGCGAAGATGTCGGTGCAGCCACAACCAAAGGCGCCCTTGAAATAGCTGCGCATCGCGTGACAATCAGGAGGCAATAACCCCGGTATCGATAACGGGGACGGGGGAGACGCCATGACGACCAGCCGCTATCACGAGGTGCACGCCCAGTCGCTGTCCGATCCGGAGCGCTTCTGGGGCGAGGCGGCAAAGGCGATCGACTGGATCAAGCCGGCGGATAAGGTGTTTGATCCCACGCAGGGCCTCTATGGCCGCTGGTTCGCCGGTGGCGTGCTCAATACCTGCTACAATGCCCTGGATCGCCACATCCCTGGCCGCGCCGATCAGGTCGCGCTGATCCACGATTCGCCGCTGACCGGCGAGATCCGCAAATTCACTTATGCCGAATTGCTGCACGAGACCCAGGTCCTCGGTGCGATCCTGCAGGAGCACGGTGTCGGCAAGGGCGATCGCGTCATTCTCTATATGCCGATGGTGCCGGAAGCCGTGGTCGCCATGCTGGCCTGCGCGCGCATCGGCGCGGTGCATTCGGTGGTGTTCGGCGGCTTCGCGGCCAAGGAACTCGCGACCCGCATCGACGATGCGCGGCCGAAACTGATCCTGTCCGCCAGCTGCGGCATCGAGCCCGGCCGCATCGTGCAGTACAAGCCGCTGCTCGATGAAGCGATTGCGCTCTCCAGCGCGAAGCCGGGCGGCTGCATCATCCTGCAGCGACCGCAGCAGCGCTGCGATCTTGTCGCGGGTCGCGATCACGATTGGACGGAGCTGCGCGAGAAGGCGATTGCTGCGAAAAAATCGGCCGATTGCGTGCCGGTGCAGGCCACCGATCCGCTCTATATCCTCTACACATCAGGCACCACCGGCAAACCGAAAGGCGTCGTGCGCGACAATGGCGGACATGCGGTCGCACTCGCCTGGTCGATGCAGAATCTCTACGGCGTGAAACCCGGCGAGGTCTGGTGGTGCGGCTCCGATATCGGCTGGGTGGTCGGTCACAGCTACATCATCTATGCGCCTCTGTTTCATGGCGCGACCTCGATCATGTATGAGGGCAAGCCGGTGGGCACGCCCGATGCCGGTGCGTTCTGGCGTGTCATCTCCGAGCACAAGGCCGTCGCCTTTTTCACGGCGCCGACGGCCTTCCGCGCCATCCGCAAGGACGATCCCGACGGCGCTTTCATCCGCAAATACGATCTGTCGCATTTCCGCACATTGTTCCTCGCCGGTGAGCGCGCCGATCCGCCGACCGTGGATTGGGCCGAGAAGCAACTGAAAGTGCCGGTGATCGATCACTGGTGGCAGACCGAGACCGGCTGGTGCATCGCCGGCAATCCGGTCGGCCTGGGTCAGTTGCCGGTGAAGCACGGCTCGCCGACGGTGCCGATGCCCGGCTACAAGATCGAGGTGGTGGATGAAGCCGCAAAGCCGGTGCCTGCGGGCACCATGGGCTCCATCGTCATCAAGCTGCCGATGCCGCCGGCCTGTCTGCCCACACTGTGGGAGCAGGACGCGCGCTGCAAGGAGGCCTATTTCAACGAATTCCCCGGCTACTACAAAACCTCCGATGCCGGTTATCTCGATGACGACGGTTATGTCTATGTGATGGGCCGCACCGACGACATCATCAATGTCGCGGGGCATCGGCTTTCCACCGGCGGCATGGAGGAGATTCTCGCCTCCCATCCCGACGTTGCCGAATGCGCGGTGCTGGGTATCAAGGACAACATCAAGGGCGAGGTGCCCTGTGGTTTCCTGGTGCTGAAGGCAGGCGTCGATCGCTCCAATGCCGAGATCGAGAAGGAAGTCGTGGCCCTGGTGCGCGACAAGCTCGGCCCCGTCGCCGCCTTCAAGCTCGCCATCGCGGTGACGCGTCTGCCGAAGACGCGGTCCGGAAAAATCCTGCGCGGCACCATCAAGAAGATCGCAGATGGCGAGACCTGGACCATGCCGGCGACCATCGAGGATCCCAAGGCACTGGACGAGATCGGCGTGGCACTCGCTGGTAGGATGGGTTGAGCGAAGCGATACCCATCGCCCCGAATGCCTGAGCGTGCGGTGATGGGTATCACTCCGGCGCTTCGCGCCTCCGCTCAACCCATCCTACGGCCCCACCTTACAATCCCCGCATTTCGCGCTAAACAGGCGCCACATTGCCGACAGGACTCGCCATGCGCCTCGCCCCGACATCTCTCATCGCCCTCACGCTCGCCGCCACGTTGCTGGGCGCCTGCGCGCGGCGCTCCGATGTGCCGATGTCGAGCATGGGCGATGATGACGATGCGGTCTGCCGCGCCAATGGCGTCGCCGTTGGCTCGCCGGAATATTCGGCCTGCCGCAAGGATCGCGATGTCCAGCGCAGCAACGCCATCGCCCGCGCCGATCGCAAGCAGCGCGATCTCGGCGAATACATGCTGAACAATCCGAACCGGCCGTGACGCTCCCCCTCATCCTGAGGAGCGGCCGCAGGCCGCGTCTCGAAGGATGGCATCGAGCTCCAATATCTCATGGTTCGAGACGGCGCCGAAGAGGCGCCTCCTCACCATGAGGGGCGGAGAAGGGCAACTGCTCCTTGATATCCCTCAATTCCGTGTGTCCCTCCTGCAACGCTTCCGCGCGCAGTCGCTGAGCTGCGCCGTTGCTTTGAGCGACATCAACGTCTGCATCAGCCAGGTGTCGTCTTTCGCGTAGACCGACGGTGGGATCATTCACCCGAGTCAATTCGAAAGTTGGGGCGCTCTGCCATGAAGACGATCTGGACCACGATGTCGCTGCTGCTGGCGGCGACGGCCATCACCGGCATTTCCACAGCTAGCCACGCAGCCGATCTGGCCGCCGTGAAGCCGATCTACAAGGCGCCGGTGGTGGAAGCCTGGAATCCCTGGATGATCCGCCTGCGCGTGCTCGGCGTGGTCCCGGAGAATGGCGGTCACGTCAATCAGGTCGCCGGCTCCAGCCTGAAGACCTCGGATCAGGTCATCCCCGAGCTCGACATCACCTATTTCTTCACCAAGAATCTCGCCGCCGAGATCATCCTTGGCGTCACCAAGCACAGCGTGTCAGGCTCCGATGCACTGGCCGGCGTCGATGTGGGCAAGTCCTGGCTGCTGCCACCGACCCTCACTTTCCAGTATCACTTCACTGAGCTCGGTGCGTTCAAGCCCTATATCGGCGCCGGTGTGAACTACACCTGGTTCTTCAGCCAGTCGGCTGCCGGCGGCACGGTGATCGAGAGCCACCTGAAGGATTCGGCAGCGCCCGTCCTGCAATTCGGCTTCGACTACATGATCGACAAGCACTGGGGCTGGAACGTCGACGTCAAGAAGCTGTGGCTGCGCCCGAACTGGGAAGGCACGCTGGCTAACGGCACGCCCATCACCGGTCAGGTCAAGCTCGATCCATGGCTGATCGGCACCGGCATCACCTACAAGTTCTGATTTTTCGTTCTCTGTGTGACTGAGGGGCCGACGCAAGTCGGCCCTTCTTTTTGTGGCTGACATGGTTGCTTTCCGCGCCCGCATCCTGTTGGGTCGCCGCCAATACTATCGCACCATCAGGAAGAGATTATGGATATCAAGGTCAGGGATTCGAACGGCGCGCTGCTGGCGGAAGGCGACACCGTCACGCTCATCAAGGACCTCAAGCTGAAAGGCTCGTCCACGGTGCTGAAGCGCGGCACGGTGATCAAGAACATTCACCTGACGGACAACGAAGACGAAATCGAAGGCCGCACCGACAAGGTGAAGGGCCTGGTGCTGCGCGTGGAGTTTTTGAAGAAGGCGTGAGAAGCGCGTCTTTTCCTCCCCCAAGCCGCGAAGCGGCGCAGCGGGGAGGGTGGCGCGTAGCGCCGGGTGGGGACTCTCCCGACGTGACGTCCGAGCTTGGGGAAACACCCCACCCGTCTCGAACGGTGCGCGTTCGATCCACCCGCCCCACGGCGCGGCTGCGCCGCTTGGGGGAGGGAACGGCGCTACGCTTCGACGTAGTCGGCAATACTCGTAGGAGCGGGCACCGGCTGCCCGTCTTCCTTCAATCCGTCGATATGAAAGCGGATAGCATCACGAATCTCATTCTCGACCGCCTGCACAGTTTCGCCGGTCGCGATGCAGCCAGGCAAATCCGGCACATAGGCTGAATAATTATTTTCGGCCTTCTCGATCACCACTGCGTAACGCATCAGCGTTTCTCCTTCAGGCCCGCCTGTTTCAAGATACTTGCAAATGTGCCCGGCGCAATCTCGTCCGATAATTTGCCAGCGATCGTGACGCGTCCGGGCTTGACCGCATGTTTGAACTGCCGGTGGCTGCCGCGCGTGACGACGAGAAACCAGCCGTCATTTTCAATCAGTTGAATAGCGTCCCTGACTTTCATCAGTGCCGCCCCCGCTCACGGATGATGAGAAGTCGTTTACGTGAGGAAAGGCGATTTATGCAACCTATAAGTGTTTTAAGTAACTCTGCTTAAACAAAAAACGCGGCGAGTTTCCCCGCCGCGTTCTGCATTCCCAGCAATCGCTTGCACTTATTCTTCGTCGTCCGCGCGCTTGCCGCCGCCGATGCCCTTCAGCTTGGCGAACACGGCATCCACATTGAGGTCGTCGTCGCCGCGTTCGGCGCCTTCGTACTCTTCCTTGCGGGTGGTTTCCGAGGCCGGCAGTAGCGTGGCGCCGCCATAGGCCTGCTGGTCCAGCGGCTTTTCCTTGGCCGCGCGCTGCACTTCGAAGTCGAGTTCGATCTGCGAGCACAGACCGAGGGTCACCGGATCCATCGGGGTCAGGGTCTGCGCGTTCCAGTGGGTGCGGTCGCGGATCGAGGCGATCGTCGTCTTGGTGGTGCCGACAAGGCGCATGATCTGGGCGTCCTTGAGTTCCGGATGGTTGCGGACCAGCCACAGGATGGCGCTCGGGCGCTCGTGGCGGCGCGACACAGGGGTATAGCGTGGGCCCTTCTTCTTGGCGGCGGGCGGCAGCACCACCTTGCTCTCTTCGAGCTTCAGGCGGTAATTCGCGTCGCCTTCGCCGCGCTCGATCTCGTCGCGGGTCAGCTGGCCGTTCGAAATCGGATCCATGCCCTTGATGCCCTGGGCGGCGTCGCCATCGGCAATGGCGCGGACTTCGAGCACATGCATCTTGGTGAAATCGGCGACCTGTTCGAAGGTCAGCGCGGTGTTGTCCACCAGCCACACGGCCGTCGCCTTTGGCATCAGCGGGGCATTGCTCATGGCAAATCTCCTTTGCGCTTCGCCCACCTCTTTGGGAGGCGAAGCCGTCTGGTCATCGGTGATGACGGGGAATTAGCCTTCTATATAAGCTGCGCCGGGCCGACCGCGCAATGGCGGACGTTTCGGCCTTGACAGCGCCGTAAACCGGCCCCAAGTCCTTATGCAGACAAGCTCTTTGGCTGATTTTCGTCAATTTGACTGCGCGCGCCTGTTTTCAGGCGCCCAATTCTCCAAATCAAGGCACATGGATCGCCCCGATATGACCAAACCGGCCCTGAAAATCGTTCTTTGCTCGCCGCGCGGCTTCTGCGCCGGTGTGGTGCGGGCAATCGATACGGTGGAACGCGCATTGGCCATCCATGGTGCGCCGGTCTATGTCCGCCACGAGATCGTGCATAACAAATATGTCGTGGACAGCCTGAAGACTAAGGGCGCCATTTTCGTCGAGGAACTTGCGGAGATTCCGGACAATACTACCGCTCCGGTCGTGTTCTCCGCCCATGGCGTGCCGAAGTCGGTTCCCGAGGATGCCCGCCAGCGCAATTTCTTCTCGCTCGATGCGACCTGCCCGCTGGTGACCAAGGTGCACCGCGAGGCTGCGATCCACTTCAAGCGCGGCCGCGAGATCCTGCTGATCGGTCATTCGCATCACCCGGAAGTGGTCGGCACCGTCGGCCAGCTGCCGCCCGGCGCGGTCGAGCTGATCGAGACCGCCGAGGATGCCCAGACCTTCCAGCCGAAGAATCCGGACAACCTGGCTTTCGTCACCCAGACCACGCTGTCGATCGACGACACCGCCGAAATCGTGGCCGTGCTCAAGGAGCGCTTCCCGAACATCAACGGCCCGCACAAGGAAGACATCTGCTACGCCACCACCAACCGCCAGCTGGCGGTGAAGAAGGTGGCGCCGGTGGTGGACGCCTTGATCGTGGTCGGTGCGCCGAACTCGTCGAATTCCCAGCGCCTGCGCGAAGTTGCCGAGCGTGAGGGCTGCCGCGTGTCGGTGCTGGCGCAGCGCGCCAGCGATCTCGACTGGAGCATGTTCGAAGGCATCACCAGCCTTGGCATCACCGCGGGCGCCTCGGCGCCGGAAGTGATCGTCGAGGAAATCATGGACGCCTTCGCGCAGCGCTACACGCTGAATGTGGAGACGGTGTCGGCTGCCGAGGAGAACGAGTTCTTCCCGTTGCCGCGCTCGCTGCGTCCCGAAGCCGCCGCTTGATGCGATGGCGGTCTACACCGACGTCGCCAATGACGATCTCGCGGACTTCCTGAAGCAATACGACATCGGCGAACTGCTCTCCTACAAGGGCATCGCCGAAGGCGTCGAGAATTCCAACTACCTGCTGCACACCTCGAAGGGCGCGTATATCCTCACGCTCTATGAGAAGC
This sequence comes from Tardiphaga sp., assembly GCF_044336785.1. GTDB lineage: Bacteria > Pseudomonadota > Alphaproteobacteria > Rhizobiales > Xanthobacteraceae > Tardiphaga. The sequence continues at coordinate 57,585 of NZ_JBIIOT010000003.1, read as the reverse complement.
GCGTGGCGCTGGATGATCTGCCTTATTTTCTCGGCCTGATGGCGCATCTGTGCGCGCGCGGCGTCAACTGCCCGCAGCCGCAGAAGACCCATGACGGGGCGGTGTATTCATCGCTGGCTGGACGGCCCGCCGCGATCATCAACTTTCTCGAAGGCATGTGGCCGCGCCGGCCGACGGCGGTGCATTGCGCCGGTGTGGGCGATGCGCTGGCCCGCATGCATGTGGCGGGGGCTGATTTCCCGCTCAGGCGCGCGAACAATCTCTCGGTGGAAGGCTGGCGGCATCTGCTCGATCTCGCAGCCCCACGCGCCGATACGGTGCAACCGGGTCTGCGTGCCTTTCTCGAGACCGAGCTGGCCGATCTCGCCGCGCAGTGGCCGAGCGATCTGCCGGACGGCGTGATCCATGCCGATCTGTTTCCGGACAATGTATTCTTCCTCGGCGATAACCTGTCAGGCCTGATCGACTTCCCGTTCTCCTGCAACGACATGCTGGCTTACGACGTGGCGATCTGCCTGAACGCCTGGTGCTTCGAGCCGGACCTGTCCTTCAATGCGACCAAGGCCCGCGCGCTGCTGAATGCCTATAACAAGGTGCGCCCGCTCACTGAAGCCGAGCAGGCGGCCTTCCCGCTGCTGGCGCGCGGCTCGGCGATCCGCTTCCTGCTGACGCGGCTGGTGGATTTCCTCAACGTGCCGGAAGGCGCCTTCGTGAAGCCGAAGGATCCGCTGGAATATGTCCGCAAGCTGCGTTTTCATCAGGCGGTGAAGAGCATGGCCGATTACGGCCTTGAGACTGCGGGACAGCCTGCGTGAGCACACAGCCGGTTACGATCTATACGGACGGCGCCTGTTCAGGAAATCCCGGCCCCGGCGGCTGGGGCGCGATCCTGCGTTTCGGCGATGCGGAGAAAGAGCTGAAGGGCGGCGAGGCGCATACGACCAATAATCGGATGGAGCTGATGGCGGCCATTTCCGCGCTGGAAGCGCTGAAGAAACCTTGCAGCGTGGATCTCCACACCGACAGCCAGTATCTGCGCAACGGCATCATGAGCTGGATCCACGGCTGGAAGCGCAATGGCTGGAAGACCGCCGACAAGAAGCCGGTGAAGAATGTCGATCTCTGGCAGCGGCTGGATGCAGCGCTGCACACGCATGAAATCCGCTGGCACTGGGTCAAGGGCCATGCCGGCCATGCCGAGAACGAACGCGCGGATCAACTGGCGCGGGATGGCCTGGCGGAAGCTCGGACGAAGAAGTGAGTTTGGGACGCTGAGGTGTCCATCACTCTGGCTGTCATCATCACTCTCAACTGTCATCGCCCGCGAAAGCGGGCGATCCAGTAAACTCAATCGTCTCAGATTATCACTGCCGCCGGTGTCTACTGGGTCACCCGGTCAAGCCGCGTGACGACAGTGAATGCGTTGCTGTGAACCTCAGCTTACAGCTGTCCCAGCAGCGTATCGCCGCCCGAGACTTCGACCTTGCCCGGTGCCGGCTCGAGATTGAGCTTGGTCACCTTGCCGTCCTCCACCAGCATCGAATAGCGCTTGGAGCGGATGCCGAGGCCGTTGCCGGAAGCGTCGAGGTCGAGGCCGATGGCCTTGGCGAATTCGGCATTGCCGTCGGCCAGGAACACGGCTTCGTCGCGCAGGTCGGTGTCTTTCTTCCAGGCGTTCATCACGAAGGCATCGTTCACCGAGGTGATGGCGATGGTGTCGACGCCCTTGCCCTTGATGGCATAGGCGTTGAGGAAGATGCTCGGCAGATGCATCTTGTGGCAGGTGCCGGTATAGGCGCCGGGCACCGCGAACAGCGCCACTTTCTTGCCCTTGAAGATGTCGTCGGTGGATTTCACCACCGGACCTTCCTCGGTCATCACGCGAAACTTGGTCTCGGGCAGCTTGTCGCCGACTTGAATGCTCATGGTCGTTGTCTCCGGATGTGGAGAGGGATGTTTAGACCGGGCGGATGACGCGGGCAATATGAGGTGGTGCTCAACCATACTCCGCCCTCATCCTGAGGAGCCGCGCAGCGGCGTCTCGAAGGATGGCGGCAGCCTCCGCGCCAGGCCATTCATGGTTCGAGACGGCGCTACGCGCCTCCTCACCATGAGGGCTGAGTTTGGTGGCCGCCCGCCAATTACCCCTTGAACCCGCCCGCATCGAGAAACGCCTGCTCCTCGGCCGTCGTCTTGCGCCCGAGCACCGCATTCCGATGCGGGAAACGCCCGAACCTGCGGATGATGTCCGCATGGATATCCGCGAATTTCAGATTGTCGGCCTCGCCGCTGGCGCGGAAGAGGGCGCAGCAATGCTCCTGGTCGGCGAGGTCCTCCGAATGCATCAGTGGCATATAAACGAACTGGCGCAGCAAGGGATCGACGCGATCGCCGACGCCGCGCGCGATGGCACGCTTGGCCAGGGCACAGGCAGCCGCATCGGTGGCGAAGGCGCGGGGATCGTTGCGGAACAGATTGCGCGGGAATTGGTCGAGCACGATGATCAGCGCCAGCGTGCCGTCGTCGCTGTTTTCCCATGAGGCGAGCGCACCATCGCGGGCGGCCTCGTAGGTCGGCAGGAAGCGCGCTTTGATCTCGGCGTCGAAGGCGTCGTCTTTCGTGTACCAGCGGTCCCAGCCGGCTTCGGTCCAGAAGGTGATGATGTCGGCGGGAGAGGTCATGCAAAACTCGGAGCGTAGGATGGGTTGAGCGTCTTCGCGATACCCATCACCGTCTGCGCGAGGGGTGATGGGTATCGCTTCGCTCAACCCATCCTACAATCTTGTCAAGCCGCAGCCTCCTGCTTCTTCTCGTCGCGGAGTTCGCGGCGCAGGATCTTGCCGACATTGGTCTTGGGCAGCGCGTCGCGGAATTCGATCTGCTTCGGCACCTTGTAGTTGGTGAGCTGCGTGCCGCAGAACTTGATGAGCTCCTCGGCGGTCAGCTTCGGATCCTTCTTCACCACGAAGGCCTTCACGGCTTCGGTGGTCTTGGCATCGGCTACGCCGATCACCGCACATTCCATCACGCCGGGATGGCTGGCGATCACGTCCTCGACCTCGTTCGGATAGACGTTGAAGCCGGAGACCAGCACCATGTCCTTCTTGCGGTCGATGATCTTGGTGAAACCATCCGCATCCATGATGCCGATATCGCCGGTGCGGAAATAGCCGTCGGCGGTCATCACCTTGGCGGTCTCATCCGGCCTGTTCCAGTAGCCGATCATGACCTGCGGACCCTTGGCGCAGATCTCGCCGGGTTCGCCGAGCGGCACGGCGTTGCCGTCATCGTCGCGGATCGAGATATAGGTCGAGGACACCGGCAGGCCGATGGTGCCGGTGAACTGATCGATGTCGGCGGGGTTGCAGGTCAGCGTCGGCGAGGTCTCGGAAAGACCATAGCCTTCGGCCACCAGGCAGCCGGTCATCTTCTGCCACTTCTCGGCGACCGCCTTCTGCACGGCCATGCCGCCGCCATTGGAGATCTTCAGTTTCGAGAAATCCACTTCGTCGAACCCAGGCGAATTCAGCAGGCCGTTATAGAGCGTGTTGACCGCCGGAAAGCTGTTGACCTGATACTTCTTCAATTCCTTGATGAAGCCCGGCATGTCGCGCGGATTGGGAATCAGCAGGTTGACGCCGCCGGCGCGCACCGCGAGCAGGAAGCAGGCCGTCAGCGCGAAGATATGGTAGAGCGGCAGCGCGCAGACGATGAACAGCTGGTCCACATGCGGTGGCTTGCGGATCGCCGGCTGCAGCCAGGCGTCGTTCTGCAGCATGTTGGCGATGATGTTGCGATGGAGCAGCGTTGCACCCTTGGAGACGCCGGTGGTGCCGCCGGTATATTGCAGGAAGGCGACATCGTCCGGGCCCAGCGTCGGCTTGCTCAGCTTCATGCTGCGGCCGGCCGAGACCGCATCGTTGAAAGCGACCGCGCCGGGCAGGCTGAAAGCCGGCACCATCTTCTTGACGCGGCGAACCACCAGATTGACGATCATGCCCTTGAAGCCGAGCATGTCGCCCATGCTGGCGACGATCACATGCTTGACCTGGGTCTTCGCGATCACCTGCTGCACGACGGAGGCAAAATTCTCCAGCACGATGATGGCTTCGGCGCCGCTGTCCTTCAGCTGGTGCTCGAGCTCGCGCGGCGTATAGAGCGGATTCACATTGACGGCGGCATAGCCGGCGCGCAGCACGGCGCAGGTGGCGACCGGATAGTTCAAGACATTGGGCATCATCAGCGCGACGCGCGCGCCCTTGGCCATGCCCTTGCTCTGCAGATAGGCGCCCAGCGCCACCGAATGCTCGTCGAGCTCACCATAGGTGATCGACTTGTCCATGCAGATGAAAGCCTTGCGGTCGCGGAATTTCGCAAAGCTTTCTTCCAGCAGCGCCACCAGCGACGGATATTGCGCGGTGTCGATATCGGCAGGCACGCCGGCCGGATAGTGCTTGAGCCAGATGCGCTCCATGACATTCCCCCTCGAACATTTGTTGGTTGCGCGAAGTATTGAGCAGATCACGCAGCCAAGGCAAGTCGCGTTGCAGCACGGATGCGCAAGGCATCGCGCGCCGGGGGATCAACGCACGGGAGTGGTTAAAGTTAGTGCTACGAAAGTATCGAATTCGCCCCATGCTGATCCTCATCCTGAGGAGCCGCGCAGCGGCGTCTCGAAGGATGGCTGCGGACGCAGGAGCTTCACTAGCTCATGGTTCGAGACGGCGCTGCGCGCCTCCTCACCATGAGGGACGGCGTGTGCCTCAGCTGCGCGGTGTTGTCGCAGCGGGCTTGGCTTCGCCGGTGGTGGCGGGCTTCGGTGCGGGCTTGGCCGCGGCCGGCTTCGGCTTGGCGGGGGCAGTTGCCGCAGCTGCGGCCGGCTTGGCTGCGGGCTTCGCAGCCGGCTTTGGCGCAGCTGCATCAGGCTTGGCTGCCGCCTGCTTCGGTGCAGCCGGCTTCGCCGCAGGTTTTGCAGCGGCAGCAGCCGTCGGCTTGGCATCCTTCTCGGCCGCGGCATCCGGCTTCTTGGCCGCAGTCTTGGTGCCCTTCTTCGGCTTGGCCTTCGGGGTCTGCTTGGCTTCTTCCACCGCATTGGCGGCGATCAGGTCGGCGCCGGTTTTCTTCGGTCCGGTATAGACGATGACCGGCTCGGCCGGCGCTGCCGCGGCGGACACCATGTCTTCGGGGCGCAGCGTCGGTGGCTGCAGGCCGCCAGCGAAGAACGACAGCGCGGCGGAGCTCGAGGCTTCGCTGCTCGCCACGGCATCCTCGTCGCTGATCGGGCCCTGGCGCTTGCGCTTCGGGCCGCACATCTCGTCGCGCAGGTTCGGCGGCGCGGCATCGATCGGCGCCATGGCATCGACGGTTCCGAGTGCTGGCTTCAGCCAGGTCAGGCCGCCATTGCTGGTGCCGAAGCCGGCTTCCAGCAGTTGGGCTGCCTTCACGGCGCGGGCATGGCCCGACGTTGAGCCGAGCACGACGGCGATCAGGCGCTTGTTGCCGCGGGTGGCGGAGGCCACGAGATTATAGCCGGAGGCGCAGATGAAGCCGGTCTTGAAACCGTCGGCGCCGGGATAGCGGCCGATCAGCTTGTTGAAATTCGGCGTGACGCGGCGGCCGAACTTCATTGCCGGGATATGCATGAAGTATTCGTATTCCGGCAGGTCGCGGATCACGGCACGGGCGAGGATCACGAGGTCGCGCGCCGAGGTCACCTGTTCGTCGGCGGGCAGGCCGTTCGGATTGACGTAGTGGGTCTGCGTCATGCCGAGGCGCTGGGCATTGGAATTCATCATGCCGGAGAAGCCGTCGATAGAGCCGCCGACCCCTTCGGCCAGCACGACGGCCATGTCATTGGCCGACTTCACCATCATCATGGTGAGCGCATTCTCGACGGTCACCTGCGTGCCGGCTTTGAAGCCCATCTTGGAAGGGGACTCGGCGGCAGCGACCGGCGACACGGTCAGTACGGAGTCGAGACGAAGACGTCCCTCCTTCACGGCCTTCAGCGTCACATAGGCGGTCATGATCTTGGTGACGGATGCGGGATGCCACGGATAGGTGGCGTTCTCGGCCTGCAGCACCTTACCGCTGTCGACTTCCACCACCAGCGTCGCTTCGGCGCTCGCCGTGCGCGGCGTTGCGATGGGCGCGGCAAGTACCGCCGCGAGGGCCAGACATTTAAACGCGCGGGGCGAGGCGAAGGAAAACTGCACTATCCGGTTCCGGTCCTTGGCGGCCGCCTGCCGTGCCAGAGCACCGCGCGCAGCAAGTTTTGGAGGTGAGGGACGTTCGACAATCAGTTGGCCGTCACGCAGTGATGACAGCAAACCTATACCGGCCAGACGCATCAGAACAGTGGCGAGGAGGTTAAATCCGTGAGGAAGTGGGCCAAAGTTCGACAGGCTTCTTCATTAACCTCGCCCCGCTTGCGGGGAGAGGTCGGCGCGTAGCGCCGGGTGAGGGGGCTCTCCATTTGCTCCGAGTCCGTGGAGGGTCCCCCTCATCCGACCCGGCTTCGCTGCGCTACGCCGGGCCACCTTCTCCCCGCGTGCGGGGAGAAGGAACATCACAGCCCTGCATCGGCTTTCGCCTGCTCCTGCACCATGAACTGCGCTTTCGCCAGCAAGGCAAAATATCCGTCCTGCGCCACGAGTTCATCGAAAGTTCCCGCTTCGGTCACGCGGCCGTTCTCGAATACCAGAATGCGCGTGGCATTGCGGATGGTCGACAGCCGATGCGCGATCACGAAGGTGGTGCGGCCCTTCATCACTTCATCGAGAGCGAGATTGAGTTTCGCCTCGGTCACCGCATCCAACGCCGATGTCGCCTCGTCCAGGATCAGGATCGGCGGGTCCTTCAGCAATGCCCGCGCGATCGAGAGCCGCTGGCGTTCGCCGCCGGACAGCATGCGGCCGCGTTCGCCGGCATTGGTGTCAAAGCCGTTGTCGCTGCGGGTGATGAAGTCCAGCGCCTGGGCGCGCTCGGCGGCGATCCGCAGTTCCTCGTCGGTGGCATCCGGCTTGCCGACGCGCAGGTTCTCCGCGATCGAGCGGTTGAACAGCAGCGCTTCCTGAAACACCACGCCTATGTTCCGGCGCAGGCCCGAGAGTGTCAGCGCCCGCACATCCATGCCATCGATGCTGATGATGCCGGATTGCGGATCGAAGGCGCGATGCAGCAGCGCAATCGCCGTCGATTTGCCGGCGCCGGTTGAGCCGACCAGCGCGATGGTCTGGCCGGGGAGGGCGGTGAAGGAGAGATCGGCGATCGCCGGTCGCTTGCCGTCATAGGAGAACGACACATCCTTGAATTCGACCAGCCCCTGCAGGCGACCGGGATCCATGGCATCGATGCGGTCGCGCACGGCGGGCACGGCGTCGAGCACGTTCATGAACTCGCGCAGGCGCGGCGCTTCCATGAACACGCTGTTGATGAAGGCGACCACCTGTTCGAGGCGCTGGATCAGCATGGTCGCGAAGGACACGAACATCACGATCTCGCCGACGGTGGTGAGGCCCTGCTGATGCAGCGCGATACCGACGGTGAAAATCGCCAGCACGGTGATCGTCGTTGACGCACGCGTCATCACCGAGACGATCGCCCACCACGACAGCACGGGCATCTGGGCGGCGAGGAGCTGGCTGGAGACACCGCGCAGGCTCGAGACCTCCGCTTCGATGCGGGTAAAACTTTGCACCAAAGCGACATTGCTTAACGAATCCGAGGCACGGGCGGAGAGGTCGCCATAATGCTCCTCGACCTCGGTCTGCATGCCCGATGTCTTGCGCACCACCAATGTGGTGAGGATGGTGAACACCACGCAAAGGATCATCAAAAGCGCAGCCAGCCGCCAGTTCAGATAGACCGACAGCGGCAACAGCACCACGAGCGAGACGATCGATGCAAAATGCTCGCGGAAGAAGCTGAGCCAGACGCGCCACAGCGCGTCGGTGCCGGCCAGCATCACTTTCATCAGGCGGCCGGAATGGGTGCCGGTGTGGAAGGTGAGCGGCAGTTGCATGATGTGTTCGAAGTAATCGGTCAGCACCGCCTGGCGCTGCCGATGCGCGAGCCGATCGGCATGCAGTGCAACGATGGCGCCGCAGAGAATGGTGAACAGGCCAAAGCCGACCCAGGCGGCAAGCAGCGGCCATGGTGAGTTCTGCGCCGAGGCGGGCTCCGAGCTCTTGGTCAGCACATCGATGATGCGGCCGAACAATACGGGTTCTGCAAATTGCGCGCAGGCCAGCAGCAGATTGGCGACGGCCAGAAACCAGGCCAGGCGTTTTTCCTTGCCGAGCAGGTCCAGCACGCGGATGTAGATTTTGATCATGAAGGTCCAGTAGGATGGGTATCGCTGCGCTCAACCCATCTTACGGCTTTGTCATCACCCGCGAAAGCGGGTGATCCAGTAAACACCGTCGTCCGTGATTATCGCAGGCGACAATGTTTACTGGATCGCCCGGTCAAGCCGGGCGATGACAAGCAGCGCCTATTCAATCGACTTTGCGCCCGTCCGCATCCGGCAGAAACGCCGTATCGAACACATCCGCCGCCGTCGGCCGCTTGCGGAACGTAAAATCTTCCGCAATTGCACTCAGCGAGGCGTCGAAACGCGCGGCATCGATGCCGCCGAGGCCGTCGCGCTTCACGTCGTCGGTGAGGATGTTGTCGCCAATGGCGATCTTCAGCCGAAGCAGTTCGAGCTCGCGCGTGCCGCCATCCATCTGGGTCATTACCGCGTCGATCGCCCTGTCCGGCTCGCGGATCGTCTGTCGCGTGCCTTCGGTGATGGCGCGGACGAAGCGCTTCACCACATCCGGCCGTGCTGCCGCGAATTTCGGATTGACGATCACCGCGAGGCCGTAGGCGGCGCAGCCGAATTCGGCGAAGCGAAACACCGCGAGATCATCGGCCGGCACGCCGCGGTCGCGCAGGTTGACGGCGGAGAGATAGGAGAAGCCGGTCACGGCGTCGACCTGGCCGGCGGAGAGCATCGGCTCACGCACCGCGGGGCTGATCTTTTCCTGCTTCACTGCCGACAGCTTGATGCCATTTCTCTTGGCCAGCGACGGCCACAGCCGGATCGTCAGATCGCCTTCGGCGACACCGAGCGTGCGACCTTCCAGGCTGCCGAGCGAAATCACGCCGCGGCTTTTGCGCGCGACCACGGCATAGGGCGCGCGGTTGAGCAGCACGAAGGCAGCCTTGATCGGCAGCGCATCGGGATCGGCGCGATAGCGGATCAGCGCATTGAAATCGGCAACCGCGATGTCGGTGGTGCCGGCAGCGACGCGCGTGATCGTGTCCTTGGAGCCGGTTGCGACCTGGAGCGCGACATTGAGATTCTCGGCGCGATAGAGGCCTCGCGTCGCGGCCAGCACGAAGGGCGCGGCGATCGCGTCAACGGGGCGATCCAGCGTGAACTGGATGGTCGCATTGGGGGCTTCTTCAGCCGCATGCAGGAAAGGTGCGTGAAAAGCCGTAACGCCGAGCGCACCTATCCCCTGAATGAGAGTCCGGCGGGAGATGGGCACTGATCTGGGCATCGGCATATCGAACTAACAATACGGAAGGGCAGTTCATCCACCCGGTATGTTCGCTTGAAGGCGCCAGGCTGCGACATCTTGCGCCTCTAAAAGACGCTTCACAACCTGAATAGGAGATGAGCGCCTTGATTTGGACACTGGTCGTTCAGCTCCCGTTGGGGTTGGGGAACTCAATATGCCTAGCGTGGTTGATGATGCAGCGGCCCAAGGGGCCAGAGACCACGGAGGTCATTCAGATGCTCGCACGTCGTTCACTCAAGACTACCGGTCGCACCATCGCACTCGCGGCCGTTGCTGCCATGACGATTTCAGCTGTCGCGCCGACCGGCGCATTCGCAGCACCGGCGAATAATACGCCGGCCAAGGTAACCACCCATCACGGCTCCAGCGATGCGACCGAGTTCAGCTCGCGTCGTCGTCATTATCGCGGCGGCGGCAATGCTGCCGGCCTCGCGGCTTTCGGCGCCGTCGTCGGTACCATTGGTGCGATCGCGGCGGCCAATAGCGGCCCGCGCTACTATGACAGCTACGGCTATGGTGGCGGCCCCGTCTATTATAGCAGCCCCGGCTATGGTTACGGCGGCGGCTATTATGGCGGCCCGTATCGCGGCTATGGCGGCGGTCACGGCTACGACAATTCGCGCCGCATGACCTGGTAAAACGGTCGCATCCCGAACTCACAATCGCCGGTCGCCTCACGCGGCCGGCGATTTGCGTTAACTCAACTGTTGCAGCTTTTCGCTAGTTTAGTTGCATGAGTGATTCGCTCGACCGGCTTTATCAGTCTGTCCTCGCGGCCAGGGATCTCGACCCTGCGACATCGCGTACGGCAAAGCTGTTTCAGCAGGGACGGGAGAAGATCGCGAAGAAGCTGGCCGAGGAGGCTGTCGAAGTCGTGATCGACGCCGTGGCCGGCCGGCCGGATGCGGTGATCCGCGAAAGTGCCGATCTCCTCTACAATCTGACCGTTCTCTGGGCTGCTGCCGGTGTGCGTCCTGAACAGGTCTGGTTCGAAATGAACCGCCGTGAGCGCATGATGGGCATCGCCGAGAAATTGCCGAAGCCGCCCAAGGCGGCAAAATCGCGCAGCGGCAGCCGGCGACCGATTGACGCGCTGGAAGATCGCATCCGCAAACTCGGCTGATCGGGCGCGGGTTCCTGTCGCAGGGCCGTCATCAATCAAGCATGGACAAATCGTCGTCGGGGTGGTTCATCGCGGACCATGCTCAGACGTATGTATGATTGGTGCATCGACGCCGCTCACAAACCCTACGCCCTCTGGATTCTGGGCATCGTGTCGTTCGCGGAAAGTTCGTTCTTTCCGGTACCGCCCGATGTGATGCTGATCCCGATGGCACTGGCGCGGCCGAACAAGGCCTGGCTCTATGCCGGCATCTGCACGATCACGTCTGTGGCCGGTGGTGTGGTCGGATATCTGATCGGTCATCTGCTCTATGACAGCGTCGGCCAGTGGGTGATCCAGTTCTACGGCTATGGCGACAAGGTCGAAGCCTTCCGCGCTGGCTACGCCGAATATGGCGCCTGGATCATTCTGCTGAAGGGCCTGACCCCTATCCCTTACAAGCTGGTGACGATCACCTCGGGCTTCGCCAATTACAACATCTGGATGTTCATCGGCCTGTCGGTCATCGCCCGCGGTGCGCGGTTCTACGTGGTCGCGATCCTGATGAATCGCTACGGCGTCTGGATCCGCGAAACCATCGAGAAGCGCCTCGGCCTCTGGGTCGGCCTCGCGGTCGGTCTCGTCGTGCTCGGCTTCATCGTCGCTTTCCGCTTGTTCTAATCCGCGATGGACTTCCCCCGGCAAGGGTGCCGGGGTACGTTTCCGGACATGTCCATGCCTGCGAATCCGCTGCGGTCTGATTTGCGTGTCGCCATCGTGGCGATGACGCTGGCTTTGCTACCGGCTTCGGCCTGGTCGCAAGCCATGCAGCAGCAGACCTTGCCGCAGCAGAAATCCATCGTCATCCAGGTCGCGCCGGCCCCGGCAACCCAGGCGCCGCCACCTCCGGCAGCCCTCTCGCCGGCCCCGATGGCCCAGCAGGCCCCGCCGCCTGCACCGGTGGAGCGGGAAAATCCCGGTCTTTTCAACGAGATCAACAAGCTCTTCAAAGATACGCCGTCGCTGGTCCCGTCCTGGTCGCTGCCCTCGCTCGGGACCAACAACCTCAATACGGTGGTGAAAGGCCGCGTGGTCTGCCCGCTGGCCGCCAATGGCGCGCCGGATTGCAAGGCGGCCTCCGACAAGCTCTGCCAGAGCAAGGGCTATAAAGAAGGCAAGAGCCTCGATACCGACGCTGCGCAGACCTGTTCGCCGAAGGCGATGATCCCCGGCCGGCAGCCCGAGCCGGGCGATTGCCGGACCGATAATTACGTCACTCAGGCCATGTGCCAGTAGGCTTATTCCCCCACATGGTGCCGCAAGTCTGCCTCCGTGTTGCCTCAACAGATTTGCCTTGTCGGCGTCCTTTCTGGCATGTTTGCGCTGCATCACCGGCCCGTTTTGCGGGCCGTTTTCATAAGAAACGTGTTCGAGGAATTCTCCCCAATGTCCATGCCGGCTTTGTTCAAGAACCGCCTGTCGCTGCCCGTGATTGGCTCCCCGCTGTTCATCATTTCGGGGCCCGATCTCGTGATCGCGCAGTGCAAGGCCGGCATCGTCGGCTCGTTTCCCGCGCTGAATGCGCGCCCTGCCGCGCTGCTCGACGAATGGCTGCACCGGATCAAGGAAGAACTTGCAGCTCATGACAAAGCGAATCCGGATCGCCCGTCGGCGCCGTTCGCGGTCAATCAGATCGTCCACAAGTCCAACAACCGCCTCGATCAGGATCTGGCGCTGTGCGAGAAGCACAAGGTGCCGATGATCATCACCTCGCTCGGTGCGCGTGAGGAGCTGAACCAGGCGGCTCATGGCTGGGGCGGTATCGTGTTTCACGACGTCATCAACCAGCGCTTCGCGCACAAGGCCATCGAGAAGGGGGCCGATGGCCTCATCCTCGTCGCTGCCGGCGCAGGCGGACATGCGGGCGAACTCTCGCCGCTCGCTTTCGTTGCCGAAACGCGCGCGTGGTTCGATGGCCCGATCGCGCTTTCGGGTGCCATCGGCAATGGCCGCGCCGTCAAGGCGGCGCGCGTGCTGGGGGCCGACTTCGCCTATATCGGCTCGGCCTTCATCGCCACCGAAGAAGCCAATGCGGTGCAGGGCTACAAGGACATGATCGCGGGCTCGGCTGCGGAAGACATCGTCTATTCCAACCTCTTTACCGGCGTGCATGGCAACTATCTGAAGCCGTCCATCGTCGCCGCCGGCATGGACCCGGACAATCTGCCGGTTTCCGATCCCTCCGCGATGAATTTCGGCACGGATGCGTCGGGTGAGCGCGCGAAGCCGAAGGCCTGGAAGGAAATCTGGGGCAGCGGCCAGGGCATCGGCAGCGTCAAGAAGATCGTGCCGGTGGCCGAGCTCGTGGCGCGCCTGAAGAAGGAATATGACGAAGCGATCGATCCGGCGCTGTGAGCCTGGGGCTAGTAGGGTGGGCAAAGCGCAGCGTGCCCACCATCGCGCGCTGAGCAATTTGATGGTGGGCACGGCGCAAGGGCGCCTTTGCACACCCTGCGGGAAATCCCATGGACGCCATCTACCGTATTGACGGCAATCACGTCATCTCCAGCCCACATGCCGCCGGCCCGTGGAATCCGCATATGCAGCACGGCTCGGCGCCATCGGCGCTGGTGACGTGGCTGGCGGAGCAGTTGCCGACGTCATCGCCGATGGCGGTGTCGCGGGTCACCATCGACCTGATGCGGCCGGTGCCGGTGGCGCCGCTCACTTATGAGATCGAGGTGCTGCGCGAGGGTCGCAAGATCCAGCTCGTCGGCATCCGCCTGCTGTCGAACGGCACCGTGGTTACCAATGCGACGGTGCTCAAGGTGCGCGTGGACGAACAGCCTCTGCCGGCTGATATCCAGGACGCACCGCTCACAGTGCCGCTGCCGGACGCACCTGGCCTGTCAGAGCCGAAAGACCACAGCAGCGCCTTCGTCTCCGGGATGAGCATCCGCGCCGTCCATGGCGGCTTCCTCAAGCTCGGGCCGGGCGCGATCTGGTATCGCGCCAACCGGGCGATCGTCGAGGGACAGCCGATCTCGCAGGCCATGCGCGCGGTCATCGCGTCGGATTTCAGCAATGGCTCGTCCTCGGTACTCAGCTTCAAGGACTGGATGTTCATGAATGCCGATCTCACGGTGTCGCTGGCGCGACAGCCGGTCGGCGACTGGATCCTGCTGGATTCCGAAAGCTGGATCGGCCCGGACGGCAGCGGATTGGCTGCGTCCAAGCTGGCCGATAAAAATGGCTACTTCGGTAGGGCGGTACAGACGCTCGTGATCGAACGCCGTTAGGGTGACGCAACCTGCTTGCGTGTTACAGTCGCGCAATTGGAACCCGGCTGATCCAGCCGGGTTATTATTCGTTGCGCTGACGTATGGGTAATCATGATGGTTGATAGGGCGAAAACCGGCATCTGGGGATTGGACGACATCCTTAGCGGTGGTCTTTCCAAAGGACACATATTCCTGCTGGAAGGCGCTCCCGGTACCGGTAAGACCACCGTGGCGCTGCAATTTTTGCTTGAAGGCGCGCGGAACGGCGAAAAGGGGCTCTACATCACCCTGTCCGAGACTGAAGAGGAATTGCGCGATGGCGCTGCCTCCCATGGCTGGGACATCGACGGCAAGATCGACGTGTTCGAATTGCTGCCGCCGGAAAGCCTGCTCGATGAAGAGCAGCAGCAGAGCCTTCTATATTCATCTGATCTCGAGCTTGGCGAAACCACCCGGCAAATCTTCGACGCCGTGGAGCGCCTGAAGCCCGCACGGCTTGTGCTCGACAGTCTGTCGGAAATCCGACTCCTGGCACAGAGTTCGCTGCGCTATCGACGCCAGATCCTGGCCATCAAACATTACTTTGCGCGCTATGCCACGACGGTGATGTTGCTGGACGACCTGACGGCTGAAGTCGCCGACAAAACCGTTCACAGTGTTGCCCATGGTGTGTTTCGGTTGGAAGAACTCGCGCCGGACTATGGCGCCGAACGCCGCCGGGTGCGTGTGATCAAATATCGCGGTTCGAAATTTCGCGGCGGCTTCCACGATGCGACGATTACGCATGGCGGCTTGAACGTCTTTCCGCGCCTTGTTGCATCCGAGCATAAAATCGGGCTCGTGCGCGTCACGCAATCGACGGGAAATCATGAACTCGACTCTCTGCTCGGTGGCGGTATCGAAAACGGATCGAGTACACTCGTGCTTGGCCCGGCCGGCACAGGCAAGTCGTTGCTGACCATCGTCAATATGTTGGAGGCGATCAAGCGCGGCGGGAAGGCGGCTTTCTTTGCCTTCGACGAAGAGCTTGGCCTCTTGTTCAATCGCATGCTGAAAATGGGCATCGATCTCGCGGCGCTGCAGAAAAGCGGGCAGCTCATCATCGAGCAGGTCGATGCGGCCGAACTGTCGCCAGGCGAATTTGCGCATCGTGTGCGCAGGCAGGTCGATGAGAAGGATATCAAGACCGTCGTGATCGACAGCCTCAACGGCTACCAGGCGGCCATGCCGCACGAGAACTCGCTGGTTCTCCATATCCACGAGCTTCTGCAATATCTGAACCGCCGCGGCGCATCGACCTTTGTGACGGTCGCGCAGCATGGTCTGGTCGGCGACATGAAGGCGCCGGTTGATGTCACTTATCTCGCCGATACCGTCATCCTGCTGCGCTACTTCGAGGCATTCGGCTCCGTGCGTCGCGCCATTTCCATTATCAAGAAGCGCACCGGCTCGCATGAAGCGACCATTCGCGAATATCGGATCGATAATCGTGGGCTCACCATCGGAGAGCCGTTGACGTCATTCCATGGGGTGCTGCGCGGCGTGCCGAGTTATTCCGGCAATACGCTGATGATGGAAGAAGAGAAGTCGTGAAGCCCGGCCGTTCATCCGAACGAGCGGTCATTCTGGCGCCAAATGGAAGAGACGCGACCGTTGCGGAAGCTCTAATCCGCGAGGCCGGCTATTTCGCGACGGTGTGTGCTGACTTTGCCCAGCTCGTCAGTGAGGTTGAGTCCGGTGCAGGCATCGCCGTCATTGCCGATGAAGCGATCAAGAGCGTCAATCTGCGCGACCTCGATCGCTGGCTGCACAATCAGCCGGTCTGGTCCGACTTTCCGATCGTGCTGCTGACGCGGCAGGGCGGTGGGCCCGAGCGCAATCCGGATGCTGCCCGGCTGCGCCAGGTGTTCGGTAATGTCACTTTTCTCGAACGACCGTTTCATCCGACCACGCTGATCAGCCTGGTCGGCTCTGCCGTGCGCGGGCGTCGTCGCCAGTACCAGACGCGCGAAATCCTTGAAGATCTGAGCGACAGCCAAGCGCAGTTGCAGACCGCACTCGATGCGGGGCGCCTCGGCACGCTTGAACTTCATTTGCCCGAATTGCGCCTCGAAGTCTCGGAGACCACCAAAGCCTGCTTTGGCAGGCAGCCGCATGACAGTTTCACATTCGCCGAGTTGCAGGCCTCCATCCATCCGGAAGATCGCGCGCAGCGTCAGCGCGCACTCGACGCAACGCTGACGGATGGTGTCGATTACAATGTCGAGTATCGCTGCGTCTGGGCCGATGGATCGGTACATTGGGTGGAGACGCGGGCGCGCATCGTGCGCGGGCCGGATGGTCGGCCGAAAACGCTGGTTGGCGTGTCCGTGGACATCACCACCCGCAAGACCGCCGATATCGAGCGTGACAAGCTCTTCAATCAGCTCACCTTCGAGCGCGCCGCACTGGCCGAACTGACCGCGACGCTGGAACAGCGCGTCGAGGAACGCACTGTCGAGCTGGTGAAGGAATCCGCAGCACGCGAACGTGCACAGGAACAGCTGCGCCAGGCACAGAAGATGGAGACCATCGGCCAGCTCACCGGCGGCGTGGCCCATGACTTCAACAATCTGCTGATGGCTGTGATGGGCAATCTCGAATTGCTGCGCAAGCGCATGCCGGATGATCCGCGCCTGAAGCGTCTGGTGGATGGGGCCATGCAAGGCGCCGAACGTGGCGCTTCGCTGACGCAACGCCTGCTCGCTTTCGCGCGCCAGCAGGATTTGCGTGCAGAAGCTGTCGATCTCGGTACGCTGGTGCGTGGCATGAGCGATCTGCTCGACCGTTCGCTCGGGCCGCGCATTGCGCTTGAATTCGATATACCGGAAGGCCTGCCGCCCGCGCGGATCGACGCCAATCAGCTCGAATTGGCGATCCTCAATCTCGTCATCAATGCACGTGACGCGATGGAAGATGGCGGCGCCATCGCCATCAAGCTCGCCAGCCACTCCATCAAGCGCAGTGTCGGCGCCTTGAAAGCGGGTGACTATCTCAAGGTCTCGATCATCGACAATGGTGAAGGCATGTCGCCGGAGACCTTGAAAAAGGCCATCGAGCCATTCTTCTCGACCAAGCCAGTCGGCAAGGGCACCGGGCTCGGCCTGTCGATGGTGCACGGCCTCGCCGAGCAACTCGGCGGCACGCTCGAACTCACCAGCAAGGTCGGGCAGGGCACCACGGCCACGCTGATCGTGCCGGCCACGACGGCCGCGCCTGTCATCACCGAGGAGGTCGAGCCGGAACGGCAGGAAGCACGGTCGGCCGTGATCCTGTTCGTCGACGACGATCCGCTGATCGCCATGTCCACGGCAGAAATGCTGGAGGATCTCGGGCACAAGGTCATTCCCGCCAATTCCGGCCGCGATGCGCTGGACATCCTGCGCAGCGCGCAGCCGATCGACCTGATGATGACCGATCACATGATGCCGGGCATGACCGGGATCGAACTCGCGGCGCAATCGCGTGAAGTGCGACCGATGCTGCCGATCCTGCTGGCGACCGGCTATGCCGATCTGCCGGAAGGCGCCCATCTCGATCTGCCGCGGCTGGCGAAGCCCTATCATCAGGACCAGTTGCGAGATCGGCTGGAGCAATTGCTGGGCTGATCGGAAGCGAGGACGGATTGTGCATAGTCAGCTTCGCACAATCCCGGTCGGCATATTCTGACTATGCCAGCCCGGTGTCTGCTCCCTCCGGGAATCGTTAATCGCAATTGCAGCAGATTAACGTTCCGCTAACTGGCGTTAACGCACCATTGGGAGCAGCTGATTCGACCCAATTGCGGGACCGACCATGAATAGCGACATCCGTTTGCCCCGGACTCCGTCCACGCTCGACGACATTCGCGCCCGCGTCGCCACGGCTTTCAGCCGCAGTTTTCTCTGCCGCGGCGTCCAGTTCGACGTGATCTCGACGCCACGCCTCGGCCAGGGCGCCAACTGGACCATCAGCATGCAGCAGGTGGGGCCGGATGCGCTGTGGGAAGCTTCCGAGATCGTGTCCGATATTCAGGACGCCTATTACCTCCTGGACAAATACAGCATTCTGTCACACGCCGCCTGAACCGGTGGTCGGCCGTCTTCGGGCGGTATGGTTAGGCCTTAATTAATCTCCATTTGTGAGGAGGATGGCCACGGGGGCTGGAACAGCCCCCCGGGACATCGCAAACGGAGACTGGCTTGACGCGCACGCTGACCTTTCTGGTCCTGGGCTGCCTGTTGCTGACCGGCGTCGCCGTGGCCAGCATTCTGGGCCGCGACAGCGTGCCGATGTTGTCGTCATCCGATGTCGCGCAGAGCACGGTGCCGGTATCACGCGGGCCCGTCGCCAATCGCGAGGGCAAGAAGGATCGGCTGCCCGCTGCGATGATGGCATCGCTGGCGCCCGCCGACGCGGGGCCGGCCGCGGACCAGTTGCGCCAGGCCTTCGCCACCGAAGGAACGGTCGACCTGCCGCAGAATGCGACCGCCCTGCCGCCGATCGTGGTGCCGCAGCCGAATCCACGGGCCAAGGCGGCTGCAGCCAAGAATGCCGGCCACAAGAACTACACGCTGCTCAGCGATGCGCAGATTGCAGCGATCAAGGGCCGTCTTAACCTGACGGCGTCGCAGGAGCCGCATTGGCCGGATATCGAGATCGCGCTGCGGGCCATCGCCCGGAAGATGCATGACAGCAAGCCTGCCGCCGGCAATGCGCCGCCGATCGACCCGGACAGCACCGAGGTTCAGCAGCTGAAGGCGGCCGCAATGCCGTTGCTGTTCAAGCTGCGTGAAGACCAGAAGCGCGAAGTGCGTGCGCTGGCCCGGATCATCGGGCTGGAAAAGGTCGCAGCGGCCATCTAGGCGCTACCAAATTACCAATTATATGTGCGCTTCGGTCGCGACATGACAGATTGTCGCGGATGTCATCCGCGCTTCGCACACGGCATGCAGAACTTAACGCCTGTTAACTGCAGGGGCGTTGCATGACCGATTTCACACTCAACCAACCTATTTCAGGATCCGGTTCGATCGAGCCGGCATCGCGGCCCAATCTCGACAAGGGCTTCAATCCGCTCGCCCTGATCCTGTTTCTGGGTGTTCTGGCCGGCGGCCTGCTGTTCGTTGCCTACAGCATCTATGCGGATGTCGCGGCGACCGGCACGCGCGTCACCAGCTATCTGCCCTACATCCTGCTGTTCGTGGCGCTGCTGATCGCGCTCGGCTTCGAATTCGTTAACGGCTTTCACGACACCGCTAATGCGGTGGCGACGGTGATTTACACCCACTCGCTGAAGCCCGAGATCGCGGTGGTCTGGTCGGGCTTCTTCAATTTCCTCGGCGTGCTGTTCTCCTCGGGCGCGGTCGCCTTCGGCATCGTCTCGCTGCTGCCGGTCGAGCTCATTCTGCAGGTTGGCTCATCCGCCGGCTTTGCGATGGTGTTCGCTCTGCTCATTGCCGCGATCATCTGGAATCTTGGCACCTGGTATCTCGGCTTGCCGGCATCCTCCTCGCATACGCTGATCGGTTCGATTATCGGCGTCGGCATTGCCAATGCGTTGATGCGTGGCCGCGATGGTACGTCGGGCGTGGACTGGAGCAAGGCGACCGAAATCGGCTACGCGCTGCTGCTGTCGCCGCTCTTCGGCTTCGCCTGTGCCGCAATCCTGTTGCTGGTGCTGAAATTCCTGGTGCGCAACAAAGCGCTTTACGAAGCGCCGGAAGGCAACAAGGCGCCGCCGCTGTGGATCCGCGGCATTCTGATCGCCACCTGCACCGGCGTGTCCTTCGCGCATGGTTCGAATGACGGCCAGAAGGGCATGGGCCTGATCATGCTGGTGCTGATCGGCACCGTGCCGACCGCCTATGCGCTGAACCGGGCGCTGCCGGAATCGCGCATCGAGCAATTCCAGCAGACGTCGCTGAAGGCGTCGCAGGTGATCGCCGCCAAGGGCGCTGGCCACAGCGTGATCGGCGATCCCCGTCCGGCCGTGACGCAATATGTGGCTGCTCGCAAGATCACCGAGGGTACCTATCCATCGCTGGCGGTGCTGGTGAAGGATGTCGGCGATCAGGTCCGCACCTATGGCACCCTCGACAAGGTCCCGGCGGAGAAGGTCGGCAACACCCGCAACGACATGTATCTGACATCGGAAGCCATCCGCTTTCTGATGAAGGACAAGGAGAACGACCTCAGCAAGGACGATGTCGCAACTCTCAATGCCTATAAAGGCTCGCTCGATGCGGCGACCAAATTCATCCCGGACTGGGTGAAGATCGCTGTCGCCATCGCTCTCGGCCTTGGCACCATGGTGGGCTGGAAGCGCATCGTCGTCACCGTCGGCGAAAAGATTGGCAAGACGCATCTCACTTATGCGCAGGGTGCGTCCGCCGAACTCGTGGCCGCTGCGACCATTGGTGCGGCCGATGTGTTCGGTCTGCCGGTCTCGACCACGCATGTGCTGTCGTCGGGCGTTGCCGGCACCATGGCGGCCAATGGTTCGGGCCTTCAGATGGCGACCATCCGCAACCTGCTGATGGCCTGGGTGCTGACGCTGCCTTGCGCCATCGCGCTGTCGGCGGCGCTGTATTTCATCTTCGCCCACATCTTCTGAGCCGTGCGTGCGGATGCGTCGCCTTGTGGCGGCGCATCCGCGCATGACGCGGGATCGCTGTCATCCGGCCTTCAAATCCGTCGTGCAGAGATCGGCGTCCTTTCACTCGCAATTTTGTTGATTTACCGATGTCGTTAGACACGCCGATTTTCACGACGCAGATTGCTGCCCCGGCGCCGGACGATGCCATTCCCGGCCTTGTCTGGGCTTTTCGCATCCATGCGGATGGCCGGCCCGAGGCGCTGCCGATCGATCGGGGCATCGACGTTACCCGCGACGGGCTGCTCTGGCTGCATTTCAATCTCGCCGATGCGCGTGCCTTGAAGTGGATCACGCACGCGCCGCTGCAGGCGCCGGACGCAGCGCGCGCCTTGCTGTTGTCGAAAGACAGTTTTCAGCAACTGCATACGGCCGATGACACCGTCTATGGCGTCATCTCGGACCTGCTGCGCGAGATCCATGACGTCGATGACGACACCGGTTATCTGCGCTTCGCCATGACCGAGCACCTGCTGATCAGTGGTCGGCATCATGCGCTGTGCGCGGTGGATGCCACGCGGCGCTCGCTCGAACAGGGCCTGAAGATCGACAGCATGGCGGCGCTGTTCGAGACCATCATCGAGAATGTCGCCGATACCATGGACGGCGTCGCCGATAAGCTTGCACTTGCGCTCGACGAAGTCGAGGAACAGGTCGTGTCCGGCGAGTCCCGCCACCTGCTGCAAACGCTCGGCCGGCAGCGCCGCACCTGCGTGCGTCTGCATCGTCAGCTGTCGGGCCTGCGACTTGTCTTCCAGCGCTTCGAGCAAAAGGGGGGCGTCGATCTCAAACCGACGCTGCAGCTGCGTGCGGGCAAGCTGGCACAGCGCCTGGACGGTCTCGATCGCATTATCGTCGAACTGCGCGAGCGCAGCCGGTTGCTGCAGGAAGAGCTGCATCTGCAGATCGCCGAAAGCGGCAATGAAGCACTGCGGGTGCTGTCCGTGCTCACGGCCCTGCTGATGCCGCCGACGCTGGCGGCCGGCATCTTCGGCATGAACATTAAGGCAATGCCGCTGGTCGATGGCGACAATGGCTTCATCTGGGTGTGTGCAATTCTGATGCTGTCCTCGGCGACCGCCTATTTCATCATGAAGCGCATCGGCATCATCAGGTAAGCGTCATGCTCAGCGTGTTGCGAAGCTGGATGCCGCGCGTTGTGAAAGCCGTTGCTGGCCTTGCGGTCTGCTGCAGCATGCAGCTGTCCTCCGCGCATGGCGGCGACTGGCGCGATGGCGGGCTCAAAGCGCTCAACGAACGCCTTGATGACTGGGGCGTGGCATTCTCTGCGGCCTATATCGGCGAGACGCTGGGGAATGCGTCGGGCGGCATCCGGCGCGGTACCATTTATGACGGGCGCCTCGATCTCGGCGTGGATGTCGATCTCGACCGCGCTGTGGGCTGGCAGGGCGCGACCTTCCACGGCAACGTTTTCCAGATTCACGGTCAGGGCCTGTCGCGCGACTATATCGGCAATCTCATGCTGGTCAGCGGCATCGAGGCGCTGCCATCGACGCGGCTCTACGAATTCTGGATCGAGCAGTCGCTGCTCGGCGGACGACTCTTCGTGAAGGTCGGCCAGCAACCGTCGGACACGGAATTCATCGACAGCAAATATGATGACATCTTCGTCAATTCCGCCCTCGGCTGGCCCGGCATCACCGGCGTGATCCTGCCGGCGGGCGGACCGTCCCCGCCGCTCGCGGTGCCGGGCGTGCGCGTGAAGGCACTGTTGTCCGATGCCTTCACCGCCTATCTCGCGGTGTTCAATGGCAGCGCGGGCGCGCCGGGGCCGGACGATCCGCAGCGGACCAATCCGAACGGTCTCGCTTTTCGCGTCAATGATCCGCCATGGGTAATCGGGCAGCTGCGTTACAATTATCGCATCGGCGCATCCGGCTTGCCCGGCGCGATCACTGGTGGCGGCTGGTATCATTTCGATGAGTTCGACGACGAGCGCTGGACGGCGCAGGGCCTCTCCCAGGCCGATCCGCTGGGGTCAGGCGAGCCGCTGATGCGGCGTGGCAATCGCGGCATCTTCGCTGTCTACGAACAGCGGCTCGCTTTCAGCGACCTCGGCCGCGACAAGGGGATCGGTTTCTTCGCGCGGGCGTCGTTCAGCCCGTCGGATCGCAACCTGATCAGCTTCTATCTCGATGGTGGCATCCAGGTCTCGGGCTTCTCGGCCGCGCGCCCCGATGACCGTTTCGGCATCGCCATGACCTATGGACGGATCTCGGACGGCGCCCGCGGGTTCGATCGCGATGTGCAGCGCTTTACTGGCATTCAAACGCCGATCCGCGATTTCGAAGCCGTGTTCGAGGCGACCTACATCGCCATGGCAGCGCCGGGCGTCGCGGTGCAGCCGGTGTTTCAATATGTGATCCATCCCGGCGGCGGTGTCGTGAATCCGAACGATCCGACACAGACGCAACGAATCAAGGACGCTGCAGTGTTTGGCGTCCGCACGACGATCACATTCTAGCGCAGAGCCCCCTCACCCGGATCGCAAGGGCGATCCGACCTCTCCCCGGTGGGGAGAGGTGATCTGAGCGTCGATGCGACTATCAAACACTGGGTTTAATTTGACGCTCGATCTTCACCTCTCCCCACCGGGGAGAGGTCGCCGCGTCTTCGCGGCGGGTGAGGGGGCTCTTACTTCACGCCACCGCTGCAGGCGCTTCGACGAGGCCAGCGGCCGCCTCTGCAATCATCTGATACGACTTCAGCCGCTTCGGATGCTCATAGACGTCCGACACGATCATCAACTCGTCCGCCTTCGTTTCTTCCACCAGCGCCGCGATGCCTGCGCGGACCGTCTCCTTCGAGCCGATGATGGCACGCCGCAGCATGCCCATGGCCTGCATCTTCTCGGCCGGCGACCAATAGGTCTCGATATCGTCGATGGGCGGCTGGCTCAGGCCGCGGGTGCCGCGGAACATGTTGGTGAAGGACATTTGCTGCGTGGTCCAAAGTCGCTTGGCCTCCGCATCGGTATCGGCCGCGATGATGTTCACGCCGACCATCGTGTGCGGTTTGGCCAACTGCTCCGACGGCTCGAAATGCGTGCGATAGATCTCGAGCGCCTGCAGCAGCATCTCGGGCGCAAAATGCGAGGCAAACGCATAGGGCAGGCCGAGCACGGCGGCAAGCTGGGCGCCATAATTGCTGGAGCCGAGAATCCACAGCGGCACATTGGTGCCGGCGGCGGGCACGGCTTGCAGTCGCTGGTTGGGGCCGGCCTCTGCAAAATAGGCCTGCAGCTCCTGCACATCCTGCGGAAAATTGTCGGAATTCTGCAGCGAGCGGCGCAGCGCCCGCATGGTCATCTGGTCGGTGCCGGGGGCGCGGCCGAGGCCGAGATCGATACGGCCGGGGAACAGCCGATCCAGCGTGCCGAACTGCTCGGCGATCACGATCGGCGCATGGTTCGGCAGCATGATGCCGCCGGCGCCGACACGGATTGTCTTCGTCCCTGCCGCGATATGGGCGATGACCACCGATGTGGCGGCAGAGGCAATGCCGATCATGTTGTGATGCTCGGCCACCCAGAAGCGCTGGTAGCCCCATTGCTCCGCATGGCCGGCCAGATCCCTCGAATTGTCCAGCGCGCTGCGCGCATTGGTGTCTTCGGTGACGCGGACGAGATCGAGGATCGACAAGGCGGTCATGGGCAGGCTCCAGTTGGACCCGACATCTATGCATTCGCATCTATTTGCGCCACCGCGCAGGACGCAGGACCGCCTTGACAAAGCGATCGTCAAATATGTAACGTTATAACATAACATAAATCGACGGCGCTCATGGAAATCGACACACCCCACTGCTTCGCCGCCCTCAACAGGCTGTTTGATCTCGATGCGAAAACTCCCCGTCACAGTGCTGTCCGGCTTCCTCGGGGCTGGAAAGACCACTTTGCTCAATCACATCCTGAACAATCGCCACGGGCTGAAAGTGGCAGTGATTGTGAACGACATGAGCGAAGTGAACATCGATGCGGATCTGGTGAGGGATGGCGGTGCCAATCTTTCGCGGACGGATGAGAAACTGGTCGAGATGACCAATGGCTGCATCTGCTGCACGCTGCGCGATGACCTGCTGAAGGAAGTGCGCGCGCTGGCCGAAGGCGGACGCTACGACTACCTGCTGATCGAATCCACGGGCATCGCCGAGCCGCTGCCAGTGGCGGCGACCTTCGATTTTCGTGACGAGAACGGCGACAGTCTCTCCGATGTGGCGAAGCTCGACACCATGGTGACCGTGGTAGATGCCGTGAATCTGCTGAAGGACTATTCGTCGACGGATTTGCTCGAGGACCGCGGCGAAGCGCTCGACAATGATCAGCGACGGTTGGTCGATCTGCTGGTGGAGCAGATCGAGTTTGCGGATGTCGTCGTGCTCAACAAGGTCAATGACGCGACCCCCGCCCAATGCGATGCCGCGCGAAAGATTATCTGCGCACTGAATCCGGAAGCGGAGATCATCGAGGCGCAATTTGCCGATGTGCCGTTCGATCGCGTGCTCGATACCGGGCTGTTCGACTTCGAGCGGGCGCAACAGCATCCGCTCTGGTACAAGGAACTCTATGGCTTTGCCGATCATGTGCCGGAGACCGAAGAATACGGCGTCAGCAATTTCGTCTATCGCGCGCGGCGGCCGTTCGATCCCGTGAAGTTCCAGGCGTTCCTGCGCGAGAGCTGGGGCGGGGTGATCCGCAGCAAAGGCCATTTCTGGCTGGCGACGCGACCGCAATGGGTCGGCGAACTCAGCCAGGCCGGCGCCATCGTGCGCACCGAAGGCATGGGCTTCTGGTGGGCCAATATCCCGGCGGAGCGCTGGCCGAACGATCCCACCTGGCGGCAGTCGCTGAAGAAGAACTGGAACGACATCTATGGCGATCGCCGCCAGGAGATCGTCTTCATCGGCACGGGAATGGACGAAGCTGGTCTACGCAGCCGACTTGATGCATGCCTGGTGGACGGCAAGCCCGGCATGGCGATCAACGATTGGGCCAAGCTGCCTGATCCGTTTCCGACGTGGAAACGTGCAGACGAGATGGAACTGGCGTGAGACTTGTCGGGCGGATGAGCCGACGGCTCGCGCGAAGCGCGCCCGATGATAAACTTCGCGTAATCCGCCGCGGAGTTTCGGCTATGAACCTCGGCCGGCGGATTACGCCTTCGGCTCATCCGCCCGACGATCAAAGCCCGGCGTGAAAGTTGCGCACGATCGCTGCGCATTCTTCAGGTTTTTCCATCTGCATGAAATGCGATGCGTCATCGATGGTTGCGAAATCGAAGCCGCCATCGCGCGCAAAAGCGCTTTCAATCGCGATGAACGGGCTGGTGCCGGTCATCGGTTGCCCGGCCACGAGCTGCACGGGAATCTCGATCTTGCACATCCGCTCCCACGCGCCTTGAAGATCCTGCATCGCGAAAATGCTCGCTTCGAATTCGCGTGCACAGGCGAGTTCATAGAGCTGCTTGTCAGCGTTCCAGCGCAGCGTCGATGCCGCGAGCGCCTGCAGGCCTGCATCGTCCACGCCGGCGAACGCCGAGCTGCGGCGATAGGAGTCGAACAGCTCTTCGACGGCGTTGAACTCGAAGCGGCGTTTGATGGTGCGATCGGCCAGCCGGTTGTTGTCGGCGCGGAAGAGCTGGAACTCCGGATAGTGGCTGGGCGGTGTGGCCGGCGGCTCGAAGCCGACGATGCCGATCCAGGGCGATTCATATTCGGAGGCGTGCAGCAGCGTCGTCAGTGCGCTCATGGAGTGAAAGGCGCCGAGACTCGGAGCTGCGCCGAGCTCGCGCGTGATGCCCTGCATGATCGCATCATAGTCGCGGACCAGTTGGGGCCAGACGTTTGCAACCGGCTTGGTGAACGGGCTGCTGCGGCCGTGATGGCGGAAGTCGAACACGACCGTCTCGTAATCCGGAATGAATAGCCGCCAGAAGCTCTGGAAAGCGTCCGCCGCAAGGCCGTTGCCGTGGCTGCTGATCACGCGCGGGTTGTTGCCGGATTTTTGGCCATAGACACGGACGCTGGCGGTGGCGCCATCTTCGAGCTGAACGTCGAATGCATGCTTCGCGGCGGGGAGGGCCGGGGCCGTTGGCGCGTCAGTCATTTACCGGAGAGTCCGTCATTTCGGGGAGAGACGGGCCGTCTTACCTAGCGCGGCAGTGCGGTTCAAGCCGTCGGGCGCAGGATGGCGACACGGCCATCGAGCGGGATCGTGGCAATGCCATTCGTCACCGGTATGCGCTGCGAACCATTGCCGTCATTGGGGCGGTTGAGCGTAAGCGAGGCGATGCGGCTATCGACGGCAATTTCCACCGGAAGCATCGGGACATTGATGTCTTCCGCCGCGGCGACATCCCAGCAGCGCACGGCGCGCCAGACCACGAGGATCGGCCGCCCCTGGGCATCCTGAAGTGCGAGATGTTTCAGTTCGAGCGAGCGCGTCGCCACGCGCAGAAGCTGGCTGTCATTGGTGCGCCGTGCGCCCTGCAGGGCAATCAGCAGGCTGCGGATCGCGTGATAGCTCGGCTTCGGCGTGCCGTCATTGCGGAGCAGCCCCCAGTGATGCTCGCCTTCATTGGGATCGGTGCCGCCGTCCCAGAATTCGTAGATGAAGGTACGCAGAATACCGAGACGGAAATTGTTGAGCAGCATGCGCGGAAAATAGATGCCCGCGGCGACCTCGCCGACACCGGCAATGCCGGGCTTCACCACATTGCAATAGCCGATTTCGGTGACGAGCGCGGGCGCGCCGGCCTTGAAGGCGTCGCGCATGTTCTGAAGATACCAGGAGACGGCGGCGTAGTCGTCGGTCGTTTCCGGCTCCTGTGCCTTCTGTACATAGGAGTGGATCGCGACGGCATCGCTATATTGCGCAGCGCCGCGTATCAGCGCCACATCTGCGGGCTTCCAGTTCAGCACGCTCGGCGATATCAGCGGCAATTGCTCGACGCTGTAGCGTGAACGCAGCGCGCGATGCACCTCGCGCTGATAGTCGACGACAACATTGCTCCAGCCGGGCTTTGCCAGCGGCAGCGACATGAACCACGGGCTGTCGCCTTCGTTCTGTCCCTCGATGCTGGTGATGCGCTGGATGCCGAGCGCATCGATATAGGCCATCATCTCCGGCACCGTGTTGGTGGCGGGCGATACCAGAATATTGAACAGGATATTCGAGCGCTCGTTCAGCAGCCGCCAGCGGGCGAGGTCATTGCTCGGCCGCAATTCGTCGCGGAGATGGCGGATGCCTGATGTCGCCAGCAGATCGTGAAAGCGATCGAAATTGGAAGCGTAGGGCTCGCTGCTGATATGGACATTGACACCTACGCTGTCGGTAAACAGATCCGATGGTCCGGGAAGCGGTGCGGCGGCGGCCGACCATGGCTGCAGCAGCACGGCCGCAGCACCATTTGCAAGAAATGCTCGCCGATCGAGCATGGTCATCTCGGCCTCCCGATGGGTCGGTCTCGTCGGGCCAACGCATCAGAAACGGGCAGTGCAATCAAGGCGTGGTAGGGATTGCTGTTAACGGCGGGACGCGCGATGCGGCTGCCTGCCGTGAATTGGTACCCTTGGCTGGCGCGTCTCGCTCCCTGCGGAACCGCTCGCCGTTGATTTGACGGCTTTTTCGCCGCCATGCCAGGCGCCATCAGCACAATCCGCGCGGTTTAAGCCGCTTTCGACCTCCCCGGCAGCGATTATGCATTTGCTTAATCGCAAACGCGTGATAACGCTGATCCCAGTTCAAAGGGAAACTGAAGATGGCTATCGGCACAGTTAAGTGGTTCAACAGCACCAAGGGTTTCGGCTTCATCGCACCGGATGAAGGTGGTGCTGACGTATTCGTTCACATCAGCGCAGTTGAACGCGCTGGCCTCGGTACGCTGAACGAAAACCAGAAGATCAGCTACGAAATCGTCGCCGACCGCCGTTCGGGCAAGTCGTCTGCCGATAATCTCCGCGCGATGTAAGCGGACGAAGCTACAAAGCATACAAACGGCTGCACCGTTTTATGAAAGCCCGCCTTAACTGGCGGGTTTTTCTTTGGTCGGCGCAAGCGCTGAACGACATGCGTGTAGGCCACCACGTCGTGGATTGTGTAGGGCCGCACGATGGAAATGACGATAGCCACCGACATTCAGGGGCTTACAAGCCTGAATTGGTGCCCCTGGCCGGGATCGAACCAGCACTCCTTTCGGAACTCGATTTTGAGTCGAGCGCGTCTACCAATTCCACCACAGGGGCCATCGGACGCCGGATGCCGGCGCCGCGAAGTGGGCGGAATATAACCGGGACGATCCGCGGGTCAACCGATGAATGGGCGGGAGAAGGCGCTCCGCACAGCCGGTGTGATGCCGCCAGTGTGATCCCTGATGTCTCGACAGTCCTGCGGGCCCGCGATAGGAGGCGATGACCACCCTGGAGAGCCATGTGACCGCCGTTTCCTCCTCACCCGCTTCGTTGTCCGGCTCGAACCCCGCATTGACCTCAGCGGTTGCAGTGGCTGTCATCGCCATTGCCACGATCGCAGGCGCCTGGTTCTTCCAGCTGGTGCTCGATATCCGCCCGTGCCCGCTCTGCCTCGAACAGCGTTATGCCTATTATCTGTCGATCCCGCTGGCCGTGCTGGTGGCGATCGCCGCCGCGCGCGGTGCGCCGCGCGGCGTGCTGGTCGCGGGTCTTGTGATCCTGGCGCTAGCGGCGCTCGCCAATGCTGTGCTTGGCGGCTACCACGCCGGTGTGGAGTGGAAATTCTGGCAGGGGCCGACGGATTGCTCCGGGCCGATCGTCGATTTCGGCAAGGCCGGTGGCCTGCTGCAACAGCTCGACACCGTGAAGGTGATTCGCTGCGACGATGTGCAGTGGCGTTTTCTCGGCCTGTCGCTGGCCGGCTACAATGTGCTGATCTCGCTATTGATGGCTGCCATCGCCCTGTGGGGCGCGGGCAAGGCCGCGCGGCGCTGATCCGCCGGCGGCCCCGCCCGTCGCTTGGCTTACCAGCGATAGCGCAGCGTGCCGATCACCGTGCGTCCCTGGCTGAGATAGCAATACCCGGCATTGCAGACGGCAACCTGCTCGTCGGCAACATTGTTGGCATTGATCGACGCCTGATAGCCCGCAAACTTCGGTCCCAGCTTGGCGAAATCGTAACGCGCCGCGAGATCGAACAGCGTATAGCCGCTGTTGCGTGAGGTGTTGTCGTTCGTGGTCCAGGTCGAATCGACGAAGCGGACACCGGCGCCGAGACCGAGGCCTTCGAGCGGGCCGTTCAGGAAGGTGTAGTTGATCCAGCTCGATGCCATGTTCTTCGGCGTCACTGCGGGCGTCTTGCCAAGTTCCGAAGCGATGGTCGTCTGGGTGATTTGCGCGTCGGAATAGGTGTAGGTCGTGACCGTCTCGAGCTCCGGCGTGATGCGCGCACGGCCTTCGAACTCGAAGCCCTGGACGCGGATCTCGCCCACCGAAGCGTAGTATTGGACGCCGTTGAAGACGCCGGCCAGCTTGGCGGCGTTCTTCTCCTTGAGGTCATAGACCGATGCGGTGAGCAGCACGTCCGGCTGCGGCTGATACTTGATGCCGCCTTCGATCTGCTCGCCCTCGGCAGGTGCCAGCAAGGTGTTGTTGATGCCGAGATTGGTGACGGGCTGGAACGAGGTGGCGTAGCTCACATAGGGCGCGATGCCGTTGTCGAAGTGATAGAGCAGGCCGGCGCTGTAGGTGAATGCACTGTCATTTTGAGTGCCGGTGACGGCGCCCGTCAAGGCATTGGTCTGTGTGCGATCGGCCCAGTCCTGGCGGCCGCTGATCGACAGGTGCCAGTTTCCGAGGCGCATCTGGTCCTGCAGATAGACACCCACCTGGTCCTGCTTGGTACGCGTGTCGGACGCATAGGCGGGGGTCGTGCCGGTCAGGCCGTAGACCGGGTTGAGAATGTTGAGGGCATAGCTCGGATCCACGCTGCCGAAGCCCAGCTTGAAATTATACGTATTCTGGTCGTAGTTCACGCCGAACAGGGTCTTGTGAACGATCGGGCCGGTGGTGAAATCCGCCTGCAAGGTGTTGTCGG
Organism: Tardiphaga sp.; assembly: GCF_044336785.1. Classification (GTDB taxonomy): domain Bacteria; phylum Pseudomonadota; class Alphaproteobacteria; order Rhizobiales; family Xanthobacteraceae; genus Tardiphaga. The sequence goes on along the minus strand of NZ_JBIIOT010000003.1, from coordinate 26,873 downwards.
TCTGGATGCTGTGCTGGTCGTCGCCGATCGAAACCGCATAGCGGTCGAAGGTCGTCGCGGTGGGGGTCGCAAAGCTGCCGGCGAGATAGCGGGTCTCCGCATGCAGCGTGTTGAAGCGCGTGTGCTGGCGGAACGTGAAGACGTCGTTGAGATGATGTTCCAGCTTGTAGCCGACCTGGGCCTGCTCGACGCGCATATAGTCGTATTTCGGATCGCTGGTGCGCAGCTTCACCGTCTCGCCATTGATCTTCAGCAACGCATTGTCGCGATTGATCATCGCCACGCTGCCGTCAGTCTCGTCCTTCTGCACCAGCGCATAGGCGGTGAAGGTGGTGTCGAGATTCGGTCGCCAGGTGATCGAGGGGGCGAGCATCAGACGCTGGTCGGCGATATCATAATTGGTGTCGCCACCGCGGCCGAGGCCGACCAGGCGGAACAGCAGCGACTTGTCGGGATTGGTGCCGCCGACATCGAACGCGGTTTGCATGCGGCCATAGGTGCCGGCCTGCAGATGGATTTCGTTGACCTGGTTGTCGACAGGCAGTTTGGAGCGGCGATCGATGAGGCCGCCGGGCACCGACTGACCGTAGAGCACGGCAGCCGGCCCCTTGATCACCTCGATGCTGCTCAACTGGAATGGCTCGGTGCGATAGGCCGCGAAGCTGCTGGCGTGCTGGCGCAGTCCGTCGCGGTAGTCGCCGAAAGTGACGGCCGGAAAGCCGCGCAGCATGATCGAGTCGAAGCGCGGATCGAAGCCGAAGGTGCCGGTGGCGACGCCCGCGGTGTAACGCACGGCTTCGACGACATTGCTGACGCCGCGATCATCGAGCTCCTTTCGATCGATCACGCTGATCGAGCGTGGCGTATCGATCAAAGGGGTATCGGTCTTCGATCCCGAACTCGCGGTGCCGGCCACATAACCGTAATTGCCGGCATAGGCGCGCTCATTGATGGAGGGGACGGGCGCAGGCTGAACTGCGGCGGGACGCGCGGCAGCGCGTCGGGGTGCACGCGTGGCCGTGCGTGAGGACGTCGTCGTGGTGTTGCGTGCACGCTGCTGCGGCTTGGGTGCATCGACGGTGACGGCGGGCAGAGTCGACTGCGCTGATGCCTGCTGCGGAAGGTCGATCGCCAAAGCGATGAGGCTGACCGTACAAAGCAGCGTAGCCTGCTTGGTGGCTTTTCCGATGGCGAGATTCATGACCGTTCCTTAATGCGAGTCTGGATCTCGGAGCGTCTAGCTGGATCGATTTGGTATCGCGACACCGCGGACCATGGAATTGGTCTAAGCTGCATTGTGAGGGCGATATTTCGCCGACGGCGTTGCGCATTTCACACAGCGAGCTGTGGATGGCGCCGCGATCATGTCGCGATGTGTCTGCGGCCGCCGTGATCAGGCGACTGACCTAGTCGTCGATGTCGTCCTGTGCCTTGCCGAACAGATGCACGATGCCGGGTGTAACGATCGACACATAGATGAAACGCGACAGATGATGCGCGCCGACGAAGATCGGATCGATGTGTAGTGTCAGCGCCAAGGCCAGCATGGCGTCCATCGCACCCGGCGCGAAAGCGACCACGACATCGCTGAGTTTCACATTGGTTGTCAGTGCAATGATGGTCACGAACACTGCCGAGATGACGATGGCGACCGAGAACGATCCAAGCGCAGCCCAGACATGGCTGAGGATCGTGCGCGGCGAGATCTTGCCGAAGCGCGAACCGATCAGGGTGCCGATGCCGACCAGCGCCGCGATATAGGCCCATTGCGGCAGCGTGCCATGGATGGCGCCGGTGCCGTGCAGCACCGACGACGCCATCATCGCGCCGAACATCCAGCTGGCCGGGAACCGGATCCACTTCATGACCAGCGAAACGACGACGGCCGCTGCGGCGAGTTCGAGCAAAGCCAGCGGTGTCGCCTCCGGTCCCCGCGACGGCAGCGGGCCGTGCCCCATAAGCCCGGTGGCGGCGAGCAGCAGCGGCACCATGCCGGTGAGGATGATGACGCGAAAAATCTGCACCACGGCGATGCCCGCCACGTCGGCATTGCGCTCGGTGGCCAGCATGATGATCTGCGACAGCGCGCCGGGGCTGCCCGCCAGCAGCGCCGACGTGCGATCCCAGCCATGGACGCGCTGCAGATAGATGCTGCTGCCGAAGGTGGCGCAGAACGTCGCCAGCGCCAGCAATGCGATGGTCACCGGATAGGCGGCGAGATTATGCACCATCTCCGGCGACACCATCGAGCCCAGCGACAGGCCCAGCGTCATCAGGATCACATGGGCAAGCGGCTGGGGCAGGCCGACGGGACGGCCGCCAATGCCATAGGCGGCGACCGCCACCATCGCGCCGGAGATCAGCCCGCCCGGCAACTCTGCCCAATAGAACAGCGCACCGCCGATCGTGCCGACGATCAGCGTTTCGATGGTGGTGCGGATCTGGAGGAGGCTGGGAAAAGCGATGTGCGGGGACATTCGGCGGCGGCTCGAGGAATTCGCTTTATGGCAAAGTCCGTGGCTGACGACAAATGCAACTCGGTCTACCTGTCCTTCGCCCGGCGCGGCGGCTGAACGGGACGTGAATGAACTACACTTGACTGTCACGATAAAATTTTCGCCGGACACCGCGATGTCATTGCGATGGGCGGCCGCTGGGCTAGGATAGTTCCGTCATTCTCGTATCCAGGGAGAACACGACATGACCAAACACACCGCAATTGCCAGTGCCTTCGTAATATGCGGAATGGCGCTGTTGGCCTCGCCGGCCAGCGCGCTCACCGCCGCAGAATGCAGTGCAAAATATCAGGCGGCAAAGACCGCCGGCACGCTCAATGGCCAGAAATGGAATGACTTCCGCAAGGCCGAATGCGGCGCTACGGCCGCGGCCGCACCACCTGCCACGACAGCGGCTGCGGCTCCCGCCGAAGCCAAACCGGCAGCCGCGCCCAAGGCTGCCGCAGCTCCGGCAGCGGCACCCGCCGCTCCGTCCGTCCCCGCGACTTTCCCAACGGCGATCGATCCGAAATACGCCAAGGAGACCGCCGGCAAGCAGCGGCTGCACACTTGCGTGGACCAGTACAACGCCAACAAGACCGGCAATGCCAATGGCGGCCTGAAGTGGATCCAGAAGGGTGGCGGCTATTACAGCGAATGCACCAAGCGCTTGAAGGGCGCCGCGTAATCAGACCTGCTGTGCAGCTCGGCTGATCGACATATTCCGCTCCGCGGGCGATAACGCCTCGTTACCCCCCGCGGAGCCATCATGATTGCCAGTCTTTGTCTGATCCTGCTGTGCCAGCTTGCCGGCGAGATCGTCGTGCGTAGCTTGGCCTGGCCGATCCCCGGTCCCGTTTTCGGGATGTTGCTGCTGTTCATCCTGTTGCTGCTGCGCGACCGTGCGGCTCTGTTCGCGATCGGCCCGCTGCAAGGCGGCGGCGTCGAGACGGCGTCGAAGGGGTTGCTCGCGCATCTGTCGCTGATGTTCATTCCCGCGGGCGTCGGCGTGGTGCAGCGTCTCGATCTGCTCGCCGAGCATGGCGCCGCCATCGCGGGCGTGCTGGTGATCTCCGTCGTCATCACGCTGCTGGTCACCGTCGGCACGTTTCTGGTCATCAGCCGGATGATGACGCGGGGCCGGCAGGCGTCATGACCGGCAATCCGTTCGCGCTCTGGGTCTATCTCTCCCAGCAACCGCTGCTGTGGCTGACGGTGACGTTGTTCGTCTATGCCTCGGCGGACGCGCTATCGCTGGCGACAGGCCGGCATCCCTTCGCCAATCCCGTCTTCCACTCCATGTGGATACTCGCCGTCTTCCTGCTGCTGACGGGCACGTCCTACACCACCTATTTCAGCGGTGCGCAATTCGTGCATTTCCTGCTCGGCCCGGCTACGGTGGCGCTGGCTGTCCCGCTTTATGAGAACCGCAAGACGGTGCTGGCCGCCATCGTGCCGATGCTCGGGGCGCTGGTGGTCGGCTGTATCACCGCCATTGTCTCGGTGGTGGCGCTGGCGAAGGCGTTCGGCCTGCCCGACAAGATCACGCTGTCGCTGGCGCCCAAATCGGTCACTGCCGGCGTGGCCATGGGCATCAGCGAATCCCTCGGCGCCGATGCATCGCTGACGGCCGTCTCCGTGGTGCTCACCGGCATCATGGGCGCCATCATCGTCACGCCGATGATGAACCGGATGCGCATCACCGATTATCGTGCTCGCGGCTTTGCGGTGGGCCTTGCCTCGCATGGCATCGGCGTTGCACGGGCGTTTCAGGTCGATGCCATGGCCGGCGTATTCGCCGGCATCGCCATGAGCCTGAATGCGCTCGTCACCTCGCTGCTGGTGCCGATTGCGGTCACGCTGCTGGTGCGTTGAGTGCACACGAAAATTCACAAACCGCTGAACCATGCGCTTCCCTGCATGGAGGTGCGGGAAAAACGCCACTAAGGTCGCGGCCGTAGCAATCGCGAATCGGCGGATCATGATCACGGTGATGCAAGGCGTGCTGGGGCTGGGCTCCGGTGCACTGGTGGGGTTTTCACTCGGCCTCGTCGGTGGCGGCGGGTCGATCCTCGCCGTGCCGTTGATGGTCTATGTGGTCGGCGTCAACAATCCGCATGTGGCCATCGGCACCAGCGCCATCGCGGTCGCTGCCAATGCGGCGATCAATCTCGGCAATCACGCGCGCGGTGGCAATGTGCACTGGTCCTGCGCGCTGGTGTTTGCGGGGGCGGGCATCGTCGGTGCGCTCGGCGGCTCCATCCTCGGCAAGCAGATGGACGGGCAGAACCTGCTGGCGTGGTTCGCCGTGCTGATGCTGATGATCGCGCTTCTGATGCTGAAGACCCGGTCGCGCCTCGGCGAACATCGCGTGGCGATCAGCTCGGCCAATACACCGGCGCTGCTGGGGCTCGGGCTGGTGACCGGCACCTTGTCCGGCTTTTTCGGCATCGGCGGCGGCTTCCTGATCGTGCCGGCCCTGATGCTGGCGACTGGTATGTCGATCATGAGCGCGATTTCGTCGTCCCTCGTGGCCGTCACCGCCTTCGGCCTCACGACGGCGCTGAGTTATGCGTGGTCGGGGCTGATTTCCTGGACGCTGGCGCTGGTGTTCATCATCGGCGGCATCGTCGGCGGGCTGGCCGGAACCGCAACGGCGCGGTCGCTGTCGGTCCGGCGCGGGGCGCTGAACGTCGTTTTTGCGATTATCATTATCCTCGTGGCGCTCTATATGTTGGCCCGCAATATCTATGTGACGTGACGATTGGCGCATGATGCGTCTGCGGAGAACATCATGAGCCACCCTAACTTCCCCACGTTCCAGCCGACGCGCCGGGCCGCGCTTGGCCTGTTTGGCGGCGCCATGCTGCTTGGCGCCAATGGTCGTGCCATGGCGGCAGCGGGCGCCGATGAGGACGACGAAGTTCTCAAGGAATCCCTGGTGCTGCGCGATCCCGATATTCCGGCCTCGGGCAATCCCAAGGGCGATGTCACCATCATTGAATATTTCGACTATCAGTGCCCGTATTGCCGCAAGCTGGCGCCGGATCTTCGCGCCGTGGTGAAAGAAGACGGCAATGTCCGGCTCGTCTCGAAAGACTGGGCGATCCTCGGACCGGTCTCGGTCTATGCCGCCGGCCTCGTGCTGGCCACGCGCTACCAGAACAAGTTCATCGAGGCGCAGGACGCGCTGATCAGCCTCAACACCAAGCTGACCGAACAGGTCGCGCGCGACACGCTGGCCAAGGCCGGCATCGATGTCGATCGCATGCTGGCGGATCTGGCGACCAACAAGGACACCATCGCCGCCAAGCTCAAGCAGATCGACAAGCAGGCGACCGCGTTCGGTTTCCGCGGCACGCCATCCTTCATCGTCGGCAAATTCCGCATTCCCGGCCCGATCAGCAAGGAGCATTTCAAGCTCGCGATCGCCGATGCGCGCAAGGCGGCGGCCGAGAAGAAGTAACAAAGAAAAACGCTTCCGTTCGAAAACGGGAGCGTTTTTGAAAGCCGGCTTGAACCGGTCTGATTGATCCCTCTTACGTTTCCTCCGCAGCCCGGCTTACGACTTCATCTGTGCCGTCAGCTTGGCCCAGTCTTCCTTGGTCCGCGTCTTCAGGGCTTCCCAATTGGTCTGGGCCACATCCCAGTTCACGATGGTGCGACGCTCCTGCGCGGTCTGGCCATTGGCCACCGTCGACGTTGCCATCGAGTCGTGCATATAGACGCCAATGCCCAGGATCAGCGCACCCAAGATCATTCCGAACAACGTCCGCATGACAAAAATCTCCATTGAGCCCCGACAACGCGGTAGGAAAGGCTTTGGTTCCGCGGGAGGCAGCCACATACTCCACCCCTCATCCTGAGGAGCGGCCTTCGGCCGCGTCTCGAAGGATGGCCGCAAGCGCCGGCGCGTCTCATCTCATGGTTCGAGACGGCGCTTCGCGCCTCCTCACCATGAGGGACGGAGAATGGGTGGGATTGATCTCGGACTGTCCTCATGATGATCCTTCAATCACCATGACCATCCATCTCTCCGATCAATCCGTTCTCGAAGACGCCATCCGGCAATTGGTGAAGGACGATCCGCGCCTGAAGCCGGTCCTCGCCAAGGCCGGCATGCCGGCGCTGCGCCAGCGCGCGCCGGGTTTTGAGGGGCTGGCGCAGATCGTGTGTGGACAGCAGGTCTCCGTCGCCGCGGCGGCTGCCATCTGGGGACGGGTGTCGGCCGCCTATGTGCCGTTCGATCATCACGCGATCCGCAAGGCGCGCACCGATCGGCTCGGCCGGCTCGGTTTGTCCGCGGCAAAGATCAAGACCCTGAAGGCGATCGCCAGGGAGCTGGTCGATGAGCGCCTCAATCTCGATGTGCTCGCCGAAGAAGACGCCGATGCCGCGCATAACACGCTCATCGCGCTGCACGGCATCGGGCCGTGGACGGCGGATGTGTATCTCCTCTTCTGCCTCGGCCATGGCGATGCCTGGCCGGCCGGCGATGTCGCCTTGCAGGAAGCGATCAAGGTCGGCCTCGGACTGGAGGAACGCCCGACCGTCAAGCAAATGGCGCCGCTCGCCGAACCCTGGCGTCCGCTGCGTGGCGCAGCCGCGCATCTGTGGTGGGCCTATTATCACGCGATCAAGAAGCGCGAGGGCGTGATCGCGGGCGCATGAAACGCGGTTTGAAACGAACGTCGTTTTAAACACTGCGCCTGTCGCAAAACCGACATCGCCTGTGGCGAGACTTCTCGCAAAGAGGAGCCAGGGATGGACACGATCAAGCAATTCAATGTCAGCAAAGCCGATCTTGCGACAACATCGCTGATGGAAGCGCCGCTGCCATCGCGCGACACGTTGCCGGAAGATGGGCTGTTGGTGAAAGTCGATCGCTTCGCTTTCACCGCCAACAATATCACTTACGCCATGCTCGGCGATGCCATGAAATACTGGCAGCTGTTTCCTGCGCCGGACGGCTTCGGCAATATCCCGGTCTGGGGCTTTGGCGAGGTCGTCGCCTCGAGACATCCGCAAATGGAGGAAGGAGAACGCCTGTTCGGCTATTTCCCGATGGCGACGCATCTGGTGATCGAGGCCGGGGATGTCAGCAAACGTGGCCTGCGCGATCGTGCCGTGCATCGGCAAAACGTCGCGCCTGTTTACAATGCCTATGCGCGCGTGAGCGACAATCCTGCCTTCACAGGTCGGAATGGCGACTACCAGGCGCTGCTGCGCGCGCTGTTCATGTTGTCCTTCCTCGTCGATGATTATCTGGCTGAGGCGGAGTTCTTCGGCGCCAGGCAAGTGATCCTGTCGAGCGCCTCCAGCAAAACGGCGTTCGGTCTTGCGCATCTGCTGCACAGCAAGCGCCAACCGGTCCGTGTCATCGGCCTGACGTCGCCGGGCAATGCCGACTTCACGGCCTCGCTTGGCTGCTACCACGAGGTCGTGCCCTATGATTGCATCGACACTCTGCCGCAGGAACAGGTGACGGCCTTTGTCGATATGGCCGGCAATGCCGATCTGCGTGGTCGGCTGCATCGGCATTTCGGCGATCGTCTCGTCTATAGCGGCCGTGTCGGCATGACCCATCAGGACATGACCGACGCCGGCGATCTTCCCGGTGCAAAACCATCATGGTTCTTCGCGCCGGATCAGATCCGCAAGCGCGCCAAGGAGTGGGGCCCCGGCGGCATCGACCAGCGGTTTGGCGCGGCCTGGGCCGGCTTCGTGCCGATGCTCGAGACATCCCTCACCATCGTCGAGGGATTTGGCGTGGACGCCGTCGAGCGGATCTATCGCGAAACGCTGGCCGGGCGAGTCTCGCCAAGCGAGGGCCATATGCTGTCGCTGTTCGCGCGCTGATACGCGCTCACATTTCGCCGAGGGCTTCGCGCCGCCGCTGTTCGGATTCTTCCGCATAGCGGCGCGTGGCATGTGCTTCCGACAGCGTGCCGACCACGCGATGGCTCTCGGCTTCAACAACGGCCAGCGATTCCGCTTCGTTGCCTTCGAACACCACCATGGCGTCGCGGATGTTCATTTCGGGATGCAGCACCACGTTGCGGCAATGCAGCAGGCTGTCGAGCCGGAAGGCGGCGACGTCAGGCGAATGCGCCTCCGGTACGTTGGCGAGGCCGACATAGCTGCCTTCAGAATCCACGACGACGACTTGGTTCTTCGATCCCAGTGGAAATTTCGCGCGGAATTCATCGAGCGGCATGGTGGATTCCACCATGGAAATATCCGGCCGCATCAGGCGCTGCACGGTGAGATCGCGGATCCAACCGATATCGGCGGCGGAACGTATGGTCTCGCCGCGCAGATGCAGTCGCCAGGTGGCGAAGGAATAGCCGAACAATTCGCGGGTGATCTGCGTGGAGATGATCACGGCCACCAGCACCGCCGTCGTGAGCCAGAGATTGCCGGTGGATTCCAGCGCGATGAAGCTCATGGTCAGCGGGCCGCCGATCACCGAGGCGGAGAGGGCGCTCATGCCGATGATCGTATAGATGTTCGGATCGAGATTGAGCTCCGGCCACAGGATGTTCAGGCCGGTGGCGAACAGATGGCCGCCCAGCGCGCCGATGAACAGCGAGGCGAAGAACAGGCCGCCGCGGAAACCTGTGCCCAGCGAGATGATCGAGGCAATGGTTTTCAGGATCATCACGAAGGCGACCAGCGCGATCGGATAGGCCGTCATGCCGCCGAAATGCAGCGCGCCATGGCCGGATGCCATCACCTGGGGTGTCAGCAGCGCCAGCGCGCCGACGCCCAGCCCGCCGAGCGCCGGGCGCAAAGGCGGCCACAGCTTGATCTTGGCGAGGAGCCATTCGCACCAGGTGACCACGCGCATGATGCCGATGCCATAGGTCGCCGCGCAGATGCCGAGCAAAGCGGCGACGGCGAGGTCCTGCCCCTGCACATCGCCGAACCGGCCGGCGACGACGCCAAGCGTCAGCGGCGAGAAGGAGTGCGCCACGAAATAGCCGGTCACGGCGGCAACTCCGACCGGCATCAGGCTGGCGGAACTGTAGGCGCCGATCACCAGCTCGAAGGCGTAGAAGGCACCCGCGAGAGGCGCGCCAAAGGCGCCGGCAATGGCTGCGGCGGCACCGCAGCCCACCAGCACGCGCTGGTCCGCCCGGCGCAGATGAAACGCGCGGCCGATGGAGGCGCCGAGCCCGCTGGCGAGCTGGGTGTAACCGGCCTCCAGCCCCACCGAGGCACCGACACCGCTCGACCACACCGTCTGCAGCGAGACGATGATGCTGCCGCGAAACGACATGCGGCCGCCATACAGCGCATTGGCCTCGATCGGATCGATCTCGCGCGCCGGCCGCCAGCGCATCAGCAGCAAAAAGGCGATGCCGAGCACCAGCCCGCCAAGGGTGGGAACCAGAAGAGCCCGGACCGGATCGATCCAGTACTGGCTCGACAGCCGCTGGCCCCATTCCAGATTGAACAAAAGGGCGTGCAGCACGCTCACCATGGCGCTCATGGCCGCCACCACGAGGCCCCCGATCACGCCGATCATCGCCGCCAGCAGCGCAAGGCTGGTTTCATGCGCGCGGACGAAGACGCGCAGCCATTGCGGGGCCTCAAGATATCGTGACGAAGTGACCATCAGGCAGCGTCCGGACGTGGCAAGCCTCGAGCAAGGCACGCGTCCCGCGCCTAGCGGCAGCCCTCTCGTGAGGCCACCCGATGTAGCGGAAAAAGCCGGGATTGCGGCATGCTTTTGCGGAGGGGATAGACCAGAGCTATGCCCTTCACAACCCTGTCACGCTGCCTGTAGTATGTGAAACACAGGCTGCTTCGCGCAGTCGAATTGTGGAGTCAGGAGCGTTACTTGAACGCACATGTCTCGCAAGGCGGCTGGCCGGTTCTTGTACTCAATGCGGACTTCCGGCCGCTGAGCTATTATCCTTTATCGCTTTGGTCGTGGCAGGACGCGGTCAAGGCGGTGTTTCTCGACCGTGTGAATATCGTAGCGCTCTACGATCACGCGGTACGAAGCCCGTCGGCCGATTTTCAGCTGCCCAGTGTGGTGTCGCTGAAGTCGTTCGTGAAGCCGACGACTCATCCCGCCTTCACGCGCTTCAATGTGTTCCTGCGCGATCGCTTCTCTTGCCAGTATTGCAACTCGCGGGATGATCTCACCTTCGATCACATCATTCCGCGCTCCAAGGGTGGCCAGACGACGTGGGAGAATGTCGTCGCAGCCTGCTCGCCGTGCAATCTGCGCAAGGGCAACCTGACCACGCACCAGGCCGGCATGTTCCCGCGCCAGACGGCGTTCGCGCCCACGGTGCATCAACTGCATCGCAATGGCCGGCTGTTTCCGCCGAACTACCTGCATGAAAGCTGGCTGGATTATCTCTATTGGGATACGGAGCTCGATCCGTAGCAGCGTGATGCGTTGCCATCTACCGATGTGCGCTACGCTGCCTACTTCGAATCGAAGTCTTTGCGCGAATACGCATCTACCGAATAACTGATGCAGAAGCTTGCGCATGCGTTTATCGCTAAAATGAAAGCGCGCAGCTAACTACCAGTCCACATCGATTTGTCTTTGTGCGGTAAATAATCGCCATAAGTAACGAAGCATTGATACCGATTGTCGGTGATCTCTTCGCGTTAGGAACGTCGATAATCTCGCGCGCTTTAATCCGCCTGTCGCACTCATGCGATCGGGTTCGGAGCGAGGCCATGCGGTCCAGCATTCATAACATTCATCGCGCATTTCTCGCAGGCGTGGCCCTGGCGGCGCTCGGCGCAGCGACAGGCGCGAGTGCGCAAGGCATTCGCCTGCCGTCGATCGGCATCAATGCCGGGAGCCTTGGCGTCAATGTCGGCAGCGTGGGTGTCGGGCCGGGTGGCGTGAGTGTCGGCTCGACCGGCGTGGCCGTCGGCGGCGCCAATGTTGGTGTCGGCAGTGTTGGCATCGGTGCGGGCGGTGTCAGTGTCGGTGGTGTCGGCGTCAATGCGGGCAGTGTCGGTGTGGGTGTTGGCAATGTGGGTGTCGGCGCGGGCGGCGTTGGTGTCGGTGGCGTGGGCGCGAATGTCGGCAGCGTGGGCGTTGGTGTCGGCAATGTCGGTGTCGGTGCTTCTGGCATCGGTGTCAGTGGTGTGGCGGTCCAGGCTGGCAGCCTCGGCGCCGGCGTCGGCGGCAGCGGCGTCGATGCAACGGGTGTTCGCGTCGGCGCAGGTCCGGTCAGCAGCGGCAGCGGATTTGGCGGCGGTGCCGGTTTCTTTTCGGGCGGCGCCCAGATGGGCGATGGCGGCGGAGCCCGGCCGCAAACGGGTCTCTATGCAGGCGAATCGATCTATCTCAGTCCACGCCAGGCACGCGCGGCAGCGCGCGCGGCGCGTGCGGCCGAGATCTCGGTGGGGCGATCGCGCACGACCAGCGCCCGCGGCGAACGTCCGCTCGTCGGGGCCAATGCGCTGAGCGCAGGTTCCACCACGCGCGGCCGTCTCGCCAATGTCAATGTCCTGAACCGTAACGGCAGCAAGGCAGCGCCGGAGGGCAGTCGCGCGCCGCTGGCCGCAGTCAATGTCGGCAATGCGGCGCCGGGATCGCGGGGATCGCTCGCGACAGTGAATGCGCTCAATGGTCAACGGGCCTCTTCGGGAGCTGGTGGGCAAAGCGCTGTCACCGCCAATGTGCTGAACGCAAAACCTGGTCCGTCAGGCGGGCTTGCCACGGTGAACGCGCTGAATGGCGCGGGCACACCATCTGCCGGCACGGGCAGCGGTAGCGCCGTGACGGCCAATATTCTGAATGCGACCCCGGGGCCGTCGGGCGGTGTGGCAACGGTGAACGCATTGAATGGTGCAGGCACCGGATCTGGCACACCATCCGCCGGCACGGGCGGCAGCAGAAGTGCGATCACGGCCAATGTGTTGAACGCGACACCTGGCCCGTCCGGCGGGATTGCGACGGTGAATGCGCTGAATGGGGCGGGCGCTGGCACGCCGTCCACGAGCGCAGGCAGCAGCGGAGCAGTCGCCGCCAATGTCCTGAACGCAACGCCCGGTCCATCCGGTGGACTCGCCACGGTGAACGCCTTGAATGGTGCCGGGGCGAGCACCCCCTCGACGGGGACCGGCAGCGGCACGGGATCGCGCAGTCTCGTCTCGGCCAGCGTGCTGAACGCAACGCCGGGATCATCGGGCGGTCTGGCAAGCGTCAATGCGCTGAACGGCGCGGCGCCGGCTGCCGGCTCGCCATCGGGCGGGATAAGTGGCGATGGCGGAGCGCTCGCGGCGAATGTGCTGAATGCCGGGTCTGGCCCGTCGGGGACGCTCGGCACCGTCAATATCGGCAATGGCAATGCGGGCGGTGGAACGACGTCGGGAACACCGGCCTCGGGCGGCGGCGTGGCTGCCAATGTGCTGAATGCGGGCTCTGGTCCGTCCGGTACGTTGGCGACGTTGAATATTCTCAATGGCGGCGGAGGTGGAGGCAGCAATCCACCGGGTGGCAATCCTCCCGGGGGCAATCCTCCGGGTGGGAATCCGCCGGGCAGCAACCCTCCTGGCACCAATCCGCCCGGTAACAATCCGCCCGGCGGTTCGCCGGGCGATGGTGGCCCGACCGCCGGTGATCCGGGCAACGGAGGCAGCAACATCGCGAACAATAACGGAAATGGTGGTGGCGGCGGCGGTGGTGGCAGCATCGCCATCGGCGGCTTCACCTCGCTGATCGCCGGTGATGGTAACAGTGATGCTGCCGCCAATCGCTGTGTCGTCATCCTGCGCGAGCCAGCCCTCTATCGCCGCAGCATTCTCACCCAGTGTCGCAAGCTGGTTGATCGCATCCGTGGCAAACAGGCGGCATCGACGCGCTGAGTAGACAACTGCGCGAGAAGGCCGCTGTCGAGCGGCCTTCTCTTTGCGCGATCAGAACTTGCCGTTCGCCGAGACCAGATACAGGTTGCGATAGTAAGACAGCGCACCGACGCCTGCAGACCAGCCGCCGGTCGGGTCGTAGTTCACGCGGCGATAGTCGAAGCCGAAGCTCAACTGGTCGGTCGGGAAATATTTCACCGAGGCGAGCGGGCTGATCGTGCGATCGATGCGTCCGCCTGCGGCTGTGCCGAGATATTCATCCACCACGAAGGACGCGCCGGCACCGATGACGAGATTGGGCATCAGCCTGTAATCCAGCCTCCCGCTCACCGACGACTGGATCGCGCTGACGCAGGATGCGCCCGACGAGCACGCCGCTGCATTGACGCCAAGCGTCGTCGGGCCGATCACGCCGAGACTGAGCGCGGATTCCTTCGCCTCGCGCCGGCCTTCGATGGTGCCGGTGAGTTGGTCGGTAAACAGGAAAGCCAGCGACGCGCCATAGGTCCAGCTCGAGATGTTCTGGAAGCTGATGCCGCTATAGGCCTGGCTCATATAGCCGGCCCAGACCTCGCCCTTGATCCGCGCATTCGGCCCCTGCTCGAAAAGCACGCCGCCGACCGTGCGATAGCCGGTCGAATCGAAGATGCCGACTTTCCAGTCGCGCCGATTGCCCGCAGCCTCCATGAACACGCTGGTCTGCGGTGCCACGACATAGCCGAGTCGGCCATTGACGACGCTGATGACGCCCTCGGCATAGCTGAGGTCGATATTGACGTCGCCGATGGTCGGATCCTTATAGGCCACCGCAGAGCCGGCGACCCCGACCGATGTCCACCAGCGATCAAAACGCTTGTTGAGCGCGAGCGAGCCCGCGCCTTGGTCATAAGCGATCGGCGCATCGAATGCGGTGCTGAGCAGAAAGCCGCCGGGCCCGACGATCTCGGACGTGCCACGTTCGAGATGGCCGCGAATGTAGCGGGCATTGCCGATCACCTGCGTGTCACTGTCAGGCATGACAGTAAAGGTGCCGCCGACCGAGCCGTTCAGCTGGTCTTCGGAATTGTATTTCACGTAGCGCCGCCCTTCGACATAGCCATCGATGCCGACGCCATAGCCGCTGCCTTGCTTGACCCAGGAGAACTCCGGACGCCCGATGAAAACAGTATCGGAAAGTCGTTGGGTCCGTCCCGCAAACACGTTGTCGTCATACAAGGTTGCTGCTGTGATTCCGAGCCGCAGCGTGCCGTCGGCGAAGTCGTGCCCCTTATAGGGCGCCGTCGCTGCCGGCGTGGCGATCACCGTGCCATCGAATGGCCGCGATGCGGCGCTCGGCTGCATGTTGGGTTGCTGGCGGCCTTGTCCGGCAATGCTGCTGTCGCTGCCGCGCAGGCCGAGTGCGGCGGAATTGTCGATGCTTTGTGCGAGCGCGGGGGTGACGACCACGGCCAACGACAATACGAACAAGGCCGAACGCATGACTGATACTCCACGCCGCTGCGCCGCGGCTGCCGCGTCATCCGCCAGGCGCCGCAGCAGTACTCACTGATGCGAGCACCAGAAAACAGAATCAAAGCCAATGAAGCCTTTCGCCAATTTGCGAATAATTTTATGGATCGATCAGAATTCGCTCGCAGGCGTGCGCAACTACCTATGCCATGCGACAAGCGACCGGACCGGAGGAAATGATGAGCGACAGAATGGTCGATGACATCGTGGCTGTGCTGCCGCCATTGCTGCAGGGGCTGGAAGCACTGCAATTCGTCGCGCGTAATCTGCATCCGCCGGCCTTCGATGCCGTGATGGAAGCCGTCGGCCAGCCGGAGCTCGCGCTGCAAGCGGCGCGCGAAAATGTCGGCGCATGGCCGGAAGACTTTGCTGAGCTGCGCCATCATCTCGATGCGGCAAGTGATGCAGTTCTCGCCGGCATCGCAGGCCTTCGCATCGCGCAGCAACCCGGTGGCGATATCACGACGGTGTTCCGCGCATTGCGCCATGCACCGCGCGCGCAGGAGGCGCTCTATGCGACGGTGGCGCGGCTGCCGCCGGTCAGCAGCTTCTTTCTTCCGCCGGAGCTACGCGAGGATGTTGCGTTGGCCGAGCGGCTGGCTCAGCCGGCCGCGGAAGGCACCGGCGTCATTCATGGCGGCGAGCCCGGTGCGCGCGGCAGCTTCGCGCTTTATGTGCCCGAAACCTACACGCCCGATCGCGCCTGGCCGCTGGTGGTCGCGCTGCATGGCGGCAGCGGCAATGGCCGCGCGTTTCTCTGGAGCTGGCTCGCCGATGCCCGCGCCCGCGGCGCGATCCTGATTGCGCCGACCGCCGTCGGCAATACATGGGCGCTAATGGGCGACGATCCCGACACGCCCAATATTGCGCGCGTCCTCGACATCGTACAGTCGCGCTACAATATCGATACCTCGCGCCAACTCCTCACCGGCATGAGCGATGGCGGCACCTTCTGCCATGTCAGCGGCCTGCGCGCTGATTCGCCCTTCACGCATCTCGCCCCGGTCTCCGCGACCTTTCATCCCCTCATGGCGCAGTTCGCCGATGCCGATCGCCTGCGCGGCCTGCCGATCCATCTCACCCACGGGCGTCTGGATTGGATGTTTCCGGTGCAGACTGCACGCGACGCGCGAGATGCGCTCACCGTGGCGGGCGCAAATGTCACCTATCGCGAGCTCGACGATCTCAGCCACTGCTACCCGCGCGAGATCAATTCCGTGCTGCTCGATTGGCTGGATGGTGGTTAGACTGTGATTCGGGTCCAGCGCCGGACTTTTGCATCGCCGATCGGTTCCTATATGCTCGCAAGGCGGGCGATACGGACGAGGAGATTTGGATGCCGTCATTGACCGAATGGAAAGTGCCGCAGGGCGTGCAGCCGCGCGCGGAGGATTTCGGTTTCGATCTCGATCGCGCGCTCGATGCGGTGGTCGGCCTCCATTGCATCATTCCCGAAGATGCCTTCACGGCGGAAACGCTGGGCACCGAGCGCGCCGGCAACGGCGTGCTGATCGATGACGGGCTCATCCTCACCATCGGCTATCTGATTACCGAAGCCGAGACCATCTGGGTTCATCTCGGCGATGGCAATGTCGTGCCGGGCACCGTGCTTGGCGTCGATCAGGAATCCGGTTTCGGCCTGGTCCAGGTGCTTGGCGATATCGATGTCGCCCCTCTCAAGCTCGGCAGTTCCAGCGCGGCGAAATTCGGCGATCGGGTCCTGATCGGCGGCGCCGGCGGGCGGACCCGCTCGGTCGCAGGCAAGATCGCCGCGGTGCAGGAATTTGCCGGCTATTGGGAATATCTCATCGACGACGCCTTCTTTACGCACCCGGCGCATCCGAACTGGGGCGGTGCGGCACTCATCGACAGCAAGGGTGAATTGATCGGCATCGGCTCGCTGCAGATCGAGCGCGAGCATGCCGGGCAGAACGAGCATCTCAACATGATCGTGCCCATCGATTTGCTGAAGCCGGTGCTCGAAGACCTCCGCAAATTCGGCCGCGTCAACAAGCCGCCACGGCCATGGCTGGGGCTCTATGCAGCCGAGGTCGAGGACAAGGTGGTGGTGGTCGGCATTGCCAAGAGAGGCCCGGCGGCACGCGCCGAGCTCAGGACCGGCGACGTCATTCTCGCCGTCAATGGCGAGGAGGTGCGTGACTCCGCCGAATTCTACCGCGCGCTGTGGGATCTCGGCACGGCCGGCTGCGACGTCCCGCTCACGCTCTATCGGGGCGGTGATACCTTCGATGTGGAACTCGTCTCGACCGATCGTGTCCGAATGTTAAAGGCGCCGCGGCTACATTGAGGCTGGCAGGGGGCTGTTCGAAAGTGACCGATCAGCCTTTTGTTGTGTAGCTAATTGATCGGATTTCGTGCAGCATCGGTACCATCGACGGCCGTTCGCGTGGCGGATGAAGCGATTGTGACTGCACTGCAGTTAGCTATCGTTGCAAGCTATCGAGAAAAGACAAATAGTTTGAAACAGACGTGCCTGTGATTCGTATTTGAGTCCGCGTTCTTGAATTTCGCAACGAGCTATTTCGTCTTCATGGTCGCCGGAAGAGCGCCATGCTCTATAGAGGTCTAAGATGTCGCATCGTCGGCACGGCAATGACAATATCCGCACCAGCCATCTCAAATGCGATCGCTGCCGCACGCGTATCAAACTCAAGGCGATCGATCAGTTCGACGGCTTCGAGACGCGTTCGTTCTCATGCGATCATTGCGGTGCTGTCAAACTTGTCCGCGTCGACCAGCCATTGCCGCTGTGGCAGCAGCGGGTTGGCGATCACACCAGCTGCTGACCGGCATCAGTCGATCGGGACCGCGCCGCCGCGATCCCGATCAGCACGCGATTAGTGTGCGTGACCTCCGCCCGCCGGGGCCGACGCACCGACCGCGTTGACGTCGAGATCGATATCGACCTTCCCCGCCTTTTCGAATTGCAGCTGCGCCTTCACCTTGTCGCCTTTGGTGAACGGCTTCTTCAGGTCCATCAGCATCAGGTGATAGCCGCCGGGCTCCAGCTTCACGGTGGCGCCGGGCTTGATCTCCAACCCGTCATTGAGCGGGCGCATGCGCATCACGCCATCGGTCACGCTCATCTCATGCACCTCGATGCGGCTGCCGCCGGCGAACGAGCCGCCAAGGAGCTTGTCGCTCGTCTTGCCGTTATTGGTGATGGTGAGATAGCCGCCGGCGACCTTGGCGGCTGGCGGCGTCGCGCGCGTCCATGGCACAGAGATCATCAGGTCGCCCGCATGCACCATGCCGGCCATTTGCGCCATCGCATCCTTCGGCGACGCGGCGGCAAGGCGCACCGCCGGCGCCGGTGATTTCAGGCTGTGCGAATCCTGCCCTGCGGCCGGGATCTGCGCCCAGTCCTCGGAGCCGTTCTCGCAGGTCTGCAGCGTCGGCAGATAGAGCGGCGCATCGGCTTTCAGCGATGCCGGCAGATAGGCCGAGAACACGAACTCGTCATAGAAATCGTTGTCGAGCTTGCCTGTCCACGAAATCTGCTTGATTCCTTCGGACGCCTTCTTGCCATGCATGAAGTCGTAGCTCTGTGCATACGGCCCCTTCTTGGTCTCGATCAGCCAGCCCGGCTTCGGCATCGGCTTCACCGCGATCATCCCTTCGGGAATCTGCACGGTGATCTTGGTCGTCGGCGAGGCGCCGCAGCCATGCGGCACGGCGAGCACAGCGCGATAGGAACCGCCGACGGTGGCCGTGCCGCTCTGCACGAAGACATGAGCGGAGGCGGGCATGGCGGCCGTGCCGAGTGCAGCAACGAGCAACAGCGAGTGATCGATCATGGAATGTCCTTTCGCGAATGGCAGTCTAGCGTGAATCGTCATGGTCACCACCTCGCTTTGATGCCGGCATAGATGGCGCGGCCGGTGCCGGGTTCAAACAGTGTCGCGTTTGCCGCCGCCTGGTTGATGATGCTGGCCGAGGCGATGTAGCGGGTATCGAAAATGTTGCGCGCCTCGATATAGCCGGAATAAGTGCCGCCATTGTCGACGCCGGCTTTCAGGCCGAGCAGTGCGTAAGGCTCGGTCTTCAGCGTGTTGGCGCTGTCGACATAATAGGATTCCGGCACCCATTCGACATTCGGGCCGAGATAGAAACCATTGGCATGCTTGTAGAGCAGCTCCGCGCGCAGATAGTGCCGCGGCGCGCCCGGCAGCACGTTGTTGCCATAGATCGCATCATTGTCGAAGCGGAAGTCGTTCAGCGTATAGGCCATGTTGAGCCACAGCCGGTCCGGCTGCGGCCCCGCATCGAACATGCCCTTCAGTACCGCGATGCCGAGACCGGCCTCGATGCCCTGATGAATCGTGCGGTCGGCATTCGAGACGTTGCAGCTGCCATTCGAACTATACAGGCACTGCAATTCGTCGGAGATATTGGCGCGGTAGCCGGTGAGTTCCCAGGTCAGGTCGGGACGTCGCCCGCGGGTGCCGATCTCATAGGTCGTCGCGCGCTGCGGGCGGATGCTGGTGAAGGGAATAACCGGATTGCCGGTACCGGAGACGCTTTCACCGAAACTCGGCAATTCGGCGCTACGCGAGACATTCGCATAGGCCTGCCAGGTCGGATCGATATTCCACAACACGCCGCCCTTCGGGCTCCACAGGTTGAACTCCGTTTCGCCGGAGCCGGTGCCCAGCAACACCTCCCGCTTACGCGTGGCATAGAGGAACTGCGTGCCGCCGATCAGCGCGACATTCGGCAGCACATAGAGCGAGTTCTCGGCATAGACCGAGGTGTTCTCTGAACGGTCGATCGACGAATAAGTGAGCGCGCCACGCTGCCCGGCCAGATTGACATACTGCTTGTTGTCGATGCGGCCGTTGATGAGGTTGACGCCAGCGACGAAGACGTTGCGATAGCCGCCGATCTCGCGATCGTCGGTGGCGCGCGCGAAGCCGCCATAGTCCTGATAGCTGTAGTCGAGATAGGCGAAGATCGGATGCATCAAATGCCGGTCGACGCCGAACACGCCGATATCGATGGTGGTGTTGTCGAGCCGGATCGTCGTCTTGTTGGCAAGGCGCACGGTATCGATATTGCGCTGGTAGTCGTTGGTCAGGTTGCCCGCTGCGGCTGTCTGCGGCGAATTCAGTGCGGAGGTCTTGCTCACCGAACCGGGGATGCGCTGCTGCACGGTGTTGGCGTTGAGATAGAAGCGGGTCTCGAAATCCGGCGAGAACTGGTAGCCGACATTGCCGCTCACGCGGGTGGCATTGCCATAGCTGTGATCACGATAGCCGTCCGACGATTGGGTCGATGCGGTGATGAAACCATCCCACGGCCCGTTGGCGCCGCCCGTCGATGCCTGCAGGCGGCGGAAACCGAACGCGCCCATGTCGAGCGAGACGGCGTTCAACCAGGGATCACGCCCGGTCGGCGTCACGAAATTGATGGCGCCGCCCAGCGAATTGGCGCCAAAGCGCAGCGCGTTGCCGCCCTTGAACACCTCGACATATTTATAGGCGGTGGGGTCGATCTCCTGGAAATCGCCGTAGCCGTCGGCGGTGTTGATCGGGATTCCGTCCATATAGAGCTGCAGGCCGCGCAGGTGGGTGTTGCGCGACAGTCCGGAGCCGCGGATCGACAGACGGGTGTCATCGCCCCATTTCGGCTGCGCGATCACGCCGGGCACGTAATCGAGGATATCCTTGATAGTGTTCGACGGCGTCGAATTCTTCCATTGATCCGCGGTCACCAGTGCAACGCCACCCGGCGTCTGCTGGATCTGGCGCAGCGCCTGTTGCGCGGTGAGCACCGTCAGGGAGCCCGGCACAGCGGCCGCGCTGGCTGCCGGCGTTGCGACAGACGCGGCGATGCTGCGTGCCGCGCGGGCATTGGGCGTGGTCTGGCGCGGCTTGCGTGGGGTTGTGCGCTGTTGTGCGGGCGCGTCAACAGTGACTGCGGGCAGCGACGTGAACGGGGCCGATTGGGCCGACACCACGCTCGGCAAGAGCGTGGCCGCGGATGCGAGCATAGCGCCGCGCAGCCGCATGGAAACGGAGTGCATGAGGTGAAACTCCACCGGGATTGAACTGAGCACGCAGGCGCAATGCGCTGCGTCAGGCGTCGTAGGGACGTCAGCTCAGTTGCGGCGGTGCGCGGGCCCGGTGGTCGGAAGCTGCCTGTTTGGCGACGACGCGCGCATCAGGCGTGGCAATCGGCGCGATCGCAATCGCGACGCGCGAGATGGAGATAATTGCGACAGAGGGCGGCGCGCCCGGCGCGTGGGTGCCCACGCAAATCGGGCAATGCACCGCCGGCGCAGTGGTCTTGCCGCTGCCGTCCGGCGTGGCGGCGAGATCGGGATGGGTGAGACACAGCTCGAGAGCCGCAGCCTGCGCCGCTGGCGGGATCGACGCCAGCAACAGGCTCGACAGCACCACATTGAGCACAAGCGCGTAGACCGCGGCCAAAGAAGCCACGGCGCCGAACCAGCCTTTGCGCGATCCATGTGTCACGGGTGCAATCCTCACCCCATGGTTAGCATGAGGGAGGGAACTGTCAAAGGTGGTGGATCAAATGCGGCCGAGAACGCGTCCCTCATGGTGAGGAGGCGCGGCAGCGCCGTCTCGAACCATGAGATGGCTTGGCTCCCAGCTTGTGGCCATCCTTCGAGACGCCGCTGCGCGGCTCTTCAGGATGAGGGCGGAATGTCACAGCACCACGATCCCGGAATGCTTCGCCTTGTCATCCGGCTCCACATGGATGGTGATCAGCGCCTCGCCGATCTCGGCACGGATCGCCTGTTCCAGATTGTCGCAGATGTCGTGGGCGGCGCTCACGGTGGTGGATCCTGCCACCACGAGGTGGAAATCGATAAAGGTCATGCTGCCGGCACGGCGGGTGCGCAGGTCATGCGCCTCGATGGCGCCGACCGCATGGGCCGAAATGGTCTGCTTGATGGTGGCCAGCATCGCCGGCTCCAACGCTTCGTCCATCAATCCGCTGAGCGACTCCTTCATCAGCCCCCAGCCGGCCCACAGGATGTTGAGCGCCACGAGGGCCGCGAGGATCGGATCAAGCACCGCGATGCCCGAGAGTGCCGCGACCGCAACACCGGCCAGCACGCCGAGCGAGGACACCACATCGGTCATGAGATGGCGGCCATCGGCGATCAGCGCCGGTGAGCGTCGCGCCCGGCCGCGATTGATGAGCAGCGAGGCCCAGCTCAGATTGATCACGGTGGCCACGCCATTGATGGCAAGCCCGAGCCAGGGCGTATCGAGCTGGCGCGGCGCGAGATAGGAGAAATAAGCCTCGCGCAAAATGAGGATCGCCGCGAGCACGATCAGCACGCCTTCGAGCACGGCCGAGAAATACTCGGCCTTGTGGTGCCCGTAGGGATGTTCGTCGTCGGCCGGTTTCGCGCTCAGGCTGATCGCCAGATAGGCGACGATCGCCGTCACCACATTGACGATGCTCTCGATCGCATCCGACAGCAGCGCCACGCTGCCGGTGAGATGATAGGCCCAGTATTTCAAACCGAGCACGATCAAGCCAATAGCAATGCTGCCTTGCGCAAGATTGCGAACGCTTGTCATGTGAAAGTCTCGTTGTGATTGGAAGTGCGGCGGCGGCGCGGCTGTCCTCTAGACTGCGCGCCGGGTTGATGCAAGTCATGACAAGCAGCTGCAAGTGCCTCGCATTATGATGCGCAAGACAGAAGTGTAGTAGCCGTAGGATGGGTTGAGCGGAGGCGCGGCAGCGCCGGAGCGACAACCCATCTGCGGAGGTTGCGGCGGGCGATGGTCTGCATGGGTTTTCGCTCCGCTCAACCCATCCTACGGCTGCGCATTGATGACGCTCGCTCGCGTCATCTGACCCCCTGCCTCCATTCACAGCCTGAGATCGCCCCGCCTCTGTGGCGCTCTCGTCACAGCCATCAGCAAAATGCCCTTCCTGACCGGTTCCATCGCCAGATGACGCGCTGTTGAGCCCGGAATGCCAAACGCGCCCTGTATGACCAATGCGTCGCCCCGATCGGGCGAGGTGAAGACGGGAATGGAAATGACAGGTTTGGGTGGAGCGCGCTGGCCGCGTCTCGTGGCGCTCTTGGTTTTGCCGGCTTTGCTGGCGGGTTGCGCCGGCAGCGGCGGAATGATGTCTGCGGGCCTTGGTGGTTCGTCCTCGAAATATGCCGAAGTGATCGACGGTGGCCACACGCTGCCGGCCATCGATGTCTCCGGCATCGATCCGGCCATGCTGCGCCAGCGCGTCGATTATCGCACGCGCGAGCCGGCCGGCACCGTCGTGGTCGATACGGCCGCGCGTCATCTCTATCTCGTCGAAGGCGATGGCAAGGCGATGCGCTATGGCATCGGCGTCGGCAAGGCCGGCCTCGCTTTCGCGGGCAGCGCCACCATCAAGCGCAAGGCGGAATGGCCGCACTGGAGCCCGACCGAAAACATGATGAACCGCGAGCCGGCACGTTATCGCCATCTCGCCAGCGGCATGGCCGGCGGCATCGAGAATCCGCTCGGTCCGCGCGCGATGTATCTCTATCAGGGCGACCGCGACACCATGTTCCGCATCCACGGCACGACGGAGCCCGAGACCATCGGCACCGCCGTCTCCAGCGGCTGCATCCGGCTGATGAACCAGGACGTCGTCGATCTCTACAACCGCGTGAAGATCGGCAGCCGCGTGGTGGTGATCCAGGGCGGCCGCGCGGCGGAGTCGTAAGAGCAGAATATTCCCGATCGGGACGATCCCGGGATTTGTTCCCGATCGGGATTTTTATTGATAATTGTCCGTTCGAGCCATCAACTGCTTGAACGATGATATCCGCACACCCTGTCTTCCGCTTCGCGCCCAGCCCGAATGGCTATCTCCATCTCGGCCATGCCTATTCGGCGTTGCTGAACTTCGATCTCGCCCGGCAGGCCGATGGCCGCCTGCTGCTGCGAATCGAAGATATCGATGTCACGCGGTGCCGGCCGGAATACGAACAGGCGATCTATGACGATCTCGCCTGGCTCGGTATCGCTTGGGAAACACCGGTACGCCGGCAGTCCGACCATCTCGATGTTTATATTGCTGCATGCGACCGGTTGGCGGCGATGGGGGTGCTTTATCCCAGTTTCGAAAGCCGCGCCGAGATCGCGCGGCTGGTTGCGGCAGAGGAAGCGAAAGGCTCGTGGCCGCGCGATCCTG
Organism: Tardiphaga sp.; assembly: GCF_044336785.1. Taxonomy (GTDB): domain Bacteria; phylum Pseudomonadota; class Alphaproteobacteria; order Rhizobiales; family Xanthobacteraceae; genus Tardiphaga. The sequence continues at coordinate 2,826 of NZ_JBIIOT010000003.1, read as the reverse complement.
ATGGCGCGCCGATCTATCCAGGCGCGGGGAAGTCTTTGTCGGCGACAGAGGTCACGGCGCTGAAGCGATCCGGCGCGCCGATGGCGCTGCGGCTCGATATGGCCGAAGCCATCAGGCGTGTCGGCGCGCTGTTCTGGCAGGAACGCGGCACCGGGCCGGACGGCGAGACCGGCGCTGTTGCCGCGCATCCGGAAGTCTGGGGTGATGTCATCCTTGCCCGCAAGGAAGTGCCCACCAGCTATCACCTCTCGGTGGTGATCGACGACGCGTTGCAGGGCGTGACCGATGTGGTGCGCGGTCAGGACCTGTTCTGGTCCACCAGTGTGCATCGCTTGTTGCAGGAGCTGCTCGGCCTGCCGGTGCCCGCCTATCGTCACCATGGGCTGCTGCGCGACGAGACGGGGGCGAAACTCGCGAAATCACTCGCCTCCACCAGCCTGCGCGAACTGCGCGCGGAAGGTGCCACGCCTGTCGATATTCGCCGTCTGGTCGGACTGCCGTCACATCCGTGACCCCGGTAAGGTTATCCAGACGTCGCTGGGGCCGGTGGCGTGACTCCGGCCCGCCCAGCATGCCATGCTGCGCAAGACGAGTGGGCATCCAATGGCGCTGACATCGCGCGCACCGCGCAAACCGCGGAAGCGTAGCACGACAATCGCAAAGCCGAAGACCGTGAAGGGGCGCGTTGCCAAGAAGGTTGCGCGCAAGCCACGCATTGCGCCGGCGGCGATGCGCGCGGATGCCATGGTCGAGCAGGCGCTGGCGATGTTCGCCCATGAGGTACGCACGCCGCTCACCGGCATTCTCGCGGTCAGCGATCTGCTCGCCACCTCCGAACTCTCCGAACGCGAGCGGCGCTGGGTCGAAACCATCAAGACCGGCGCCGAACATCTCGCCGGCCTCGCGACCCTGTTCGTCGATGCCGCGCGAAGCCACAAGGCCGGGCTCGACCTGCGGCAGGATTTCTTCGACCTGCGCACGCTGACGCGGGCCGTTGGTGATTCGCTGGCTGGCCGCGCGACGGCGAAGGGGCTGCAGGCTGTCGTTACCATTTCAGACAAGCTGCCGAATTTCGCCGTCGGTGATCCCGTTCGGCTGCGTGCGGCGCTGGAAAACCTGATCGACAATGCGGTGAAATTCACCGAGCGCGGCAATGTCATGCTGAAGGTCGCGCCGGCCCGCATCGCCGGCAAGATTGGTGTGTCCTTCGCGGTGTCCGATTCGGGCATAGGCCTGACGCTGGCGGAAACCAAAAAACTGTTCCGGCCATTCTCGCAGGCGAATGTTTCCATCGCCGCGCGTTTCGGCGGCGCCGGGCTCGGCTTGTTCTCGGTCCGGCAATTGGCCAAGGCCATGGGCGGTGATGTCGCGGCCACCCAGCGCCGCGGTGGCGGCACCACCTTTACGCTCACTGTGGCGTTGGATCAGGTGCGCGGTGAGATTGCGCTGATGGCGCAATCGGTGGAGGAAATGGCGGCGGCCGAGGCGCTGCGGATCCTCAGCGTCGAGGATAATCCGTTCGGCCGTGTGGTGCTGAACGCCATTCTCACCGAGCTCGGCCACAACGCCGAATTCATCGGCCGCGGCGAGGATGCCGCTACGCGCGTGTCGCAGGGCGAATTCGATGCGGTACTGATGGATATGGTGCTGCCCGATATCAGCGGCGTCGAAGCGATCCGGCAGATCCGCGCGCTGAAGAAGCCACATGGCAAGATCGCCATCATCGGCGTCTCCGGACGTGGCGAGGACGAGGCGGCAGCGCGTCAGGCCGGCGCTGATAGTTTCCTGGTCAAGCCGGTTTCCCCGCGGGCTCTAGCGACTGCGCTTCTTGCTGCGAAACGCCGTGTGGCAGTTTCGAGCGAATGATTGCAGCATTCAGCGCGCCGCCGAACACGAAGATCGCTGAGATGAAATACAGAAACACCAGCGCGATGATGACCGAGGCGAGGCCCGCATACATCGTCACGTAATTGGTGGCGAAGCGCGCGAGATAGAGACCGAAGCCGATGCCCGAAGCCAATGAGGCCAGCATCGTGAAGATGATGCCCGGCAGGATCTGCAGCAATGTGCGTCGCCCCGCCGGCAGCCAGGTGTGCAGGATCACCAGCGCGATGATCATCGCCACGATGGTGATGCCGTAGCGCGCCACCGTCAGCAGCCGCTCGTTGCTCTCGATCACGAGTGGCACATAGCGGCGCACGATTTCCAGCACCAGCGGGCCGAGCACGATCAGGAAGGCGAGCAGCAGCGCGGTGACGGCAGCGATCAGCGTATAGCCGATGGATTCCAGCCGCAGCCAATACCAGCGTCGCGGCTCCACCACCGAATAAGCGCGGTTCAAGGCCACGCGAAGACTCTCGACGCCGTTGGAGGCGAAATAGACGGCGAGGACGAGGCCAATGGTTAACGCATCGCCGCGCGTGGTCGTCAGCACATCGTGAATCTGGGATGACAGCGCGCCGGCGACCTGATCCGGCCAGACCTCAAGCAGCAGGTTTACCGCCTGGTCGGCGAGATCCTTGGAGCCGAAAAAGCCGGCGAGGGAAGCCAGCACGATCAGGAACGGAAACAGCGCCATCAGCGTGGAGAGCGCAATATGGCTGGCGATTGCCCAGCCGTCATCGGCCAGGAAGCGGTAAAAGGCGTCGAGGCCGATATCGAAGGCGATGCGTATCTGCCTCACAGTCCACCTGGTCAGAGCCTTCGCCACATCGGCCGGCCGCGCGCGAGCTTCGGATATATAACGCGCAAAAGCCAGAACGTTGCATAAGCGCTGTCGCGTAGGATGGGTTGAGCGCAGCGATACCCATCACCACCAGCGCCCGG
>NZ_JBIIOT010000035.1:0-48478 GCF_044336785.1 Tardiphaga sp. | reverse complement strand
CTCTCTCCCCAACCCTCTCCCCGTCAGAACGGGGAGAGGGAGCCTAGCTGCGTTTGCCGCACTTACATTGGCTCCCATTTTCAGGATCACATCCCATGACCGCCCCCAAAGTTCTCATCTCCGACGCTCTCTCCCCCGCTGCCGTGCAGATCTTCAAGGATCGCGGAATCGATGTCGATTTCCAGCCGAACCTCGGCAAGGACAAGGACAAGCTCGCCGAGATCATCGGCAACTATGATGGCCTCGCTATCCGCTCCGCGACCAAGGCCACGGCAAAGATCATCGAGAAGGCGACGCGCCTGAAGGTGATCGGCCGCGCCGGCATCGGCGTGGATAATGTCGAGATCCCCGCGGCCACGGCCAAGGGCATCATCGTGATGAACACGCCGTTCGGCAATTCGATCACCACTGCCGAACACGCAATTACGCTAATGCTCTCGCTCGCCCGCGAAATCCCGCAGGCCGATGCCTCCACGCAAGCCGGCAAGTGGGAGAAGAACCGCTTCATGGGCGTCGAGATCACCGGCAAGACGCTGGGCGTGATCGGCTGCGGCAACATCGGCGCCATCGCCGCCGATCGCGCGCTCGGCCTGCGCATGAAGGTCATCGCCTTCGATCCGTTCCTGTCGCCGGAGCGCGCCAAGGATATCGGCGTCGAGAAGGTCGAGCTCGACGACCTGTTCAAGCGCGCCGACTTCATCACACTGCACACGCCGCTGACCGAGAAGACCAAGAACATCATCGACGCAACGGCGATCGCGAAGATGAAGAAGGGCGTGCGCATCATCAATTGCGCGCGTGGCGGTCTCGTTGATGAGCAGGCGCTGGCTGACGCACTGAACAGCGGCCAGGTCGCCGGTGCCGCCTTCGACGTGTTCGTCGAGGAGCCCGCCACCAAGAACGTGCTGTTCGGCCATCCCAATGTGATCTGCACGCCGCATCTGGGCGCATCCACCAATGAAGCGCAGGAGAATGTCGCGCTGCAGGTGGCCGAGCAGATGTCGGACTATCTGCTGTCCGGCGCGATCTCCAATGCGATCAACTTCCCGTCGATCACTGCTGAAGAAGCGCCGAAGCTGAAGCCCTTCATCGAGCTCGCCGAGAAGCTTGGCTCGTTCGCCGGCCAGCTCACCGACAGCGACATCGCCAAGGTGACCATCACCTATGAAGGCGCGGTTGCCGAGATGAAGATCAAGGCGCTGACCTCGGCGGCGCTGTCGGGCCTGCTGCGCCCCATGCTGGGTGATATCAATGTCGTCTCGGCGCCGAGCGTGGCGAGCGCACGTGGCATGGTGGTGGACGAAGTCGTCCGTGCGGCGCAGAGCGACTATGAAAGCCTGATCAGCATCGCTGTCACCACCGACAGGCAGGAGCGCGCGGTGTCCGGCACGGTCTATGCCGATGGCAAGCCGCGTCTGGTCGATATCAAGGGCATCCGCGTGGATGCCGAGTTCGGCAAGTCGATGGTCTACATCACCAATGAAGACAAGCCGGGCTTCATCGGTGCTTTCGCCTCGCTGCTCGGCGATGCCAAGATCAATATCGCGACCTTCCATCTCGGTCGTCAGAGCCAGGGCGGCGACGCCATCGCGCTGGTCGAGGTGGATGGCGCCGTGCCGGCCGAGGTGCTGGCCAAGGTGCAGGCCTTGCCGCAGGTGAAACAGGCCAAAACCCTGGCTTTCTAAGCGCCCCAGACAAAGGCTGACGCTCAGCAAAATCCCCGCCCGAAAGGCGGGGATTTTTCGTTTCACGGAAAAATTTCCCGTTTAGATCGGTGTCGGCCTTTCGTCTCGTCCGGCGGGTGTAACGATTTGGGAACACTACCCCGGTACGTTTGACCGAGGAATCAGCGACTGAAGTCGCGCGCCTGGGGGAATGAAACCGTGAAGCTCGCCAATATCCGTATCACCTACAAGCTGGTCGTCCTGGTGGCTGTCACCATGATCGGCCTGTGCGCCTCCGGGATCTTCGCGGCCCAGATGATGAAGAGCGAGATGCTCGATGCGCGCATGTTGCAGCTGAAATCGATCGTCGAGATCGGGACGAATGTTGCCGCCAACATTCAGAAGGATGTTGCGGCCGGCAAGCTGACCAAGGAAGCGGCCGCGGCAGAGCTGGTGCGTCGCATCGAGCCGATGACCTATGACAACGGCAACTATCTCTTCATCTACACCATGGATGGCGATGTGGTTCATCTGCCTGGTTTCAAACCGGGATCGAACCGGCTGAACACGCTGGTCAATGGCGTGGCCATCACCAAGGAATTCCGCGATGGCGTCGCGGCCAAGGGCTCGCATGTCCTGACTTACGAATTCCAGAAGCCGAATGAAACGGTGCCGTCGCGCAAGATGGGCTATGCAGCCGCACTTCCAGGCTGGAACATGTTCATCGCCACCGGCGCCTATCTCGATGATCTCGACGCGCATCTGAAGCCGATCATCTGGGCGCTCGGGCTTGCGATGTTGGCCATTGCCGCAGTAGCCGGTGCCATCGCCTGGCTGATCGGCCGCAGCATCACCGCGCCGCTCGGCGAACTCGGCGCACGCATGGAGACGCTCGCGAAGGGAGAGTTGGACGCCGACATTCCGGGCGTCAGCCGCGGCGACGAAGTCGGTGCGATGGCGAAGTCGGTTCAGGTGTTCAAGGACAACGCGCTACGCATCCGCTCGCTCGAGCAGGTCGAGGCGGATGCGCAGGGACGTATCGCAGCCGAGCGTCGTGCCGCTATGGAAACACTCGCAACCGACTTCGAACGCAGCGTGACCGGCATTGTTCGTTCCGTGTCCACGGCGGCTGCCGGCATGCAGAGCACCGCGCAATCGATGACGGCGACGGCCGGCGATGCCAGCGCACGCGCCGCCACGGTCAGTGCCGCGTCCAACCGCTCGTCCGACAATGTCAGCACGGTCGCATCAGCCGCTGAAGAGCTGTCGGCCTCGGTGAGCGAAGTGCTGCGTCAGGTCGCGGCCTCCAGCGAGATTGCCAGCAAGGCCGTCAGCGATGCCGAACGCACCAATGCGACGGTGCAGATCCTCTCCAGTGGCGCCGAGAAGATCGGCGAAGTGGTGCAGCTCATTCACAGCATCGCGTCGCAGACAAATCTGCTGGCGCTCAATGCGACGATCGAAGCCGCGCGTGCCGGCGAGTCCGGCCGCGGCTTTGCAGTCGTTGCCTCCGAAGTGAAGGCGCTGGCGAGCCAGACCGCCAAGGCGACCGAGGAAATCTCGGCACAGGTCGCGGCCATGCAGGCTTCCACCAGCGAGGCCGTCGCGTCGATCGGCGCCATCACCGGCACCATCGCCCAGATGAGCCAGATCACCACCACGATCTCGGAAGCGGTGGAGCAGCAGGGCGCTGCGACCCAGGAGATCGCCCGCAACATCCAGTCGGTCTCGACAGGTGCTAGCGAGATCAGCAATCACATCGGGGGTGTCAGCAGTGCTGCCGAGGCGACCGGCTCGGCGGCATCGCAGGTGCTGTCGAATGCCAAGGAACTGGAAGGGCAATCCGGCCTGCTGCGCGCAGCGGTCGATGATTTCCTTGCCAAGGTGCGCGCCGCTTAGGAGAGGTAGCGAATCAAAGGCCCTCGGACGAGGAGGGCTTTTAAGCGTTCGCAGGCATTTCACTTTTCCCGGACAGGCTTGGCCGTGCGTCCTATCGTAGCATCGGCCGGCCATAGACGAATGGCTTACTATCAAATCGGTCGCTAAATACCTTTTTGTATATTTTAGTTGAGCAGCTGGTATCGCGCCACGGTTCGGCGGCCGCTCACTTCATGAACTAGAAACCACCCGCTGCAATGGTGACTACATATTTCAGCATCATTGCACGGGTGACTTCATGCCGCCTATCCGGCTTTCCATCGGCCTTCGTCTTTACAGCATCATCGGTCTGAGTTTCTGCGGGCTCGCAGGCCTCGCCTGGATGCAGCTCAGCACGCTCAGTGAATCGCTCAAGCAGCAGCGCCAGGGTGAACTGACCCATCTCACCGAACTCGCGCTCGGTATCGCGCAGGAAGAACATGCGTCGGTGCAGCGGGGCGGCGTCTCCGACGAAGCTGCGCGCAAAACGGCTGCAGCCCGTATCGGAAAGCTGCGCTACGGCAATGGCGATTATTTCTGGATCAATGACATGCATCCGAAAATGGTGATGCACGCCATCAAGCCGGAGTTGAATGGCTCGGACCTGTCGGCCAACAAGGATCCGAACGGCAAGCGCCTGTTCGTCGAATTCACCGATGTGGTGAGGAAGCAGAAGGCCGGCTTTGTCGATTATCTCTGGCCCAAGCCCGGCAAGGACGCGCCGCAGCCAAAGCTCTCTTATGTTGTCGGCTTCGAGCCATGGGGCTGGGTGATCGGCACCGGCGTCTATATCGACGACCTGCAGGCGCAGGTGTGGGAGAGCACGCGATCGGTGGTGATCGCAGCGCTGGCCGTGATTGCCGTGCTCGGTGTGCTGGCCTGGATGATCGGCCGCAGCATCACGCTGCCGCTCGGTCGTTTGGGAGCGCGGATGCGCGGCCTCGCCGACGGCGCACTCGATGAAGCCGTTCCGGAAATCGGGCGCCACGACGAGATCGGCGCGATGGCCGCGACGGTTCAGGTGTTCAAGGACAATGCATTGCGTATGCGCGCACTCGAAAAGGTCGAGGCCGAAGCGCAGGCGCGATCTGTGGCCGAGCGTCGTGCGGCGATGGATAGTCTCGCCGACGATTTCGAACGCAGTGTCAATGGCATCGTGCGCTCGGTTTCTGCGGCCGCCGCCGGCATGCAGGGCACGGCGCAATCCATGACCGCAAGCGCCAGCGATGCAAGTTCGCGCGCATCGACAGTGGGCGCGGCATCGGCGCGTTCGTCTGATAATGTCGGCACCGTGGCAGCTGCCGCGGAAGAGTTGTCGGCGTCGGTCAGCGAGGTTTTGCGTCAGGTCGCAGCATCGAGCGAAATCGCCAGCCGCGCTGTCGGCGATGCCGAGCGCACCAATGCCACGGTGCAGCAGCTCGCCAGCGGCGCCGAAAAGATCGGTGAGGTGGTGCAGCTCATTCACAGCATCGCGTCGCAGACCAATCTGCTCGCCCTCAATGCGACGATCGAAGCCGCGCGTGCCGGTGAATCCGGTCGCGGCTTTGCGGTCGTCGCATCGGAAGTGAAGGCATTGGCGAGCCAGACCGCCAAGGCGACGGAAGAGATCTCGGCCCAGGTTGCGGCGATGCAGGCATCGACCAGCGATGCCGTCAGCTCCATCAATGCCATCACCGGCACCATCGCGCAGATGAGCCAGATCACGACCACGATCTCATCGGCGGTGGAAGAGCAGGGCGCGGCGACGCAGGAAATCGCCCGCAACATCCAGTCGGTCGCGGCGGGGTCGAACGAAGTCAGCAAACATATCGGCGGCGTCAGCGCGGCCGCGGAAGCGACCGGGCAGGCGGCGGGCACCGTGCTCAACAATGCAAAGGAGCTGGATGGTCAGTCCGGCATCCTGCGCAAGGCGGTGGATGAGTTCCTGGCAAAGGTGCGGGCGGCTTAGTTGTCCTTCCCTCCCTCAAGCCGCGAAGCGGCGCAGGGGGGAGGGATAAGAAAAAGCCCTCCCTTGCGGGAGGGCTTTCGCGTCTCGGGAGTGTCTTTGAGATTTGCTTACTTCGCCTTCAGGAAGTCGGCAACTTCGAGCAGCACGAATTCGTTGTCGTCGGCCTTATTCGGATCGCGGCTCGACGAGAACGGCAGGTTGTTGTCGTTGCCGACGATGATATGGGTCGCATCGACCTGGTCGACATTCTCGATGGTGAAGAACGGGAAGGCCAGCACGCCATCGTTCAGCGGCTTCTTCGCCAGCTTGTTCGGGTCCTGGATCTTCAGCAGATCGATATAGCCGACCTTGCGGACGGGCTTGCCGACATTGCTGTCGTTCATCTCGATCTTGTAGACGCGCTTCAGCTTCGGCAGGTCCGGAAAGCAGTCGGTGCCGCGCTTGCCGTCGGCGCAGGCCTTGTCCTTGGTGCCTTCGCCATCGTCACGCTCGATGATCAGGCCGCTGTCAGCGGTGATCATGTTGAAGTCGCCAATGGCATTGCCATTGGTCTCGAACACATAGTGCCAGAACCGGCCCGTGAACTTCTGGGCGGCGACGTCGAATTCCAGGATGCGCGCAGCTTCCTTGCCATCGACCTTTTCCCAGTCCTTTTTCTCGGCATCCCAGATCGGGCCTTCGAGCAGGCCGTACAGGAACTTGCCGTCCTTCGACGCCGCAAAACCTTCATAGCCTTTGGAGCGCTTTAGGTTCACATTGGTGTAGCTGGCGCCCGGTGCGCCCGGCGAGGCGACCTGCCAGTGATCCGGCGAGCGAACCGGCTTGCCGTCGGCCACGGTGTCGAACACTTCGAGCACCTTGCCGGTCTTGTCGGCCTTGATGATGTAGGGGCCGAATTCTTCGCCGATCCAGAAATTGTCGCCGACGATCTGGAAGCCTTCCGTGTCGACGTCCGAGCCGGTCAGATAGCGCTTCGCGGTGTCTTCATGGACGATGCGGAACGGCACCTTCTTGTCGGGATCGTGCAGGAACACGGTTTCCTGCTTTTCGATCTTGCCGCTCTTCCAGTCGATCTTGTGACGGTTGAGATAGATCATGTAGTCGGGCGAGTTGGCGCGCGAGCCGGCGCCGTTGTCGGTCAGCACCCAGAACGAACCATCGGGCATGGTCTTGATGCCGGAATGGCCCTGCAGTGGCTGGCCCTGCATCGGGAGCATGATGCCGGTGTCGCGCTCCTTGGACTTGCCCATCACGCTGCCGAGTTTTTCGACGCGCTTGCCGGTGGTGTATTTGCCCGAGGTCTTCAGGTCGCTCGGCGCATCGGCCGGCGCTTCGATGGTCGAGTTGGCCGGCAGCACGGCATGGCCGGCGAGCTTGGCTGGGAATTCACCTTCCGACTGCGCGAAAGCGGCGGAAGACAGCAAGATGAGGGAAGCGACGGAGCAAAGGAATGTGTTGCGCATGGTTTTGTCTCTTCAAGGTGATCACGCGCGGTGTTCTGAAGAGTGGCGGTTACGATCAGGCGACGGTTCCATGAAGGCGGGATGACAGCGGTGGAAATCCCTGCGGCATCCCGTCGCCGGGGCTGCGGGTTAGGCCGGTGGGTGCTGTCTCATTGGTCGTCCCGGCGTAGGCGGGGACCCATAACCACGGTCAGCGCGACGGCGCACAACTGGTTGGGCCTGAGTTTTCTTAGAGAAGACGGAGGTTATGGGTCCCCGCCTGCGCGGGGACGACGGAATAGGGCGAGCTTCAATAGCCCTGCACCAGCAGCGGCGACAGATCACTCCATTCAGGATTATCAGCCTCGATCAGCCTGATCTTCCAGTCGCGATTCCACTTTTTCAGTTGCTTTTCTCGCGCGATCGCATCGCTGGGACGGTCGTAGCCTTCGACATAGACGAGGCGAAACACCTTGTAGGCTTGCGCGAATTTAGAGCCTTTGCCGGTCTTGTGCTGCGCAAGGCGTCTGGCAGGATTGTTCGTTACACCGATATAGAGCGTGCCGTGTCGAGCGCTGGCGAGGATGTACACGTAATACACCACGACCCCCTCCACAGTCGTCCCCGCGCAGGCGGGGACCCATAACCACGGTCAGTGCGACGGCGCTCGAACGCGCGTGCGGACATCCCTGGACAGGACGGAGGCTATGGGTCCCCGCCTGCGCGGGGACGACGCACCATTACTGCTTCTCGATTCCCGCACCTTCGATCAGCTTCTGCCACACCACCAGCTGATCTTTCAGGAACGCGTCGAACTCTTCCGGTGTGCCGGAGAAAGCTTCCATGCCACGGCCGGCGAGTTCTTTCTGGATGTCGGGGCGCTCGACGATCTTGCGGATCTCGGCATTGAGCTTGACGACGATGTCCTTCGGCAGATTGGCCGGGCCAAGATAGCCCTGCCACGAGGTGACGTCGAAACCCTTCACGCCGGCTTCGTCCATGGTCGGCAGATCGGGCATGATCTTTGAGCGGTACTTCGTCGTGACCGCCAGCGCCTTCAGCGATTTGGCGTTCACATGCGGCAGACCCGTGGGCACGTCGGTGAACATCATGCTGACGCGGCCGGCGATGACGTCGGTCATGGCCGGCGGCGAGCTCTTGTAGGGAACATGCAGCATGTCGATGCCGGCAAGCCGTGCGAAGGTCGCGCCCGAGACGATCGCCGACGAGCTGCCGCTGGCATAAGTGTATTTTCCGGGATTCTTTTTGGCGAGCGCGATCAGTTCTTCCACCGTGTTGGCGGGGATTTCCGGATTGATCACCAGCATGAAGGGCAGGTCGCCGGTGCGCGCAATCGGCGTGAAATCCTTGATGGGATCGTAATTCATCGTCTTGAGCAGATACGGATTGGCCGAATGCGTCGTGTTCGTGGTGACGAACAGCGTATAGCCATCGGCCGGCGCGCGCGCCACGAAGCTGGCGGCAATGGAGCCGTTGGCGCCGGCCTTGTTGTCGATCACGGTGGTCGTGTTCAGCGCGGTGCCGAGTTCCTTGGCAATCAGACGGGTGGTCGTGTCTGTTCCGCTGCCGGCGGCGAAGGGCAGTACCAATGTGATCGGTCGGTTCGGGTAATTGGCGGTCTGGGCCATCGCGCCGGTTGCTGCGCCGATCAGCGCAACGGTCATCGTGGTGCGCACGACGCTGCGAAACACTCGAAGTCCGGTCATTCCATTCCTCTCCTGATAGCGACCTTGGTGGCCGAGATTGTTGCGAACAACCTAGCCGAGCCGATCGATCGGAGAAAGAGAAAAGGGCGATTGTAGTTCAGCGCATATGCGCGCGTTCGGTTGCCGGACGTATCAGGCCAGCGCGCATTCGATCGTGTAGACGACACCGGTGGGGAGGAAGTCGGCAGTCGCGCTGCCACCAAGCTGGTCGCGCGCGCCGCGTTCGATCAGGCGCGAGCCAAAGCCCTTGCGGGTCGGTGCCGTCACGCGCGGGCCTCCGGATTCGACCCAGGTCATCTGCAGCTTCGGCGGCGATGACTCGGGCAACTGCTTCCAGTCGATGGTGATCTTGCCACCGTCGCTGGACAGTGCGCCGTATTTGGCGGCATTGGTCGCGATCTCGTGCAGGATCATCGACATCATCACCGCACGCGGTGGCGTCAGCGGCAGTTTGGGGCCGGAGATCGTGATGCGTGGTGTGTTCAGAACGGAATAGGGCTCAAGCACGCGGTTGACGACATCGTGCACTCCGGCACCGGCCCATTTCTCCTGGCTGAGAAGGTCATGCGCTCGCGCCAATGCGCCGAGCCGGCCGTCGAAAGTCTCGCGCTCGCTTTTGGAGGCGCTGCGGAATGTCTGGCTGGCGATTGCCTGCAGCACGGCGAGGGTGTTCTTGACGCGATGATTGAGCTCTTCGACCAGCAGGGCCTGCAGTGTCTCGCCGCGCGCGATGGCGCTTGCCATCCGCAGCGCAAAGGCGACGCCGACCAGCATCAGCAGAATGCCGATGGCAATGGTGATGGCGAGATTGTGTAGCAGCGGAAGGACCAGAGAACTCGTCGGGATGCCTGACGCAACCATCCATCCCGACATCGATGAGCGCGCGACGGCCGTGATCAGCGGCACGCCTTCGAGCGAAATGGTCTGGAACGTCGCCTCTTGTGCCTTGAACATTTCGGCGAGCAGCGTCGGCGACGCCTTCTTGCCGACAGTCTCCTGCGGATTTGGCACCCGGGCGAAATTGGTGCCCTCCGCATCGAATATCGAAACGGCCCAATCGGCATTGGGGCGCTGCTTTTCGATCATGCTCTGGAACATCGCAGTCGGAAGCATGAAGGAGATGTCGTAGACGACATGGTTATCGATCGTGACCGGGATTTCCACGGTCAGGATTTGCCGGTTGATGCCCGAGCCGACAAAGACGTTCGAGAATACAGGCTTGCCGGTGTCGAATACTTTACGCACCACGTCCATATTGTTCCGTGGCGGCAGCGCGCTCACATCGGTCGTCGTCGTCGAGAACAATTGCCTGCCGTTGCGATCGGCAATGATCATGGCGCCACCGGGCGGATATTGCGCGAGGAAGCCGTCGGCGATCCGGCGGAAGCGCTCGAAATCTCCGCTACGCAGGGAACTGGTCAGCGATACGATGTGCAGGCTGCCGGTGATGCGTTGCATCTCCGCGTCGAGGACGATGCGCAGGCTGCGTGCGGTTTCGAGCACGCGCGTTGCAGCATCTTCACGGTCCTTCTCGTAGCCGCGATAGATGACGACGCTGACGAAGATGATGAGCGGGAGCGTGGAGCCTGCCACGAGCAAAGCCAAACGAACCGGCAATGACAGTTTTCGCACGGTGGGTCCGGAGCTCTCTCTTTGGCGAAGCGGCGTCGATATACTAATGTTATTCGCGAGCCGCCGCCATCCCCCGTTTCTGCGGTCCGATGCCTCAACGACGTGAGGCGATGATCACGCCGGAGATCACGAGCACATAGCCGGTCAGGTGAAATGCTTGCGGCTGTTCGCCGAGAAAGACGATCGCCATCGCCGAGCCGAATACGGGCATCAGGTGCAAAAACGGCGCCGCCCGGTTCGGGCCGATCAATGCGATTCCCCGATTGAAGAACAGATAGGCCAGCGCAGACGGGAAGATGACTGCATAAGCGAGCGCGAGCAACGTCACACGGTCGAAAAACAGCGGTGTACCGGAATTGAGCTCCCACAGGCTGGCCGGGACGCTCATCAGCGCGCCGAAACCGGTGGTTGCTGCGATCAGCGACATTGGATGCGTCACCGGTCGTTTGATCATCAGGGCCGAATAGATGCCGAACACCAGCAGGGCGCCGAACAGCATGGCGTCGCCCTTGTTGATCTCGATGCTGGCAAGTGCCGTCAGATCTCCGCGCAGGATGATGACGAATACGCCGGTCATCGACACCACGATCCCGAGCAACTGCGCCAAGGTCAGCCGGACGCCGAACAGGATCAGCGTCCATAGCGCCACGCAGAGCGGGCCGGAGGACTGGATCAGGAGGCCGTTCAGGGCCTGCGTGTATTGCAGCCCCCAATAGGCAAGGGCCGTGTTGGCCGCAAAGCCGGTGAATGCCAGCACGAGGACCAGAGGCAGGTGCTTGCGGATGACAGGCCAGTCAGAGCGCAGCGGCACCCATGCGAATGGGAGCAGGAGGAAGAAGGCACCGATCCAGCGCACACAGGACAGCGTCACCGGAGGAACGTGACCGGCGACATAGCGGCCAAGCACGATATTGCCAGCCCAGAACAGCGAGGTCAGGCTGAGCAGGAGATAGGGCTGGTTGGCGAACCAGCTAAGGGGGGAATGCTTTGGCGTGGAGGACATCGGCCCGACGAGATCTGTCCATCCATAGGCGGGCAATTCGGCCACTGGCACAAGTGACGCGGGTGCTTGGCCACCATGCGTCGGTCTGGCTGGTTGAGGTACCTGTGTCGAAAAGGCGCGGCCCGAGGCTCTCCTGTTCGGTATCCGAAAACCGTTGGAAAGCAAGATTGATACCATTATACCAATTTCGCTGGGCGAACTTTAACCGATTTCCAACGGCCGGCACCTACGACTGGACGGTGTAGAGCCAAACCTTTTTCAGCCGCAGGACCCCGCCATCCGATCGCGATGGCAGCACTATTGAGTGCGGGACCTGCCACCATTGCAGCGCCAGCCGAGGGGTTTGCGCGCGCGAGGAGATTGCAGATGTCAGTGCCCGCTTCCCAGCCAAAAGCCAATGGTCGCGGCTTCAGTCTCGGCCCCAAGATCATCACGATGTCGGTGACCGGTATTCTCACCCTCGGCGTCTGCGTGACCTTCGTCGCGAAATACGTGCTCGAACAGGGCGCGACCAAGTCTGCGACCGAGCGTGTCGACACCAATATGCGTGTCGCATGGGATGTGCTGCGCGAAAGCGGCGACAAGTTCAGCATCGCCGACGGCAAGCTGCTCGCCGATGGCAAGCCACTGAACGGCAATTTCGCGGCCGTGGACAAGATCAAGACGCTGGTCGGCGGCACCGCCACGATCTTCATGAACGATACCCGCATCTCGACCAATGTGATGAAGGCCGACGGCACGCGTGCCATCGGCACCCAGCTCGCCAAGGGGCCGGCCTATGAGTCCGTGTTCGATCGCAAGACCGCGTTCCGCGGCGAAGTCGCGATCCTGGGCGAGCCCTATATGACCGTCTATGACCCGATCTTCGATGCCAACCGCAATGTCATCGGCATTCTCTATGTCGGCATCAAGAAGGTCGATTTCCTCGAGACCGCGCAGGAGACCCTGTGGACCATCGTCTATGCGACGATCGCGGTGATGCTGGTGTCGATCGTGCTCAGCTATTTCATTGCGCGCAGCACCATCGTACTTCCGCTGAAGGCCAGCATTGCGGCCATGAACACGCTCGCAAAGGGCGACCTCACGGTGGATGTTCCGGCGACGTCGCGCGGCGACGAAATCGGCGAGATTATCACGGCGCTTGCGGTGTTCAAGGCGAACGGCCTCGAAGTCGAGCGCATGAAGGCGGAGCAGGTGGCGATGGAAGCGCGTGCCGCCGAACAGCGCAAGGCCGACATGATGAAGCTCGCAACCGAATTCGAGGGCGCTGTTGGTCAGATCGTCGAGACCGTGTCGTCTGCCTCGACCGAACTCGAAGCCTCGGCGGGAACGCTGAGCGCCACGTCGGACCATTCGCAAGTGCGCGCGACGGCCGTTGCCGGCGCATCCGAAGAGGCCGCGACCAATGTGCAGTCCGTCGCCGCTGCGACGGAGGAGCTGTCGTCCTCTGTGCACGAGATCAGCCGCCAGGTGCAGAGTGCGGCGCGCATCGCCGGCGAAGCCGTCTCGCAGGCCGACAACACCAACAACCGCGTCAGTGAACTGGCCGCTGCGGCAGCCCGCATCGGTGACGTCGTCGAGCTGATCAATACGATTGCCGGGCAGACCAATCTGCTCGCGCTGAACGCCACCATCGAGGCAGCGCGTGCGGGTGAAGCCGGTCGCGGCTTTGCGGTCGTGGCTGCGGAAGTGAAGGCGCTTGCCGAGCAGACCGCCAAGGCGACCGGCGAAATCAGCCTGCAGGTCTCCGGTATCCAGAAGGCCACCGAAGACTCGGTGTCGGCGATCAAGGAGATCTCCACCACCATCGGCCAGATGTCGGAGATCGCCTCGGTGATTGCCGCTGCTGTCGAGGAACAGGGCGCCACGACCCAGGAGATTTCGCGCAACGTGCAGCAAGCCGCGGAAGGCACGATGCAAGTGAGCGCGAATATCACCGACGTTCAGCGCGGTGTCGAGGAAGCGGGGTCCGCATCGTCGCATGTGCTGAGCGCCGCGCAATCGCTGTCGGGCGAAAGCGCGCGTCTGAAGCGCGAGGTCGGCAATTTCCTGCGCTCGGTCCGCGCAGCTTAAGTCGATTTGTCGGGACGATACCGTCGGCCTATATGCTGGCGGTATCGTTATGTTGCTTTGAAATAGCACTCGCGACATATCCATACACAGAGTGCGGCGCTTAGGTCACAGCTCTGCCGATTGTGACAATTTTGGAATGGTTCTATTGGCGGACTCGTGCGCGCCCGAATAACCCCGATGCCTGAAATAGCAGATCCAGTGATCGCAGGAGCGGCATGGATCACGGGGGCCCATCTTGAACATCATCCATTTCTCGCGACTTGCACTGTTGTCGTCGGCCGGCGCGCTCAGCATCTTGTCTTTCGATTCGGCGCATGCGCAGTCGAATACGCAAAGCGGCGCGCAGAACCTGCCGCCCGTCGTGGTGAACCAGCCAGCCCAGCGCCGCCGCGCGGCCGCCCAGCGCGCGCCGCGCGCGGCCCGTACCGTGGTCGCGCCGCGTCCGGTCGCTCAGCCGCCACGCAGCAATGTTTTCGTGGAAAGCCCGCGCGGTCCGATTCAAGGCTATGTGGCTAATCGTTCGTCCACCGGCACCAAGACCAATACGCCGATCAACGAAACGCCGCAGTCCATCACCGTGATCGGCGCCGAGCAGATCCGCGATCAGGCGCCGCGCAAGTTCGACGACATTCTGCGCTACGCGCCCGGCGTATTTTCCGCGACTTTCGGCGCTGACAATCGCAATGACTGGTTCATCATCCGCGGCTTCAAGTCCGATGATAACAGCATGTTCCTCGACGGCATGCAGCTGTTCTATACGTCCTATGCCAGCTGGAAGCTGCAGCCCTTCAACATGGAACGCGTCGAGGTTCTGCGCGGTCCTTCGGCGATTCTTTATGGTGGCTCGAGCCCGAGCGGCATCGTCAATGCGGTCAGCAAGCTGCCGCAGGCCGAGCCGATCCGTTACATCGAGACGGGTGTCGACAATTTCGGTAACGGCTATTTCGGTTTCGACATCAACACGCCGATCAAGCTGGCGCCGGGCAATGGCGAGCTCTACACGCGCATTGTCGGCCAGTTGCAGAATGGCGGCACGCAGACCGATTTCACGCCGAACAACAACTATTTCATCGCACCGTCGCTCACCTGGAAGCCGGATGCTGACACGACGCTGACAATTCTTGGCTCGGCGTCCTACAATGAAACACGCGCAGCGCAGTTCTTGCCTTATCTCGGCACAGTCACGAATGCCCCGTTCGGTCGCATCCCGACCAGCTTCTTTGGTGGTGAGCCGAATTTCGACAAGTTCAAGCGCGAGCAGGAGATGCTCGGCTATCAGTTCGAGCGCCATTTGTCGGACAACATCACCTTCCGTCAGAATGCGCGTTATGCCCATGTCGATGTGAACTATGCGGGCATCACCGGCGGCTATCCCTATGCCAATGCCACGACCGGTGACTTCCAGCGCTATCCGTTCGTGACGCGCGGAATTGCTGACCAGGCGCAGATGGACAACCAGCTCGAATATCGCTTCACCACTGGCATTCTGAGCCACACGGCGCTGTTCGGGCTCGATTTGAAGCACTATTCGATCGGCGATACGCAGGCATTTGGTGGGACGATCACGCCGATCAATGTGCTGAATCCGGTCTATACCGGCGCCGCCCCTCTGACGGCTGCACCCTATCGCGACACCACGCTGACCCAAAGGCAGGCTGGTGTCTATCTGCAGGACCAGATCAAACTTGATCGCTTTACGCTGGTGCTCTCGGGCCGCAATGACTGGGTCGATACCAACGAGACTGCCTCGGGACTCTCGCGCGATGTCAGCAAGTTCAGTGGTCGTGCCGGCCTGATCTACAATTTCGATAATGGTCTTGCGCCTTACATCTCGTATGCCACCAGCTTCAATCCGGTCATCGGTCTCGACGGCTCTAACCAACTGCTATTGCCTGAAACCGGCCAGCAGACAGAAGTCGGCGTCAAGTTCCAGCCAGTCGGCTTCAATGGTCACTTCGGCTTCGCCTATTTCGACCTGAAGCGTCAGAACGCACTGACCACGGATCCCGCCAATATCCTGATCCCCACCCAGAGTGGTGAAGTCACTTCGCGCGGTCTGGAACTCGAGGCCGTTGCCAATCTGGCACCGGGTTTCAAGGTGGTGGGCTCGTTCACGACCTACAATCTGTTCGTCAGCAAGGACTTCAACCCTGCGCTGATCGGCAAGACCCCGACCAACACGCCGCAGCAAATGGCATCGGGCTGGGCTGACTACACATTCCAGGATGGCGTCCTGCGTGGTTTCGGTTTTGGTGGTGGCGTGCGCTATGTCGGCGGTTCTTTCGCGGACCAGGCCAATACGCTGGTGGTGCCGTCGCGCGTGCTGGCCGATCTGTCGGTGCATTACGACTGGCAGAACTGGCGCTTTGCGGTCAACGCCAACAACGTTACGGACGAAATCTATGTGGCGAGCTGTGCTGCGGAAAATTCCTGCTTCTACGGTGATCGCCGCCGTGTCGTCGGCAGCATCGGCTACAAGTGGTAAGCTGACCTGACATTGGCGGCGGGACGCTCTGCTTACGGCTCTTCCCGCCGCTGTCGCGTTTCTGGTCAATCTGGTTTATGTCGTCTCCGGTCGTCGGAGGCGACATTTGCATTTTCTGCGCTTGAGGGAGCGATCCGTTGAAAGCACGAACGGCCCGCGTCTGGTCGGTGATCCACACTTTGACCAGTCTGATCTCAACCGTCTTTCTGCTGCTGCTCTGTCTCACGGGGCTGCCGTTGATCTTCCATCATGAGATCGACGATGTGCTCGGTTATTCGCCACAGCCGGATGTGCGCCCGGCCGGCGCGGCGAAGCTCAGCCTCGACGACATCGGCCGCGCTGCGCTGGCCGATCATCCCGGCAATGTCATGCTCTATATGGGCTGGGACAAGGACGAGCCGTGGATGGTTTCGACCTTCACCAACAAGACGGTGACGTCGGATCCGCAGACAACGGTGGTCAAGGCCCTCGATGCTTATACGGCCAAGCCCGTGGGCCTGCTCGGCACCGGCCCCATGCTCGTGATGCTGCGGCTGCATACCGATATGTATCTCGGCCTGCCCGGCAAATGGTTCATGGGGCTGATGGGCTTCGTGTTCATGGTCGCCATTGTGTCAGGCGTGGTGCTGTATTGGCCATTCACCCGGCGGCTGAATTTCGCAGCGATCCGGAAGCAGAAGTCGCGGCGGGTCTGGTGGCTCGACTGGCACAACCTGCTGGGTGTCGTCACCGTCGTCTGGGCATTGGTCGTGGGTGGCACCGGCGTTCTCAATGCCTATGCCGAATTGCTGCTCGGCGTCTGGCAACGTAACGAACTCACCGCCGTTGCCGCGCCCTATGCCGGGCAGCCGACGCCGACGAAGCTGGCGTCTCTGGATGCCGTGGTCCGCAACGCCATGACGGCGACGCCGGGCATGGAGCCGGCCTTCATTGCATTTCCGGGAACGCCCTTCACGTCGACGCATCACTTCGCAGTGTTCCTGCGCGGCGACACGCCGCTGACGTCGCGGCTGGTGAAGCCGGTGCTG
Source organism: Tardiphaga sp. (assembly GCF_044336785.1). Lineage (GTDB taxonomy): Bacteria > Pseudomonadota > Alphaproteobacteria > Rhizobiales > Xanthobacteraceae > Tardiphaga. The sequence continues at coordinate 31,559 of NZ_JBIIOT010000035.1, read as the reverse complement.
CTCGATGGCGAGACCGGAACAGTGTCCAGCACCAGCGACCTGCCACTTTATCTGAAAGCGGTGCTGGTCTCGCAACCGCTGCATTTCGGTGATTATGGCGGCATGCCGCTGAAGATCATCTGGGCGCTGCTGACCGTGTTCACGATGATCGTGCTTGGGAGCGGACTCTATCTCTACATCGCGCGCCGTCGGAAGCAGCGACGGCCGGCGCGTGTTGCTCCAAATGCAGCAGCCATCGCACAGGCCTCGTCATGAGCGAGCCGGTGTCCTCGCAGCGCCCGCCATGGCTGCGCGTATTCGGTGCGCCGATCGTGATCGGCGTGCTCTCGCTGGTGGGGCTCCTGTCGGCGCTGCTCGCCGGCGATCTCGGCCGCTATTTCTCGTGGTTCGGCGTCGGCCTGCCGATCGCCATCGCCGCATGGGCTTATTGGCGAAAGGGCTGAGCCGCGCTATTTACCAGCGCGGAGCCCAGCCGTTATTGTTCCAGTCATTCTGCTGTTCGCGATACTGGCGCCCCTTGCGGCGCGACTCGCGCTGCTCTCCGAACGCGATGAACGGGTTACGCATGCAGTCGCCGCGCTGGCCGCTGACGGTGGCCATGCATTGCGGGTAGGACGTGAAAGCGCAGTCCGGATTGAATCCGGTGGCCGAGGTGCGCGAGCACCATGGATAGTCGCGGGCTTCGGCGGAGGTCACGCCAATGCTGCTGAGGCCGCCTGCGGCGACGAGAAATGCGGTAGCGGCGAGGATTGCGCGCATGTCGATGCTCCCTTCGAGGTTCGACGACAACAATGCGAAGTCTATATCGGTGTTCCCGGACCACCCAGCGGTTCATTGCCGCGATGCCAGCAGTGTGATGCGCTTCAATCCGTCAATGTGGCGGTCATCGCATCCAGTGCGGTCCGTGCTACGTCCGGAGCGATCTCGATCTGCAGTCCGCGCTGGCCGCCATTCAGATAGACCGTGGTCTCGGCCAGTGCGGCCTGTTCGATCGCCGTGGGCACACGCTTCTTCTGCCCGAACGGGCTGATGCCGCCCACATGGTATCCCGTGATGCGCTCGGCGTCGGCCGGCTTCATCATCTTCGCTGACCTGCCGCGAAAAGCCGCGGCAAGCTTCTTCATGCTCACTTCCTTGTCCGACGGCACCACCACGCAAACCGGCTTGCCGTCGACATCCGCCATCAGCGTCTTGAGCATGCGTTGTGGCGCGATGCCGAGCGCTTCCGCCGCCTGCAGCCCGATGCTCTCGGCATCGGGATCGTAGTCATAGGTATGCAGCGTGAAGGTGGCACCCAGCTTGGCGAGTGTCTGGGTGGCGCGGGTGGACTTGGACATCGGAAGCTCGTTGAAAGATCACACGACCTCGGTGACCGGCTGCATGTCGATAGCAAAGGTTTCGAGAAATTTCGAGGTCATGATGTAGAAGCCGACAGACAGCTGCAACTCCACCAGCGCGCCGGGTGTGAGCCTGGCTGCAATCGCCTGGAAGGTCGCGTCGGAGGGCCGGTGCAGTTTCACGATCTCGTCCGTGAAGGCGAGCGCTGCGCGCTGAGTATCGTCGAAGCAGGTTGCGCTTTCCCAGTCGTCGAGGGCTGCATTCTGCTCGTCGCTGACGCCGACATAACCGCCGATCCGCTTGTGTGCGGCCACTTCGTACGGAGCTTCGCAAAGGATGCCCGTGCGCGTGATCGCAAGTTCGCGGATCACGGGATCGAGCTCGCCTTTGTTACGGATCGCGCCGCCAAGCCGGCAATATTGTTCAAGATAGCTCGGCGAATGCGCCATCATGCGGAAGATGTTGGCATTGCGGTTCTTGCCGAGCAGTTCGCGCGTGCGTTCGCTGGCGGTTGCGGGATCGCTGTAGTCGATGCGGGCCATACTGGTTCCTCGGGTCTGTTTCTTGTTCTGCGTGAGCGGCGGATCAGTCGCGCGATCCGTCTTTCGCGTAATTCATCATCCGCTGACCGGGCAACAGCTCGTAGGCCGGTTTATAGCCCGGCAACTTCGCCATGCGGTCCAGCCATGCGCGGATGGCCGGATGGCTTACCGCGAAGTCGAAGCCGTGTTCGTCAGCAGGAAAATGCAGATAGGCCATCATCGAGATGTCGGCGACGCTCGGTTTGGCGCCGATCGCGAAGGCATTGCTTTGCAGATGGGTGTCGAGAATGCCGAGAAAATCGCCGAGCCGCCTGCGAAAATAGGTCTGCACATGCGGGTCGACAGTCGGCATGAACGCGCGCTGGAAGCGATAGGTCGCCATATAGCCGGTGAGCTTGTGGTTGTCCCAGAACAGCCAGCGCAGGATCTCGAATCGTTCCGCATCGCTGTCGCCGTCGAACTGGCCGAATTGTTGCGCGAGCTGCAGCAGGATCGGCGCCGTCTGCGTCAGCTTCTCGCCGTCCACTTCGAGTACCGGAATCTCGCCCATCGGATTGACCGCGGCGCGCCATTCCTTGCTCCGAGTCACGCCGCCGTTGAAGTCCGTCCATACCGGTTCGAACGATTGCCCACACAGCGTGAGCATCAGCGCGAGTTTGAAACTGTTTCCGGATTCCGGAAAATAGTGCAGGCGGTAGGTTGGCATCGCGCGTGTCCTTCCAGTGTTGGTATTTTCGCCTATGATCGCAGGTTCAGGCGCTGATTGCCAATCGCAGCTTTGCCGCCACGAAGAAGGTGTGCCATGTCCGAATATGTGACCGTCGATGTTTTCACCGATAAGCCATTCGGCGGCAATCCGCTCGCAGTGTTTCCGGATGCACGGGGGATTGCCGAGGCTGACCTCCAGAAGATTGCGCGCGAATTCAATTATTCCGAAACGACGTTCGTCTTTCCGCCTGACGACCCCGCTCACACCGCACGCGTCCGCATCTTCACGCCGACGGATGAAATCCCGTTTGCGGGGCACCCGAATGTCGGCACGGCTTTTGTGCTGGGAGGTCGCGGCGAGATCTTCGGCAAGCCGGTTGGCGCGCAGATGATTTTTGAGGAGAAGGCCGGCCTCGTTCATCTCGATCTCATGCGGGAGGATGGCCGCACGGTCGGCGCGGGCTTTGTCGCGCCGCAAGCGCTGACAATCGGCAAGGTGGTTGCATTGGATGCCATGGCGGGATGTCTGTCGCTTCAGCCCAGCGCCATTGTCGTCGATGCGCATGAGCCATGCATCGTATCGGTCGGCCTGCCATTTGCGGTCGCCGAACTGGCCGGTCTCGACGCGCTGGCTTCGGCAAGCCCCGATATGGCGGCATTCACGCTGGCTGGGCGTGCCTATTGGCACCGCGACGATCGCTTCGCCACCTTCGCTTATGTCCGGACGGGCAAGGGCATCGAGCATTTGCGTGCCCGGATGTTTGCGCCGCTCAGCAATATCCCGGAAGATCCCGCGACAGGGAGTGCCTGTGCGGCACTTGCGGCCTATCTCTGCAGCCTCGACACGCGGACTGACATGACAGCAAACATTGTCATCGAGCAGGGGATCGAGATGGGGCGGCCGAGCAGGATCGAGATCGACGTCGAGAAGCGCGGCGGAGAGGTGGAGCGTGTCCGTATCGCAGGTCGCTGTGTTCCTCTCATGCAGGGACGTCTTGCGATTGCTGCTTAGCAAGACGCGCAGACGTGCATCCGGTCTAGGAGCGGTCCGTCTGTCCAGGTTCGCTTTGCCAGAACCATACGTTGACGCCTGTGCGCCGACCGCGGATTTTGACCAGAGTAGGCCCGGATAGTATGCCCGTGTTCCGGATGCACGAATGATCGCCGGCCTTGCAGAGCAGGCTGTCGGTCATGGCAACGTGGGCGCCACGGCTCGCGGCGACTTCCATCAGGCGGCTCGCGATATTCACGGTATCGCCGGTTGCGGTGATGTGCTGGTAGCTGTCGCCGCCGAGCCGCGAGGCGACGATCTCACCAAAATGCGCACCAATCTTGAATCCGGTCTTGGCGGATATCGACGCGGGCAGCGTCTCGAGCCATCGCTCGGCGCCACGCGTCAGATCGATGCAGCATTGCACGGCGCGTGCAGCGTCGTCATCGGCTGGCTGTGGTAATCCGAACAGGATCATCGCCCCGTCGCCCATGAAGTTGATGACGAGACCGCCATGGGCGACCGTCACGTCATCGACCAATGCGTGAAACGATTTGAGCATCTCGCGCATCATGTGCGGATCGGTGGTCTCGCTCAGGGTCGTGAAGCTCGACAGATCGATGAAGATGACCGCGGCGTCCTGATGACGTGGATGCAGCAGAAAATCCGGATAGGCCAGGATCCAGTCGCGCAGGCGTGGCGCGTGGAACTGGCGCATCAATGCGCTACGGGCATCCAGATCGGCCGCGTGTTTTCGGCCGATCCAGATCTGCAGGGCGCCGAAGGCAATCGTCGGTGGTCCGGCGGCAACCAGCGGCAAGGCGGCACTCATCCAGATGCCATGGGCATAGGCGATGGTATTCAGTATCGCCCATAGCGACATGACCGCAACAATGGCCAGCAGTCCGGCGGCATTGCGCCGCCATGCCAGCAATGCGACGCACAACACGGCAAGGGCGATGGCAAAGCCGGCGTCGAACAGGCGGATGGTCGCGTTGCGGATCAGCGTGTCTTTTGCCAGCAGATGCGTGATCGCCGTCGATAGCACTTCGACACCTGGCATAGCCGGGTCGAATGGCGTCGAAAAAGTGTCTCCACCGCCCGTCACGGTGACACCGAGTACGACAACGCGGCCTTCGATGCCGGACGGCGTGATATCCCCTGCCAATACACGTGACGCGCCGATGGTCCGGATGGTGCCGCGCGGACCGTAATAGGACATCGGCAGCAGGTGGCCGACATCGGTCGGCACGCCTCGGCCGGCTAACCTGAACGTGTTGTTGTCGATGACCAGTTCATCATCGGACGCCGCGCTGGCCACGCGCAACGGCATCGACAGCATGATCCGGTCGGCGGAGTGGATCAGCATGGGCATCGCGCGCGGCGCGCCGCTGCTATCGGTGTTGAGGTTGACGATGCCGACCTCGGCCTGATCGGCAAACTGCTTTCGCGGCATCAGAAAATCCGACGCAATCGGGAGTTCGGCGAATGGACCGCCGTCCTTGCTTCCAACCGCCTGCCGGGTTTCGTTGAACGTCGCAGCCGCAGCGATCACAGACTTGGTCGTGCCGAGTGCCCTCGCTAGCGCTTCATCGTCCTGTGCCGGTCCGGCATCGATGAGCAACACATCGAGGGCGAGTACTTTCGGTTTGTATCTGGCAATCTCCTCGACAAGTCGCGCCAGCGTCGCGCGGGGCAACGGATAATGCCCCTTGCTCGCGCACGACCTGATCGTCGATGGCAATGATGGTGACGAGATCCGGCGGTGCCTTGGGGCCGCGGATCTGCGTGCGAAGGTCGGTGAAGGTGGCCTCGATGCGATCAATGAAGCCGATGTCAGTCGAACCGTGCCCGAGCGTGAGCGCTGCAGCCCAGAGGCCGGCCACAACGACCGTCACCGGGGTCCATAGCCCGTGGCCTTTGATCATCAGCGTCAACGTCCGAGACGAGCCATCAGCGCGGCCACGCGCGCATCTGGCCACCGGCGAACCACGAGCGGCGTAGCCGTGGTGTCGACATCGACGCCGTCTCCGGGGCTGAGGGTGACGCTGCCCGGTCGCGCAGGCCGGCGGACGCCGACGCGCCCGGCCTGGACGAAGACGGAGGTCTTGTTGCCCTCGGCATCTACGGCCCATTCTGTCCCCCGCACGGCGGCAATCGCCTGCGGGGTCAGCACTTCGAAGCGACGTCCGCCCTTTTGTTTGGGTACGTTGACCAGCACCGCCTTGCTTTGCAGATCGACGGCATCGACGCGGCCATTGCGGTCACGGTCCAGCAAGGTGAACTGCGCGCCACTTTCCACCACGATGGTGATGCCGCCATTGCAGGTCAGGGTCTGAGTCAGGGCAGGTGACGGTGATGCGGTGCAGCCGAAATTAGCCGGTTGCGCCAAAGCCTCCCCGAGGCACGCAATGACGGCTGCGAGGGTCACAATGGATGCCCGGGTGAAAACGTTCATGGGATGGCTCCTGAAAGATGATGCGTGTACGTGCATCGATGGCTTTCTCTCAACGTGCGCGAGAGTTTGACGGCGGTAGCCATATAGGGTGTGTGTTTTGCAGTGCGATAGAGCGCATAGGCCAGATCAAATCAGCTCACGCTTAAGTGAGAATGCGACCCATTCGCAATCCTGCCGGGCGTCGCCAGAATGTCGCCGTATTCTCTGAAATTTTCAGGGGATATCAAAGGTTTGCCGACGCTTGACGTGAGCGTTTTTCCGGCCCTTGCGCTTGTCTTCACCGCCTTCTTCCTTTATTCCCGGTTTGCATCGCAGACAGCGTCTTCTGGCGCGTTTGGGCGGATGCCTGGGCGTGGTCCGGTAAACGGCAGACCGTTTTCCGCAGCGATCACGCTTTGACGCGTGTTTTTTCAGAGGACTAGCGCCAAATGGCCAATGTTGTCGTCGTCGGCGCCCAGTGGGGCGACGAGGGTAAGGGCAAGATCGTTGATTGGTTGTCGGATCAGGCGGACGTGGTTGCCCGCTATCAAGGCGGCCACAATGCCGGCCATACGCTGGTCATCGATGGCAAGACCTACAAGCTAGCGCTGCTGCCGTCGGGCGTCGTCCGTGGCGGCAAGCTGTCGGTGATCGGCAATGGCGTGGTGTTCGACCCGCAGGCCTTCGTCGATGAAGTCGCCAAGCTCAAGGGGCAGGGCGTCGATGTCGGCCCGCACAATCTGCGCGTTGCCGAGAACGTCACGCTGATCCTGCCGCTGCACCGCGAACTCGATGCGCTGCGCGAGAATGCCAGCAAGGCGACTGCCATCGGCACCACCCAGCGCGGCATCGGCCCGGCCTATGAAGACAAGGTTGGCCGCCGTGCCATCCGTCTGATGGATCTCGCCGATCTGCAGACCCTGCCGCACAAGGTCGAGCGCCTGTTGACGCATCACAATGCGCTGCGCCGCGGCCTCGGCCTCGAGGAATTCAAGGCGGCCGATGTGGTCAAGGACCTGGCCTCCTTCGCGCCGGCGCTGCTGCCCTATGCCGAAACCGTGTGGCAGCTGCTCGACAACAAGCGCCGCGAAGGCAAGCGCATCCTGTTCGAGGGCGCACAGGGCGCGCTGCTCGATGTCGATCACGGCACCTATCCCTATGTGACGTCGTCGAACACCGTCGCCGCCCAGGCTGCGACCGGCACCGGCATCGGTCCAGGTGCGGTCGGCTATGTGCTCGGCATCTGCAAGGCCTACACGACCCGCGTCGGCGCCGGTCCGTTCCCGACCGAGCTCGACAACGAGATCGGCGAAGAGATCGGTCGTCGCGGCAAGGAATTCGGTGTCAACACCGGCCGCAAGCGCCGTTGTGGCTGGTTCGATGCGGTGCTGGTGCGCCAGACCGTCCGCACCTGCGGCATCAACGGCCTGGCCATGACCAAGCTCGATATTCTCGACGGCTTCGACACCATTCAGGTCTGCGTCGGCTACAAGCTGGACGGCAAGGAAATCGACCATCTGCCGGCGGGCGAGGGTGCCCAGCAGCGGATCGAGCCGATCTATGAGACGATCGAAGGCTGGAAAGAGCCCACCGCCAATGCGCGCTCCTGGGCTGATCTCCCGGCCCAGGCGATCAAATATGTCCGCCGCGTCGAGGAACTGGTCGGTTGCCCGATCGCTTTGCTCTCCACAAGTCCAGAGCGCGACGACACGATCCTGGTACAAAATCCGTTTGAGGCTTAACGAACTATTACCGGTTGGCTTTCAAATTGAGGGACCCCGCGAAACTGAGTCGAGATGGCTGACTACTATCCCCTGATTGCCCGTGCCATCGCCGGCCTGGACCCCAGTGCCCCCGGTGAGCAGCGCCGTGCCCTCTATGAACGTGCCCGCACGGCGCTGATCGCGCAATTGCGCAGCGTCGAGCCGCCGCTCTCGGAATCCGAGATCACCCGCGAGCGCCTGTCGCTCGAGGAAGCCGTTCGCAAGGTCGAATCTGAAGCGGCACAGCGCGCTCGCGAAGCCTCGCGGACCACGGATGCCAATCGGTCGCGGGCCGGCGATGCGTTCCGCACGGCCAGCCAGCGCCCCGGTTCGCCGCCGATCGAGCCGTCGCCGCGTGGCCGTCAGCCGATCACGCCGACACCGCCGCGTGCCCCGGACGAGGCGCGGCCGCCACGAACGCTGCGTGTCGATCCGCCGCCGATTCCGCGTGAGCAGGGGACCAGCCGTCCCGTGCCGCCGCGCCGTCCGGACCAGCCGGCTGCACCGCAAGCCCGCGACGATCGTGGCGATGCCGCGATGCGCGGTTTCCGCGACGTCACCGCCGATGTCGATGATCTCGGCCGCGCCGCGGCGCAGGCTAATCGTGCGGCACGTAAAACCTATGCCAATGTGCCGTCGCCGACGCCGGAATTCGACCGGCTCGAGCCGAGCATGGAAGATCGCGGTTCTGTCTTTGGTTATGACGAGCATATCGACCAGCAGGACACGGCCGAGCCCGTAGCTCCGCCCGCGCGCGGCAAGGATGCCAAGAAGCAGAAGGCACCAAAGCCGAAACGCGTCAGTGGTGGTTTCCCGTTCAAGACGCTTCTCATCCTTGGTCTTGTCCTGATCCTTATCGGCGGCGCGTTCGTGGCCGGTCCGCAGATCATGACCTTCGTGCGCGGTCTCGGCGGCAGCAGCAGCACGCCGGCGCCGACCAGCGAGAACAAGGACGGGGCGCTGGCGCCGCGGCCGAAGATCACCGATCGCGTCGGCCAGCCATCCGATCAGGTTGCGCCGGTGGCGCAGCGCGTGGTGCTCTACGACGAGGATCCGTCGGAGCCGAAGGGCAAGCAGTTCGTCGGCACGGTGGTGTGGCGCACCGAGCAGATCAAGGGCAGCGGCGGTCGCCCCGGCGATGTCGCCGTACGCGCCGACATCGACATTCCCGAGCGCAAGTTCAAGATGACCATGTCGTTCCGCCGCAACAACGATTCCACGCTGCCGGCGAGCCACACGGCGGAGCTGACTTTTGTTCTGCCGCAGGACTTCAATGGTGGCGGCGTTGCCAATGTGCCGGGCATCCTGATGAAGTCCAATGAGCAGGCGCGCGGCACCCCGCTGGCCGGTCTCGCGGTGAAGGTCACCGATGGCTTCTTCCTGGTCGGCCTCAGCAATGTGGAAAGCGACAAGGTCCGCAACCTGCAGCTCCTGAAGGAGCGTTCCTGGTTCGACATTCCGCTGGTCTACACGAACCAGCGTCGTGCCATCATCGCCATCGAGAAGGGCTCGCCTGGCGAGCGTGCCTTCAACGATGCGTTTGCGGCCTGGGGCGAATAGCCCCGGCCATCGTCGCCGACGCTCAATGATGCGCCGGGGAACGATGACAAAAATCCCCACGCCAACGTGACTTGACCCGGTTCCCCTGCATTTCTATCGACGACTATCCGTTCGACGCAGGAACAACCGCCATGACCACGCGCCGTCAGGTGCTGAAACTCGCCGCCTTCGCCGCCAGCAACGCAGCGTTGCTTGGCGCGGTACGAGCCGAAGGAGGCGTGGTGGGCCCCGTCGCCGCGCCGCTTCCTTTTGCGCAGCAGACACCGATGCGGGTTGGCGCCGCGGCGTTGCGGGTGCGCGATCTCGCCGCGATGCGCCGCTTCTACACGGATCTCCTGAAGCTCACGACCATCAGCGAAAGTGCCAGTGAAGTCGTTCTCGGCGTCGATGGCGTAGCTTTGCTGCATCTGATCCACCGGCCCACGGCGCCACTCGCCGGGCCGAGCGGGGCCGGGCTCTATCACACGGCCTTCCTGATGCCGAGCCGGGCCGATTTCGCGCGTTGGCTGGTGCATGCCGCGCTGATGCGCGTGCCATTCACCGGCTTTGCCGATCATCACGTCAGCGAAGCCTCCTATCTCGACGATCCCGAAGGCAATGGCATCGAGGTCTATTCCGATCGGCCGACCTCTGCGTGGTTGTGGGTGGGCGATAGCGTGAGCATGGGCTCGGACCAGCTCGACATCGACGATATCGTGAAGCTGACGGATACCACGCGCGATCAATATGATGTCGCGCCCAAGGCGCTGCGCATCGGCCACATGCATCTGCGTGTCGGTGATGTCGCGCGGGCGCGTGCCTTCTATGAAGGGATCATTGGAATGGAGCGCACGCGCGAACGCGCAGGCGCAGCCTTTCTATCGTCAGGACGCTATCACCATCATCTCGGGATCAATGTCTGGCAAAGCCAGGGCGCGCATACGCGAAACGTCGCTGAGACCGGACTTGCCTGGTTCTCGCTCGCGGTTGCCGACGACACTTTGCTGGCCGATTGCAAACAGCGTCTGACAAAAGCGGGCATGACGAGCGAAGCCATATCGGCCGGGTTCGCCGTTGCCGATCCATGGGGCACGCAGGTTCGCTTGTTAAAAGCGTAGCCGAGCCGTCTCGACCGAGTGACCCCTATGCGTGTGGGCGGTCGAAATAGCGTGGCGCGTCGCGCCAGCCTTTGGCGGCGGCGTGCACAGCTTTCGCACGATAATCCAGTTCGAGATCCGCCAGCATGCTGCGCATGTCGAGGTCGCTCTCTTGTTGCGCCAACCGGCTGCAATCTTCCGCGCGGTCGCGTAGATAATTTTCAGACATGATCATCGTCGCCTCCATCATGTCCCCAAGAAAAGCCACCACGTAAAAAAGACCCCAAGTCGTTGGCTTGAGGTTAAAGGTCGCGGCTTAATTTGGCGAAGACGTGGCGGCGATGCCGCGAAGCTGTGGCGGTAGCCTTTTATGCGTTGCAAACACGCTGAAATCGCAAGCAGTTACCTTCCGTGGCCGTTCGCGGGCCAGGTTTTAGGCTACGGCGCGCCTGCAGCGCCGGCCTGGACGGCATGATTCACCAGAGCGCCGGTGTCGGTGATTCCATCGGCGGCGTGGCGGACGATGATCTGCGCCATCATGGCCTTGGTCGCCGGGGTGCGGTGCTGCACGGCAATCTGCTCCACGGCGATGTCCAGCACCTGGCGCAGCACGGCAATACGCTGCGCGTCGAACGGCGGCGTCTGCGATTGTGTCGTCGGGTTGGTCGTCATGATGCACTCCATGATCGAGGTGTGCGGACTGTGTAGTGGCGGTTTAGGGCGCCTCTGAGTCAGCGTGATGAAAGGTGGATGACACGCTCTGACATTGTGTTGATGGTCGCGATTGAACGTATCGATGTTTTGTGAGGCGGGCGCCACTGGAATATCTCGAAACGTAAAATGCGATGCATTCCTGTGGCTGGGATGTCCGCACATGCATGCGTCTACGATGCGTGTCATGCGCATGCATGGGTCGAACGAATGACGGATCAGGTTCAGGCAAGGCTGCGTGTCGGTTTGCGCTGCGCCATGTGGCATCGGAGCGTCTTTCCACGCAGTTGCAGCATGTCTAGATGAAGACGGTGTTCGATTCGAGGCGCGTTGGCCGTCTCTGACAATTTCGAGACGGCGTCCGATGGCAGAACTTCCCGACAATGGTGCAGCCGATGCACAGACATGGCTGAGCCGCGCCGCAGCAGCCGGCGATGTCGCAACGGCAGAGCGCGCTTATCTGCAAGCACTCGCGCATGATGCCAATCTCATCGATGCCCGCTTCGGGCTGGGCGTGACCTATTTCAGGTCGGCGCGATATGGCGATGCTGCCAGAGAACTGCAAACGGTCGTCTCGGCAGGGGCTGCGGATGCCGCAATCGGCCTGTTGCTTGGCAAGTCGCTTTATCTGGTCGGTCAATTTTCAGAGAGTGTCGAAGCCTTCGGGCTTGCTTCGCGGTCCATGCCGCTGCAGGGCGATAGCTTGCGCTGCTACGCACGCGCACGAACCTACGCCATGATGATCGCCGGCAAGACCGGGGACGCGCTGGCCGACTATCCGGCCCACGCTGGCGTGGAAGCCGAGCCGATCGATGTCGTGATCCGCGATGGTTTCGGGCTGTTGAGCGCCTATGGCCATCGTGCTGCTGCCATATATCTCGGAGAGCTGCTGATCGCAGCGAAGCCCGGTGACGCGGTCCAGCGCCATCTCAATGATGCGGTCGCCGGTCGCGCCGTCGATCACGTGCCGCCCGCCTATGTGGCGGCGCATTTCGACGCATTTGCCGAAGGCTTTGACGACAAGCTGGTGAATGTGTTGGGCTATCGCGTGCCGGAGCGCATGGCCGCTTTGGTGCAGCGCCATTGCGCTTCATTCGATCATGCACTCGATCTCGGTTGCGGCACCGGTCTTGCCGGCGCCCATCTCAGGCCGCTCGCTGGCAAGCTCAGCGGCGTCGATCTCTCCGCGCGAATGCTCGAACAGGCTGAGCGTCGCCGCATCTACGACACGCTTACCCATGCCGAAGCGCTGGCGCATCTCGGAGCTTATCCGGTTGAGTTCGATCTCGTCTTCGCGGCGGATACGTTGATCTATTTCGGCAAGCTCGATGCCATCATGTCCGCTGTGGCGCAGGCGCTGTCATCCGGCGGCATCTTTGCGGCGAGCGTCGAGAGCACATCCAACGGTTTCGCGCTGCTGCCATCCGGTCGCTTCGCCCATGCGGATGATTATGTCGCCCGCTGTGCCTATCCGCATTTCGAACTGCTGGAACGCGAGGCTGTCGATATCCGCCTCGAAGCCAACGCGCCTGCCAAAGGCGCGCTCTATGTCTGGCAACGGCGCTAGTCTTGCGTCAGCGCCACGTGGCTGATGATACGAAAGCGCGTGTCTTTGCCATCCTGTCTGAACAGCGCCACGCTGTCGATCTTCAACTCATCGATCCCGAGCTCGGCAAAGCGGTGCTGCAGCAATGCCAGCACGGCTGCGCCGCGTTCTTCCGTCAGCCGGCCGGTCAGGGTCATGTGGAAGCGGAAATCCTCGAACACATGAGGGTAACCCCAATCGTCGAGATGCTCGGTCTGGCGTGGTGTCAGTCCGTCCGGCTTGCGGCGGGCGCGATCTTCCGCGGTCATCGGGGCGCGAAACGGCTCGAAATGACGGACGCAGGCTTCAGCAAGTAAATCCAGATCGTCGTCCGTCTCGTCCGGCACAATGGCGGTGAAGCCGCTGATGGTGCGAACGACCGGGGCGATGATCGGAATCTCACGCGGCTCTTCCGCGAATTCGACGAGGGCCGCGAGCAGGTCCTCTTCGCTCTGGTCGCCCGCGAGCGAGAAGGGGGCCTTCAACGTGCCGTGAAAACCGTATTTCCGGGGATCGGCCGTGATGCCGGCCCAATCCGGAAAATCGGCGACGACGGTCTTGGGATGATCGATGTCATGGCCGCTATAGGCATCGTAGCCCAGTGTCTCGGCGCCGAACCGCGTCAGCGCGCGGTCGGCGTCGGGTGCGAAATAGATCGCATATCTCGGATATTCGCTCATGGTCCCAGCATAAAGCATGATCCCGGAAAGTGGATACCGGTTTCCGGATAAGGTCATGCGCGTGAGGAAAACCTCGCCTCAGGCGGCAGCAACCGCCTTTTGTCGCAGGGGCGTCGCAGGTCGTAGCCGCTGCGCATCTGCGAGATGCACCAGTTTGCCATTGGCGATCACCGCGACAATGCGCGGCCGCAGCGCCACGCTGTCGTCGATCAGCAGGATGTCGGCGCGGCGGCCGGTCGCGATGTCACCGCGATCGGTGAGGCCTGCGGCCTGCGCGGGCGCACTGGAAACCAGCGACCACGCCTGCGGCAGCGCAAGAATGCCGTCATGCACGAGGCGGAACGCTGCGAGCAATTGCGCGGGATAATAGTAGTCCGACGCCAGCACCGAGCACAGGCCCTTGGCGATCATGTCGGAGGCCTTGGTCCAGCCGGTATGGCTGCCGCCGCGCACCACATTCGGGGCGCCATAAATGATGAAGTCGCCGGCTTCGGCGGACGCGATGGCGGTTTCCTCGTTGATGGGGAATTCCGCAATGCGGACACCGAGATCGCGGAAGCCGGCGCGCATCGCCGGGCTGTTGTCGTCATGGGACAGCGTCGCGATGCCAGCGGCATTGGCCGCTTCAGCAAGCCGCGCGATCGATGCCGGCACCTGATCTGCACGCGAGAGCACGCGAGTCACCAATTCGTCGAAGGCTTGGCTGCTGAGGCCGGTGCGCTCCACCATCTTGGCGCGCTTCGCCGGCTTGGTGATCCCGGTCAGGTCCATATGGTCGTTGAAGGCGAGCAGATCGATGCGGCGATCCTTGATCCAGCCGATGATCTCATCTTCGGCATCGAGATTGAATGTCTCCTGCCGCAGATGAAAGCGCGTGTCGGCCGCGAGATGCGGACGCAGCGTTTCGATCGCCGACAGCAGGCCGCGGGCATTCTCGGCACCACGCAGGCCGGGTTCCCAGGACCAGGTGGTACCGTGAAAGACCGTGGTGATGCCATTGGTGATTGCCTGCTTGTCGCTGTCGATCAGCGCCACATCGACAGGGAAATCGACGCCGGGGCGTGGCATCAATTGTCGTTCGAAGGCGTCGCCATGGATATCGACAATGCCCGGCATGACAAGAAGACCGCGCGCATCGAGGCCCAGCGCGCCCTGCGCGGTGCCAGCAATATCCGCGATGCTGCTGCCCGAGATGGTGAGTGAGGTTTCGCCGATCTCCTGGCCGAGCAGGGTGCGTCCACCTTCGATATAGATTTCTGTCATATTTAGCCCATCTGCTGCGGCGGTTTGACGCCCTTATATTTGCTCAAGAAGTCTTCCACCGACAAGCTGCGGAAATCCGGCAGCGCCTGTCGCAATGTGTCGTGATCCCAGTCCCACCAGGCGAGGTCCATCAGGCCCTGTTCAACGGCTTCGGAAAAGCGGCGACGGATCGGTCGAGCCGGATTGCCGCCGACGATCGTATAGGCCGGGACGTCCTTGGTGACGATGGCGCCGGCCGCGATCACCGCGCCGGTGCCCACATGCCGACCGGGCAGCACGACGGCGCCATGGCCGATCCAGACATCGTGGCCGAGGGTGCAGTGGTGTTCGCGGCGCCATGCGAAGAAATCGGCATCGTCGGCCTCACCCGGAAAATAGGCGCTGGCGCGATAGGTGAAATGCGATTGCGACGCGCGCTGCATCGGGTGATTGCCGGGATTGATCCGGGTCAGGGATGCGATCGAGCAGAATTTTCCGATGCTCGCATAGGCGATCTGGGCCTCGTGCTCGACATAGGAGTAGTCGCCCATCGACACTTCATGCAGCACGGTGCGGGCGCCGACTTCATTGTAGCGGCCGAATGTTGCGTCCTTCAACTTCGCGCTCGGCTCGATCGCGGGATCGAGCGACAACATCTTTCCAACCATGACACATCCATGACCTGTAGCGGGCGCGCACGTCATCAGACCGTTTCGTGACAGTGACGTGACGCGTGAATGAAATTGCATCTGCGTGCGGTGCAGGGCTGCGGGTTGGGCATTGTGACAGTCGCGTCACATCGCTGTCATCCGCCAGCGATAGGCGTGCATGGTTTGTTAACGCTGGAGTTACACATGCTTGCAGTCGAAGGCCTGACGTGCCGTTTCGGTGCCAAGGCGGCGGTCGATAATGCCAATTTCGAGATCGCGCCGGGCTCCTTTGTCGGCGTGATCGGGCGTTCCGGTGCGGGCAAGTCGACTTTGCTGCGCATGGTCAACCGCCTGGCAGAACCGACATCCGGCCGGATCATGTTCGACGGTTTGGATGTGACCGCGCTGAAGGGCCGCGAATTGCGCCAATGGCGTGCGCGCTCGGCGATGATCTTCCAGCAGTTCAATCTCGTCGGCCGTCTCGATGTTCTCATCAATGTGCTGATGGGCCGCCTCGCCGACATGCCGCAGTGGCGTTCACTGACGCAGATGTGGCCGGAGCAGGATCGCGCGCTGGCGATGTCGGCGCTCGAACAGTTCGACATGGCGCAATATGCCTCGCAGCGCGCTGATCAGCTCTCCGGTGGTCAGCAGCAGCGCGTCGCCATCGCCCGCGCGCTCGTTCAGCAGCCGGACCTCATTCTCGCCGACGAGCCGATCGCCTCGCTCGACCCGCGCAACACCCGCATCGTCATGGATGCGCTGCTGCGCATCAACAAGCATTTCGGCATCACCGTGATGTGCAACCTGCATTCGCTCGATCTGGCCCGCACCTATTGCGATCGCCTGATCGGCATGTCCGCCGGTCGTGTCGTGTTCGATGGCGCGCCTGCCCAGCTCACCGAACATATCGCCCGTGAACTCTACGATCTCGAAGCCGATGAGGTGATGGGATCGGCACCGGTGCATGTGCCGACTGGTGCGCGCGTGCCCGAATACGGGGCGGCTGCCGTCGCCTGAATGAATTGCCGCGAGGATGTCAGCCTGACTGTCAGGCGAGAGATGTCATCGCGGCGATAGACGTTTCGTCTACCCATAAGAAACTCCGTCACCTCTCCAGATCGCGCAGGGATTGCCATGATCAATCGTCGCTCCATCGTGCTCGGCGCCGCCGTGCTCGCTTTCGCCGCCGGCTCCGCCTCGGCACAGGACTACAAGGCCAAATATCCGGAACTCACTTTTGCGATCATCCCGGCCGAGAATGCCTCGGGCGTGACCGAGCGCTGGGGGCCGTTCATCACCTATCTCTCGAAAGAGCTGGGCGTGAAGGTCAATCTGCGTATCGCAAATGACTATGCCGCGGTGATCGAAGGCCAGCGCTCGGGCAATATCCAGATCGCCAGCTATGGTTCGGCCTCGTTCGCACGCGCTCGTCTCACCGGTGTGAAGACCGACGCCTTCGCCAACGACATCAATATCGATGGCTCCACCGGCTACTACTCGGTGTTCTTCGTCAAGGCGACGAGCCCCTACAAGTCGATCGATCAGCTGAAGGGCAAGAATCTCGGCCTCGTTGATCCGAATTCGACCTCGGGCAACAATGTGCCGCGCTTTGAGCTGGACAAGATGGGCATCACCGATGCCGACACCTATTTCAGCAAGGTCGTCTTCACCGGCAGCCACGAAAACGCGCTGCTGGCACTGTCGCAGGGCACCGTCGATGTCGCTGCCAATCAGTGGACAAACGATGCCGACTCCACCCTGCAGCAGATGCTCCACAAGGGCATGCTGAAGAATGCCGACGGCACGCCGATGAAGAAGGACGACTTCCGCATCGTCCACAAGTCGGCCCCGATCATCAACGGCCCCTATGCCTATAGCTCGGACCTGCCGGAAGATTTGAAGGTCGCGATCCGCAAGGCGTTCGAGGAAGCCCCGACCAAGGACAAAGCTGCCTTTGATAAGCTGTCCGACGGTCAGAAGAAGGGCTTCCATGCTGCGACCACCAAGGATTGGGATGCGACCATCGACCTGATCAAGTTTGTGGACGCCCTGCGCAAGAAGAAGGCGTCGTAAGGCCCAACTTCCGACAGGAGCCGGATCGGGTATGATCCGGCTCCTTTTTTATAGTCCACTCCATGTCGTACCCGCGAAGGCGGGGACCCATACACGCTGTGGATCTAGTCGGATCTCGATGATGGCGGCTTTGTCGCTTCTATGAAATCGACCGTGATGATGGATCCCCGCCGTCGCGGGGACGACGAGTTGAAAGCCCACACCAGATGTCCGCCGCCGTTTCTATTCTGCCGAGCCAGCAGCTTGCCGCGCTGAACGACGCCTATCGCAAGGCAGTGTCGCGTCGCCGGCTGCGCACGCTGCTGTCGGTCGTGGCCTGCGCTGTCGTGCTGTTCGTCGCGGCCATCGGCGCAGAAGTGAACGTTTCCACCTTCGTCGCCAAGATCGGAAATTTCTTCAGCTATTTCGATCGCATCTTCACGCTCGATAGCGGCGTGCGGGTGTGGAGGGACGTCGGTGAATGGTTCTGGGGCTGGGACAAGTGGCTGAAGCTGCTCGGCGAGACCGTGCTGATCAGCTACGTCGGCACGATCGTCGGCGCCTTGCTTGCATTCGGCCTGAACTTCCTCGCCGCCGAGAACACCGCGCCGTTGCGCTGGCTGCGTTTCGTCGTCAAGCGCTTCATGGAATTCTGCCGCACGGTGCCGGACATCGTGTTCGCGCTGATCTTCGTCATCGCCTTCGGCCTGGGCCCGATGGCCGGCGTGCTGGCGATCGCCATCCACTGTGTCGGCGCGCTCGGCAAGCTTTATGGCGAGATCGTCGAGAATATCGACATGAAGCCGGTGGAAGGCATCCGCTCCACCGGTGCCAGCTGGATCGACTGCATGCGCTTCGCGGTGCTGCCGCAGGTCTCGGCGGGCTTTGCCAGCTACACGCTGCTGCGCTTCGAGATCAATGTGCGCGGCGCCTCGGTGATGGGCTTTGTCGGCGCCGGCGGCATCGGGCAGGAGCTCGTGGTCGCCGTGCGTAAATTCTATTACTCGGATGTCAGTGCCATCCTGCTGATGATCATCGTCACCGTCTTCGTAATCGATATCGGCACCGGCTGGCTGCGTGGCCGCCTGTTCGGCAAGGAGACGCGGTCGTGAACCAGCAGCCTGATGTCAATACCAGCGAGCTGCGCGGCCGCTATCCCGACGTGTTCAATCGCCCGCTGAAATCGCGCGCAGCGGCACCGACGGTCATCATGGCTGCTTTGGCGCTATTGATCTTCGGTCTTGTCGAACTCGATTTCTCGCCGGCGCGCATGCTGAACGGCATCCAGCAGCTCGGCTGGATCACCATGATGATGATCCCGCCCGATCCTGGCGCCTCGCTGCCCGCCTATCTGCAGGCGATGGGTGAGACGCTGTCGATCGCGGTGCTCGGCACCACACTCGCTGCCTTGCTCGCTTTGCCGGTCAGTCTCCTCGCTGCCCGCAATGTCATTCCATCCGCCTGGCTGCGTTTCCCGGTGCGGCGTTCCCTCGATACGATCCGTGGCGTCGATACGCTGATCTGGGCGCTGGTGTGGATCAATGTCGTCGGCCTCGGCCCCTTCGCCGGCGTGCTCGCCATCGCGGTGTCGGATTTCGGCGCCTTCGGCAAACTGTTCTCGGAGGCGATCGAGGGCGCGGACACGAAGCAGGTCGAGGGTATCCGCGCCTCCGGCGGCAGCCCGCTGCATGAGATCCATTTCGGCCTGATGCCGCAGGTGCTGCCGGTGATTGCCGGGCAGGTGTTGTACTTCATCGAGTCCAACACGCGCTCGGCCACCATCATCGGCATCGTCGGCGCTGGTGGCATCGGCCTGCAACTGGCCGAGCAGATCCGTGTGCTGGAATGGCAGAAGGTGTCATTCCTGATCCTGATGATTCTGGTGGCGGTGGCGGCCATCGACTGGATCTCCAGCCGCCTCCGTTTCGCGATCATCGGGCGACGGGCTGTGGCGTAACTCCGTCATTGCGAGCGCAGCGAAGCAATCCATAGCCAAGAACCGGATTGCGTCGTCGCTACGCTAAGAAGCCGAAGGCTTTTCTTGACCTCGCAATGACGGCCGAGGTTAGGCGGCCACTCGGTGCCTTGCCTGTTCGGCCTTGAACAGCTCAAACTCCTCGCCGACAGCGCGCATCACGCTGGGCCGCTCACGCATCTTCGCATGATACGCCTTGATCGCCGGCCAGTGGCCCAGATCCAGCTGCGGGATCACCAGGGTCCAGTTCAGCACCGTGCTGAGATAGGCATCGGCGACGCTGAAGCGATCGAGCAGGAAGTCGCGCCCTGCGAGATGCTTGTCGAGATAATCGAGCTTCGAACATCCGTTCTCCAGCGCATAGGCTTTCGCCTCCGGCGGCGCTTTCTGCGAAAGCAGCGGCTGGAAGAGCGACTTGTGCAGCTCGGTCCCGATGAAGCACAGCCATTGCTGCAGCCGGGTGCGTTCGATGCCGGTGCCGGCTGCGATCGGCGAGTCCGGAAAGCGCTCGGCCACATGCTGGAGGATCGCCGCGTTTTCGGTAAGGATCAGGCCATCGTCGGTGCGCAGCGTCGGCACGAGCCCGAGGGGATTGACCACGCGGAAGTCGGATCCATCCTGCAACAGGGTCTTGCTGGGCGGATCGACCTCGAAAAAACGAGCCTCGGCACCGGCTTCGTAAAGCGCGATGCGGGTAGCCATCGAGCAGGCCATCGGCGAGAAATACAGGTCCATGGGTGCCTCCTTCGTTGCAGCGAGCGAAGTGTCGCTGTCGGTTGATTTTCATACCGTCTCGCACAATAATAAGACGGTCAAGGAATAAATTGCGAAATGGTACAAAAAAAGAAGCCGACCTCCGACGTGGCGGGCGAAAAGGGGGAGGGCAAGCGCCGCGGCCGTCCGCGCGCCTATGAGCCCGACGTGGCCATCGGCCAGGCGCTCGACCTGTTCCGCCGCACCGGCTATGCCGCAACCTCGCTGGACGATCTCAGCGCCGCCACCGGCATGAACCGGCCGAGCCTCTATGGCGCTTTCGGCGACAAGCGCGCGCTCTACATCAAGAGCTACCAGCGCTATCGCGATGACTACACCGCGAAAGTGATCGCGCTGTTCCAGGCCGATATCGACATCCGCGAGCGCTTGCGCCGCTTCTATGCGGCCGCGCTCGATATCTACACCACAGGCGCCGATGACCCGCGCGGATGCTTCGCGGTGATGACGGTGGCGTCCGACGCGATCGCCGATCCGGAGATCCGCGCCTTGATGCTTTCAAGCTTCCAGGAACTCGACGACGCCTTTGCCTGGTGCTTCCGCACCGCGGTCGCGCGCGGCGAACTACCCGAGACCGCCAATGTCGATGTGCTGGCAAAGATGGCCTCCGCCTTGCTGAATCTGTCGTCGATCCGCGCCCGCGCCGGCGTGCCGCGGGCCGAACTCGAAGCCTTTGTCGGCAGCGCCGTCGAACACCTCTGCCGTGTATGATGCGGGAACCCGCCTGCGCGTCACGCCACAATAATTTCAGCTAAGCTGTCGGCATCGCCTTGCGCTGCGCGTCTTCCAATTAAGGAGCACCCATGCTGTACGCCATTCTCTGCTATCACGATGAGGCCGTTGTCGGCGGCTGGTCCAAGGACGAGGACGACAGTGTCATGGCCAAGCTCGCCGTCGTGCATGGCAAGCTGGCCGAGCAGGGCCGGCTCGGCCCGGTGGCCCGTCTGTTGCCGACCACGGCTGCCACCACGCTGCGCAAGGACGATCCGCCGGTGGTGCTGGACGGCCCCTTTGCCGAGACCAAGGAGCAACTGCTCGGCTTCTATGTGGTGGAAGCCGAGAACCTCGATGGCGCATTGGAAATCGCGCAGGACCTGGGCCGCGCCAATCCCGGCGGCGCCTATGAGATCCGCCCGATCGGCGTCTTCCACGGGACCTTTGCGCCATGACCGATGTCGCCTGGATCGATGCGGCCCTGACCTCGGCGCGTCCCCAGGCGCTCGGCGCGCTGTTGCGCTATTTCCGCGATCTCGACACGGCGGAGGAGGCGTATCAGAACGCCTGCCTGCGCGCGCTCAAGACCTGGCCACAGAACGGCCCGCCGCGCGATGCGGCGGCGTGGCTGATCATGGTCGGTCGCAACACTGCCATCGACGACCTCCGCCGCGGCAAGCGGCAGCAGCCGCTCCCGGACGACGATCACGCGATCTCCGATCTCGACGATGCGGAGAGCGAACTTGCCGACCGGCTCGACGGTTCGCACTATCGCGACGACATCCTGCGGCTGCTGTTCATCTGCTGCCATCCGCAATTGCCGGCGACGCAGCAGATCGCGCTGGCGCTGCGCATCGTCTCTGGCCTCACGGTCAAGCAGATCGCGCGCGCCTTTCTCGTCAGTGATGCCGCGATGGAGCAGCGCATTACGCGCGCCAAATCTGCCATCGCCAAAAACAAGGTGCCATTCGAAGCGCCGGGCGCGCCGGAGCGCAGCGAGCGCCTCGCCGCTGTGGCGGCGATGATCTATCTGGTCTTCAACGAAGGCTATTCCGCAGGCGGCGATAGCGCAGACCAGCGCGCGCCCTTCTGCGAGGAAGCGATCCGTCTCGCGCGCCTGCTGCTCAAGCTGTTTCCAGCCGAGCCGGAGATCATGGGCCTCGCCGCGTTGATGCTGCTGCAATATGCGCGCGTAGCTGCCCGCTTCGATGCTGATGGCACGGCGGTCTTGCTTGAAGATCAGGATCGTGCGCTGTGGAACGGCAAGATGATCGCCGAAGGCCTGGCGCTGATCGACAAGGCCATGCGCCATCGCCGCACCGGCGCCTATCAGATCCAGGCGGCTATTGCTGCGCTGCATGCGCGTGCTGCCAAGCCGGAGGATACGGATTGGGCGCAGATTGAATTGCTCTATGGCTCGCTGGAAATCCTGCAGCCGTCGCCTGTGATCACGCTCAATCGCTCGGTCGCCGTGTCGAAGGTGCGTGGTCCGCAGGCCGCGCTGGACATGATCGCGCCGTTGGCATCGAAGCTCGCGAATTACTTCTACTTTTTCGGCGCGCAGGGCGCCTATCTGAACCAGCTCGGCCGTCATGATGACGCGCGCGAGAGCTTTAACCGGGCGATTGCGCTCGCGAACACGCCCGCCGAAGCCGATCATATCCGCCGGCATATCGATCGATTGGAGGAAGACAGCAAGGTCAAGGCAGCCGGCAAATAACCCGCTCCCGCGCAGGTGAACCAACACCATCTACAGGAAAAAAGATTTCGCTGGATGTCGGGGCGCGTCGATCCCGTCCGTCCTTGGCAAGACATCGACATCAGGAAGTGCCATGCCCGTCTCTCCCGTTGCCCAGTGGTCTGGCCGCATTCTCAGCGGTGTCGTCATTCTCTTCCTCCTGATGGATGGCGGCATCAAGCTGGTACCGATCAAGGAGGTCACCGAAACCCTGCAGCAGCTCGGCTATGGCGGCTCGGTCGGGCAGGCGCGGCTGCTCGGCGTCATCACTCTCGCTTGCGCGGTGCTGTATGCGTTTCCGCGTACCTCGGTGCTCGGCGCGATCCTGCTGACCGGATTGCTCGGTGGCGCCATGGCCACGCATTTGCGGGTGGACAGTCCGCTGTGCACGCATCTGTTGTTCGGCCTCTATATCGGTCTGATGGCGTGGGGCGGGCTCTATCTGCGCGATCCCGCCCTGCGGGCGCTGATGCCGATCCGGAACTAGACACTCAACCCAAGGAGACGATCCATGCAGATCAATCCCTATCTCCACTATGACGGCAATTGCGAAGAAGCCTTCAAGTTCTATGAGGCGGCGATCGGTGCGAAAATCGACGTCATCATGCATGTCGAGGGCTCGCCCGCTGCCGAACACATGCCGCCTTCGATGGCGAAGAAGGTCCTGCATGCGCAGCTGTCTATCGACGGCGAGGTGATCATGGCCTCCGATTGTCCGCCGGATTACTTCGAGAAGATGCAGGGCTTTTCTGTCTGCCTGCAAGCCCAGACCCCGGCTGAGGGGGAAAAGTGGTTCAACGCGCTGTCTGATGGCGGTGTCGCCAAGATGCCGTTCGCTGCCACGTTCTGGTCAAAGGGCTTTGGCATGTGCATCGACAAGTTCGGCGTGCCATGGATGATCAACACCGCGCAGGACTGTCCCGACCAGTGACTCTGTGCCGGCGTCTTCCCGCGACGAGCGGGGAGACACCGCGCCCGTGTTTCCGAACTGAAAAGTAGCTGTCATGTCTCCGTTCGCCCGCAACGCCATTGTGCTCGGCCTGCTCTGTGCCGTCGGCCCGTTCGCCATCGATATGTATCTGCCGGCGCTGCCGGATATCGAAAGCGATCTCCGCGCCACGACATCGGCGACGCAACTGACGCTGACCAGCTATTTCATCGCTTTCGGCCTGTGCCAGATCGCCTATGGTCCGTTGTCCGATGTCTATGGCCGCAAGGCGCCGCTTTATGCGGGACTGGTTCTGTTCGTTGTCGGCTCGGTCGGCTGCGCGCTGTCGCCGGGTGTGGAATGGCTGATCGCCGCGCGCTTCGTGCAGGGGCTCGGTGCTGCCGCCATGGGCGTGATCCCCCGCGCCATCATCCGCGATCTGCACACGGGTGTCGAAGCGACCAGGCTGATGTCGCTCGTGATGCTGGTATTCTCGGTCTCGCCGATCCTCGCGCCGCTTGGCGGAAGCGCGCTGATCGTGCCGTTCGGCTGGCGTGCAGTATTCGTGGCCGTCACGGTCGCGGCACTGATCGCGACGGTCCTGTTGGCGACGATGCTGCCCGAAACCCGGCCTGTACATGAACGCATCAAGGGAGATGTCCGCAGCGTGCTCGGCCATTTCGGCACGCTGTTTCGTGACTGGCACTTTCTCGGGCTCACCTTTATCGGCGGCCTCGGCATGTCCAGCTTCTTCACCTTCCTGTCGATGTCGTCCTTCGTCTACATCAAGACTTATGGCATGACCCTCGCGGAATACAGCGTCGCCTTCTCGATCAATGCAGTCGGCTTCATTGGCATGTCGCAACTGGCCAGCCGGCTCGGCGGACGTTTTGGCATGGCGCGTGTGGTGATGGGCGCCGTCGCTGCCTACGCGTTCTTCGCCGTATTGCTGCTGGCGCTGACGCTGGCCGGCTTCACCAGCCTGTGGGTGCTGATGCCGCTCTTGTTCACGTCCTTCGCCTTTCTCGGCCTGGTGATCCCGTCGACCATGGTACTGTCGCTGGAGGAGCACGGTCCGATCGCCGGTAGCGCCAGCGCGCTCGGTGGCACGTTGCAGATGCTGACCGGCGGTGCCGTGATTGCGATCGCCGGCCTGTTCTTCAATGGCACGTCGCAGCCGATGGTGATCACGATCGCCCTTACCGCGGTGGCCGCACTGGTCATCACCATGGCGACGCTGCGTCCGCGCGAGCTTTCGCCGCAGCTCGCCGAGTAGGCGACACTGCTAGGCTGGACCGATCGGGGACGAGGGATGACGCGCATGACATTCGGCCTGACCTTTGCCGCAGCGATCGGATCGGGCCTGATGGCTGGATTGTTCTTCGTTTTCTCGGTGACGGTCATGAGCGCACTCGGCAAGCTGCCGGCCCCCACCGGCATCGCCGCGATGCAGTCGATCAATGCCATGATCCTCAGCCCGCTATTCCTTGCGGCCTTCATGGGCACCGCGCTGATCTGCGTCGTGCTGGCGATCGTCGCGATGCTGAATTGGTCCGGTCCCGCATCGGGCTGGCTGGTGACCGGCGCGCTGCTCTATGTCGCCGGCACGTTTCTCGTCACCATTATCTTCAATGTACCGATGAACGACGCATTAGCGGCGGCGACTCCCGACAGCAGCGAGGCTGCCGGCCTGTGGGCGCGCTATCTCTCGGTCTGGACCGGCTGGAACCATGTGCGCACGGTCACGTCGACCGCCGCACTTGGGACCTTTATTCTGGCACTGCGCCAGCTTTAGCCGTTGATGCCTTCACGCCGCAGCGTGGGCAGGCCGATGCCGGTGGCGTCGAAGCCGCCATCCACGGCCAGCATCTGGCCGGTAATGTAGCTGGCGCGCTCGCTGCACAGAAAGAAGATGGCATCGGCCAGCTCATCCTCGCCGCCGTAGCGGTTCAGGGGAATGGCATCGTGATAGTCGGCGCGGATCGCCGGCGTATGCACGGCTTTGGCCATGGCCGTCTCCACCGGACCCGGCGCCACCGCATTGACGCGGATGCCGAGCAGCGCGAGTTCGACGGCGCATTGCTTGGTGAAGTGAATGATGCCGGCCTTGCTGGTGCCATAGGCCACGCGAAGCGTCGATGCGCGCAGCGCCGAGATCGACGCGATATTGACGATGGCGCCGCCGCCATGTTCGCGCATCAAGGGGGCACCCGCCTTGGTGCAGAGGAACGGGCCGGTGAGATTGACCGCCATGATGCGTTCCCATTCATCCAGCGTCGTTTCCAGCACCGGCTTGAAATTCGCGATCCCGGCATTGTTCACCAGCGCATCGAGCCGGCCGAACCGGGCCTGCGTGTCCGCAAAGGCCTTGGCAACGGCTTTCTCGTCGGAAACGTCGGCATGCAGTGCGAGCGTATGCTCGGGATCGTTCAGCGCCGTCACTGCGGCGGCGAGCAACTCACCCTCGATGTCCAGCAGCGCGACGTGATAGCCCTCGCCGAGAAACCGCTTCGCCACCGCAAGCCCGATTCCGCGCGCTGCGCCGGTGACCAGTGCGACCTTGCGGGTGTTTTGCGTGCCGTCCGTCTTGACCATTGTCCGTCCCGATCCGTTTCGTCATGTTTGCCGGCGTGTTTAGGAGAGTAACGGGAGCGCGACAACCCGGATTTTTGTCGGGATGAGGCCGCGATCTTTGTCGGTAAGCGGAAGTCTCGTTCGTCCTGAATAAAACCACCGGATCGGGAGACTGCCCTTGTCGCTCACCCTTCATTACCACCCACTGTCGTCCTATTGCTGGAAGGCGCTGATCGCGCTGTACGAGAACGACACGCCGTTCACGCCGCACATGGTCAATCTCGGCGATCCCGATCAACGCGCGGCGTTGCTCGGGTTGTGGCCGATCGGCAAGTTTCCGGTTCTGCAGGACGATGCCCGCAGCGAGGTTGTGCCGGAGTCATCCATCGTCATCGAATATCTCGATCGTCATTATCCCGGCGTCACGCGCTTCATTCCGGATGGCGATCTCGGCCTGAAGACCCGGTTGCGCGACCGCTTTTTCGATCTGCACCTCCATGCGCACATGCAGACGATTATCGGCGACAGGCTTCGGCCGGCAGGAGCGAAAGACCCGCATGGCGTGACCGAAGCGGAGAGCAAGCTGCGCATCGCCCTGGATATGATCGAAAGCGGTATGGCTGATCACCAGTGGGCCATGGGCGACGCTTTCACGCTCGCCGACTGTGCGGCTTTTCCGCCGCTGTTCTACAGCAACAAGGTGCTGCCGTTCGCAAAGACGCATCCCGGCGCATCCGCCTATCTCGGCCGCTTGCAGGCACGGCCGTCGGTGGCGCGTGTATTGAAGGAGGCAGAGCCTTATCTCCACATGTTCCCGCAGGAATGATGCGGCCATGACCCCCGACATAATTTCAATGGCGCTGTCGGGCAGTCACATCCTCAATCGTCATTTGGACAGTCAACGCTGAAGGGGAAGAACCATGCGTTTCATGGTGATCGTAAAGGCCAACAAGGACACCGAAGCCGGCGTGATGCCGTCGATGGAATTGCTCACGGCGATGGGCAATTTCAACGAGGAGATGGTCAAGGCTGGCGTGATGCAGGCGGGCGAAGGCGTGCATCCCACCAGCAAGGGCACGCGCATTCGTTTTGGCGGGGGCGAGCCTGCGGTGACGCACGGTCCGTTCCCATTGTCGGGCGACCTCCTCGCCGGCTTCTGGCTGATCGAGACGAAGACGCGTGACGAGGCCGTCGCCTGGATGAAGCGGGCGCCGTTCGAGAGCGGCGCCGAGATCGAGATCCGCCAGATTTTCGCGCCGGAGGATTTTGGCGACGCGTTCACGCCCGAACTGCGCGAGCAGGAAGAGCTGATGCGTCAACAACTCGAAAAGTAGTCGTCCTCAGGCGGCGAGCGACATTTTCCGATAGAGCGACGAATAGCTCGCCGCCGAAATATTCCACGAGAACGATTTGGCCATCGCGCTGCGGCGCATGGAGTTCAGCCGGTCCTGCGATCCGAAGGTCGCGAAGGCGCGCAGGATGCCGCCGAGGAAAGACTCGGTGGATGGCTTGTTGAACAGGAAGCCGGTCTCGCCATCGATGATGGTCTCGGCGAGGCCGCCGGTCTGGTGGCCGATCGGCAGCGAGCCGAAGCGCTGCGCATACATCTGGCTGAGCCCACACGGCTCGAAGCGCGACGGCATCAGCGTGAAATCGCTGCCGGCAAAGATACGACGCGCTTCGCGGTCGTTGAAGCCGATAGCCACGCCGATGGCGTCGGGACGGCGGCGATGGGCTTCCATCAGCGCGTTCTCGATGGCCGGCTCGCCGGTCCCCGTCACCACGATCTGTCCGCCCGCAGACACGATGGCATCGGCGGCGGCAAGCACGAGATCGACGCCCTTCTGATGGACGAGGCGGGCCACCAAGCCAAAAATGGGCCCGCGAGAGAGTGCGAGCCCGAATTGCTGACGGACACCGTCGGCATTGGCGCGTTTGGCTTCCCAGTCTCCGGCGCCGAACGGACGCATCAGCTCCGAGCAGAAGCGCGGATCCCAGCTCTCGTCGATGCCGTTGAGAATGCCGGTGAGTTGCGCCGCGTTGGAGCGTTTCCGCAGGAGGCCTTCGAGCCCGCAGCCGAGTTCCGGCGTGGTGATCTCGCGGGCATAGGTCTCGCTCACCGTGGTGAGATGCGTCGAGTAGTTCAGGCCGCCCTTGAGGAAGGACAGCTTGTCGTAGAATTCCAGCCCGTCGATGTGGAACGAGTCCTCCGGCGCGCCGATCCGGCGCAGCGCGGTTTTCGGAAACAGGCCCTGATAGGCCAGATTGTGGATGGTCAGGATGGTTGGGACCGGAACTTTGTTCCAGGCGAGATAGGCCGGCACCAGCGCGCCGGGCCAGTCATTGGCATGAACGAGATCGGCGCTCCAGTTCGGATCGAGCTGCCCGGCAGCCAGCAGAGCGGCGGCAGAGGCGAAGCGCGCAAAACGGATATCGTTGTCCGGCCAGTCGCGGGCGCTTTCGTCGCCGTAAGGGTTGCCCGGGCGTTCATAGAGCTGCGGGCTGAGCAGGACATAGATCGGCATGCCGTCCCGGGTTGATGCGAGGCCGAGCGTGCAGGCGGGCATCTCAGCCAGCGCCGGGCATTCGCCGACGATCTGGATCGGCCCGCATTGGGAGATCACGTCGCGATAGCCGGGAAGGATGACGCGGACATCGCTCCAGTTGCGGAGTGCACGGGGAAGGGCAGCAGAAACGGCGGCAAGTCCGCCGACGCGGACATAGTCGTCGATCTCAGGCGTGACGAACAGAACCCTCAACGAAGCCCCTCGTGCCCCAGGCGACGTAAGTAAGTGGAAACTGATCCGATGCCTTTGGGTGCATCATACCTAATGGTTTTGGAACTCAGTTTTATTACTTGCGACGCAAATCAACTCTCTCTGCACTGCAGTATATCACATCACTTAATGTGGCATTGCAAAAGGGAAATGTGACGCGCGCGATTTGTCGCTCATATTTTTACGCATCGTTAGGCTGCTGCACCACCAGCCGCAGGAAACTCATCACGCAGCCGATCGCCGCGAAGCCGGCGCCAAGCGCCAGTGCCCAGGTCGCGCCGGCATGGCCGAACAGGCCGAAGCAGAAGGCGGCGAGCGCCGCGCCGGTACTCTGGCCCGTCAGCCGGGCGGTGGCGACGATGCCGCTGGCGCCGCCGCTGCGGCCTGCGGGGGCGCTGGACATGATGGCCTTCATGTTCGGTGCCTGGAAGAAGCCGAAGCCGGCACCGCAGATCACCATCCGCCAGACGATATTGGGGATGCTCGGCTCCGTCGGCAGGGTTGCCAGCAGCACCATGCCGATGCCGAGCAAAGCGAGCCCGATGCCGCCGAGCAGGCCGGCGGGATAGTGATCGGACAGCCGGCCGGCGATCGGCGCCATGATGCCGACCACCAGCGGCCAGGGCGTCAGGAAAAAGCCGGTCTCGACCGCCGAGCGATGCAGGACTTCCTCGAAATAGAAGGGCAGCGACACGAAAGCGAGGCCCTGGACCGAGAAGGAGCAGACGGCGGTTGCAGCTGACAATGCGAAGAGCGGCCGCCGGAACAGGTCGATGGGCAGCATCGGCGCAGGGTGCCCAGCCTGCCGGCGCAGCAGCAGCCAGCCGAACAGCAGGCCGGCGATGAGTTCGGCGACAACGATGGGCACGGAGGTGTGATGCGCAGCGCTGTCGATGCCGGTGATCAGCAGGCCGAGGCAGGCGATCGCCAGTGCCGATCCGACATAGTCGAAACTGTGCGTGGCGCGCGAGGTCTTCGGCAAGGTCTTCAGGCTGATGGCGAGCGCCGCGAGGCCGAAGGGCAGGTTGATCGCAAACAGCCATTCCCAGCTGGCCACCGAGAGGATCGCGGACGCGATGGTCGGTCCGAGGGTAAAGGAGGTCGCTACGATGAGCGCATTATGCCCGAGCCCGCGGCCGAAATGGTGGGGCGGATAGACGGTGCGCACCAGCGCCGCATTGACGCTCATGGCCCCGGCGGCACCAAGCCCTTGCAGCACGCGTGCGATCAGCAGCGTCTCCAGTGACCAGGCCAGCGCGCAGGCGACCGAGGCGATGGTGAACAGGATCAGTCCGAACAGATAGATGCGCTGATGACCGATGATTTCGCCCAGCGCCCCGAACGGCAGCAAGGTGGCGACCATGGCGATCTGGTAGACATTGACCACCCAGATGACGTCGGCCGGGGTGGCCTTGAGCTGCGCGGCGATGGTGGGGAGCGCGACATTGGCGATGGCGGTGTCGAGCGAGGCCATGGCCAGTGCGGTAAAGATCGCGACGCGCGCCCAGCGCTGCTGCTGCGGCGTCAGGCCGTCCGTCGGCTGAGGAGCCTGTGCCGCGATACCGTCTGCCATCTCTGGGAATTCCTGGATGCGGCCGCCATGGTGGCCGATCCCGGCTATCTAGGCCAGTTTGTCGCAGCCCTGCAGGCGTACAACTGCATGAGGCATATGCGTGCTGTGCCGTAGGGCGGATGAGGCGAAGCCGTAATCCGCCGGCCGATTTGATTGTTGAAACTCCGCGGCGGATTACGCTTCGCTCATCCGCCCTACAGCCTAACTCGCCTTCTTGAACCACGTCCCCGTCGCCACGGCGGTGGCAATGATGCTGCCATAAACGACCAGAGCAAAGGCGAGACAGGCGAACAGCCAGGTCAACGACCCGGTCAGCCGCAGCGCCAGCCAGCCGCCGCCGATCGAGATCAGAAGCCGCAATACGCCGGCGAGCAGCGGGAACAGCATCTTGCCCGCGCCCTGGGAGGCGAAATACAGCGATAGGCCGAGGCCGAAGAAACCGTAGGCGGGGCCGACGATGCGCAGATAGGTGCTGCCGGTTTCGATCATCTGCGGATCCGAGCCGAACAGGCCGAGCCAGGCAGCGGGCCAGATCGCGGCTATGAGCCCGACCGACTCGGTGATGGCAAACACCATGGCGCCGCCGATCAGCGCCGCGCGCAACGCGCGGTCTTCCTGTCCGGCACCGATATTGGTGCCGACGAGCGCGACCAGTGGTCCGCCGAAGCCGAAGGCCAGCGGCACCATCAAGAATTCCAGCCGCACGCCGGTGCCGAACCCGGCCACCGCATCGCCGCCGGCAAAGCCGCCGACCAGCGCGGTGGTGAGCAGCACCGTCAGGCTCGTCTGCAGCGAGATCACCGCGGCAATGGCGCCGACGCGCAGGATGTCAGCAGACAGATCCCAGCGCAGCCGCGCCCATTTGAAATGCACGATGCAGCGGCCTGACAGGATGTAGCCGCCGAGCACTGCGCCCACCGTGAAGGTCGAGAGCACCACCGCCCAGCCGCCGCCGGCAATGCCGAGGGCCGGGATCGGTCCCCAGCCGAAGATCAGCAGCGGCGACAGCGGGATCAGGATCACCACGCCGATACAGATCGACAGCGACGGCACCAGCATGTTGCCGGTGCCGCGGATGATGCTGGCAAAGCCGTTCATCAGCCAGACCAGCACGCTGCCGCCGAACACGACATTGGAATATTGCATGGCGGCATCCAGCGCGCCGCCGCTG
>NZ_JBIIOT010000118.1:0-13966 GCF_044336785.1 Tardiphaga sp. | reverse complement strand
AAAGGCCGCGTTTTTTGTTTGTAGGATGGGTTGAGCGAAGCGATACCCATCACCGCATGCGCTCGTGGTGATGGGTATCGCTTCGCTCAACCCTCCTACGTTCCCCACTTAAACCTTCCTCAAACTTCCCTCGGCAATGTCCCTCGCAACTTCACCCGTCGCGGGGACCGCATGACGCCGTTACATCTGACGCCCTCTGATCGCGGCCCGATTCCACCGGCGCTGGTGATGGTGTGCGCCATCCTCGCGATCCTGCAGATCGCGTTCTTCCCGCTCTATTACGGCCATGGCTGGATTGTCGAAGGCAACGGCCTTGGTGTGCCCACCGACTTCATCAATGTCTGGTCCGCCGGCCGCCTTGTGCTCGATGGCCATCCGGCCTCGGCCTATGACTGGGACATCCAGAAGCAGGTGCAGATCGGCGTGCTCGGCCAGACCTATCCCGGCAATTTCGCCTGGCACTATCCACCGCCATTCCTGTTCGTCGCGTCGCTGCTTGCCAAGCTGCCTTACGCTGTCGCCTTCGCCGGCTGGGCGTGTATCAGCGTCGTGCCTTATCTCGTCGCCATGCGCACGATCGTCGGGCGCCCGTTCGGCATGCTCCTGGCGCTCGCTTTCCCGGTCGTCTTCACCAATGTGCTGGTCGGACAGAACGGCTTTCTCACCGCATCACTGATAGGCGGCATGCTGGTGTTGCTGCCGACACGGCCGATCCTGGCTGGCATTTGCCTCGGCTTGCTCAGCTACAAGCCGCAATATGGCGTGCTGTTTCCCCTGGTCCTGATCGCTGCTGCGCAATGGCGCGCTTTTGCCAGTGCTGCCGTCACGACGATCCTGCTCGCTGTCGCCTCATGGCTGGCCTTCGGCACTGAAAGCTGGCTCGCTTTCTTCAAATGGATGCCGATGTTCTCGCAGGCATTCCTGGTCGAAGGTCGCGCGCCATTCGGCAAGATGCAGAGCATCTTTGCGCTCGTCCGCTATTTCGAGGGCGGCGAGACGCTGGCCTGGACGCTGCAATGGATTCTCGTGGCCGCTGTCGCGGTGTCGCTCGTCTGGCTGTGGCGCAGCCGCACGCGCTACGAATGGAAGGCCGCCGGGCTTGCCATCGGCGCCTTGCTCGCAACGCCCTATCTGTTCCTCTACGACGTGATGGTGCTGGCAATCGCGGTCGGCTTCCTCATTCGCGTCGGAGTGTCCGAGGGCTTTCTCGGTCACGAATTGCCGGCACTCGGTCTCGCAGCGGTCATGCTGGTCAGCTACCAATTTATCGGACCGGTGCCGACGGGATTCGGCGCCGCAGTGCTGGTCGCCGCCCTGATCGGCATTCGCATCCGTGAGTCCTGGCCCGCCAGGTCCGTTGCGGCCACGCAGCCGGGCGCATCGGCAGTTGTCCACGCTACTAACAGCCTGGTCTGATTTCTCGCCGGGAACAGCAAAGCGCGCTTGACACTTTGCCACGGGTCACACCAAATGTAGGTGTCACGGTCCGCCATGTCGCAAGATTTGGTGGCTAAGAGGGAAGCCGGTGAGAGCTGCGCGTTACTGCGCTTGATTCCGGCACTGCCCCCGCAACTGTAAGCAGAGAGTTTGTTTCGATTGACGTCACTGGAGCTTCACCGCTCCGGGAAGGCGGAAACAAGCGCTTGATCTGCGAGTCAGGAGACCTGCCGCGACACCAGAAACGTCCATGGGCGGGGTGTCCCAGCGGTCGCTTGCAGGCTTTGCCGCGCGTCCGCTCGGCATCGTTGCTCGCACCTTCGGCCCCAGCCCCCTTTAGCTTGATGCATCACACGGGGTCCTGCCGATGCCTTCCACGTCCCACGCTCTCTCCAACGGCCATGATGCCGTGCTCGCCCACCCATCCGAATCGAATGTCGTGCCCGCGCACGCGCCCTCCATGCAGGTGATCCGCCGCAATGGCACGGTGTCGCCTTTCGATGCCGGCAAGATCTCGGTGGCCATGACCAAGGCGTTCCTCGCCGTCGAGGGCAACACGGCAGCGGCCTCGCGCCGTGTGCATGAAGCCGTCGAGCAACTGACCGGCGAGGTTTTCGCCGCACTGACGCGTCGCATAGGCGAGGGCCGCACCTTCCATATCGAGGATGTGCAGGATCAGGTTGAACTGGCGCTGATGCGCAGCGAGCACCACAAGGTGGCGCGCGCTTATGTGCTGTATCGTGAGGAGCGGTCCCGCCGCCGCGCCGAAGAAGCTGCCGCCAAGCCCGCCGCCGTGCCGAGCGTGCCTGCGCTCCATGTCACGCTGTCAAACGGCACGCGCGTGCCGCTCGATGCCGCACGCCTGGCGCTGATCGTCAATGAAGCCTGCGCCGGCCTCGATGGCGTCGAGGCCGCACCCGTGCTCGAAGAGACCAAGCGCAATCTCTATGACGGCATCACGCTCGATGAACTCGCGCTGGCCGGCATCATGGCCGCCCGCACGCTCGTGGAGCAGGAGCCGAACTACACCTATGTCAGCGCCCGCCTGCTGCTCGACAAGCTGCGCACCGAAGTGCTGACCTACGTGCACGGCGTGCCAAGCTCGGCTTCGCAGGCCGATATGGTGTCGCGCTCTGCGGAATATTTCGGCGCCTATGTGAAGGTGGGGATCGAAGCCGAACTGCTCGATCCCGAACTCGCACGCTTCGATCTGAAGAAGATCGCCGCCGCATTGAAGCCGGAACGCGATCTCCAGTTTCAGTTCCTCGGTCTGCAGACGCTCTATGACCGCTATTTCCTGCATGTGCAGGGCAACCGCATCGAGCTGCCGCAGGCCTTCTTCATGCGCGTCGCCATGGGCCTCGCGCTGCGCGAGATCGACCGCGAAAACCGCGCCATCGAATTCTACAATCTGCTGTCGTCCTTCGACTTCATGGCCTCCACGCCGACGCTGTTCAATGCCGGCACGCAGCGCCCGCAGCTGTCGTCCTGCTTCCTCACCACGGTGCCGGATGATCTCGACGGCATCTTCAAGTCGGTGAAGGACAATGCGCTGCTGGCCAAATATTCCGGCGGCCTCGGCAATGACTGGACCCGCGTCCGCGGCCTCGGCGCCCACATCAAGGGCACCAATGGCGAGAGCCAGGGCGTGGTGCCGTTCCTCAAGGTCGCAAACGACACAGCGATTGCCGTCAACCAGGGCGGCAAGCGCAAGGGCGCCGTCTGCGCCTATCTCGAAACCTGGCACGTGGACATCGAGGAATTCCTTGATCTGCGCAAGAACACCGGCGACGACCGCCGCCGCACCCATGACATGAACACCGCCAATTGGGTGCCCGACCTGTTCATGCAGCGCGTCGAGCAGGATGGCGACTGGACGCTGTTCTCGCCGGATGAAACGTCGGACCTGCACGATCTCTATGGCAAGCCCTTTGCCGAGCGCTACGTCGCCTATGAAGCCAAGGCCGCACGCGGCGAGATGCGCGTCTACAAGACGGTGCGCGCCACCGATCTGTGGCGCCGCATGCTGACCATGGTGTTCGAGACCGGCCATCCGTGGATCACCTTCAAGGACCCGTGCAACCTGCGCTCGCCGCAGCAGCATGCCGGCGTCATCCATTCATCGAATCTCTGCACCGAGATCACGCTCAACACGTCCGATGACGAAGTCGCCGTCTGCAATCTCGGCTCGGTCAATCTGCTGCATCACGTGACGGAGCAGGGCATCGATCACGCCCGCCTGCAGCGCACGGTGACGACAGCGATGCGCATGCTCGACAATGTCATCGACATCAATTTCTACACGATCCCGGAAGCGCGCCGCTCGAACCTGAAGCATCGTCCGGTCGGTCTCGGCCTGATGGGCCATCAGGACGCGCTGCATACGCTGGGCCTGGCGATGGCCTCGGATGCTGCCGTCGCATTCGCGGACACCAGCATGGAGGCGATCGCCTATCACGCCATCTCGGCCTCGGTGGATCTCGCCGCCGAGCGCGGCCGCTATCCGTCCTTCGACGGCTCGCTGTGGAGCCGCGGCATCCTGCCGATCGATTCCATCGACCTGGTGGCCGATGCCCGTGGCGGTCTGGAGATGGACCGCTCGCAGACACTCGACTGGACCGCCTTGCGCGAGCGCGTGAAGACCACCGGCATCCGCAATTCCAACGTGATGGCGATCGCGCCGACGGCCACGATCTCCAACATCTGCGGCGTCGCGCAGTCAATCGAGCCGGCCTATCAGAACCTCTATGTGAAATCGAACATGTCGGGCGATTTCACCGTGGTGAACGCGTTCCTGGTGCGCGATCTCAAGAAGCGCGGGCTGTGGGATGAGGTGATGGTCTCCGACCTGAAATATTTCGACGGCAGTGTCGGATCCATCGATCGCGTGCCGAGCGATCTCAAGGCGCTCTATGCGACCTCGTTCGAGATCGACAGCGCGTGGCTGATCGAGGCGGCCTCGCGCCGGCAGAAGTGGATCGATCAGGCCCAGTCGCTGAACCTCTACATCGCCAATCCCTCGGGCAAGAAGCTGGATCAGCTCTATCGCCTGGCCTGGGCGCGCGGTCTGAAGACGACCTACTACCTGCGCTCGCGCAGCGCGACCCATGTGGAGAAGTCGACGCTGAAGGGCACCGACGGCAAGCTCAATGCGGTGTCCGCGGGCGTATCGGCAGCGCCGGTGAAAGCGAGCGCGGCGCCGATCCTGGTGAAGTCGTCGGATCTCACGGCGCCCGAGCTCGATGTCGCGAT
Source organism: Tardiphaga sp. (assembly GCF_044336785.1). GTDB lineage: Bacteria > Pseudomonadota > Alphaproteobacteria > Rhizobiales > Xanthobacteraceae > Tardiphaga. The sequence goes on along the minus strand of NZ_JBIIOT010000118.1, from coordinate 9,277 downwards.
GGCTTGCTCCATCGACAATCCCGAATGCGAGGCGTGCCAGTAAGGCGCGCCGTCCGTCCCCTCACTCCGTCCCTCATCCTGAGGAGCCGCGCAGCGGCGTCTCGAAGGATGGCGCCAAGCTCCCATGGTTCGAGACGCCGGCCAAGCGGCCGGCTCCTCACCATGAGGGCTGAGATTGATCTTCGAAGGAACTATAAAATGCTCGACTGGTCCGACACCACCTCCGCTCCAAAAAACCCCGCCTTCATCCCGCTCCCCGAAGCGGCCACCGACGCCACCGGTCTCGGCGAGATCGACCGTTCCGGCGGCCGCGTCTCCGTCGATGAAAAGCGCATGATCAACTGCCGCGCTGACGTCAATCAGCTGCTGCCGCTGAAATACAAATGGGCCTGGGAGAAATATCTCGCCGGCTGCAACAATCACTGGATGCCCACCGAAGTCTCCATGCAGGCCGACATCGCGCTGTGGAAGTCGCGCGACGGCCTCACCGAGGACGAGCGTCGCGCCATCAAGCGCAATCTGGGCTTCTTCGCCGCGTCCGAGTCGCTGGTCGCCAACAACATCGTGCTGGCGATCTATCGCCACCTCACCAATCCCGAATGCCGGCAATATCTGCTGCGGCAGTCGTTCGAGGAGGCGGTGCATACACATACCTTCCAGTACATCGTCGAAAGCCTCGGCCTCGACGAGGGCGAGCTGTTCAACATGTATCGCGAGGTACCGTCGATCACCGACAAGGCGGCCTGGGCGCTGAAGCACACCCAGCATCTCGACGATCCCGACTTCAAGACCGGCACCCCCGAAAACGACCAGGCTTTTGTCCGCGATCTCGTGGCCTTCTACGTGATCTTCGAAGGCATGTGGTTCTATACCGGCTTTGCGCAGATCCTGTCCCTCGGCCGCCGCAACAAGATGGTGGGGATCGCCGAGCAGTATCAGTACATCCTGCGCGATGAATCGATTCACCTGAATTTTGGCATCGACGTCATCAACCAGATCAAGATCGAGAACCCGCATCTCTGGACCCGGCCATTCCAGGACGAGATCCGCACCATGATCCGCGAAGCCGCGGAGCTCGAAGCCTCCTATGGCCGGGACACCATGCCGCGCGGCTTCCTCGGGCTGAATGCAGCGCTGTGCGAGACTTATATGCATTTCATCGCCAATCGCCGCTGCGCCCAGCTCGGCCTCGCGCCGGTGTTCAACGAGACGGAAAACCCGTTCCCGTGGATGTCGGAGGCGATGGACCTGAAGAAGGAGAAGAACTTCTTCGAGACGCGGGTGATCGAGTATCAGAACGGCGGTGCACTCAGCTGGGAGTGAGCATGATCCCGAAAAGTGGAAGCCGGTTTTCGGGCAGGATCATGCGCCACTAAAAAGATCTCAGCCTTTCGTCTCACGCAGCGCTGCATGGCGCGCATGAGGCGGCGATGACTTGACCCGGTCGTGTGATGGCAGCACCCATGCTGCCAAAACACGGATCGCGCCATGCACGCCACCCATATCCCGAAAGCACCAGCCTACTGGTCACGCGCCGCCATTCTGCCCGGCATCGTGGCGATCGGCCCGATGCTGCCGGGTACGCTGGCTTTCGGCATGGCCTTCGGCGCGCTGTGTGCGCAGAAGAGTTTCTCGCTGGCCGAAGTGGTGGTGATGGCGGGCACCGTCTATGGCGGCCTGTCGCAGTTTGTTGCGGTGCAGTCGTGGCCGAGCGTGCTGACGCCAGGTGCGATCGCGACATTGGCACTGCTCACGCTCACGGTGAATATTCGCTTCTTCCTGATGAGTGCGACCCTGCGGCCGTGGTTTGGCACGCTGCCGGCCTGGCAGGCCTATCCGGCGATGCTGCTGGTCACCGATGGCGGCTGGCTCGCAGCCATGCGCTATCGCGATCACGGCGGCGCCGATGCGACGTTCTATCTCGGCGGCGGCATCGTGTTGTATTTCACCTGGATGGTCGCGGCGGTGCCCGGCTTTTTGCTCGCCGAGCAACTCACCGATCCCCGCAAATACGGCGTCGATCTGGTGATGCCCGCCTTCTATGCCGCCATGCTCGTGCCGGCCTGGAAGGGGCCCCGCCGTGCGATCCCTTGGGTCGTTTCCGGGGTCGTCGCACTCATCGTTCACTGGTTGGCTGCCGGCTGGTGGTTCATCATCGCTGGCGCATTGTCGGGGGCGATCACGGCCGGCTTCATGGATGAGCCGGAGACGCCGGGAGCAGCGGCGTGACTGACTTTTTACGCAGCGATGTGATGCTCGCTTTCGCCGTCATGACGGCGGTCACGGTGGCTTCCCGCCTCGGCGGCTACTGGCTGATGGGCTACGTCAATGTCACACCCCGTGTCCGCCGCATGCTCGACGCGTTGCCCGGCTCGATCATCGTCGCCGCCGCGCTGCCGGTGGCCGTAAATGGTGGCGCCGTCGTCATTTTCGCCATTCTGGCCGCCATGGCTGTGAGCATCATCCGCCGCAACGATTTCATCGCCGTCATCGTCGGCATGGCTGTCGCGGCAGCGGCCCGCGCGCTGGGATTCGGCGGCTGAAAGCCCCCCGAAAAGTTGAATCCCGCTATGCGCAAAATGCCTTGTCAACGACTCTGAACTGGTGTTCATCTCTTCTCGCGGCCGAGCACTCGAATCCGCGCAAAACCTTGAACTCACGGTTTTTCCTTGATCGGCCTCGGGCCAGGCAGGGATGCCGGACGCGGGACAAGCTCATGGTCTATCGACGTACCCAGCAGGTCGTGAAACGGCTTGCGGCTCGGCGCAACGCCATTCTGGCGGCGGCGCGGGAGACCTGTGCCGAAGGCGGCATGGCGGCGGTGCAGATCGCGCCGGTGGCCGTCCGCGCCAATGTGGCCGCAGGCACGGTCTATCGCTATTTCCCGTCCAAAGCTGACCTGATCTCCGAACTGATCGCCGACGTGTCGCGGGACGAACTAACGGCGATCCGCCGCGCTGCCGATGCGGCGCCCGGCCCATCCTCAGCACTGGCGGCGGCCGTCACCACGGTGGCCGTTCACGTCGTCTCCAACCGCAAGCTGGCCTGGGGCATCCTGGCCGAGCCGGTGGAAGTCGACGTCACTGAATCCCGACTCACCAGCCGTCGCGAGATCGCCGGCGAGATCGAAATGCGCATCGATGCCGCGATCCGCGCCGGCCATCTGCCGGCGCAGGACACGGCGCTCGCCGCGGCCGCCTTGCTCGGCGCGCTGCATGAAGCGCTGGTCGGCCCCATGGCGCCCGACAGTTTCGATGATCCCAACAAGCTCCGTGACGCTGTGCAGACAGTCACGCTGCTGGCCCTGCGCGCCGTCGGCGTCATGGACGCGCGCGCCCGCGGTCTCGTGGTGCAGGCCGTGCTGCCCACCAAGATGGCGGCGACCGTCTGATCGCCGCCGCGCCTGATCGCGCTTATTGCTTGATCTTGCCGTCGGCGCCAAACTGCGCCAGGAATGCCCAGAGATCGTTGATCTCGGATTCCTTCTTGATCCCCGCAAAGGCCATCTTGGTGCCGGGGATTTTCGCCTTCGGGTCCTTGATGTAATCCTTGAACGTCGCTTCATCCCAGGTGAGGCCGGAATTCTTGTTTGCGTCCGAATAGGAATAGCCGGCAGCGGCGCCGGCTTTGCGGCCGTTCAGCCCGTTCAGTTCGGGGCCGACCTTGTTCTTCGCATTTTCGCCCACGGCGTGGCAGGCCAGGCATTTGTTGAAGGAGGATTTGCCGGCGGCGACGTCCTGCGCGAGGGCAAATGAGGAGATGGCCGAGGCCGTAACGGCGATCAAGGCGCCGAATGTCAGTTTCGTCATGGATGGCTCTTCTTGTTGGCTTTCCGTCCAAGATGTTCGCATACGCGTTGCAGGCTGCACAAGCGGATACCGCCCGGCATGGCCCTCATGCTTGCGTTACCTGTTCAAAGCCGCGCGGACGTGATTGATTCCCCCCAAGCGGACAGCGGTTTCATATCGCGGTTGCGAAAGGGAAACGCTCAATGACGATCATGATGCCGGCAAAGGATGAAGCCGTGCTCGCCAGACGCGATGCGATCATCGCGGCCTTGCGAAAGCTGGTGCCGGGCGAGGGCGTGATCTCCAGCGCCGCTGAAATGCTCCCCTACGAGTCAGATGGTTTTACAGCCTATCGCCAGCCGCCGATGGTGGTGGTGTTGCCCGATACGACCGAGCAGGTTTCAAAAGTTCTGAAATACTGTCACGACAATGGCATCAAGGTGGTGCCGCGCGGCTCGGGCACCTCGCTGTCCGGCGGCGCATTGCCGCTGGCGGATGCGGTGCTGCTTGGCCTCGGCAAGTTCAAGCGCGTGCGCGAGATCGATTTCGATAACCGCGCCGTCGTCGTCGAGCCCGGCGTCACCAATCTCGCGATCAGCCAGGCGGTCGCGCATGCGGGCTTTTACTACGCGCCCGATCCGTCGTCGCAGATCGCCTGCTCCATCGGCGGCAATGTCGCGGAGAATTCCGGCGGCGTGCACAGTCTCAAATACGGCATGACGACGAACAATCTGCTCGGTTGCGAGATCGTGCTGATCAATGGCGAAGTCATCCGCATCGGCGGCAAGACGGCGGAGCCGTCGGGCTATGACCTTCTCGGCATCATTACCGGCTCCGAAGGCCTGCTCGGCGTGGTCACTGAAGTCACTGTCCGCATCCTGCAGAAGCCGGAAACGGCGCGCGCGCTGATGATCGGCTTTGCCGAAGTCGAAGCTGCCGGCCAATGCGTGGCCGATGTGATCGGCGCGGGCATCATTCCCGGCGGCATGGAGATGATGGATCGGCCGGCGATCCACGCGGCAGAGGCTTTCGTTCATGCCGGCTATCCCCTCGATGTCGATGCATTGCTGATCGTCGAACTCGATGGTCCCGCGGTCGAAGTGGACGAACTCATCAAACGCGTCGAGGCGATCGCGATGAAATGCGGCTCGACGACGTGCCAGATTTCGGAGTCCGAGCAGCAGCGCCTGCTGTTCTGGTCCGGCCGCAAGGCGGCATTCCCGGCGGTGGGCCGCATCTCGCCGGACTATCTCTGCATGGACGGCACCATCCCGCGCGCCGCATTGCCGCTGGTGCTGCGGCGGATGAAGGAGATGTCGGCCAAATACGGCCTCGGCGTCGCAAATGTGTTCCACGCCGGCGACGGCAACCTGCATCCGCTCATCCTTTATGATGCGAACAAGGAGGACGAGATGGAGAAGGCCGAAGCTTTTGGCGCCGACATTCTTCGTTTGTGCGTCGAGGTCGGCGGCGTGCTCACCGGCGAACATGGCGTCGGCATCGAGAAGCGCGACCTGATGCCGGAAATGTTCAACGAGATCGATCTCAACCAGCAGCAGCGCATCAAATGCGCGTTCGATGCGCAGGGGCTGCTCAATCCCGGCAAGGTGTTCCCGACGCTGCATCGCTGTGCGGAGTTGGGTCGCGTGCATGTGCATGGCGGGAAACTGGCGTTTCCGGATTTGCCGCGGTTTTGATGATGGCTTGCTGTTCAACTCTTTCTGTCGTCACCCGGCTTGACCGGGTGACCCAGTACACACCGCCGCTGTTGAGTTTACTGGATCGCCCGGTCCTGGCGCGCTCGCGCGCGCGGCCGGGCGATGACAACAGAGTTTGTTGCTGCGCGATCTTTTCGAGGCCATCGTGGACACACTGAAAGTCAGAGACGCCGCCGACGTCGAGCAAGCCGTGCGTGCCGCCATTGCCAGCGAGCAACCGCTCGAAATCATCGGCCACGGCTCCAAGCGCAGCATCGGTCAACCGATCGCCACCAATGCGTTGCTCGATCTCTCCGCGCTCAATGCCGTCACATCCTACGAGCCGAACGAACTCATCCTCACCGTGCAGGCGGGCGCCCCATTCGCCGATGTGCTGTCACTGCTCGATACCAAGAACCAGCAATTCTCCTTCGAGCCGATGAACACGTCGCGCCTGCTCGGCACGCCCGATGTCGGCACTGTCGGCGGCACCATCTCGGCCGGCCTCGCCGGTCCACGGCGCATCCAGGCCGGCGGCGCGCGCGATCACCTGCTTGGCGTGCACGCGGTGTCGGGCTTCGGCGAAAGCTTCAAGGCTGGTGGTCGCGTGGTGAAAAATGTCACCGGCTATGATATCTGCAAGCTGATCACCGGCGCCTGGGGCACGCTGGCCGTCATGACCGAAGTGACGCTCAAGGTGATGCCGCGCGCAGAGGCCGAGCGCACGCTGATCCTGCGCGGGCTCGATGACATCGCGGCCAACAGAGCGATGACCGAGGCACTTGGTTCGCCCTATGACATCTCCGGCGCCGCGCATCTGCCGGGCTCGGCGCTGCGCACCGTACAGGGGCCGCTCGGCGAGATCGCGGCCGAAGATCAGTCGGCAACGCTGATCCGTCTCGAAGGCATCACCGCATCGGCATCCAGCCGCGCGTCCTCGCTGAGCACGCTGCTGCAGTCCTACGGCACAGCCGAGATCATCGAGGACAGCCAGTCTTCGGCGCTCTGGGCCGACATCCGCGACGTCGTTCCCTTCGCCGCCAGCGGTCCGCGCGCCATGTGGCCGGTGTGGCGGATCGTCTGTCCGCCGGCCTCGGGCGGCAAGCTCGGGCAGGAGATCGCCAAACGCTCGCAGGGCGAGGTGGTCTATGACTGGGGCGGCGGCCTGATCTGGGCGGCGCTGCCGCCATCGGCCGACGCGCAGGCAGCGCAGCTGCGAAAACTCGTCGATGCCGCCGGTGGCCATGCGACGCTGATCCGCGCGTCCGAGGACGTCCGCCGCGCCATCGATGTGTTTCATCCGCAGGCACCCGGCGTCGCCGCTCTCGGCGACCGCGTGCGCAAGAGCTTCGATCCCAAAAGCATTCTCAATCGCGGCCGGATGGCGCGGAGTTTCTCGACATGAAAACCGATTTCTCGCCGACCCAGCTGGCCGATCCCGATATCGCGGAGGCCGACAAGATCCTGCGCAAATGCGTGCATTGCGGCTTCTGCACGGCCACGTGCCCGACCTATGTGCTGCTCGGCGACGAGCTCGATAGTCCGCGCGGCCGCATCTATCTGATCAAGGAGATGCTGGAGAAGGACCAGAAGCCGACGAAGGAGGTGGTGAAACATATCGACCGCTGCCTGTCGTGCCTGGCCTGCATGACCACCTGTCCGTCCGGCGTGAACTACATGCATCTGGTCGATCAGGCGCGGGTCAAGATCGAGAAGGACTATGTGCGGCCGCTGCCCGAGCGGCTGCTGCGCGACGTGCTGGCTTTCGTGCTGCCGCGCCCGGCGCTGTTCCGTCTCAGTATGACGGCGGCCCGGCTGGCGCGCCCGCTGGCGGCGCTGCTGCCCTCGACGCGCGGCCAGCCCAGCCCGAACATCTTCAGCCGCGTGAAGGCGATGCTGACCATGGCGCCGGCGCAATTGCCGCCGCCTGGCCCCGCCGGCGGCAGCGTATTCCCGGCCATCGGTCCCCGCCGTGCCCGCGTGGCGCTGCTGCAGGGCTGCGCCCAGCAGGTATTGGCACCACGCATCAATGATGCCGCGATCCGGCTTTTGACCCGGCATGGCGTCGAGGTCGTGCTGGTGCGTGACGAACAATGCTGCGGTGCCCTGACGCATCATCTCGGGCGCGATGGCGATGCGCTGGCGCGGGCCAAAGCCAATATCGGCGTCTGGCTCGGCGAGGCCGATCGCGGCGGGCTCGATGCGATCCTGGTCACGGCGTCCGGTTGCGGAACCGTCATCAAGGACTACGGCTACATGCTGCGCGAGGATGCGGAATTCGCAGCCCCTGCCGCCAAAGTGTCATCGCTGGCCAAGGATATCAGCGAGTATGTGACAGCGCTCGACCTGCCGATACCTGAGCAGCAAAGCAATCTCGTCGTCGCCTATCACTCGGCCTGTTCGCTGCAGCATGGGCAAAAAATCACACAGGCCCCCAAAGAATTGCTTTCCAAGAATGGATTCGTGGTGAAAGATATCCCGGAGAGCCATTTGTGTTGCGGTTCGGCGGGGACTTACAATCTGCTCCAGCCTGATATCGCGAGCCGTTTGCGTGACCGGAAGGTCGCCAACATCGCGAGCATCAAGCCGGATGTCATCGCTGCCGGCAACATCGGCTGCATGGTCCAGATCGCCGGCGGGACGGATGTCCCGGTCGTACACACGATTGAGCTTCTCGATTGGGCGACGGGCGGTCCCAGGCCAGGATTGAACTGATCGATCCAATCCGACGAGAGATGGATGTTGCGGACGCATCGCGCCCGTATCCGCTCGCGTTGATATCATTTGGTCTATGGCCCCGCCTGGCGCGGAGACGTGAACGCCGATCCTGATGGGTCGGTGGCAACAGGAGCACCACGATGGCTAAAGACAAGAAACCGAAGAAGGACAAGAAAGACAAAAAGAAGCTGAAAAAGCTCAAGCAGGCTGAGACGGCTGCGAAGAAGGTAGCCAAGAAGGCGTCGAAGAAGACCGCCAAGAAAGCTGCAAAGAAGGCGGCTCCCAAGAAATCCGTGACGAAGGCCGCTAAGAAAGCGCCGAAGAAAGCCGCCAAGAAGGTCGCGAAAAAGGCTGCCAAGAAGGCCGTGAAGAAGGCGGCTGCGAAAGCGCCGGCCAAGAAAACAGTCAAGAAAACGGTCAAGAAAGCTGCGCCGAAGAAGGCCGCCAAAACTCCGGTTGCCAAGACACCGGTTGCGAAGACACCGGTAGCCAAGGCGCCTGTCGCCAAAGCGCCAGCCAAGAAGGCACCGGTGAAGAAGGCCCCGAAGGCCAAGGTCACCGTCTCGAACGAATTGCTGACGAGTGCGGCGATCGCGCCGGTCGTGCTGGACGCTCCGGCGCCCGCAGCATTGCCGCCGAAGCCGCCGCGCAAGCCTCGCGCGCCGAAGCCGAAGGCCGAGCCGAAGCCGCTGGCACCGCAGCTGCCGCTCGCGGAAGACAGCAGCCCGAGCTGGACGTTGCCGAGCCCGTCACCGGCGTCCGAGCCGGAGCCAGATCCGGTGGAAGGACATTCGTCCGGCGAGACCCCTGCGGTCGAGTCCCCCGATCAGGACGAACCGAAGTAACGCTGGACCTTTCGGTCCGTGACAACAAAAGGCCGCAGCTCCGTCTGCGGCCTTTCTGGTTTTCGTGGGTCTAGGGTTTGGCTGACACAGATGGAAAGCGAGCAACGACGCGCGGACACCTCTCCCCTGGTGCGAAGCTTTGCTTCGCTAGAGGGGAGAGGTCGCGCGCTTTTGCGCGCGGGTGAGGGGGCTCTTTGCTCTGGAGTGCGTGGCTCCCCTCACCCGCTCC
>NZ_JBIIOT010000033.1:0-48718 GCF_044336785.1 Tardiphaga sp. | reverse complement strand
ATTGAGCGTTTGCCATGCGAGCATTTCCAAAAATCACGGAAGATGCTGCGCTCAATCGGTTTCAGCGCATATCCGGCGTGCTCCAGCTCGAAGGAGAATTCCAGCCGGAGTAACAGCGGTTGCTTGGGTCGATACGTCATTGTCCGGTCACCCAGTTTCCGTTGGCCATAAGATGTCGCGCAGGACTGCTGGCCGGCCTGCGGAAAGGCGAAAGCATCCGCCCTCGCTCGGGCTTTAAGGGAAGATGCAGCATGTCAGCTTCTGACTGCGCTGGGATGATCTCGCCGACGGCATCGGTTTCTCCGAACCACGGCATCGCCGCTGCCCGCGGCGGCAGCAGGATAAACTTCTCCAGCTCGACCGTCTCCGCGATCGCGTTCAGCGCCTCCCACCAAACGACATAATCGGCGCGAGCAAGGATCACTGATGTCGGCGATGGCAGCCAATCAAGCGGGCAATGCGAGCCCGCCGAATACCGATCGCGCGCCTCACATTTGCCTTCGACCTTGGCGTTCTTGCCATTGGTCGATAGCACCCGCACCGGCTTCGGTTCCTCGTCGTCAAGCGGCGGGCGGCTGGCGCCGGCAGCATGCACCGTGATTAAGGTCTTCGGATGGAACGTGCCGATCATCATGATGTCCCGAGGACGATCGCGCTGCGGCCGCTCGCCGCCGGGCCCAAACCACCCACGGAGCGCGCGGTCACCAGCCTTACCCCAGCCGGCCTTTGGCGTGCGCGGCTGGTGACGCTTGAAATCGTTCACAGAGACGAGGCCAGCCAGCGGCCCAGCGATAGGCACCAAGCTCTGGCCCCAATCGATCACCACCGGCTCCAGCTTAGCTATGGCTCGCTCCAGCGTCAGCGCGTCCGGATCCGGTTCACCGATGTGCGCGTACCGCTGCGATGAGACGTTATTGTCGTCGACATCGATGCCGCCGTGACGGCCCATGTCTTCGATCCGGTCCCACACGCTCTCCGCGGCCGATGTCGCGCGCTTCGACAATTCGTCCCGCGCCATCCAGCGCAAAGCGAGCTCAACATCGATCGGCCGCTTGGGCCGCGTAGCATTGCTATCAGTTTGCTTCATGTTTGCTACCGTCCCCCCTCAACCGATTTCCGTGCGTGCTTTGATCTGCGCCGCGGTCAGCACGGACAGTTGCAGCCCACCATCCAGAACCATGATGCGATGTCCGGGCGCCACAGCCGAAAGCCGGGCCCGCAGAAATTCAGAGACGCGCTCTGGCAACGGTTGCTTTGCGCTTACAACGAGCACATCGCCTTCCTTCAAATCGAGATGCTGAATCTTCAGATCAAGACCATCTACGTCGCTCACGCTCGTCTCCTATGCCTGACTAATTCACTGTCGTGCCGACAAGGCCGGAATCGGCCGCGGCCTTACGAAGCTGATCGACAACGGCGTCGATGGCGCCGGGATGGCCGGCGGTGTGGAGCATCCGAGCACTGATGCCCGCCATCATCGCCGCTATCTGGACTGGGCTGAATCCGTCATCCATAAGTCCGGAGGCCGTGCACAAAATGATTTCCCGCATCATCTGGCATCGCTCGTCAGTTAGCGGTTTCTCTGTCACTGCAAGTACCTCTCCGGCTTGTATGGACGCCAAAAGCGCGGGCCACAGTCGTTGTCCTCGCACCACGTCATGGTCTTGCTCGGGCACTCCCATATGCCCTCGCTCCTGCTGACGAGCGAATTGAAGCCATCCGCATTCCAACGCATCGCGAAAGAGCCGCAGTCGGGATCCATGACCTCGATCACCGTGCCGTCGCGTGGCGCCGAACTGATGTCCTGGTAGTCGTTGTCGAGCATCGGCATCAGCGACGTTCCACGTGGAACGTTTCGCCCTGCTCTGCGGCATAGATCGGCGGCGTGTCGCTGAGCGCTCGCCACTCCTTCATAGTGAAGATCGCTGGATAGCAGCGCGACCGGCGCACCATGACGTAGTTGCCAGCCGAGGCCATCAGCGTGAACTTGCCGATGTGGTCGTATTTGATGGCCGGGATATCGCCGGCCTTATCCTTGGGGTTAACCCTCATGCTGCAGCCCTCTCGACAACAGGAAGTCTGCACGGCAGATTGCCCGCATGGGGAAGCGCGGCATTCAGCTTATACTGGCCACCATCGTGATGGCCGTGGCGATCAACGTTGTTTCGTGGGGGCCGCCGAACTTTGACAAGCTGGAAAAATGGCAGACTTTGATGGCCGGCTGCTTGGCTATCATCGCCGCTTGCATCGCCTATTGGGGATCCTCGTCCCAAGCTAGGCTGAACGAGCGACTTCATCGCGAGGAACTTGCTCGCAGGAAATTGGCACTGTTCCTTAAGATGGATTTTGCTTGTCGCTTGCTTGCCGACAGGGCCCGGGAAATTGATGCCCAGACGACATTCTCGCCAATTGACGAGCGCCAACACTTTTCGCACGACGATTTCGAGATAGAAGAACCGCCGGAAATTGATGAGAGCTGGAGCCACCTTGATCTGTTTCCGCGGCCTATCATCGCTGAGATCCGAACCGTGCGGAACGACATACGACGCTTGCGCTATTTTCTGATTTCGATCCGCGATGCAGCCTATTATTGGGACCCCGCTCAAGACGAAGCGCCTTTCCCATTCGATCGCGTAAACGAACTCGCTTCCAACCTCTGGCAAGCCGCTGAAGCAATCGCGGAGACTCTCCGACCGATGATCACCGAACTTGCTCCCGAAATGGATGAATCTACGCGGTTTCAGCTTGTTTACGGGCTGCCCCCCGACGGCGACTATTGAGGTCATGCCGACACCACCTCTTGGCAGCCATAGGCGCAGTCAGCGCAGCTGCGGGACCTCTTGTCGCCTTGGTACTTTTCGTCACAGCCCGAACATCGCAGCAGGAATACTCCAGGCATCCAGCCGTTGAGCTTGGGGCGCGCGTCACGCTTGCCGTTGTCGGCCACCGGCGGCGCCTGGCGCTTCACTGCGATCGGGTTCGCCGGCCGATGCTCGATGTTCTCGATCAACTTGCCGCAGGCGGTCTTCAGATCGCCCGTGTTAATTTTCTCGGTTCCATTTGAGGAGGCCTCAGACTTGAGTGCTCCTCCCCCAGCGCTCCGGGACGAGGCCGGTACCGGTAGGGAAGCGCCAGCCTTTGAACCGCGGCGATTTCGGAACCAGCAGATCGCCATCGCCTTCCATGCCGATACCGATGGGTGAGCAGCCCGGAACACCGCGGCTTCATCCTCGATCTTGCGCCCCGTAGACTGGATGGTGGCGGACAACGATTCCGATGTGATCTGCGTGCAAAATTCCGCGTCATTCAGCAGGACGTCGGCAGCTCGCACGTGCGTTTGATTGATCGGTGCCAGCTCGCCGCGCGCCAGACACGACAGCACCTTCACCGCAGTAATTTCGCCCCGAGCCTTGATCAGCGCCGCGATCGCGGTCACCGACATCGTTGTGGCCGGCGGGTATCGCCCCGACCCAGGCTGCACGCGCAGAATGGTCACGCCAGCCTCGGCGCAGACGCGTTGGACGGCCAGCGCTTCCTCTTCGCCGGCAGCGATCGCCGCGGTATGCAGCTGCGTCTTCGTTACGCTGATCCGAGTGACGTTGTGCGCAATGAAGGCCGACGCACGTTCCTCAAGCTTCTCAACATCAAGCAACATCACCGGAATCATCTTGATCTCCGGATGCGACGCCGCCGCGATCGCCGAATGCTGACCGTCCAACAGCTCCACGCCGTCGTTAACCAGCACGCCCACCGGCGGCTTGAACTTCGCCCAATCGAACTCGCTGATGATCTTGCGCACCAGTTTCAGACTGCGCTCGGAACTCTCACGCTGATACGAACCGTCGACCCATAGCGTGCGCGGATCAAGCCACTCAAAAATTGGCAGTTTCCGTGTCGAACCACCAGGAACGACACCGTTCAGTGCGATTGGCTGGATCTGGCGACGCCCGGTCATGGCCCCACCCGCTGTTCGAAGTCGGACAGCCCGGCTTCGGTGGCGATATCGACGTCGATGTCGTCCGCGGCTGTAACGTTACGGTCATCGTTACGCGTAACGTCACGGAACGGCAGTCCGGGACGGTCACCGTGCTTGTACATCTCGGCGCATTCGGCAATCGAGAACGGCTTGAAGGCCAGCTTCTCAGGCGCGGCCGCACCAGCAAACTGCCGGTCCTTTTCCCGCATTACCTCGACCAGGTTGCGCAGGCCCTCGCCGATCACCTTGCGGGTTTTCTCCGCCATCTCCGGATTGTCCTTCGGCACCACCGGTGCTTCGAGCACTTCGCGAATCTGCTTGGCCTCGATCTCCGAGCGCGTAGTCCGTTCATCGACAAGCTGGCGCACCCGCGGCGCGGTCGGCGGAAAGTCCGGGTTTAGCCCTGGCACTGTGCCGCGGACGATCTCCCCGCACACCTCGCGGATCGCCCAGATCGGAAGGCCATGCAGCGCCGTGGCGTATTGGGCGACCATCGCCTGCGCGTCGGCAGCGCCTGTGCCGCGCAGCGACGGGAATGCCGTGGTCAGCTTCGCAATCTCCAGCTTCGTCTGCGTCGGCGCCGCGCCCACCGCGCTGCCGCCCAACACCGCGGCCCGCTGCTGCAGCCGCGTGCGCAATTCCAGCGACAACGGCGTCTGGAGGCCACCCTCTCGCATTGTGCGGCGGACACTCGCGAGAACTCGCGAAAGATCGAGATCAATGCCGGGCGAACTCGCTGTCGTCGTGGTCAATCGTGACGCTGTCATTCGATTGTTCCTCTTGGTGCTGAAGCAGGATTTCGGTGAAGCCCCCATTTGGTCGGCCGCGATCGAACGCCGGCGGGCCTTGGCCACCGGCTATCGCTTTGGCGATGTACTCGCCGGGTTTGTCCTTGGACGCTGCCGCCTCGATTGCAGCGCGGGCTAGGTTCACCAGACCGCCCTTGGCTTTCAGCAGCCTGGCGATCTGACCACCAGCGTTCTTGCCGAGCACTTCCCTGCCTCGTGCAAACAATTCGGCTTGTTCGTCTCTCGGCGCGGCAGGCGCCCGTTCCGAAGGAACGGAAACTATATCCTGTTCTATATGCTGAACTTGTCCCTCTTCTCTGGACAAGCGTTCTGCTTGCGACGTGCTAGCATACTGCGCCGGACTCGGTAGCTCCTGATTTAACAGGATAAAACCTCGGTCAAGCAGCAGCTGTAGATCGACCGGCTCAGTGCTGGAAATCTTGCGCGCGACCCACTGAGCGTCGTAAGTGATTTTGTTGTCGGTGCGACTTGCTAGCAACCAGATAGCAACAAGGTGAAATTTGCTAGCATCCGGCAAGCGCCCGAATTCGTAATCGTCGAGCAGATCATTGTAGAGCTTGATCCACGGCGGCGTTCGGTCCTTGTAGTGCTGGAACTGCCTGAAGTTTTTGACGCTGAATGTCGGAGGTGGCTTTGTCATGCCAGCCCCGCGACTGGCATCATAAACAGCTCTTTGGCTCGATACTCCGCCTGATCGAAAGCTGCGCATGCCGGCCGGTCCCACGGCGCCGTGCATCGGCACAATGCGGCTGCGGCCACCTCCGCTCGTGACAGAGATACGTAAGATCCGCGAAGTTTAAGAAGAGCGCAGGCTCGCATCACCGCGTTGGCGCGATACTCGATGCGGTTATCTGCCAGTAGAGCGACCGCCGCATTGTAGATGTTCTGCCCCGCCGCGACGGCGTCAATCAGCCGACGCATGTGATCGACAGCGACGGTGTCAATCGCTCGACGGCGCATCGATTTGCTACGCTTCGCCTTCATCGTCCGCGCCCCCCTGCTCGCTGCATTCCGGCGGCTTGGATTTTCCCTTTGACCGCGGCCGGAGCCATGGCGCCAACCACAGGGCCGTTGCTGTTCTGAAGAAGAATGCCCACGGCGGTTTCTTGCTCGGCGCGGGCGGCGCTGAGATTTCGGTCGGCATCGATGACCCTTTTCATTTTGCGGCGGTCCTGGCGGGCCATTGGTGTGTTGTCGAGCGCCATTGCGCGTTGCTGAAGCAGCGCCTGTTCGCCGCGAATCCGCGACAGCTCGATGGTCTTCCGAAGATCTAGCCACCATCGCGGCTGTGCCTCGGCCATCAGCGCTTCGAGATAAGCAAGCCCGTCCTCACCCTGGATCAAGAGCTGTAGTTCTTCGATCGTGTAGTTGACGGAATTCGACAGGCGGTGCTTTGCGGACCGCTCTCTCAGTCCGAATAGGTCAGCGACAAACGTCCATGTTTTCTGAGGGTTGAAGGCCCGGATGAGATCCGTGAGCGCTGCCTGCAGCGGCGAAACAGTGCAGGATTCCGGAAAAACGGTGCAGGTTTCCGCACCCCCCGGTTTTGCCGATCCAGACATCGATGCGTAGGCTTCGGTCATCAGTTCATCACCACCAAGGGGCACTTCAAATGCGGACTACACAAACAGACCAGCGCGCAGGCCGGACAACACGAAACGTCAGCCGCCCGAAGGCAGCGGCGTCACAGCGCGATCGCCGACACCATGAGCGGCAGCAGGCGATTGCGAGATTTGAGATTTGGGATCGGGCGATGGTCCGCCAGCATGGCTGGGACTATCGGAGGCAGATGGGATGGACCCTGCATTAAGGTAAGAGGAGCGAATGCAGCTCCACGATTCTAACGTCACCCTCCCATGGCTGAGAGAAGCTATTGCACTCACGACATTCAGAGGCGGCTCGAGCTCTCCCGTTTCCCACCGCTGCCAGGCCCGGGCGGGATTTCGCCCCCCGACCCCAGCCGCCTGGGCGGCTGCAGCGAGGGTCAGCTTTTGATCTAAACGCCATTCGCGAGGGGTAAGGGTCATGATCAGACACTTAGCCGTTTCGCTAATATATTTCAAGTCCGCCTAAGCGTGGCGACAATTGTCGGCAGGCGCGCGATTAGTAGGATCGCTAAATGACTGAAGAACCGAACAATATTGCGAAGATCCGTAAGCGCCGGCGGATGTCACAGCAGCAGCTGGCTGACCTAATAGGCGCTCACGTAGTCACGATATCTAACCTAGAACGTGGCCACACCCATCTGAGCCGCGAGTGGGCTGAGAAAATTGCAGCCGCGCTTCAGGTCGAATCCCAAGACCTAAAGCCAGTATTCGAAAATCCCACGATGATTTACGTCCGGGGACACCTGTCGGCGACCGACCCCAGGTGGTGGCCCGACGAGGAGCCGGCACTGCCGGTCAGCGCACATTCCCCAATTTTCCCATATTTGGCCGATTCCCCGCGGTGGCTTTTAGTCGTTGACGATTCTCTCTACCCGGTATTTCGCAAGGGCGACCTAGTCCGATCGAACGCAATCTTTCGATCGTCCGAGAAAGACCTTGAGCAATGCTACGACAAACTTTGCGCCGTAACTGACGAATCCGACCAGAGCTGGGTCGGATTTTTGAACCGCGGATCGGGACCGGGCCTAGTGTCTTTGAACCGGATATCCGGCCCGCCGGTGGTGGACCTGAAGTTTGCCCCATCGGGCATCGTCATGTTCGACAGAGCAATATTTCAGCCGACCCTATCCGATGAATTAAAGGCGCTGCTTACGAAAACTTAGCGAGATCGCTAATCGCCGCTTGACGTTATTAGCCGATCCGCTAAGTTGCAACCGTTCACACGGGAGCAGCCGCCTTGTCGCAGCCGTCAGCAATCCTTCCAGAAGATCGCCTGCCGACCTTCACCGAGGTTGAGGCCTTCGACGCCGCGGCGGCCTGGGACCGCCTGACGCCCACCGAGCAGCGCCGTATCGGCATCCTGGCGGTTAAGGTCGGCACAGTCGGCCAGCGCCTCAGCTACCCCCACGACGACTTCGTCTGCATTGAGCGCCGCATTATCGAATGCCGCGAGGGCGAAGTGCTCAGCGACTTCTTCGATGCTGTCGAGCCACTTTGGCAGGTGTTGTTCGGCTGGATCGCCCCGCGCTGGTCGAAGCCCGTCATCCGCGAGGTGGCGCGATGAAGCGGTCAGCAGAGAAAGTGCCGGCGCCATTCCCGGAATCGCGCTGCCCACACGGCGATGAGGCCCCTCACCATGTGATTGGTCGACACCAGGGCTTTTTGAAGCACCTGCACGACACGCTCGATGTCGGCGGTCCCAAGCAGCGCAAGATGGCTGCCGAGATCCGCGCCCACATCGGCCGATGCAACGAGGCCATCGCCGAGATCGAAGCGAAACGACCCGGCGGTACCGCCGTCGTGAGCAACGTCCCACCGAAGTCCATCCTTGAAATGTTCAGCAAGGAGCAGGCGTGATGTCGCAGCTTCACCTACCCGCATCCACTGTCGGATTTTCCGATGGTGCCATCGACATCGAACCGACCATGTCGTCTCGCGAGATCGCCGAACTCGTTGGTTCCCGCCACGACGATGTGAAGCGCTCGATCGTCCGCCTTGCCGATCGCGGTACCATTCAACTTCCGCCATTGGCGGATGTTAAAAATCATCTCGGCCAGACCGTCCAAGAATATCAAATCGGCAAGCGCGACACCTTCGTCATCGTAGCGCAGCTGTCGCCGGAATTCACAGCGCGCCTCGTTGATCGCTGGCAAGAGCTCGAGAAGGATCTGGCAGCACGGCCATCTATCGATCCTGTCGCAATGCTGAACGACCCCGCGACGTTGCAACGCCTGCTGCTCGACAATGTGAGCAAGGTCGTATCGCTGCAGGAACGTGTCGCCGAGTTGGAACCGAAAGCGGCATTTCACGATGCGATCTCGTCGACAGTGAACGCTCGCAAGATTGCTGTCATCGCTCAGGAAGTCGGCACGGGCGAAAAGCGGTTGTTCGCTTGGTTGCGCTGGGTAGGTCGACTGACGTCAGCCAGCATGCCGGCGCAGCGCTACCTTGATCTCGGGCATTTCATTGTCGAGCCCGATACCTGGCGCGACCCGCAAGGCGGTAAGCACGCTTACTCACGAGTGCTGGTTACCGGCAAAGGACTGATCTCGATACAGCAGAACTTTTCGGAAGAGGTCGCGAAGCGCGCCTTGCGCTACGAACGGGAGATCAAGCGCGGCCGCGCCCCGGCCGACGTTCTTCGCGAAATGGCCGCTGAAGCGGACAGCACGAAGGTGAAACCATGAGCGACATCGTTGATGAACTAATGGCAATCGCGGAAGAAGGCGGCTTTCAAGTGGCCATCGTCCTGCCGGCCAAGATGCCGCGATATCTAACCTTCGAACTCGTCGGAGAAACAACAGCCCGCGGCCTGGCCGCAGCAATCGAGCTTCGTGAGCTGTTCAACAGCAGCGCCGACCGCGCGCAAAAAATCTACGAACAGTTCATGGACCTGGGCAACGTGCTTCAGAATGCCGATGAGCCACAGCAGATCGTCTATATCGAAGAGCATCCCAGCGTCAACGACCCGGTCCACCTCGGCGAGGAAGTAATCTTCCACCACGACGGACCGGAAGGCTGGAGTGTGCTCACGAAGATTGAGCACATTGAAAACGGCGTCATCCGCATCGACGTGCCGGCTGGCACTTATACCTTCTCCGCTGACGGCGGTTTGCAGCGGGCGATCAACCGTCCGGACACGGCGGATGCCGCAACGTTGGATACATGGATTCGGCCGGCGACGTTCGCAGCCCGATCGACGCGTCTCGGCTGCGAGCACGTGTCTGATCTGCCCCCTGACCAACTTGAGAAGCTGATCCGCCACTCTCCGCCGAACGGAAAGGCACTGCAATGACTTCGCAACTCATGAAGGACATGGCACGCGCCCTGCCGCATTCGGACTGCGATCTCGGCGACGAACGCGAGGTGATCCGGACGCTACGAGCCACCGGCATGTCGATGGCCGACATCATTGTGCATAGCGATGCCGCCACCGAGCACGCACGCACCATGCGCTATGTGCTGAACGCTGACGAGGTCGGGCAATGACCGATGAAGCTGCAAATTTCGCGCTGTGCGTCAGCCTGGCAGTGGGCGTCGCGCTCTATGGTCTGCGCATTTGGCTGGAGCACCGATCATGACCTCAATTCCTCGCAACCATCGCAGTCCTGCCCCAGCAGCGGGATCCCGCACTGAACCCGCAGCAGGGTCGGGCACCACCGCACACAGCTCCAAGGACGGCCTCCAGGAGAAGGGACGATGACGACAATGTCTTCCCATCAGGGCGGGAATGCCGACATCGAGGCCCGGAAAGCAGCGGCGTGCGCAGCATTCTGGAGTGATCGACCGCTGAACGTCGTGTTTCGCCGCCAGATAGGCGACCGCCCGTTCAGCCTGAAAGAGTTCTTGGCGTTCGTACTGGAGATGCCGGCGGAGCAATTCGCCATCCACCACCAATAACCGCGGGAGCGGGTGTGATCGGCACGTCCGATCGGGAGAGAACAATGCTCGTTATGTCCAGCACGCGATCTACCGCGACGAAGACCCGCCCGCCGCTCGCCGTGGCCACGGCCGATAGCAACCCGCCGATCATCACCGTGCTTCCCTCCGGGGAAAAAAAACACCTGATCTATGGGAAGACGCCGCCGGGCCTTAACGGTGTCGATCTGCGGCGCCAAACGATGCAGATGCTGAATTACTGGCACCGCCGCGCGATCGACGAATGTGTCACGATCGACAAGCGGGAGGCAAAAGCCAAACGGCGTCGGCCTTTTGACATCAAGCTCCGTGAAGAGCTCGAAGCGATCCAGCGCATCGTGATCGAGGTTATCCTAGACAACAAGCCGAAAGGCCTGCGCGATATATGGTTCAAGATGGAAGCCATCTCTCGGCACGCGCTTTATCATGGTGTCGAGCTCGGCGAAGTCATGACCGTGCATCAGTTCGACGTTCTCACCGATCTCATGGAAGAACTCACGTCACCGCCCGCTCCTACTCGTCAGATCGGGCCGCTCCGGGTAGGCGGCAAGATTACCGGCAACGGCCTGCTATTCCGATATCACTGCTTTCTGCTCGCAGAGCTCAACACCGTCGGTGAGGAGCTTTACGGCAACGCCGCCTATGCCCGATCCGCGAAGTCGGAGGATGCCGCGGTTTTCGAACGGCTCGGCGTTCCACCGGCACCCGGTCATGCTTGGCCCATCCACAAGCCCCGCGGCCTGAAAACCCGTGCAGCAGCGGTGCTTGGAAGCGTCCGCATCGACACCGTCAACGATTACGACACGCTGAGGGACTTCGAGACGGGCGACATCATCAAATCGGCCCGACCGTATTATCGGAAACGCCGTTGATGGCGCGCGCCTCGTCATTGTCGCATAAGGATGGCGCTGCTCTGCCGCCGGAGATTGTGCGCGTGATCGAGGCAATGGCGCGGGATATGGCCAGAGCAGATCACGCAGCCGAGTTGGCCGTCGCCGGGCGCGCCGGGGATGACTTGCGGCCGCTTGCGCCCGATGGCCGCTCTGTCGCACACTGAGCGGCTCAGGAGACGATTATGAAGCGCGCGGCGCTGTACGGCAGGTACAGCTCAGACCTGCAGTCCGACAGGTCAATCGACGACCAATTTGCTGTTTGCCGCCAGCGTGCTGAGCGCGACGGTCACCGGGTTGTTGCGACTTTTGAGGATCGTGCCCGGTCCGGAGCGTCAGTGTTCGGCCGTCCGGGCTTGGCCCAGATGGTCGAGGCCGCCAAGGCCGGCAGTTTCGACGTTCTGGTCGTTGAGGCGCTCGACCGCATTTCCCGCGACCAAGAGGATATGGCCTCGATTTTCAAGCGCCTTAGTTTCCAGGGCGTCGAGATCATCACCGTGCACGAGGGCCGCGCAGACGCCATACAGGTCGGGATTCGCGGCATCGTCAGCTCGCTGTTTCTCACCGATCTCGCGCACAAGGTCCGCCGCGGTGCCGCCGGCAACATCCGCGAGGGCAAGCACGCCGGCGGTCTTGCCTATGGCTACCGGCCGACGCCGGGAAGTCCGGGCGAATGGGTGATCCACGACGGGGAAGCGGCGGTCATCCGCAGAATTTTCGAAGAGTATGTCGCCGGTGACCGATCGCGCGAAATCGCGGCACGGCTGAACGCCGAACACATCGCGCCACCGCGGGGAGCCTATTGGCGCGGCGGGACGCTCACCGGCTCGAACAACCGGCACAATGGCATCCTCGGCAATGAGATCTATGCGGGCCGGCTCGTTTGGAACCGAGTTCGCATGATCAAGGATCCCGACACCGGCAAGCGGGTGTCGCGGCCGAACCCAGAAGCCGAGTGGCATCGCCAGGACGTACCGGCTCTCCAGATCGTGGATCCTGAGCTGTTTGCGCAGGCGGCAGCCATCAGGCTGGGCCGGGGCCACGCGAAGCCCGCATATCGCCGGAAACCGAAGCACATGCTCAGCGGTCTTTTGCGGTGCGGCTCCTGCGGAGCTGGGATGTCGGTAAAAGGCGCCGACCGCGGCGGCACGCGGATCATTTGCACCCGCTTCCACGAGAGCAGGGCCTGCGACAATCACCGAACCTACTATCTGCACCACGTCGAAGGCGTGCTGCTGTCCGGCCTGCGGCGCCATTTGGTGGACCCGTCAGCGATCAAGCTTTTTCTCAAGACCTATCACGATGAACGGAAGCGACTCGCTGCCGATGGCGTCAACATCCGCGCCCGGCTTGAACGCGAGCTCGCCGAGATTGTCCGTAAGATAGAGCGCGCCACCGCGGCCATGCTTGCCAGCACAGCGGCGGTCCAAACATTTGCGGGCGCCATCAATGGCCTGGAAGTCGACCGGCGCCGGATTGCTGTGCAGATCGAAGAACTGGCCCAGACGGTCACCGTCATCGCCCTGCACCCGGCCGCCCAGGCGAGATATCTGGCTGCCGTCGACAGTCTCGCCACGACGATCGCGGAGCGCGGCAGCGATTCCGAAACCGCCATGGCGATCCGGGATCTCATCGAAACTGTCACCGTGCAGCGGACTGAACCCGGCCAACCTATCGAGCTCGATGTCAAAGGGAGGCTTGCGGGCCTGCTGCAAGCACCAATGTTTCCCGAAAGTTCTCTGTCAGGGGTAAAGACCGTAGCGGGCTCCCGCTACCAAATTCCTGCAACATCTCCCGCATGTCACCCAGCCCGCCGCCAAGCGGGCTTTCGATGTCGTGTTGGCGAACAACGCCGATTCCGCCACCAGTCACGGCTCACGCCGTCACCAGCCGTCCCGCCTCCTCCATGCTCACATCGCGCTCATCAAGCAGATGCGCGACAATGGCCCTCTGCACATCACTCTCCACCACCGCAAACGGATCCGGCGCCAGCAGACGATGCTCGATGACGAGGCGCGACATCAGCAGGCGGCGGGCATCGCCGCGCTGGAAGTGAATGCGATGCGCTTCCCACGCCATCGCGACGGCACTCGCCACGTGATAGAGCGCACTGGTGGCACGACGCGCATCACCCTCGTTATCCGCGCGGGACGCAACCTCGCGGGCAAACGAGATCGCCCGGTCGGATAGCGCATGCAGCCGATCGCGCCAGGCCTGCGGGACACTCCGGGATTCGTTGAGCCGATTGTGCAGATCAGCGGCCAGCGCCGCTTCCGCACCATGCCGCCCAACAGCGCGCATCAGCGCGTCCAGGGCCACGATATTGCCGGTGCCTTCCCAGATCGAGCCGAGATGGGCGTCGCGCAGCAGACGTGCCGTGGCGAATTCCTCGATATAGCCGACACCGCCGCGCATCTCCATCGCGTCGCCGCAGACCTTGCGCGCATCACGCGTCGCGCGGAATTTCAAGACCGGCGTCAGGATGCGCAGCAGCGCCGCCGCATCCTGACTGCCGGCTTCCGCACGATCCAGTGCATCAGCGGTGATAAAGCTCATGGAGAGCCCCTGCTCCGTCGCCAGCAGGATCTTCATCAGCTGCCGCCGCGCCAGCGGCATGTCGATGATACGCTGGCCGAACACCACGCGGTTGCGGGCCACTGTGATCGCATCATGCCAGGCCCGGCGCATCAGCGCCGTGGATTTCACGCCATTCGAGAGCCGCGATGAATTCACCATCTCCGCCATCTGCACAAAACCGCGATCGAGCTTGCCGACCGCATAGCAGATCGCGCCTTCCAGCTTGATCTCGCCCGAGGCCATCGAGCGGGTGCCGAGCTTGTCCTTCAGACGCACGATCCGATAGTGGTTCTGCGTGCCGTCATCGAGGAAGCGCGGCATCAGGAACAGGCCGACGCCCTTGGTGCCGCCGACGGCGCCGTCCGGCCGCGCCAGCAGCATCACCACTTTCGCATCGGCATTGGAGCAGAACCATTTCTCGCCATACAGCCGCCAGTGATCGCCTTCCTGCACGGCACGCGCTGTCAGCTTGCCGACATCGGAACCGCCTTCCTTCTCCGTCATGAACTGACCGCCTTGCGTGAGCTTGCTCATGTCGGTCTGCGTCAGCCCGTCCAGATATTTGGCCTGCAGCGCTTCGTCGCCGAATTTCGACAGCAGTTTCGCCGCGCCATCGGTGACATTGATCGGGCAGCCCATGCCGAATTCAGACTGGTTGAACAGGAACGTGAATGCGTGCTTCGCCGCCACCGGATAGGTCGATGGCCAGCCCATGATGCCCTTGCGATGCGACAGCGCGTGAATGCCGAACTGGCCAAAGGCGGCATTTTCCAGCTCGCGATAGGCCGGGTGATATTCCACCCACTGCGCATCCTGGCCGAACTTGTCGCGCTGGTGCAGCACCGGCCCATGCCGATCGGCCATCCGCCCCGCTTCATCCAGCGGACCACCGACCAGTTCGCCCAGTTTTTCCAGATGCGGCTGGATGTGCTTGAACAGATCTTCCGGCAGATGAATGCGCAGGAGATCGCGCAGCGCGGGATCGGCGTGGTAGAAATTCATCCCGGACGTATCCGGCGCGATCAGATTTTGGTTTTGCGCATGGGCGTTCATGGCGGCCTCTTGTGATGGGCTGATAGCGTTTCCATTTGCATCATGCACCCGCAACGCATGCGGATAAAGTGCTTAAGCCGGAGCGTCGGACCATGGATATCCCGCAATACGAAACGGCCCTGATCGTCGGCGCCGGCGAAGGCATCAGCGCATCGCTGGCGCGGCTGTTGTCGAAGCAAGGCATTCGCGTGGCGCTTGCCGCCCGCAACAGCGGCAAGCTTGACGGGCTAGCCCGCGAGACGGGCGCCAAAACATTTGCTTGTGATGCGACGCAAGCGGACGATGTCGCAAAACTTTTCGAGGATGTCGAAGCGCAGATCGGCAAGATCGACATCGTCGTCTACAATGCCAGCCAACGCGCCCGCGGCCCCTTCGTCGAACTGGCTCCGAGCGACGTTGCGCAATCCATCGCTGTCAGCGCCTTCGGCGGCTTCCTCGTCGCGCAGCAGGCATTGCAGCGGATGCTGCCGAACAAGCATGGCGCTATCCTGTTCACCGGCGCGTCTGCCAGCATCAAGGGTTTTGCGCAGTCGGCGCCTTTTGCCATGGGCAAATTCGCGCTGCGCGGCCTCGCCCAATCCCTCGCCCGCGAATTCGCGCCACAGGGCATCCATGTCGCGCATTTTGTGATCGATGGCGGCATCCGAAGTTCGGTGCGCACGGAGTCTGCGGACAAACCGGACTCGCTGCTCGATCCCGACGCCATCGCAGCGAACTATTGGCATGTGCTGCAGCAGCCGCGCAGTGCGTGGAGCTCCGAGCTGGAAATCCGGCCGTGGGTGGAGAAGTTCTGACGCGATGCCGTATCTCGATGCCGTAGGATGGGTTGAGCGCAGCGAGAACCCATCGGCGGAATCTGCCGCAACGACCGAATGATGGGTTTTCGCTCCGGCGCTCCGCGCCTCCGCTCACCCCATCCTACGATCCCGCTCTACTTCGCCGCCTTCACGAAATCTACAAACGCCCGCAGCGCTGCCGGCAATTGTCGGCGGCTTGGGTAATACATGAAGAAGCCGGGATAGGCCGGGCACCAATCCGCCAGCACGCGCACCAGCTTCCGCTTCGCAATCAGGTCCTCGACCTGTTTCTCGAACACGTAAGCGAGCCCGGCGCCGTCCAGCGCCGCATCCACCATCAGATCCTGATCATTCAGTGTCAGCGGACCCGCGACATCGATTTCCAATGCGACACCGCCGCGCTCGAATTCCCAGCGATACAGCGCCCCACCCCAGAAGCGGAAACGAATGCATGGCAGGTCTTTCAGTTCATGCGGCGTCCGCGGCTGTTTGTATTTTTTGAAGAACGCTGGCGTCCCCACCACGGCCGAGCGCTGCCGCGGGCCGATCGGCACGGCGATCATATCCGCTGCAATCGTTTCACCGAAGCGAATGCCCGCATCGAATCCGGCGGAGACCATATCCACGAGCCCGTCATTCACCGCGATCTCGACATTGATTTCCGGATAGGCCTTCTGGAAGCGCGTCACGAGGGGCAGCAGCACCAGCTGCGCCGATTGCCTGGCCGCATTGAAACGCAACGTGCCGGCGGGCTTGCCGCGAAACGTATTCAGGTCTTCCAGCGCATCGTCGATATCCTGGAACGCCGGACTGACGCGCGCGAACAATCGCTCGCCGGCCTCGGTGAGCGCCACGCTGCGCGTGGTGCGATTGACCAGGCGCAGATCGAGCCGCTCCTCGATATTGCGCAAGGCATGACTGAGCGCCGAGGCGGACACGCCGAGCTCTACCGCCGCCGCGCGAAAACTGCGATGGCGGGCGATGGCCAGAAACGTTGCCAGTTCTGCCGGGCCGATCCGGTTCATTGATGAATTCTGCTCATGAAGACATGGAATTAATAGTGGATTAATTCAGTTCTGGCGAGACCCTAGTGTCCCTCCCGTCAGCCCGGCGATGTCGCGGGGCCAGCCAAGGAGAGACGATCATGCGTGTCTGGTTCATCACAGGAGCATCCCGCGGTTTCGGCGCCCTCATTGCGGCCGAGGCCCTCGCACAAGGCGACGCCGTGGTCGCCACTGCGCGCGATCCCGCGGCTGTCACCGCCCGCCTCGGCGGCCACGAGCGCCTGCTTGCCACCCGTCTTGACGTCACCAAGGAGGATCAGGCGCACGAAGCCGCAGGCCTCGCGGTGAAGACCTTCGGCCGCATCGATGTGCTGGTGAACAATGCCGGCTACGGCCTGCTCGGCGCCATCGAGGAATCCAGCGCCGCAGAAGTCGAGCGCATCTATGCAACGAACGTGTTCGGCCTGCTCTCCGTCACCCGCGCGGTTCTCCCACATATGCGCCGGCAACGCGCGGGCCACATCATAAATGTCTCATCGATCGGTGGCTATGCGGGCTTCCAGGGCTGGGGTGTCTATGGCTCGACCAAGTTCGCGGTCGAAGGCATCAGCGAAGCATTGGGTGCCGAAGTCGCGCCGCTCGGCATTCACGTCACCGTGGTCGAGCCCGGCTTCTTCCGCACCGATTTCCTTGATGACAATTCGCTCGTGCGCACCGGCATCGAGATCGACGATTATCACGACACCGGAGGCAAGACGCGCGTGCATGCCGCCGATGCCAATCATGCGCAGCCCGGCGATCCCAGCAAACTTGCGCAAGCCTTCATGCAGCTTGTGGCGGCGAAGGCTCCACCGACCCGCCTGCCGCTCGGCAGCGATACGGTGGCGCGCATCGAAGCCAAGCACGTCCATGTGGAGACGGAGCTCGCCGCCTGGCGCGATCTCGCCACCTCGACGGACTTTGCGAACGTGCCCGCCTGACTACTGCACGCCATGCGCACTGGCGGTCATCGCCGCCAGTCGCCAGCTCACGCAGGGAATATCCTGCGGCGCGAGCAAGATTTTCTTCGCGAAACGGATCTGCTTCCAATCACCCGGTGTCGGCGCAAGGGCAAATCCTGCCTTGCGCGCCAGCGCCAGCATCGCATCATTGGAGCGAAGCGTATCGCCAAGCAGGCGATCGGCACCAAGCGCTGCCGCACGGCATTCGAGATTGTCGAGCAGTGCCGCGCCGATGCCCTGCCCCTGCATCGTGTCATCGACGGACAGACCGATCTCGAGACTGCTGCTGTCTCCATCGACCGCATACCGGGCTTCGCCGATAATCGCCTCGACGCCATCGCGCTTTGTGGTCGCGACGAGCGAAAAGCCATCGTCTTCGCCCACATGGATGAAGCGATCGAGTTGGCCTGCCGGCAGCTCGCTCGCAGCCCCCATCAGCCGATTGTAGCGCGACTGCGCAGACAGACCGCGAAAATAGGATTGTAGCGTGTCAGCGTCTGTAAGTTCGGCAAAGCGCAAGGTGATCACCTCGCCACCACGCGACAGCAGGACATCGGAATATCGCCCGAGATTTTGCAGATCGATATGCGTCATGACATCCTCCTGCGCGACTGCGTGCTCAGGCCCGCCAGAACGGCTTGTCGGCTTCTGCCAGCATTTCCGACCAGCTGAGGCCGAGATCGTGCAGATCGCGCTCGGTCCACTGCGCCAGTTCGCGGCGCTGCTGATAGCGCTCGCGCCACACCCGGAGCGTCTCGGCGACGCCGGACAAAGCGGTATTCGCATGATGATTTGTCATCGATTCATGGGTGTAAATAGACATGTCGCTCTCCTGAAGCTAAATCTATGCGCATAGATATCTGCCCGAACGGCGCGCCCGACAAACGACATTGTGCGCCGCAACACATGAGATAAACTCATGGTTGAGATTGGGCTGCCGGGAGACGAACGATGAGCCCCAGATTGCCGTCTTTGAATGGCCTGCGCGCCTTCGAGGCAGCCGCGCGGCATCTCAGCTTCACCCTCGCGGCGGAAGAGTTGAACGTCACGCAGACGGCCATCAGCCATCAGATCAAGCGGCTGGAAGAAGAACTCGGCGTCAAACTCTTCATCCGGCAGAACCGCACTCTGGCACTCACCGAACAGGGCCGCGATTACCTGCCGGGTATACGCGCTGCATTTAATGACCTGCGCCTCGCCACTGATCGCCTGCTGCATCGCGACCGCGATCATGTGCTCACTGTCAGCACACTCGCGTCCTTCGCTTCAAAATGGCTGCTGCCGCGCTTGTCTGCTTTCCAGCAAGCGAATCCGCATATCGATGTGCGCATTACCACCTCAACCGCATTGGTCGATTTCAAAAGTGGCGATGTCGATGCCGCGATCCGCTACGGCCGCGGCCAGTGGCCCGGCCTGCGCGCGGACTGGCTGACGGCAGATCATCTGTTTCCGGTGTGCAGTCCTAAATTATTGATGGGCGATCGGCCGCTGCGAACCCCCCAGGATCTCGCGCGCTACACATTGCTGCACACCAATGCCAGCCACGACGACGACTGGCGTCTCTGGCTGACGGCTGCGGGGTTACCGAATAATATCTCCAAGCAACCCGCGCTCGGCTTCGATCTGATCTTCATGACCCTGCAAGCCGCCATCGACGGCCTCGGCGTCGCCGTCGGACGCACGACCTATGTGGAAGGCGACCTCGCCTCCGGCCGCCTGGTGATGCCATTCGACATCAAGCTGCCGGCCGATGCCGGGTTTTATCTTGTCTCCCCGGAGGTCAGCGCGGACAGCCCGAACCTGCGCGCCTTCCGGCAATGGCTGCAGTCTCAGGTTCCGCCTCGAATCTGATCGGTTTCGGCTTGGCCCACCCCGGCAGACTGTGGCAGATTGCCGCAGATCGGCAGTTCAAAGCTGCCTGGCCGCGCATTTTGCGGGCCTCAATAATGCCGGGAGAACGCCACATGGATGCCGCAAGAAATACCGCGCAAGACGCGGTTTCGACACCCGAAATCAAGTCACGTCTTGCGGCAATCTTGCGGGCAACCAGTGGCAATTTCCTGGAGCAGTTCGACTTCTTCCTGTTCGGCTTCTATGCCAGCGCCATCGCAAAAGCATTCTTTCCGTCCGAGAACGAGACAGCAGCGCTCCTCAATACGTTTGGCGTGTTCTGGCTCGGCGCCCTGATGCGCCCGGTCGGCGCCATTGTGCTCGGCGCCTATATTGATCAGATCGGTCGCCGGAAGGGGCTGATCGTCACCCTTGCCATCATGGCCGCTGGCACCGTCACCATTGCGGTGTGTCCGACCTATGCGAGCATTGGTGTCGCGGCGCCGATCATCGTGCTGATCGGGCGATTGCTGCAGGGCTTCTCCGCCGGCGTCGAGCTTGGCGGTGTGTCGGTTTATCTCTCGGAGATTTCGACGCCCGGCAATCGCGGCTTCTACACCTCGTTCCAGTCGTCGAGTCAGCAGGTGGCGATCTTCGTCGCGGCCGTGCTGGGCTTCATCCTGAGCGAGTTGATGCCGAAGGATGTCGTTGATGCCTGGGGCTGGCGAATTCCGTTCTTCATCGGCTGCATCATCATCCCGTTCCTGTTCTTCCTGCGCCGCACGCTGGAAGAGACGCCGGAATTCCTGAAGATGAAGAAGCATCCGACCGCCAGCGAAGTGTTCGCTTCGGCCGCCGCCAACTGGCGCATCGTGCTGCTCGGCATGATGCTGGCAACCATGACGACGGTGACGTTCTATTTCGTCACCGTCTACACGCCAACCTTTGGCAAGAACGTGCTGAAACTCTCCACGCAGGACGCGCTCATCGTCACTTGCCTGATCGCCATCACGAACTTTATCTGGAATCCGGTCGGCGGCGCCTTGTCGGATCGCATCGGCCGCAAGCCGGTGCTGCTCACCATCACCATCCTCGCCTTTTTCACCGCCTATCCCGCATTGAGCTGGCTGGTGAGCGCACCGAGTTTCGGCAAGATGCTGGCCGTTGAAATGCTGTTCTCGTTCTATTTCGGCGTCTATAGCGGCACCATGCTGGGCGCCCTGGTGGAAATCGTGCCAGCGCATGTGCGCACGACCTGCTTCTCTCTGGCCTTCGCGCTGGCTGCCGGCCTGCTCGGCACGTTTACGCCCTTTGCCTCGACCTGGCTGATCGAGCACACCGGCAACCGCGCCTCACCCGGTTTCTGGCTGATGGCGGCTGCCGCAAGCGGCGCGATTGCAGCACTCGTGATTTATCGCAAGGGCAGCGAAGCCTTGGCGCCAAAGCCGGTCACCATATGAGGCACGGCGATTTGAACGCATAAGGGGATGGACATGGACGCTGGCGTGCTAAGACGTCAGCGTTCTATCTTTGGAGTCCCCCATGCGCAGCCTTGCGATCGTTCTCGCCAGCACCTTATTCGCTTTCGCCCCGCCCGCATTTGCGCAGCAGACGCCGCCAGCACCGCCGCCTCCGGATTTCTCCAAGGTGGACATCAAGTCCACCGATCTTGGCGACGGCGTCTACATGCTGGAAGGCATGGGCGGCAACATGACGCTCGCCACAGCGAAGGTCGGCGCCATCCTCATCGACAGCCAGTTTGCGCCGCTGCATGACAAGATCAAGGCGGCGATCGCAAATATCACCTCGCAGCCTGTGAGATATGTGGTCAACACGCATTTTCACGGCGATCACACCGGCGGCAACGAAGCCTTCGTCAAGCAAGGCGCAACCATCGTTGCCAATATCAAAGTGCGGACGCGTCTTGCGAAGGGCACGGCGAATTTTCTGACCGGCGCGCAGAATCCGCCCGCTTCCAAAGCTGCGCTGCCGACGCGCACTTTTCCGAACCGTCTGTCGCTGAGCCTGCGTGGCCGCATCGCCGAGCTCCGGCATATCAAGGACGCCCATACGGATGGTGACAGTTACGTCTACTTCAAGAGCGCCAATGTGATCTCCACCGGCGACACCTTCACCAATGGCCGCTACCCAAACATCGACACGCTCAATGGCGGCAATATCAAAGGCATGATCGCTGCGACCGACACCTATCTGAAGCTGGCCAATGACAAGACCAAGATCGTGCCCGGCCA
Source organism: Tardiphaga sp. (assembly GCF_044336785.1). Taxonomy (GTDB): domain Bacteria; phylum Pseudomonadota; class Alphaproteobacteria; order Rhizobiales; family Xanthobacteraceae; genus Tardiphaga. The sequence continues at coordinate 27,004 of NZ_JBIIOT010000033.1, read as the reverse complement.
CGGCCCGCTCGGCGACAAGGCGGCCCTCGCCGCCTATCGCGACATGCTCATCACCGCGCGGGATCGCATGACTAAGCTGGTCAAGGACGGCAAGACCGAAGAGGAGGTGCAGGCCGCAAAGCCCTTCGCCGACCTTGATGCGAAGTGGGCGCCGAACGAGACGGCAGCAAAGAATTTTGTTCGTGCCGTCTATGGATCGCTGGCGCCGAAGAAGGCGGGAGTGAAGTGATGAAGGATCTCCTCCCGCTTGCCGAGAAAGTCGCGATCGAGCTGATCGCGCGCAAGCAGACCATTGGCGTCGCCGAGTCCTCCACCGGAGGATTGATCTCGGCCGCGCTCCTCGCAGTGCCCGGCGCGTCCGCCTATTTCATCGGCGGCGGCGTGATCTATACGCGCGATGCGCGGCGCGTGTTGATGGATATCTCAGATGACGCGTTTCGCGTGCCGGGCATGCGCTCGTCTTCCGAGCCCTATGCGCAACTGCTGGCAGGAACGATCCGTGAGCGATTGGGATGTGATTGGGGATTGTCGGAGACGGGAGCCACAGGGCCAAGCGGCAATCGCTACGGTGATGCCGCGGGGCATAGCTGTATCGCCGTGGCAGGGCCGGCGAATGAGGTGATGACACTAGAGACGGGCAGCAGCGACCGGCAGGAGAACATGCAGGTGTTTGCCCAGACGGCGCTGACGTTCTTGTTGAAGAATCTGAAGGGGTAGAAGCGACGCTCGCGTAGGATGGGTTGAGCGTCAGCGATACCCATCACCACAAGCGTCGGTGTTTGTGGTGATGGGTATCGCTTCGCTCAACCCATCCTACGACTATGCGGCAGCCACCGTTTCCGCCCGGATACACCGCACCACGCGATCACCCGCGAGCTCCACATTCGGCGGCAGAGCTTCCGTACAACGGTCCTGCACAAACTTGCAGCGTGGCGCGAATGAGCAGCTCGCTGGCTTGGTGTCGAGCGAGGGCGGCGTGCCCGGAATGGTCTCCAGGCGCTCGCCGCGTTTGGCACCATGCACCGTCGATGACAGCAAGCCCTTTGGATACGGATGAACTGCCGAGCGCACGATCTGGCTCGTAGTGCCCTGCTCCACGATCTGGCCGGCATACATCACGGCGACGCGGTCACAGATTTCGATAGCGACGCCGATATCGTGGGTCACGAAAATGATCGACATGCCGAATTCGCGCTGCAGCTCGCGCAGCAGCAGCAGGATCTGGATCTGCACCGTGGCATCCAGCGCCGTGGTCGGCTCGTCCGCCAGCAGGATCTTTGGTTTGCAGGCCAGTGCGAGCGCAATCATCGCACGCTGGCGCATGCCGCCACTCATCTCATGCGGATAGGCATCGAGACGACGCTTGGCCGATGGAATGCGCACCACTTCAAGCATCTCGAGTGCGCGCTTCATGCCGTCGGCCTGGCTCTTGCCCTCATGGCGCATCACGCTTTCGGCAATCTGCTGGCCGATGGTGTAGACGGGATCCAGCGCCAGCGCCGGTTCCTGAAAAATCATCGACACGCTCTGGCCGCGGAATTTTGACAACTCGTCGTCATCGAGCGCCAGCACATCCTTGCCCAGCACATTGATGCTGCCGGTGATCTGCGTGCGCTTCTTCGGCAAGAGCCGCATCAACGCGCGCAAGGTGACGCTCTTGCCCGAACCGGATTCGCCGAGCAGGCCAAGCACCTCACCCTGCTTCACCGACAGGCTGAGATCGTTCACCGCATAGACGGTGCGTTCGCCGCGGAAGGTGACATTGAGATTGCGGACGTCGATCAGATTGGTCATGACAGTTCCGGACATTTCAGATGGTGATCGGTCGCGCGCTGGAATGTGGCGCCGATGGTCAGCAGCGTCGGTTCGTCGAACGGCTTGCCGATGAGCTGCATGCCGACCGGCAGCTTCGCCTTGGTGAAGCCGGCAGGAATCGAAAGCGCGGGCAGACCGAGATAATTGATCGGGCGTGTGAAGCGCGTAATGCGCTGGATCAGCGCCTCGGCACCTGGGCCGTTGCCGATATCGGTCTCGTCGATCCGGGGCGCCGCCATCGGCGACACCGGGGCGAGAATGGCATCGACGCCGGCGGCCGCCGCGAGATGCGCCGCGAGTGCAGGACCGCGCCAGCGCAAGGCTTCGAGATAAGCCACGCCGGTGACGGCGAGACCGTTTTCGAGACGCATCAAAACCTGCGGGCCGTAATCCTGCGGGCGCTCGATCATCCAGCGCTTGTGCAAAGCTGCGGCCTCAGTGGCCACGACGAATTGCGAGGCGGCGGTGAGCTGCGGCTGATTGGGCAGATCGATCTCGACGATCTGGATGCCCTCATCCTTCAGCGCTGCAATCGTGTTCTGCAGGATCGCGGCGACCTCGGGATCGAGATCGTCCACATAGAACGCCTTGGGAATGCCGACGGTCATGCCCTTCGCGGACGCCTTGGTGGCGGCCATGTAATCCGGAACATTGCGCGTGCTGGTGGTGGGATCGAGCGGGTCGGCACCGGCCATCAAGCCCGTGATGAGCGCGCAATCCTCGACAGTGCGCGCCAGCGGGCCAACGGTGTCGAGCGATTGCGACAGCGGCATCGCCCCAGCGCGGCTAACGAGGCCTGCGGTGGTCTTGAGACCGGACACGCCACAGAAATGCGCCGGCATCCGGATCGAGCCGCCGGTGTCCGAGCCGAGCGCTGCAAAGGTCAGGCGCGCGGCGACCGCCGAGCCGGAGCCCGAAGACGAGCCGCCGGTGGCATGCGCGACATTCCATGGATTGCGAACCGGACCGTAATGCGTGTTGTGGCCGAGTGGCCCGAAGGCGAACTCAACCATCTGCAGGGAGCCCAGACGGACGGTGCCAGCATCCTTGAGGCGCTGCAGCGAAGTGGCCGTGGTCTTGGCCACCCAATCCTTGCGGATCTTGGAGCCGCAGGTCACCACATGACCCTCATCGTAATACATATCCTTATGCGCCATCGGGACGCCATGCAGCACGCCATGGTTCTCGCCTTTGGCGAGCGCGACATCCGCCGCGTCAGCAGCCTTGAGCGCAGCATCGGCCTCGATGGACATATAGGCGTTGACATGCGGCTGCCATTTGGCGACGCGATCAAGACAGGATTGCGTGGCTTCGCGCGACGAGATTGTCTTGTCGGCGATGGCCGCTGCGATCTCGGTGACCGACAGCAATGCGGGTTCGGTGGCGCTCATTTGCCGACCTTTCCGTTCTGAACCGCGAGATAGGTCGCGGGTTCGATGTCGAGCGGCAATGTCCCGGCGATAGCGGCAAAATTCTCGAAGGCTGGCCCCATGGAGACGGCAATGCGCTCGGCGGTCTCATCGGACGCCGACACACCGGTCACTTCGGACAGAACCTTGATCTGCCTGGCAGATGGTTTCGCCATGTCACTGGACTCCCGCGCTGGGCGCTTTGCTGTGACCGGAGCCCGGGATCGCCATAAAGCACGCGGCCTGATGACCGCTCGCGGTGATCTCCGTTAGCAATGGTTTGCTCTCGCCGCACATGGCTTCGGCAAACGCACATCGCGTGTGGAAACGGCAACCGGATGGCGGGTCGATCGGGTTCGGCGGATCGCCGGTGATCGGCGGCACTTCGGTGCGGTTATCGGGATCGGTGGACGGCATCGCCGCCAGCAGCGCGCGCGTATAGGGATGTGCCGGCGCGTCCCAGACGTCATCCACCGGGCCGAGTTCAACCACTTCTCCGAGATACATCACCAGCACGCGGTCGGAGATGTAGCGCACCACGTTGAGGTCGTGGCTGATGAAGAGATAGGTCAGGCCGAATTCGCGCTTGAGGTCGACCAGCAGATTGAGCACCTGCGCTTCGACAGATTTGTCGAGTGCCGACACGGCTTCGTCGAGAATGACGAGGCGTGGTGACAGCGCCAGCGCACGGGCGATGTTGACACGCTGGCGCTGGCCGCCGGAGACTTCGTGCGGATAGCGATTGGCAAAGGTCTCGGGCCGCAGCCCGACCTTGCCGAGCAGATCGCGGGCCAGCGCACGCGACTCCTTGTCGGACATGCCATGCACCTTGGGTCCGAAAGCGATGGATTCCTCGATGGTGAGACGGGGGTTAAGCGACGCGTAGCTGTCCTGAAACACCATCTGCATGCCGCGGCGCAGTTCGCGCAGCGTCAGTTCGCGGCCGACAGCGCGGCCATCAAAAATGATGTCGCCGGAATTGCGATCCATCAGATGCATGAGGAGACGCGCGGTGGTGGATTTGCCGCAACCGGACTCGCCGACGATACCAACGGTCTCGCCCTTGCCGATGGCAAAGGACACATCATCGACCGCACGCACGGTCTTGCTGGGCGCGAACAGCCCGCCGCGCACCGGAAAATGTTTTGTCAGGCCTTTGACGTTGAGCAAAGGCTGCGCTTCGCCGCCGATGTCTTCCAGCGGTTCGAGCATCTTGTCGGTGATTTCGAGTGCATCTGTCATGGCGTCAATTCCGGATATCCATGGCGCTGCGCATGCCGTCGCTCAGCAGGTTGAAGCAGATCGACACGGCGAAGATCATCACGCCAGGCAGCGCTGCCACCCACGGATTGACATAGATCGCAGTGCGCAGCGTGTTCAGCATCAGGCCCCATTCCGGCTCTGGCGGTTTGGTGCCGAGACCGAGGAATGACAGACCAGCGGCAAGGATCATGGACACCGAGATCAGGCCCGTCGCATAGACGAAGATCGAGCCGAGCACATTGCCCAGCATGTGCACGCGCATGATGGTGAAGGTGCCCGCACCCGAGGCGCGCGCGGCTTCCACATAGTCCATGTTGCGTACGCCGGTGGTGACACTTTCAGCCACGCGTGTGATCTGAGGCACGAACACGATGGTAAGCGAGACGATGGAGTTGACGATGCCGGCGCCGAGCGCACCGGAGATCGCGATCGCCAGCAGCACCGATGGGAAAGCATAGAACACGTCGATGGTGCGCATGATGGCGGTGTTGAGCTTGCCGCCGACATAGCCGGCGACGAGGCCAAGCGATGTGCCGATGATGAAAGCCAGGATCACCGGCAGGATGCCGATGAGCAGCGACAGGCGGCCGCCATAGATCAGGCGGGCCAGCATGTCGCGGCCGAGTTCATCGGTGCCGAGCGGATAGTTCGGCGTGCCGATGGCGCGCAGGCGGCGGATCATCGAGCCCTGATAGGGATCGGCGAGACCGAGATAGGGCGCGAAGATTGCGGCGAGCAGGATCAGCAGCAGGATCGCCGCGCAGGCCATGGAGACCTTGTCGCGGCGGATGCGGCGACCGACCGTGGCCCAGTAGCCGCGGGCTTTATTGACGGGAGCTGCCTGCAAGGCGTTGTCGGTGAGAACGGTCATGGCGTCAGGCCCGCTTGATGCGCGGATCGATGGACGCCTGCGCGATATCGACCAGAAGATTGAGGAAGACGAAGAACAGCGCCAGCACCAGGATCGTGCCCTGCAGCAGCGGCAAATCGCGCTGGAAGATCGCCGAGTTCAGCAGCAGGCCAGAGCCGGGCCAGGAAAACACGGTCTCGATCAGGATCGAGCCGCCAAGCATATAGCCGAGCTGCAGGCCCATCACGGCCAGCGCCGTGGGCGCAGCATTCTTGATGACGTGCTTGAACACCTTGAATTCCTGCAGGCCTTTTGCCCGCAGCGCCTCGACGAAATCCTGCGAGAGGATGTCACCGGTCAGCGCACGCACGGTGCGGGTGACGATGCCCATGGGGATCACCGATGTCGTGACAGCCGGGAGGATGAGATACTTCATGTGCTCCCAGTCCCACGCCCAGGCAGCGGAGCCACCGGAGCCGGCGCCCACGGCGGGAAGCCAGTTGAGCTGCACCGAGAAGATGATGACCAGCACCATGCCGAGCCAGTAATGCGGCACGGACACGCCGGCGATGGCGATGGAGGTGGCGACCTTGTCGACCCAGGTGTCGCGGAAGTAGCCGGCGATCAGGCCGAAGAAGAGACCCAGCGTGAAGCCGATGGCGGCGGCGAACACCGCGAGCATCACAGTGTTGCGGACGGCGTTCATGACTTCAGCGAGCACCGGACGGCCGGTGGCGATGGAGGCGCCGAGATCGCCATGCAGTGCGCGCCACAGCCACAGGCCGAACTGCACCGGCAGCGGCTTGTCGAAGCCGTAGGCAACGCGCAGCTGCTGCGCGAGCTCTTGCGAGGCATCAGCCGGGAGCACGGCGACCAGGGGATCGCCAGGGGTGATGTGCACCAGCAGGAAACACACCAGCGCGACGCTGAGAATGATGGGGATCGCGTAAACGACGCGGCGCGCTGCATAACTGAACAAGGGGCACCTTTGCTTTCTTCCCCTCGCCCGCGAAGCGGGAGAGGTTGCCTGAGCGAAGCGAAGGCGGGAGAGGGAGCAACAAAGCACTGCGCTCGTGGTCCCTCTCCCGTCTCAATCCCGCTTCGCGTGATTGATCCACCCTCTCCCGCAAGCGGGAGAGGGGAAGAGAGTTACGGCGTCATCGTCATCGTCGAGAAATCGACGAACCAGCTCTTCGGCTGCACAAAGCCCTTGATCTTCGGGCTGAGCGCGCGCGGGCCGACATCGTGGGCGACGTAGAGGAACGCCGCATCATCCACCGAAGCGGCATGCAGTTCGGCCAGCGCCTTGTCGCGCTCACCGGCCTCAAACGTGGTGCGTGCCTTCTTCACCAACTCGTCGAATTTGGGATTGTTGATGAAACCCCAATTATTCGAGGTCGGAGGTGCCATCGACGACTGCAGGAAGCGGACCAGCGCGAAGAACGGATCCATCGCTGCATAAGTGACGTTGGTTGCGTTCGCGCCATTCGCCGTCGGGTCCTTGGCGCCGCGGCGCCAATTGGTGAATAGCGTATTCCACTCGATGACGTCGAGCTTGACGTCGAAGTAACATTCCGCCAGCGCCTGCTGCATATATTCGTTCATCGGCAGCGGCTGCATCTGGCCGGAGCCCGATGCCGAGGTCTGCGTCTTCACGGTGAGCTTCTTGTTCGGGCCGTAGCCGGCCTCCGCCATCAGCTTCTGCGCTTCCTTCAGATCATATTTGATCTTGAAGGACGGGTTGCCATACCAGGGATGGCCGGGCTCGAAGGTGCCGGTGGCAGGCACCATCAGGCCGGCGAGCAGGCCGTCGCGCAGACCTTCGCGATCGATACAGAGATTGGCAGCCTTGCGGACGCGGATGTCGTTCCAGGGCGAGCCTTCGATGCGCGAGAACTGCCACGGCCACACATGCGGCTGTTCGTTCTTTTCGATCTTGAAGCCGCGTGCGGTGATTTCCTTCACCGCATCCGGCGCCGGTGCTTCGGCCCAGTCGATCTGGCCCGAGAGCAGTGCCGCAGTACGCGCATTGGCTTCGGGCATCGGCAGCAGCACGAGGCGATCGACCTTCGGCACGCGCGCCTTGTCCCAATAGCCATCGTTCTTTACCAGTTCGAGACGCTCGCGCGGCGTGAACTTGGCCATCTTCCATGCACCGGTGCCCGATGCATCCTTGGAGAACGCATCCCATGCCGCGGTCGTCTTCGCCTTGGCGTCGGCACCCTGTGCCTTGTCATAGAATGACTGCCACTTGGTCGGGCTCGCCATGAAGAGATTGGTGAGATTGATCGGCAGGAAGGAGTCCGGCTCCTTCGTCGTCAGTTCGACGGTCATGTCGTCGATCTTTTTCGCCGACACCAGGGTCGGCATGCGCGACGCGGTGACGCCGACCTGGCTGGCATCGAATTGCGGCGCATCCTGCTTCAGCACCTTGTCGACGTTCCACACCACGGCATCGGCATTGAAGTCGCTGCCATCGTGGAATTTGACGCCGGGACGCAGCTTGAAGGTCCACTTGGTCTTGTCGCTATCGTTAACTGCCCATTCCGTAGCCAATCCGGGGATCACAACGCTCGGCTTGGTGGCAGACGAGAGGTCCCACAGCGTGAGACCCTCATACATCGTGTTGCCGGTGAAGCGGTTGCCTTCGAAGCCCTGATCCGGCTGGCCGAGCGTGCGCGGGATATCCGCAGCCGTCATGCCGATCTTCACGACGGTTTCAGCGAGCGCAAATTGTGGAAGCGTCAGTGCTGTCGCGACGGTGAGCATCGCGAGAGCGGTCTTCAATCGGCCCGTGACTGGTTTGTGGATACGCATTCTGACTAGTCCCCTTCGTGTGAACGAAATTCAGTTGGCTAATTCTGATGCAGTGCAATGCAACGCGCGTGCCACAAATCAGAGCAACGTGCGCTTGTGGTGTACACCCCCTTCGCCCGCGACCGACTGGCACAGGCCTCGCGAGAGGTAAGAGTGTGGCATTAAGCTTGCTTGCATGCCAGCGACTGTATCCAGATCAGGAGTTGGGGATGAGTTTTAGATTTTCTTTCGCAGGCGCGGCGTTGGCGGCTGTTATCGGCCTCACTGCACCCGCGAAAGCCGAGACCGTTGTGCGCTACGGCATTTCCATGGCCGATGTGCCGCTGACCACTGGTCAGCCGGATCGCGGTGCGGGCGGCTATCAATTTACCGGCTACACGATCTATGACCCGCTGGTCGCGTGGGAGATGGATGTCGCCGATCGCCCCGGCAAACTCATCCCCGGCCTCGCCACCGAATGGAAAGTGGACGACAAGGACAAGACCAAGTGGCGCTTCACCCTGCGCAAGGGCGTCAAGTTCCACGATGGCAGCGACTTCAATGCCGATGCGGTGATCTGGAATCTCGACAAGGTGCTCAATGAAAAGGCACCGCAATTCGACAAGCGCCAGAGCGCACAGGTGAAGACCCGCCTGCCCTCAGTCGCAAGCTATGCCAAGATTGATGACGGCACGGTGGAAATCACCACCAAGGCCGTCGATAGCTTCTTCCCCTACCAGATGCTCTGGTTCCTGGTCTCCAGCCCCGCGCAATATGAGAAGGTCGGCAAGGACTGGGACAAGTTCGCGTCGCAGCCCTCGGGCACGGGTCCGTTCAAATTGACCAAGCTCGTTCCGCGTGAACAGGCAGAGCTCAGCAAGAACGTCGATTACTGGGACAAGAAGCGTATTCCGAAAGCGGACAAGCTGGTGCTGATCCCGATGCCGGAAGCACTCACCCGCACCAATGCGCTGCTCGCCGGTCAGGTCGATCTGATCGAGACGCCGGCTCCCGATGCCGTGCCGCAGCTCAAGGGCGCCGGCATGAAGATCGTCGACAACGTCACGCCGCATGTCTGGAATTATCATCTCAGCGTGCTGCCGGGCTCGCCTTGGACGGATATTCGCCTGCGCAAGGCACTCAATCTCGCCATCGATCGTGATGGCGTCGTTGCCCTGATGAACGGCCTCGCCAAGCCGGCCATCGGCCAGGTCGATCCGTCGAGCCCGTGGTTCGGCAAGCCGAACTTCAAGATCAAATATGATCTCGCCGAAGCCAAGAAGCTGGTGAAGGAAGCCGGCTACGGCCCGGAGAAGCCGCTGAAGGCGACCTTCATCATCGCCAATGGCGGCACCGGCCAGATGCTGTCGCTGCCGATCAACGAATTCCTGCAGCAGAGCTTCAAGGAAATCGGTGTCGAGGTCGAATTCAAGGTCGTCGAGCTCGAGGTTCTCTACACCGCGTGGCGCAAGGGCGCGGCCGATGAGAGCATGAAGGGCATCACCTCGAACAACATCGCTTACGTCACCTCGGACCCGCTCTACGCCATCGTGCGCTTCTTCCATTCCGGCCAGATCGCACCGGTCGGCGTGAACTGGGGCGGCTACAAGAATCCGAAGGTGGACGCGCTGATTGACGAGGCGAAGAACAATTTCGACGTCAAGAAGCAGGACGAGTTGCTCGCCGAAGCCCATGCACAGATCGTCGACGACGCCGTGCTGGTCTGGGTCGTGCACGACACCAACCCGCACGCGCTGTCACCGAAGGTGAAGAAATTCGTGCAGGCCCAGCACTGGTTCCAGGATCTGACGACGATCGGTCTGGATTGAACCAACCACATATCTGTCGTCACCCGGCTTGACCGGGTGACCTAGTGGACTCACCGCTGATGCATAACCGCTGAAGCCCGCGTTTACTGGATCCCCCGCTTTCGCGGGGGATGACATCTTTGCGGAGCAGCAACACCAACGAACTACCTAAGCCTGACGATCACACCTTCATTGCCGCGTAGCTCGAGCGGCCCCGGAACATTCTCGCCTTCGCGATCCAGTTCCGTCGAGACCAGCACTTCGCCTGCCCCCACATGCAACGAGGCCGGCTCGCCGGTGAAATTCAGTGCGATCAGGACCGACTGGTCATCATAGGTCCGCCGATAGGCCAGCACGGCCTCCTGCGTCTCCATCGGATCATAACTGCCGAAGACCAGCTCCGGCGTCCGCTTTCGCAAAGCGATCAGCTTCACATAGAGCGTAAGGATGGATTGCGGATCGACGGCAAGCGCTACGGCATTGTTCTCGCGATAGTCGTCACCGAGCGGCAGCCACGGCACGCCGCTGGTAAAGCCGGCATGCGTCTCTGACGCCCATTGCATTGGCGTACGGCAGCCATCGCGGCCGACGCCGATACCAGGCACGTTCTTCTCGAACGGGTCCTGTACCTGATCGGGCGCAATCGGCACCTGTTTCATGCCAATCTCGTCGCCGTAATACAGCGTCGGCGTGCCGCGCAAGGTCAGCAGCAGCATCGCCGCCACGCGCGACTGTGCTTCTCCCACGCGCGTCGCCACCCGCGGCCGGTCATGATTACCGAGCACCCAGTTCGGCCAGGCACCAAGCGGCAAGGCCGCCTCATAGCGCGCGATCAGATCGGCGATATCAGGCGCATGCCATGGCGCCGACAGCAGCGCGAAATTGAACGGCAGATGCGCGCCGCCAAGGTTTTCGCCGTAATAGGCGACCAGACGATCGATCGGCAGATAGACCTCGCCGATCAGCACGCGGTCCTCGAACTCGTCCACCACCTGACGCATCTCGGCGACGACATCCTGCGTCTCCGGACGATCCGCCGAATAGAGCGTGACCAGCGTTTCATGCGGAGGCCGGCCGGCGACGTAGTTCGGGTTGGCGGGATTGTCGCGAAACTGGTCGTCCTTGATCAGATGCCAGATCACATCGACGCGGAAGCCATCGACGCCGCGGCGCATCCAGAACCGCATCACCTCATAGATCGCATCGCGCACATCGGGATTGCGCCAGTTGAGATCGGGCTGCCGGTCGAGAAAGGCGTGATAGTAATATTGCCCCGTCGCCTCGTCATATTGCCACGCGCTACCGCCAAATTCCGACAACCAGTTGGTCGGCGCGCTGCCATCGGGTTTTGGATCGCGCCAGATATACCAGTCGCGCTTCGGATTATCTCGTGATGAGCGGCTGCCGACAAACCACGGATGCTCATCGGAAGTGTGGTTGGGCACGAGGTCCAGAATGACCTTCAACCCGCTCTCATGCGCAGCTTCCAGCAGCGCATCGAAATCATCCAGCGTGCCGAACAGCGGGTGGATATCGATATAGTCCGATATGTCGTAGCCGAAATCCGCCATGGGCGACGGGAAGATCGGCGAGATCCAGATCGCATCGACGCCGAGCTGGCGCAGATAGGGCAAGCGTCCGACGATCCCCTTGAGATCACCGATGCCATCGCCGTTGGAGTCCTGAAACGAGCGCGGATAAATTTGATAGATGGTGCCGGCCTGCCACCACACGGATGCTGCTTTATTCATGATGCGGATTGAACCCGACCCAATGAGCGGAAATCGGCACGAAAAAGCGGCCCTTCCGAGGAAGGGCCGCCGAATCGCGCTGTCAGTAACTTAGTAGCGTTCGATGACAGTTCGACGCTCGACGCCGCCATCATAGTAGCCGCGATCGCGGTTACGCTTGATGATCACCGTCTCGTTGCGGTCGCGGCGATCGCGATAGTAATCGCGGTCATAGTCGCGATCGCGATAACGATCGCGGCCCACGGCGCCTACGGTAACACCGCCTGGGCCGACGCCCACGCCGATTTCCTGTGCGCTCGCGGTGGTCACCGGAAGTGCGGTACCAATGGACGCCGCAGCCACGGCGATGATGGCAAGATTCCTAATCATGACGTGCCTCCTCATTTGTTATTCGATGAGGAAGCAATCCATGGTGGCAGGGTTCGTTCCGGGCGGTGTTACGAATCCGTTAGATAAAGGCCGGGATGCGCGAGGAACCAATTGCGGGTCAGCTGCGCGAAGATGAACGGAGCCGTAGGATGGGTTGAGCGCAGCGAAAACCCATCAATCTTATGAATTGCAGCTGATGGGTTTTCGCGACCCCGCTCAACCCATCCTACGACTCATTCTCCCGCCATGATCGCATTGGTCGGCGTTGGTCGATCCGTAATCTGCTGGCCGAACAGACTGCCGACCAGTTCGACCATCACACGCGCCGTGCGGCCGCGCTCATCGAGGAACGGGTTGAGCTCCACCACATCCAGCGAGCACATCAGGCCGCTATCATGCAGCAGCTCCATGATGAGATGCGCCTCGCGATAGGTCGCCCCACCCTGCACCATGGTGCCCACGCCGGGCGCGGTGATGGGATCGAGGAAATCCACATCCAGCGAGACATGCAGCACGCCATTGCGCGCTTTCACGCGCTCGATGACACGGCGGATCAAAACGCCGACGCCGAATTCGTCGATCTGGCGCATGTCGATCAGCGAGATGCCGCGCTGCTTCACCAACTCCTTCTCGAGCTTGTCGATGGAGCGGATGCCGAACAGATCGAGATGATCCGGCGTGATGGATGCGCGTGGCTCGTTGCCAAGCAGGCCATCAAGACCGGGCTCCCCGCACAGGAACGCCGCCGACATGCCGTGCATATTGCCGCTGATGGTGGTGGCCGGCGTGTTGTAGTCGGCATGGGCATCGAGCCAGAGCACGAACAGTTCGCGCCCCTGCGCCTGCCAGTGCCGCGCAACGCCATTGACCGAGCCCATGGACAGGCTGTGATCACCGCCGATGAAGATGGGCAAGGCACCGGACGCAGCGAGCGTATACGCCCGCGCGCTGAGGGCCTGAACATAGGCCTGGATGTCGCGGTAGTGCTTTGCATTGGCAGGCGGCGCATCATCGCTTGTCGGCGTTGGCATCGTCAGATTGCCGTGATCCTCCACGGCGAAGCCCAGCTCTTCCAGCAGCGGCTTTAGCCCAGCCGTCCGCATGGCATCCGGCCCCATCAGCGTGCCGAGCTGCGATGCGCCGATCTCGACAGGAGCGCCCAGCAAGGCGATGCGGTTCGGGCGGAAAGGCTTGCTCATGCATGGGCTCCTGAATGGCTGCCGCGTTTGTCATCATCGCGCGGCGAAATCATGAAAATATTGTCCGAAATGCGCTTTCCGCAGTGCAACGCAATCGAACCATCGTCGTTATAATGCGCGTTTCATTCCAATATTTTGACCGAACGGGGCAATCGTGAGCAAAGCTGTTGAAGAAGGCCTTCCCTATCCGCTGGGCGCGCATTGGGACGGCAACGGCACCAATTTCGCGCTGTTCTCAGCGAACGCCACCAAGGTCGAGATCTGCCTGTTCGACGGCGACAAAGAAACCCGGATCGAACTGCCGGAATATACCGATGAGATCTTCCACGGCTATCTGCCCGATGTTGGCCCCGGCCAGTATTATGGCTATCGCGTCCACGGCCCCTACGAGCCCGAGAAGGGTCATCGCTTCAATCCCAACAAGCTGCTGCTCGATCCCTATGCGCGCGCCCATGCGGGCACCCTGAAATGGGACCCGGCCGTGTTCGGCTACAAGATGGAGACCGGCGACGATCTCACTTTCGACGAGCGCGACTCCGCGCCCTTCATGCCGAAATGCGTAATCGTCGATCAGGATTTCGACTGGACCGGTGAAGCCGGCCGCCAGCCCGTGCCATGGGATCGCACCATCGTCTACGAGACCCATGTGAAGGGCTTCACCAAGCTGCATCCGGATGTGCCGGAGAAGCTGCGCGGCACCTATGCCGGCTTCGGCACCAAGCCCGTGGTCGATTATCTCGTTGATCTCGGCATCACCTCGGTCGAGTTGCTGCCGGTGCACACCTTCATCAATGACGACTATCTGCTGAAGAAGAAGCTCGTCAATTACTGGGGCTACAACACCATCGGCTTCTTCGCGCCGGATCCGCGATATGCGTCGGACGTGCCGAACTCACTGCGCGAATTCAAGGAGATGGTGGCGAAGCTGCATGCCGGCGGGCTCGAGGTCATTCTCGACGTGGTCTACAACCACACCGCCGAAGGCAACGAGCTTGGCCCGACGCTGTCCTTCAAAGGCATCGACAATGCCAGCTATTACCGGCTGATGCCGGACAAGCCGCGCTACTACATCAACGACACCGGCACCGGCAACACCGTCAATCTCTCCAATGCGCGCGTCATCCAGATGGTGGCCGACAGCCTCCGCTACTGGGTGCGCGAGATGCATATCGACGGCTTCCGCTTCGATCTCGGCACCATTCTCGCCCGCGAGGTCTATGGCTTCACCGAACAGAGCGGCTTCCTCAAGGCCGTCGATCAGGACCCGCTGCTCACCACCGTGAAGCTGATCGCCGAGCCATGGGACATCGGGCCCGGCGGCTATCAGGTCGGCGGCTTTCCGCCGGGCTGGGCGGAATGGAACGACAAGTTTCGCGATACGGCGCGTGACTTCTGGCGCGGCGAGGCACCGGTCGCGGAGCTTGCGCCGCGGCTCGTTGCTTCTGGTGACATGTTCAATCACCAGGGCCGCCGTGCCTGGGCCAGCGTCAATTTTGTCACCGCCCATGACGGCTTCACGCTGAACGACAATTTCAGCTACAACGAAAAGCACAACGAGGCGAATGGCGAAGACAACAAGGATGGTCACTCGCATAACCGCTCGTGGAATTGCGGCGTCGAAGGTCCGACCGACGACAAGGACATCATTGCGCTGCGCGAACGCCAGAAGCGCAACATGCTGGCGACGCTTCTTTTCGCGCAGGGCACGCCGATGCTGCTCGGCGGCGACGAATTCGGCCGCACCCAGAAGGGCAATAACAATGCCTATTGCCAGGACAGCGAGATCTCCTGGTTCGACTGGAAATGGACCGAAGACGGCAAGGACCTGCACGCCTTCACCAAGCGACTGATCAAGCTGCTGGCCGACTGTTCGGTGCTGCGCCGCTCGCGCTTTCTGACCGGCGAGCACGATCCGCATCTGGATGTCCGTGACGTCACATGGATCAACGCCAATGGCGGACCGATGCAGGAGGAGCATTGGAAGGATGGCAACGTCAAATGTTTCGGCATGCTGCTCGATGGCCGCGCGCAGAAGACGGGCATCCGCAAACAGGCGAACGATCAAACCATGCTGCTGATCCTGAACGGCTTCGAAGGGCTGGTGGATTTCACCATGCCGGAAGCCTTCGGCGGCAAGGGCTGGGAGCTATTGGTCGATACCAACATCCCGGATGCACCGGGCGGCCAGACCTTCCCATTCGGCGAGATGTATCAGGTGACCGGACGCTCGCTTCTGTTGCTGACACTGCAGAAGTAATGATCGAGGCAGCGGCGGCTCAGCCGCTGCTGCCCACAATTCCCGCAGATTGCATCCGTTTTGTCGCGGAACGATGTTTCATGCGTGAACTTGTCTGACATAATCTATTCATGTGGCAATGCGGCCATGGGAGACGTCAGGTGCAAATCCGCGCTGGCTACGATATCGCATTCGAATTCGACAAGGAGACTGCGGTGGTGCTGATGCTCAGCATCCATCCCGATCGCGAGCAAGACTTGCTCAGCCCGCATCAGATCCGCATCTCCCCTGAACTTCCGATGCACGACTATCACGACATCTATGGCAACACATGCACCCGCTTGGTCGCGCCGAAGGGGCCGCTGACCATTAGCAACAACTTCCTGATCTCCGACAGCGGCCTTCCCGAACTGACACCGCCACCCGGTAAGCTCACGCCGGTCGGTGGTCTGCCGGACGATGTTCTCATCTATCTCCTGGGCAGTCGCTATTGCGATACGCAAAAGCTGTTCGATCTCGCTCTGGCGGAATTCAACGGCATCGAGGATGGCGCACAGCTGGTGCAGGCCATCGTCGATTATGCGCATAACCGGATCGAATTCGGTTATTACCACGCCCGCAATGATCGCACCGGCTTCGAGGCGCATGAAGAGCGTATCGGTGTGTGCCGCGACTTCGCGCATCTCGCCGTCACGCTCTGCCGCTGCATGAATATTCCGGCGCGCTATTGCACCGGCTATCTCGGCGATATCGGCGTCCCCATAGATCCCGCGCCGATGGATTTCAGCGCCTGGTTCGAGGTCTATCTGCTGGGTCAATGGTACACATTCGACGCCCGCCACAACGAGCCGCGGATCGGCCGCATCGTCATGGCCCGCGGTCGTGATGCCGCCGATGTCGCCATCTCGACCGCTTTTGGCAAGCCACTGCTGACGCGTTTCGAAGTGGTCACCGATGAAGTGACAGACGAAACGATATCAGCGCAGCGGGTCGCCTGACTTAAGCCCGCGACGGGCTGAGCTTCCACGCCAGCGCAACGATGCCCGCCGTGAGCACGCCAGAGATCATGCCAGCCACCGGCAAGATCAGCGTCAGCACCGCAGTCGCTGCCCATCCAACAGACGAGAATGCTTCGGCAAACGTCGCGATGCGCGATGACGTCTGGCGCCTCCGGAACTGACTCCGCCTCGCCTGAACGCGGAACCAGAGCTGGATCGCCGTTGCGGACGCCGCTGCAATGACCGTCGCGAGCGTGGCGACAAGCGCCATGTGGCCGGAGATGAATGCCAATGCCACGATCAGCGGCATGAAGATCGCAGCAATGCAGATCAGCACGACTTCGATCTTCGCACCGAGCAGCGATGTTGACTGCAACGGCGCCGTCGCGACCAGATCGGCAGCGTCTTCGCCGGAAATCGTCAGCCATGCCAGACCGCCAGCGAGTTGTCCGGCCGCCATCACGATCACCGGAACCAGCACGATGAACGCACTCGGGCCGTCGCCAAAGCTGCGCCACAGCATCAGGGCCGGAGGCAGGAGATACAGCAATTGCATCAGCGTCTGCGACATCAGCCAGGGATCGCGCCACAGCAGCTTGAATTCTTTGCGACGCAACGCATGCCGGCGCGACGTCGCGCGAAACGGCCTGGCATTGCCGATCTTGCGCGATGCCAGTTGCGGCGATGCGCTCGCCACATAGCGGCCGAAATGCGGAGAGAACAGCGCCATGGTGACGCCGAGCAAAAGCAGCGCGGCCGCGAGCAATGGCAGCAACACAGCGACATCGCCCAGCATGGCGCGCGCCGGCCACCAGACAATGCTTGATGCGTCGGGCACGAAGCTGATCACCGCGTCCGATGTCAGCACTGCAAAGCGTGACAAGGTGCCGTAAGACAGGATCGCCGCCACCTGCAGTGCGATGACGAAGCCGGCGCCGGTGACAGCGGAAATGATCTGGGCGACCATGCGCGTGCGCGCCGGCCCGCAAAGTTCGAACAGCCCGACCGCGACGGCGATGGCGATCGCGGATGCCGACAGGCCCATGATGACGACCACGCCATAGGCCGCGAACCACCGCGCGCCGCCGCCGAACACCAGAACATTGATAAACGGCGTCGCCAGCATCACCGCCATCAGTGTCACGGTGAGCGCAATCGCTGCGATCCGAACGGAGAACACATTGGTGAGCGGCGCCGGTGACGATACGATGAGGTCGAGATCGGCGCGCGCATAGAACACGCGCGTCACCGACTCGATGGCCTGCGACAGGATCAACGCCCAAGCCAGAAACACGCTGGCGGTGATGATGATGGCACTCTGCAGATCCAGCGGCACCTGCACATCGGCAAAGCGACCGACCACGGCATAGGCCGGCAGATGCAGGAAGATCACGAAGACAAACAGCAAGATCGTCGCGCTCCGCGTACGGCGTCGGCGACCGCCGGTCAGCATGCCCAGCATTTCGCGCCAGCCGAGCCGCAGCTCGTGCCGCGCGAACCATAGCGCGCTGACGGCCGCGCTCATGCGGCCGCCGATGCGTTTTCGACCAGCGCGACAAACATCTCCTCGAGACTGGTGTCGCTCTGCCCCATTTTCTGGCGCAACTCGGCGAGCGTGCCTTCGGCGATCAGCCGCCCCGCCGCGATCACGCCGATGCGATCCGCCATGCGCTCGGCCACTTCCAGAATATGCGTGGTCATAATGACGGTGCAGCCGCTGCGCACGCGTGTCTGCAGCAATCCCTTGACGTGACGCGCGGAGACCGCATCGAGGCCAGTCAAGGGCTCGTCGAGAATGATGAGCCTGGGATCGTGCACCAGCGCCCCGGCCAGCGCCACTTTCTGCCGCATGCCCTTGGAAAAGCCTTCGCAGCGCTCGTGCATATGCCCGGCAAGACCGAGCGAGGTGAGTAACTCATGCGCCGCCACATCGGCTGTTGCGGGATCGCAGCCCCACAGGCCCGCGATGAATTCAAGATATTCGAGCGGCGTCAGCTTGTCATAGATCATCGGCTCATCGGAGACCCACGCCATCACCTGCTTGGCGGCAACGGGATCGCCGAGCGCATCGATATCCGTGATGCGGATCGCGCCAGCATCGGGCGGCAACAAGCCGGCCACCATGCGCAGGGTCGTCGTCTTGCCCGCGCCATTGGCGCCGAGCAGTGCATAAAACTCACCGGCATAAACAGTAAGGTCGAGCGCATCGACGGCGAGCCGATCGAAACGTTTTGTTAACCCCCGCAGTTCGAGAGCGGTCGCGCGCGTGGTCATCGTCCGGCTCCGAACCTTCATGCAACATGCGTTGATGCAACCAACATGCGGCGCAGACGTTTCGCCTCGGTGAACGCGATCGTCAGAAGCTGCTACCTGCGCAAAATCATTTGCGTAGTTATGTACCTATCAAAACCGATGGATTCATCATGCGATACGGTTGTTCACTGATCGCTCTTCACAATCGAAATGCAATTATCTAAAACAATCATTAACTAACACAACTTCGACTAGATTCGATCCGACGTGATCCCGGAGAGTGCTGATGACACGCCACGCTGTCCTGCGAATCCCGACCGTTACTGATTTCGATGCGCCCTATTTTCTCTCGACGCCTGGCGCCGGCAAGACGATTGCCGATCACCGGAAGAATCAGATCGTCTTCGGACAAGGCGACCATGCAGATGCCGTGTTCTTCATCCTGCAAGGGCGGGTGAAACTCACGGTACTCTCCGAGCAAGGCAAGGAAGCCGTGGTCGGCCTGCTTGAGCCCGGCCAGTTCTTCGGCGAATGCTGCCTTAACGGAATTCCGGTGCGGACCTCGACGGCAACGACGATGGAAGACAGCATCATCGCGGTCATCAACAAGGCGACGATGCTGGCCACCTTGCGCGATGAGCCCGCGATGTCCGAATTCTTCATGGCCTATCTTCTGGCGCGCAACAGCCGCATCGAGGAAGACCTCATCGACCAGCTGTTCAATTCGAGCGAGAAGCGCCTGGCGCGATTGCTGCTGATCCTTGCCCGCTTCGGCGAGGATGGCAGCAGCCAGCCGATCGATATTGATATCAGTCAGGAAACGCTCGCCGAGATGATCGGCACCACGCGCTCGCGCGTCAGCTATTTCATGAACAAGTTCCGGCGCCTCGGCTTCATCAGCTATGACGCGACCATCCAGGTTCACGAGTCGCTGCTCAACGCGATGTCGAATACTTCGATCGCGGCGCAGAAGGCCTCGTAGACATTCATCAACGACGGCTGTTCGCCAAGCGATCCCGCCTGATCGCAACGCAACACCATATTACCTGATAAACTGAGATGGAAAGGTAATTAAGACCTCTTTCACTGGAAGTCCCTAAGGCTGGATTGGGGATTTACGAACGCGGCATTTTGTTAGCTGCGGCGGAAGGGGCATTTCAGATGTTTGTACTCAAGTCGATTTCGGCGCGCATGATCGTCGCCATCACGCTGGTCGCGGCAGGCTCCTGTGGCGTTCTCGCCGCCTTCAGCATGTGGCAGCAGCAGGCCATCGTCGATACCGCGCTCGAACGCGAATTGCAGAACGACTATCTCAATCTCACTGCCGCGCTGAACGCCGAGACGCGCACCACGCTGTCGATCGCCGAGACGCTGGCGGCGATGCCGCAGATGAAAGACGCCGTGCGCGCCAAGGATCGCGCCGCCACGCTGGCGCTGCTCGACCTGCCCTATGCCAGCATCAAGCCACGCGGCCTCGAACTGATCACCGTCGCCACGCCGCCGGGCATCGGCTTTGCCCGCGTGCACAATCCGAAGACCTTCGATGACGACATGACCCCGCGCCGCAAGACGGTGGCGCAGGCGACGAGCACGCGCAAGCCGATCGGCGGCGTCGAGCCAGGTCGCGATGTCCTGAACGTGTTCGGCACCGCGCCGATCCTCGATGGCAGCAACATTCTTGGCGTGGTCGATGTCGGCGCGCCGTTCGGCAAGGCCTTTGTCGATAGCATGAAGACGCGCTTCAAGGTCGATGTCGCCATCCACCAGATGGACGGTCAGGCCGCGAAGACGCTGGCCTCGACCTTCACCGGCGCCGCCGTCGATCCAAATGTGATCCGCCGCGCGCTGGCTGGCGATGTCATCATCCAGCAGGGCGAATTGAACGGGCGTGCGTCAGCGACCTCCTTCGGCCAGATCAAGAACTTCTCCGGCGAACCGGTCGCCGTGTTTGAAATCGTGCGCGATGCCAGCGCCTATCAGGCCCTGACGCGCAGCTCGCTGACCTGGCTTGTTGTCGCCTCGATCTGCGTGCTGTTGCTCGCCGCCGCCGTCGCCACCTTCATGGGTCGCAGCATGGCGAAACCGATCAGCGCCCTTGAGGCCGCCATGCGCAGCATTGCCGGTGGCAATCACACAATCGCCGTGCCGGGCGCCGGCCGCAGCGACGAGATCGGCTCGATGGCAGGCGCCGTCGAGGTGTTCAAGACGGGCCTGATCGAGACCGAGCAGCTGCGCGCCTCGCAGGACGAACAGCGTGCGCGCGCCCAGCATGAGCGCCGGGACACGATGAATGCCCTCGCCGCACGCTTTGAAAACGGCGTCGGCGGCGTTGTCAGCGCTGTCAGCTCGGCCGCGACGGAACTGCGCCACACCGCGCAATCGATGGCAGCCACCGCGGAGGAATCCACCAATCAGACTGCAGCCGTCGCCGCCGCTTCGGAGGAAGCCACCCAAAGCGCACAAGCTGTCGCCGCAGCTGTCGAGGAACTCAACGCCTCGATCAGCGAGATCGCCAAGCAGGTCAATGAATCTGCCCGCGTCGCTGGCGACGCCGTCTCGCAGGCCAATGTCACCAATAGCGAAGTACAGAGCCTTGCTGAGGCCGCGCAGAAGATCGGCGATGTGGTCAAGCTGATCAGCGAGATCGCGGCGCAGACCAACCTGCTCGCGCTCAACGCCACCATCGAGGCGGCGCGTGCCGGTGAAGCCGGCCGCGGCTTCGCGGTCGTCGCCTCCGAAGTGAAGGCACTGGCGACCCAGACCTCGAAGGCGACCGACGAGATCTCGACCCAGGTCTCGTCGATCCAGAACGCCACCCGCCTGTCGGTGGATTCGATCCAGAACATTACAACGACGATCGGCCGCGTCAGCGAGATCGCCAGCACGATTGCCGCCGCTGTCGAGGAACAGGGCGCCGCCACGCTGGAAATCGCCCGCAATGTCGCTGAGGCCGCACGCGGCACCGGCGAGGTCTCGCAGAACATTGCCGGCGTGAACCACGCCGCTCGCGAAACCGGTGTTGCGGCGTCGCAGGTGGTCGAGTCTGCCGGGGAACTGTCGCGCAATGGCGAAGACCTGAAGACCCAGGTGGATGCGTTCCTGCGCGAAGTGCGCGCGGCTTAAATACAGGTGTCGTCCCCGCCTATGCGGGGACGACAATGATTGCGAACAGAACGGGAATCAGCGAGCGTGATTCGTCACCTCGGATCGCTCCCTTGCTCGCTTCAGCTGCCTATCTCGACACGCTCAATCCGGAACAACGCGCCGCCGTGGAACACGGCGTGCGCGAACGCGACACCACGCCATCGGCGCCGCTGCTGGTGATCGCAGGTGCCGGTTCCGGCAAGACCAACACGCTGGCGCATCGCGTCGCACATCTGATCGTCCATGGCGCCGATCCGCGCCGCATCCTCCTGATGACCTTTTCCCGCCGTGCCGCCAGCGAGATGGGTCGCCGCGTTGAGCGCATCGCGCGAAAAGTGCTCGGCAACAATGCCGGCGTGATGACCGATGCGTTGAGCTGGGCAGGCACCTTTCACGGCATCGGCGCGCGCCTGCTGCGCGACTATGCCGAGCAGATCGGCCTCGATCCCGCTTTCACGATCCATGATCGCGAAGACTCTGCCGATCTGATGAATCTGATCAGGCACGAACTTGGCTTCTCAAAGACCGAGAACCGTTTTCCGACCAAGGGCACCTGCCTCTCCATCTATTCACGCTGCGTGAACGCGGAGATGCCCCTGGAGCAGGTGCTCGGCGCGAACTTTCCGTGGTGCGCGGGCTGGGCGGCGGAACTGCGCGATCTGTTCGCCGGCTATGTCGAGGCCAAGCAGAAGCAGAACGTGCTCGATTACGACGACCTCCTGCTCTATTGGGCACAGATGGCGGGCGAACCACAGCTCGCCGCGCATCTTGGCGGCCGTTTCGATCATGTGCTTGTGGACGAATATCAGGACACGAACCGCCTGCAATCGACGATCCTGATGGCGCTGAAGCCGCAAGGCCACGGCCTCACCGTGGTTGGCGACGACGCGCAATCGATCTATTCGTTTCGCGCCGCCACCGTGCGCAACATTCTCGATTTTCCGACGCAGTTCTCGCCGCCGGCAACCATCGTCACCCTTGACCGCAATTATCGCTCGACCCAGCCGATCCTTGCCGCTGCGAACGGCGTCATCGGCCTCGCCCGCGAGCGCTTCACCAAGAATCTTCGCACCGAGCGCGAATCGTCGGCGAAGCCGCAGATCATCACGATCAGGGATGAAGCCGACCAGGCGCGCGCCATCGTCGAGCACGTGCTGGATCACCGCGAGGGCGGTGCGCGGCTCAAGGAACAGGCCGTACTGTTCCGCACCTCATCCCATAGCGGTCCGCTCGAGATCGAGCTGACGCGACGGAACATTCCCTTCGTCAAATTCGGCGGCCTTAAATTTCTTGATGCCGCGCATGTGAAAGACATGCTGGCACTGCTGCGCTTTATCGAAAACCCGCGCGACCGCGTCGCCGGTTTTCGCCTGATGCAGCTCTTGCCCGGCGTCGGGCCGGCCTCCGCGCAGAAGGCGCTCGATCACATGATCGCATCGTCTGATCCGATCACAGCCCTCGCGCTGGCGCCATCGCCACCACGCGCGGCCCATGACTGGCGCGGCTTTGTCGATGTGATCAGCGAGATCAAGTCCGGCCGTGCCGGATGGCCGGCCGAACTCGAACTGGCACGGCAATGGTACGAGCCGCATCTCGATCGCATCCATGAGGATGCGCCAACGCGCCGCGCCGATCTGATCCAGCTGGAATCGATCGCCGCCGGCTATCCGTCGCGCGAGCGCTTTCTCACCGAGCTGACGCTCGATCCGCCGGATGCGACCAGCGATCAATCGGGCGTGCCGCTGCTTGACGACGACTATCTCATTCTCTCTACCATCCATTCCGCCAAGGGGCAGGAATGGAAATCGGTTTACGTGCTCAACGTCGTCGATGGCTGCATGCCGTCCGATCTCGGCACCGGCACATCGGCGGAGATCGAGGAAGAACGCCGTCTGCTCTATGTGGCGATGACGCGCGCCAAGGACGACCTGCATCTGATGGTGCCGCAGCGTTTCTTCACCCACGGCCAGCAGTCGAATGGCGACCGCCACGTCTATGCGTCGCGCACGCGGTTCATTCCCGACGCGTTGCTGCACCTGTTCGAGCGCACCAGTTGGCCCCGCGCCGGATCGGAAGCCGCGCGCAGCGCCATGCCCAATGTGCGGTTCGATATCAATTCGCGCATGCGTGCGGTGTGGCGGTGAATTGTAGGATGGGTTGAGCGCAGCGATACCCATCACCGCCAGCGCACGTGGTGATGGGTATCGCTGCGCTCAACCCATCCTACGCGTCAGAGCTTTGCATCCCAGCTCGGCGTCCCACTGAACCGCGCGACCAGGAAATCGATAAACAGCCGCACCTTCACGGCAAGATGGCGTGTCGGCGGATAAATCGCATAGAGCGTCAGCGGCGGCGCCTTGTAAGGCTTGAGCACGCGCTGCAGCCTGCCATCGCGCAAGGCGTTGCCTGCGATGAATGTCGGCAGCAGCGCGATGCCCCGCCCCTTCACCGCGGCATCGCACAGGACTTCCGCATTGTTGACGCAAAGCGTCCAGCTCGGCTGGATCCAGTGATCGCCATCCTTACCGGTCAGCTTCCACTGATTGCCGGTGAGCAGAAAACCGTAGGTCAACAGGGCGTGCTTGCGCAGATCTTCCGGAAGCTTCGGTGCGCCATGTTCCTTCAGATAATCCGGTGACGCGCAAACGGCGCGATCAATGGCAACGATCTTTCGCGCGATCAAACTGGACGATTCCAGATCGGCAATGCGCAGCGTGACATCGAACCCGCCCTGCATCGGGTCGACCTGATCGTCCGACAGCACCAGCTGGATCTGCAGCTCCGGGCATTCCGCCATGAAATCCGCCACCGCCGGCCCCAGTTGCAGCGTGCCGAATGACATCGGCGCATTGACCCGCAAAAGCCCCCGCGGCGACGATTGCGCCTGCGCCACCGCCTGATCCGCCGCATCGATGTCGGCAAGGATGGTCATCGCGCGTTCGAAATAGGTCTGACCGCTTTCGGTCGGGCTGGCATGGCGCGTGGTGCGGTTCAGCAGCTGGACGCCGAGGCTCTCTTCCAGCTCGCCGACATATTTCGAGATCGCCGACCGCGACAGCCGCAACTGCCGCCCGGCTTCCGAAAAGCTCCCGAGTTCGACCACTTTGACGAAGGCCCGCAGGCTGTCGAGTTTGTCCATGCCAGTCCTCACAAACTTCGCCCCTCATGGTGAGGAGGCGCGTAAGCGCCGTCTCGAACCATGAACTGGCTTGGCTCCGAGCATGCCGCCATCCTTCGAGACGCGGCCAAATGGCCACTCCACAGGATGAGGGACGGAGCGATTGATTGTCCTCAAATCATAGACAGTCATGTCACATATTGCCAGATTGTCTTTGCGGGAGAACGGACCAATTATCCGGGCAACGGAGGACGAGACGCCCTCCCAAACCGGAGACAAGACCATGTCAGGCATCCATCACGTCACCGCCATCGCCGGCCCCGCGCTGCGCAACTTCGACTTCTACACCCGCGCTCTGGGCCTGCGCTTCGTCAAGAAGACGGTCAATTTCGACGATCCCGGCACCTATCACTTCTATTACGGCGACGAGACCGGCAAGCCGGGCACGATCCTGACCTTCTTCCCGTGGGAGCATGCCGCCCCCGGTCGCGGCGGTGTCGGCCAGACCCAGCAGACTGCGTTCCGCGTGCCGGCGAGTTCGCTCGGCTATTGGACGCACCGCTTCATCGCACAGGGCATCGCCCATGAGGCGCTCGAAAAGCGTTTTGGCGAGAGCGTGCTGCCCTTCACCGATCCGGACGGCATGAGCCTCGCGCTTGTCGGCGTTCCCGGTGCTGAGGGCGAAGCGGGCTGGAGCAATGGCGACATTCCGGCGGAGCATGCGATCCGTGGCTTCCATGGCGTCACGCTGCTGCTGGAGAAAGCCGGGAAGACGAGCGCGATCCTCACCGACGTGTTCGGCTTCAAGGAAGTCGCCCGCGAAGGCTCGATCATCCGCCTGACCGGCGATGCCAGGGAAGGTGCCGTGGTCGATATCTACGAGGCTGGCGGCTTCCTGCCGGGTCGCCAGGGTGTCGGTTCGGTCCATCACGTCGCCTTCCGGGCGAAGGATGACGCCGAGCAGGCCGAGATGAGCCGCAAGCTTGTGGAGGTCCACGGCCAGCATGTGACGGAGCAGAAGGACCGCAACTACTTCCGCTCGGTCTATTTCCGCGAACCCGGCGGCGTGCTGTTCGAGATCGCCACCGATGTCCCCGGCTTTGCCGTGGACGAGCCCGTCGAGTCCCTCGGCGAGCATCTGAAGCTGCCGGCGTTTCTTGAGAAGCATCGCAGCGAAATCGAGGGCGTGTTGCCGCCGCTCGTAACCAACGAGGTGTCGGCATGACCGATCTGTCTCACATCCATCGCTTCGTGCCGGGCAACCGGCACGAAGCAGCCCCTCTCCTGCTGCTGCATGGCACGGGTGGCGACGAGAGTGATTTGTTGCCACTCGGGCAGTCGGTTTCGCCGGGTGCCTCGCTGCTGTCGCCGCGTGGCCAGGTGCTGGAACACGGCATGCCACGCTTCTTCCGCAGGCTTGCGGAAGGCGTGTTCGACGAGGACGATGTGCGTCGCCGCGCCAATGCGCTTGCGGATTTCGTGAATGATGCCCGCAAGCGTTACGATCTGCCGGCGCCGATTGCGCTCGGCTATTCGAACGGTGCGAATATTGCTGCGGCGGTGTTGCAATTGCGACCGGAGACGCTGGCAGGCGCAATTCTGCTGCGCGCGATGGTGCCATTAAGCGATGCGCCCACCGTCGATCTCGCCGGCAAGCCGATCTTGATCGTATCGGGCCAGTCCGATCCGATCATCCCGGCAAGCAATTCGCAGCAACTGGCCGTGAGATTGGCCAAGGCAGGCGCCGATGTGCAGCATCGCACGCTGCCGATCGGGCATCAGCTGTCGCAGGCGGATTTGACGGTGTCGCAGGAGTGGCTACGAGGTATTGAACTCACAAAGGACGCTGCTGCTTAACGTCTCCCCGCTTGCGGGGAGACGTCGGAGGCGAGCGAAGCGGAGCCTTCGGGTGACGGGGAGCCTCCACAAGCTCGGAGCCAGTGGAGAGCCCCCTCACCCGACTTCCACGCGCTCCGCGCGTTACAGTCGACCTCT
>NZ_JBIIOT010000116.1:0-14168 GCF_044336785.1 Tardiphaga sp. | reverse complement strand
GTGGAAGCCCCCTCACCCGCGCGCAAGAGCGCGCGACCTCTCCCCGGAGGGGAGAGGTGAAGTAAGAAGCCTCACGCTGATCTTCCCGATATACTGCCCCCATGTCGCGTACGCCCGTCTACATCATCTGCTCAACACGCCCCCAGGTCGGCAAGACCCTTGTGGCGCGCCTGTTGACGGAATTCCTCAAGCTGCAGCGCGGCGATGTGGTCGCCTTCGATGTCAGCCTGAAGGAACCGTCGCTGCTCGACTTCCTGCCGCGGCTGACCGAGACCGCCGATATCGACGACACATTCGGCAAGATGGCGCTGATGGACCGGCTGATCGTTCACGACGAGACGGCGAAGGTGATCGACCTCGGTTATCACGCCTTCGATGAATTCTTCCGCATGACCGCCGAGATCGGCTTTGCCAAAGAAGCTGCGCGCCGTGGCGTGGCGCCGATCGTGCTGTTCATGGGCGACAGCGACCGCGCCTCACTGCGCGCCTACGAGACGCTGCAGCAGCAATATCCGCAACGCTCGCTCTATGTGATCGACAACGAGCAGGTGCTGCGCGGGGAGATCCCGCCCGCGCTCGCTCAAGGCAAGATGCTGCACATCGCAGCGCTGCCGCCGTTCCTGAAGACCTATATCGATCGGCTGAACTTCTCGTTTACCGGCTATCTGCGCTCGGAGCACGATTCGTCCACCGAGCTGCATCAGTGGATTCGAAAGAATTACTTTGCGTTCCGGGAGATCGAATTGGGGCTGCTGCTGATGTGAGCCGGGCCGCCTCACGCTCCGTCGTCATTGCCCGCGACAGCGGGCAATCCAGTACACGGCGGCGGCGGTGTGGATCTCGAATGTGGGTGTCTACTGGGTCACCCGGTCAAGCCGGGTGACGACAGCAGAGTCAGTGCCCCTCGAACGTCATCAGCGTGCGCACCGGCACGTCCATCGCGCGCAGCTTGGCGGCGCCGCCGAGATCCGGCAGGTCGATGATGAAGCAGGCTGCCACCACATCCGCACCGATCTGGCGCATCAGCTTCACGGCGCCTTCCGCCGTGCCGCCCGTGGCGATGAGGTCATCGACCAGGATCACGCGCTCGCCGGGCTTGATGGCGTCGGCATGCACTTCCATCTCGTCGATGCCGTATTCCAGCGAATAGGCAATGCGCACAGTCGTATGCGGCAGCTTGCCCTTCTTGCGGATGGGCACGAAGCCAGCCGAGACCTGATGGGCGACAGCGCCGCCGATGATGAAGCCGCGGGCTTCCATGCCGGCGACCTTGTCGATCTTCGAGCCGGCCCAAGGATGCACCAGTTCGTCCACGGCGCGGCGGAACGAGCGGGCATCGCCCAGCAGCGTGGTGATGTCGCGAAACAGGATCCCCGGCTTCGGATAATCCGGAATGGTGCGGACGGAAGCCTTGAGGTCGTGAGCGAGGTCAGGGGTCATCAGGATCTCTGTTTCGGTCGAATGCGGGCGGCGGCGAAGGTATCGAAGCAATCCGGATGCCACAAGCAAGGCCGGATTGCTCTACCGTGGGCCCTCGCCCGCGGTTCACTCCGCCTTTTGGCCCAGCCGGAACGCATTTTCAACAATGCGCAGGCCGACCTCCCCGCCCAGCGACATCAGCGATTCCGGATGGAACTGGACGCCTCCCACCGGCAGCGTCGTGTGCTCGATGGCCATGGCGACACCATCCTCGGTGGTGGCCGTCACCGTGAGCGCTTCGGGCATGTCGCCCATTTCGACGAACAGCGAGTGGTAGCGCCCGATGGTGACCTCGTTGGGCAGGCCGTGCATCAGCTGCCCGCCTTTGACCCGTACCCGCGACGGACGGCCATGGGCCGGCTGCGTGAGCTGGCCGAGCCGGCCACCAAAATATTCGCCGATGGCCTGCACGCCCAGGCAGACGCCGAACACCGGAAGATTTTTGGCAAGCGCGGTATCGATGGTTTTCGAGATGCCGAAATCGGCGGGGCGGCCGGGACCTGGCGACAGCACCAGCAGATCGAACATGTCGCGGTTCAGCACCGTCTGCGCATGGACGTGCCGGATGACAGAGACGTCAGCACCAACCTGGCGGAAATAATCCGCCAGCATATGGACGAAACTATCCTCGTGATCGATCAGCAGCACCTTCTTGCCCGAGCCGCGCGCATCCGGGGCGAAGGCGGAGAGCTTCTTCGGCGGATCGCCGCGCAACGCCTGGAAGAGTGCAGCCGCCTTGGTCTGGCATTCCTTCTCTTCCGCCACCGGATCGGAATCGAACAGCAATGTCGCGCCGATTCGGACTTCGGCGAGGCCATCCTTCATGCGGATGGTGCGGATGGTGATGCCGGTATTGATGGTGCCGTCGAAGCCGACCACGCCAATGGCGCCGGCATACCAGCGCCGCGACGAGCGCTCATTGTCCTCGACAAACTGCATCGCCCACAGCTTTGGCGCACCGGTGACGGTGACGGCCCAGGCATGGGTGAGAAACGCATCGAGCGCATCGAAGCCGGGGCGCAGCATGCCTTCGACATGATCGACAGTGTGGAAGAGTTTTGAGTAGGTCTCGATCTGCCGGCGTGCGAGCACCTTGATGGTGCCGGGCACGCAGACGCGCGCCTTGTCGTTGCGATCGACATCGGTGCACATGTTGAGCTCGAATTCGTCCTTCTCCGAATTCAGCAGCTGACGGATCTGCTCGGCATCGCCGATGGCGTCAGAACCGCGGGCAATGGTGCCGGAGATCGGACAGGTCTCGACCCGGCGGCCATCGGAGCGCACGAACATTTCCGGCGAGGCGGAGACCAGGAATTCGCCATCACCGAGATTCATCAGCGCGCCGTAAGGCGATGGATTGATGATGCAGAGACGCTGGAACACTTCGGCTGGCGAGCGGTCGCAGGGCTCGGCAAAGAGCTGGCCGGGCACGGCCTCGAACAGATCGCCGCGTGCGAAGGCGGCGCGGGCTTTTTCGACGGTCTGCTGATATTCGCCCGGCGCGTGATCGGCAAAGCCCTGGCGCGGGGACTTGTTGTAGCCGCTCTCCGGCGTCTCGCGCGGCAGGCCGTCGGTGGAGCGCTCCTTGAAGGCGAAGTCGTAAGTGAGCGTGACGCCACGGCCGGTGGCGCGGTCATAGGCCAGCAGGCGATCGGGGATATAGAGCACGATATCGCGCTGGTCGGCTTCGCGGGCGCGCTTCTGTTTGAGGTCCTCGACCTGGAACACGAGATCATAGGCGAAGGCGCCGAACAGGCCGAGCATGGGATCGGCGGAGGAGAACAGTTGCGCGACGAGATCGCGGATCAGCGACATCACGCTGGCGCGGCGGGTGCGCTGGTCTTCCTCCACCGGCGCCTCACCGCGAACGATATGACCTTTCAGCTTGGCCATGGTGCGTGCGTCCAGCACGACGCAGGGATCTCTCAGTGTCTCGGCGATAAAGGCGATCAGCACCTGGCCGCGCTTGTTTAGTGCGGTGATAGCGAATTCGGTGCCGGTGGTCTCCAGCAGCAGCGGCGGATCGGAGAAGCCGAGATCAAAACTCTCGTAGCGGCCGGGCACGGTGGTGCCGGAGGACAGCACCACGCCGCGGTGATGATCGAGCCGGGTGATGAGATCGTCCAGCGCTGTGCCGCCGGTGAACATCTCGGCCTGGCGCGTGACGGTCAGGCCACCGGCGGTCTTGTAGGTACTTTCAGCGGGGAGAGAAAATATCGTCCTGTTCATCGTGTCCTCTTAAGGGAGCGAGCCGGAGGCGCCACACAGGACAAACGAGCCAATCAGAACACACAAAGGCCCTCGCACTGCGATGGCGGCCTTCGACGATTGGGAAAAGAGCAAATCGCACCAGCCACCTCTTCAGGAGGTGCGCCACCAACGACGGGAGTTGCGGACAGGGGTGCTCATGGCGGCTACTCAGCCACGGGAAACCGGCGACGTCAAGATGGGGGCGCAGGCAATCGATCCCTGACAAATACCGTCAGCTTGAGCGGGTCGACATTCTCCTCGATCGGCTGCCAACCCAGATGCAAATAATAGTCCCGACGTGGCGGGGCAGCGCAGAGATAAACTTTATCGTGACTGCGGGCGAACGCCTCGGCGCAGGCGCAATCGATCAGGACCGGCGCAACGCCCTGCCCGCGCGCATCCGGTTCGGTCCAGACGGCGGCCACCCAGGGTGTATATTGCGGGCGCTCGTCGAGATCGGAGACCAGCAGGGAGGCCGTGCCGAGAAAAGCCGATCCATAATGGGCCACCAGCGCGATCGGCAGACCATCGCCCTTCATGTTCTCGCGCAGGCGCTCGACGATATACGCCTCCGGCACACCATGACGCTTCCACCATGCTTGCCAGATCCGATCCGCGACGGTGTCGAAGAA
Source organism: Tardiphaga sp. (assembly GCF_044336785.1). GTDB lineage: Bacteria > Pseudomonadota > Alphaproteobacteria > Rhizobiales > Xanthobacteraceae > Tardiphaga. The sequence goes on along the minus strand of NZ_JBIIOT010000116.1, from coordinate 9,807 downwards.
TTCCGGGACGTGACGCAGGTCGGAGATGGTGAGGTCGGGCGACATGCACCCGACCTACTGTGTTGTTCACACCGCAGCAACTGCGGCCGGCAATCAACCCAGATGCTTCTTGAAGAACGCCGTTGCACGGCTCCAGGCGAGCTTCGCGGCTTCGAGGTCGTGCACTTCGGCGCGCTGTTCGTTGACGAAGGCGTGGTCGGCGTCATAGCGGAAGAATTCCGCGCTCTTGCCGGCGGCCTTGAGGCCCTTCTCGAACGCATCGACAACTTCCGGCGTGCACCAGTCGTCGCGATTGGCGAAGTGGCCCTGCAGCGGCACCTGCACATCGGCGGGCGCAGCAGCCTGCTCCGGCGGGATGCCGTAGAAGGCAACAGCGGCGCTCAATTCGGGGATCTTGGTGGCGCCAATGACCGTCACCGCGCCGCCGAGGCAGAAGCCGGTGAGACCAACCTTGGCACCGTCTTTTGACAGATACTGCACGGCACCGCGCACGGTCTGCGTGGTGGCATCCATGAAATCGAGCGAGTTCATTTCTTTGCCCGCGGCATCTGCGTCGTGATAGGGCACGACAACGCCGTCATAGAGATCCGGCGCCAGCACATCAAAACCTTCTTGGGCGAGACGATCGGCGAGGCCCTTGATCTGGTCCGACAGACCCCACCATTCCTGGATCATGACCACGCCCGGCGCGTTGCTGGCCGCGGCCTTGGCGAGATAGCCCTTGGCGTCCTTGCCGTCGGGGCGCTTGAAAGTGATGGATGAGCCCATGATGTCCTCCGGGGAGTGTGTGGTGTGATCGGTTGAACGCATTTTGGCGTCGAGATGATGACAACGCAAATACACGCCATGCGTGGCAGCCTGGAATGCCGTTAAACGCCACATGGAACAAGGGCAACAAAAAAGCCCCCGCAGGGGCTTTTCGGTTCAGGTCGATACCGTCGCTCAATGCGCGTCGGCCCAGACCTTCTTCTTGGTGAAATACATCAGGAACGCGAAGATGATCAGGAAGATCATGACCTGCAGGCCGAGCTTCTTGCGCGCTTCGAGATGCGGCTCGGCCGTCCACATCAGGAAGGTGGAGACGTCCTTGGCGTAGTTCTCGACCTTCTGCGGGGTGCCGTCGTCATAGGTCACCTGATCGTCGGAGATCGGCTTCGGCATCTTGATGGCGTGACCGGGGAAGTACTTGTTGTAGTAGGCTCCCTGCGGCAGCTGGAAATCCTTCGGCGCGTCCTCGTAGCCCTGCAGCAGGGCGTCGATATAGTTCGGGCCCTTTTCCTGGAACTGGGTGAAGAAGTCGAAGATGAACTGCGGGAAGCCGCGATCGTAGTTGCGCGCCTTGGCCATCAGCGACAGATCCGGCGGATAGGCGCCGCCATTGGCCGCGCGGGCCGCGTTCTCGTTGGGGAACGGCGCCGGGAATTTGTCGGCGAGACGACCCGGACGATCGAACATGTCGCCGGCGTCATTCGGGCCATCCTTGACCTGGATGTCCGATGCCACAGCCGACGCCTGCGCCGCCGAGAAACCGGGGCCACCGGCATCCGCGAGGTTGCGGAAGTGGAGCAGGTTCATCGAATGGCAGGTGGCGCAGACTTCCTTGTAGACCTTGTAGCCGCGCTGCAGGGCACCGCGGTCAAACTTGCCGAAAGGGCCGGCGAAACTCCACGACAGCGACGGCGGCGTCGGGCCGCCTTCCGCGGCCCTGGCGTTCTGGGCACCGCCCATCACGAGGCCACCGGCGAGCAGCATGACGGCAATCGCCGATGCAGCCTTCTTGCCGTATTTCGCCAGCACGTCGTCGGCGATCGAGTTCGGCACCGCGCGCGGCGTCTCGATGCGGCTGAGGACCGGCAGCACGATCAGGAAGTAGGCGAAGTAGCAGGCGGTCAGGATGCGGCCGGCCGTGATGTAGATGCCTTCCGCAGGCTTGCCGCCGAGCCAGCCGAGCAGGATGCACACCACCACGAAGATCCAGAAGAACTGCTTGGCGAGCGGGCGATACTTCGACGAGCGTGTCTTGGCGCTATCCAGCCATGGCAGGAAGGCCAGCACGATGATCGCCGAGAACATGGCGATGACGCCGCCGAGCTTGGACGGGATCGAGCGCAGGATCGCGTAGAATGGCAGGTAGTACCATTCCGGCACGATGTGGGCGGGGGTCACGCCGGGATTGGCCGGGATGTAGTTGTCGGGATCGCCGAGATAGTTCGGGATGTAGAACACGAACCAGGCATAGAAAATCATGAAGCAGACGATGCCGAAACCATCCTTGATGGTGGCGTAGGGCGTGAACGGCACCACGTCCTTCTCGGTCTTCACCTCGACGCCGGCCGGATTGTTCTGGCCAACCACATGCAGCGCCCAGACGTGCAGGACCACGACGCCCGCGATCACGAAGGGCAGCAGATAGTGCAGCGAGAAGAAACGGTTCAGGGTCGGGTTGCCGACGGCGTAACCGCCCCACAGCAGGGTCACGATGTGCTCGCCGACATAGGGAATGGCCGAGAACAGGTTGGTGATGACGGTGGCGCCCCAGAAGCTCATCTGGCCCCAGGGCAGCACATAGCCCATGAAGCCGGTGGCCATCATCAGCAGGTAGATGATCACGCCGAGGATCCAGAGCACTTCGCGCGGCGCCTTGTAGGAGCCGTAATAGAGGCCGCGGAGCATGTGGATGTAGACGGCGATGAAGAACATCGATGCGCCGTTGGAATGCAGGTAGCGCAGCAGCCAGCCGTAATTCACGTCGCGGACGATGCTCTCGACCGAGTTGAAGGCGAGATCGACATGCGGGGTGTAATGCATCGCCAGGATCACGCCGGTGACGATCTGCACGCCGAGCATGAAGGAGAGGATACCGCCGAACGTCCACCAGTAATTCAGGTTACGCGGCGTGGGGTAAGCGATGAAGGACGAGTGGATCAGACCGATCAGCGGCAGGCGCTTTTCGAACCACTGCAGGGCGGGATGGGAAGGCTGGAAAGTGGATGGTCCGCTCATGATGCGATCCTGAAGAAGAAAACGACACTATCGGCGCAAGGTCTCGAGGCGAGCCGGGAGGCTCAGCCGATCTTGATCTTGCTGTCGGAGACGAAGGCGTAAGGCGGAATCGGCAGATTGGCGGGAGCCGGTCCCTGACGAATACGCCCGGACGTGTCGTAGACCGAGCCATGGCAGGGGCAGAAGAAGCCGTCATAGGCACCTTCATGGGCGATCGGGATGCAGCCGAGATGGGTGCAGATGCCGATCACGACCAGCCACTGGTCATGGCCTTCCTTGACGCGGGCCTGGTCGGTCTGCGGATCAGGCAGGCTCGTGACCGGAACGGCACGGGCGTCCTCGATCTGCTTCTTGGTGCGATGGCTGATGAAAATCGGCTTGCCGCGCCAGAACACCTTGATGTCCTGCCCCTCGGCGATCGGGGTGAGATCGACCTCGATCGGCGCACCCGCCGCGATGGTCGAAGCATCTGGATTCATTTGAGAAATCAGCGGCCAGACGGCGGCTGCGGCACCAACGGCAGCCACCGCCCCGGTGGCTACGTACAGGAAATCACGGCGCGTATGCTGCGCCGAAGACGTTGTCGTCACGATCCCAACCCTTTCTTATCTGCTCCCCGTCTTTGCCCGTCCGGCAACGCACGCGCGTTGACCTAGAGCAATGACCGGTGCCCGCGGTTCCTCCCCACGGCGGCGTGGTCACTTGTCCTTGCCTCGCAGCAAAAACACGCAATCCAGAATCGTTCTATTGCATCCCTACCGCGGCATCGCAAGCCTACGAACGGGGTAACAGGATGCGATGCACGCAAGATTCAACCGCGTTCCGTAATGCGGAGAATTTGGCAGCCGCACGCGGCATCAACGGCCGATTCGCAGGGCGCGATCCCCGCTTCCAGCCATTTCGTGCAACGAGCTCCAGTCACAACCATGTCGCGTAAAAGGCTCCAAGTCCTGGAGGCTAGTGCGCCGTCTCGGCAACACCCTGGAATGGAAACCCGAACCTGAAACTATTCTAACGGCCAAAGCCTGTACTCGGACGACGCCTTCGATAGAGCCGAATGACACCAAAATCATACCGGCAGAAGCCGACTCCAGCTCCGGGGGCAACTTGGCCATGACGACTGCACGCAGCGCGCGACCTCTCGCGCATTTCCGAACCATCCGCACGCTCTGCCTTTGCGCCGTTAGCGGCCTCGCTTTGTCGGTTACCGACGTCGCGGAAGCGCAATCGACGCTCCCGGCGGTGACGGTGGAGTCGCCGCAACAGCGTACGCGGCCAGCCGCATCCCGTCCGTCACGGCGGGCTTCTACAAGCCGTGCTGCACGCGCCAATCGCGCCGCACGGGCTCCGCAGGCCGCGCCCGTCGCTGCCACCACCGCCAATCCGAATGTCGGCGAGCGTGCCGGCGGCCCGGTGAACGGCTTTGTCGCCACCCGCAGCGGCACCGGCACCAAGACCGACACCCCGCTGATCGAGACGCCGCAATCGATCTCCATCGTGACGCGCGATCAGGTCACCAATCAGGGTGCAGGTTCCATCGGCGAAGCACTGCGCTACACGGCCGGCGTCAGCGGCGACGTCAATGGCGGCTCCGACACCCGCTTCGGCGGGTTGCAGATCCGTGGCTTCGACATGACCATGCCTGGCCTTTATCTCGACGGCCTGCGGCTGCCGAGCAGCCAGTATGTGCACTTCCTCGGCCTCGAGCCCTATGGCGCCGAGCGGCTCGAAGTCCTCAAGGGCCCCTCCTCCGCCATGTATGGCGGCACCGGCACCGGCGGCCTGCTCAACTATGTGAGCAAACTGCCGACCGCACGCCAATTCGGCGAAGTCTCGATCTCCGGCGGCAGCTTCAACCGCTATCAGGGTGAATTCGACTTCGGCGGTCCCGCCAACAAGGAAGGCACCGTGCTATATCGCCTCACCGGTGTGATCCGCGACAGCGATACCCAGGTGGACTTCTCCAAGAACAACCGCGTCTTCATCGCTCCGGCGGTAACGTTCAAACCGAACGAAGACACCAGCATCACCTTCCTGTCGAACTATCAGAAGGACAAGGCAGGCTGGGGCCTGCAGTTCTTCCCGCCGTCAGGCACCGTGTGGTCTAACAACGGGCGCACCATTCCGGTGAACCGGTTCGGCGGCGAGCCTGGCATGAACCAGTTCGATACCGAACAGGCGTCGGTCGGCTATCTGTTCTCGCACAACATCAATGATGCGCTCACCTTCAAGCAGAACCTGCGCTATTCTTATATGTACAATCAGCAGGCCAGCTTCTACGGCACCGGCTATGCGACACCTGCCGATGAAGCAGCGGGCCTGATGGGACGCGGCGGCAGCGCCGGTGATTCCACAATCAACTCCTTTGCTGTCGATAACCAGCTGCAGGGCAAGTTCAACACCGGCATCCTCGCCCACACGGTGCTGTTCGGCGTCGACTATCGCAACACCACGTTCCGCGACCGCGCCAACGGCTACACCACCGGCAAGATCGATATCTTCAATCCGGTCTACACCAATACCTGGGTCAACAACGGACCGGAAGACAACACCGGCGTGAAACAGTCGCAGGTCGGCATCTACCTGCAGGACCAGATCAAGCTCGGCAACCTCTCGTTCCAGCTCGGCGGGCGGCAGGACTTCGTCACCACCGATGTGGATGCAACGCTGCGTGGCGCGAAAGCATCGACTGATGCTTCTGCCTTCACCGGCCGCGCCGCGGTCGTGTATAATTTCGACAGCGGCATCGCGCCCTATTTCAGCTATTCGGAATCCTTCCTGCCGGTGCTCAATACCGACGGTCTCGGCAATCTGCTCAAGCCGGAGACCGGCAAACAGTACGAGGTCGGCGTCAAGTATCAGCCCGTCGGCATCAATGCGCTGATCACGCTGGCTGCGTTTGATCTCACCCGTGCCAATGTCGTCACATTCCCGCCCCCGACCTTCGATGCGGTGCAGACTGGCGAAATCAATTCGCGCGGCATTGAACTCGAAGGCACTGCCACGCTGACCGAAGGGTTCAATATTCGCGGCGCCTATTCGTATATCCACGCCAAGGTGACCAAGGACCCCGTGAATGTCGGCAATGCCCCGACTACGGTTCCTCTCAACCGCTTCTCGGTGTGGAGTGACTACACGTTCAAGGGCGGCCCGTTGGCCGGCATCCAGGTCGGTGGCGGCGTGCGTTATGTCGGCTCGACCTTTGGTGACGATGCCAACACCTTCAAGGTTCCTGCATCGACCGCCATCGATGCGATGGTCGCCTACAGCAAGGATAACTGGCGAGTGGCGCTCAACCTGACCAATCTGGCCGATACCCGCTATGTCGCCGCCTGCTATGGCTATACGAGCTGCTTCTATGCAGAAGGCCGTAAGGCCATCGCCAAGCTCACCTATCGCTGGTGACAGTTTAGAACCTTCCTAAATCGCGACATTCTGACACCGCCGGTCCCTCGACCGGCGGTGCTCGTTCTTGGTAATCAGATCCCGTCTAGATTGAGAGGGGCGGAACGCCATGAGATTGATTTTCGGGCGCCTGCATCGCTGGGCCGGCCTTCTGACAGCCGCCTTCCTGTTCTTCTCGGGCGTCACCGGCGCGATCATCTCTTGGGATCACGAACTGGATGATCTGTTGAACAGCAAGCTCAAGGACGTCACCACGCAGGGGCCGGCGAAATCGTCGATCGAATTGGCCAACCTGATCGAGCAACGCGATCCGCGTGCGCGCGTGATCCATATGAACATGACGCCGGAGAAGAACGAGTCGTTGTCCTTCTTCGTGCTGCCCCGCATCGATCCGGCGACGCAGAAACGCTACACCATCGACTACAATCAGGTGTTCCTCGATCCCAACACGGGTGAGGAACTCGGCAAGCGCTATTGGGGCGCGGTCTGGCCGATCACCCGCGAAAACTTTGTCTCGTTCCTCTACAAGCTGCATTACACGATGCACATTCCGGAATTCTGGGGCAGCGATCGCTGGGGCATGCGCATCCTCGGCATCATCGCCATCATCTGGACCATCGACTGCTTTGTCGGCTTCTATCTGACGCTGCCCTCGCGCAAGCGAGCCAAAGCCGGAGCTGATCCCTCTGTCGCGCGCGAGCTCGGCAAGGGTTTTTGGGCACGCTGGAAGCCAGCGTGGATGATCAAGACGACCGGCAGCACCTACCGCATCAATTTCGACATCCACCGTGCTTTCAGCCTGTGGACCTGGGGCCTGCTGTTCATCATCGCCTTCACGGCGTTCTCGCTGAATCTCTATTTCGAAGTGTTTTCACCGCTGATGAAGACGGTGTCGAACTACACGCCGACGCCCTATGAGCAGCGCGAATATCGCCATCTCGACAAGCCGATCGAGCCAAAGATGACCTGGGCGCAGATTTACGAGCGTGCACAGGCCGACGGCAAAGCACGCGGCTGGGACACGCCGGTGGGCTCGTTGTTCTACGGCCCCGCTCACGGCATCTTCCAGGTCGGTTTCTTCAATCCCGGCGACGATCACGGTGCTGCGGGCGTCGGACCGGCGCAACTTTACTATGACAGCGAAGATGGTCGCCCGCTCGGCGAGAAGCTACCGTGGGTCGGGACCGCCGCGGATATTTTCGTGCAGATGCAGTTCCCGCTACATTCGGGCCGCATCCTCGGCCTGCCCGGTCGCATCCTGATCTCGCTGATGGGCCTCGTGGTCGCCGCGCTGTCGGTGACGGGCGTGGTGATCTGGTGGAAGAAGCGACGGGCCCGCGTCGGGCGTCGCGAAAAGGCGGCGACGATCGAGGGTCGTCCGCATCTTGCGCCTGCGGAGTAGCGCGACCGCTTGTCGCCACGGCCGGAGGGCGGTAACGCATCACGATGCGCATCGCCCTCTACCAGCCCGATATCCCGCAAAACACAGGCACGATCCTGCGCCTGTGTGCCTGCCTTGATGTCGAGGCCCATATCATCGAGCCCGCGGGCTTTCCGATTTCGGATCGTCATTTCCGGCGTGCGGGGATGGATTATCTCGATCAGGTTTCGATCGTCAGGCACATCTCGTGGCGGCATTTTGACGAGTGGCGGCGCGAGGCCGGCTGCAAACTCGCGCTGTTCACGACGAAGGGCGCGGAGCCCTACCTCACGCACAGTTATACCGACAATGAGATCCTGCTGTTTGGCCGCGAAAGCGCCGGCGTGCCGGAAGATGTCGCTGCAGCCGCAGACAGCCGTGTCGTCATTCCCATGCGCGAGAGCCTGCGCTCGATCAATCTGGCAATGACGGTGGCGATGGCGCTTGGCGAAGCGCTGCGGCAGACGCGCGGATAGGAGGTAGGGCGGATGAGCGAAGCGTCATCCGCCGGCCGATTTCATGTGGCGATGATGCCCGGCTCATTCGGGAATGGCCGGGCATCGATCTGGCTGCTTACTCGGTGATGCCACCGGCCGCGGCGACGCGGCGGAGGTGGAAATCGGCATCGCCGAACTGTTGCTCGATCATGGTCAGCCGCTTGAAGTAGTGGCCGATCTTGTACTCCATGGTGACACCGACGCCGCCATGCAGCTGCACGCCGCCCTGGCCGACGGCGCGCGCGGAGCGGCCGATCTGCACCTTGGCAGCGGCGACCGTCTTGGCGCGTTCGTCGAGATCGGTGAAGCTCGACGCCATCGATGCGAGATAGGACATGCTGCGCGCAGTCTCCAGCGCGGTGAACATGTCGGCCGCGCGGTGCTGCAGCGCCTGGAACGAGCCGATGGCAACGCCGAACTGCTTGCGCTCCTTGATGTATTCGACCGAGACCTTCAGAGCCTCTTCCATCGCGCCGACCGCCTCAGCGCAGAGCGCGATGCGGGCATCATCGACCACCTGATCGATGATCGACAGGCCGTTTTCGGCATCGCCGATCACGGCGTCAGCGCCGACCTCGACATTGGTCAGCTTGATGTCCGCTGCCCGGCTGCCGTCCTGGGTCTCGTAGCCCCGGATATCGACGCCCTTGGCATTGGCCGGCACGAGGAACGCGCCGATGCCCTTGGCATCGCGCTGGCCGCCCGCGGTGCGCGCGGTGACGACCAGCGTGTCCGCCGTGTCGCCATGGCCGACGACGAACTTCTCGCCAGACAGCGTGTAGCCCGAACCGCTCTTCTTGGCGGAGGTCTTGATGTCACCGAGATTATAGCGGGAGTCGCGCTCGACCTGTGCAAAGGCCAGCGTCTTGGAGCCATCGATGATGCCGGGCAGATGCGCGGCGCGCTGTTCGGCCGAGCCACGGCGCAGGAAGCCACCGCCGAGCACGACCGTGTCGAGATAGGGCTCGACCACGAGATTGCGGCCGAGCGCTTCCATGACGATCATGGTCTCGATCGGACCGGCGCCAAAGCCGCCATCCTCTTCGCTGAACGGCAGGCCAAGCAGGCCCTGCTCGGCAAACTTGCCCCAGATCGCCTTGCTGTAACCGCCCTTTTCAGCGCGATACTTCTTGCGGTTCTCGAAGTCGTAGGACGCCTTCAGGAGGCCGTCCACGCTGTCTTTGAGAAGCCGTTGCTCCTCGGAAAGATCAAAATCCATTTTCTTTTCTCTCGGATCGCGCGCGACGCGCGTGGTGAATGTGTGAAGCTTGGCTCGCTAACCTCGCCCCGCTTGCGGGGAGAGGTCGGAGCCTGAGCGATAGCGAGGGCTTCGGGTGAGGGGGCTATCCGCGTGCTCCGAGCCCGCGGCGGCTCCCCTCACCCCGCCCCTCTCCCCGCAAGTGCGGGGAGAGGGAGAAGATCAAAGCCCCAGCACCGCTTTCGCGATGATGTTGCGCTGGATCTCGTTGGAGCCGCCGTAGA
>NZ_JBIIOT010000115.1:0-14314 GCF_044336785.1 Tardiphaga sp. | reverse complement strand
CTCTAAGTGACGGCACCAAGGCGCATCACATGGTGATGCGCCTTCTGGCGCAATGCGGACATCAAATGGGGCTACTCGAGTCGTAGTGTCCTGGTGGACGGCAATCGCTACGACCAAGCTCGATGGGTGAGCCAACGGGTACGGCGCTGGAACGCGAGACAACCCCGCTGCGCCCGCTGCGGTGATCGGTTTCCCGCTGGAGAAACGGCTTTTGCATCACATGGTGCTGCATCCTTTGTCTCAAGCCGGGCGCAATCTGCGCCACTGATTGTGCGAGGTCATGCGAGGACTTGCGGCGCTCAGTGCACATGTGTCGCTGTCAGCAGCGCAGTCGCTGACGGGAACTCGTTGCTGGCCCCTGGTGAGATCGATGCGGCGTCGACAATCGTGCGACTACAATGCGAGCCGGGTGGTCGGGAAAATTTCTTTCAGCCATTTGGTGGCTGCACCGGCTGGACGTTGCTTGTGCCAGATCAAATCCAGCGCGACCGGCTGCTTGCCTTCATCGAAAGCCAGCGACGACGTGATGAGGGTCGGTCACAAGCGGGGAATGCGCAAGGATGTGATCCGAGATGAAAGCCCATCCAATCCCTTTCTACAATACTTGCAGGATGACCCTGTGGCTCTCCACTCTCCACACCTCAGCCGCCACACGCAGGCTATGCTTCTCCAAACCTTCGCGTCGTTTTGAGAGCATGAGCTTTCGATGTTGACGCAGGTGGTCCCAACTGACCGCGCCACGCGACAACGGATGGTCGCGGCCGCATACCAACAGCATGGAGACCCAGCCGACGGTGTGAAAGTCCAGTTCGGCAGCGAGACCCGCGTTGCGCCACATCACACCAAAGTCGGCCTTGCCGTCCAGGACAAGGTTAGAGGAGCATCGGTGTGAGGAAATAACAGAAAGCGAACGACATGGAATGGGAGCAGGATCGTCATATGCCCATGATGACCGGCAAACTGACGGCCACCAGGAATAGCGCGATTATTCCAAGAAGGAGTCCACCATCGCAGCCCTCCGTGCCGAGATCCCTCAATTCGGGCGGGGTTCTGACGATCGGCTTCGCTCTCGAAGCAGGAGCCGATTTCAATCTACCTTGTTCCGACGCCATACCAGCAAGTTATCTGCCTAAAATAAGAGATTGGAACGAGGACCGTCGATGTTTCGGATGTCCCTCGTTCTGCGCCGATGACCTAGATCGGCTTCTTCAGCGCCGCCGAAGTCCTGTCTACTGCGTCCTTCGCAGCATTCTTGGTATCACCCATGGCCTGCTGCGCGTCGCCCTTGGCTTCCTGAACGGTGCCCTCAGCTTTCAGCTTGTCGGATCCGGTCATCTCGCCGATGCCCTGCTTGGCCTTTCCGATGGCTTCATTGGCGAGGCCTTTGATCTTATCCGTGGTACCGCTCATGGTCGTCTCCAAATTTCTGTTTGTGTAAATGAACAACGGCCAGCAAACGCTGGCAGTGGCACCGTGGTTCCCTGCGTGTCGCAAATGGTATGATAGGCATCAGATGAAGGCGGCCTACGCGATTAAAATGTTATCGCGATTGCTCCGGTTGTCCCATCACCATGCGAGATGGGCGTTGGGGAATATCCGGAGTTGCCAATCGATACCGACGTGACGATCATCGCGCAGGTCACCGCGCTGAACGCGACCACCGCAAGCGGCGGAGCTCGCGAAACCTTAAGAAGGACGAAGCCGGTCAGGACGACGCCCACAAACAGTGAGGGCCCGAATTTCCGGGCCCTCATCTTCAATCACCAGTATCCGTATGTCCGGTAGACCCGACCGCCCCACGGGCCGCCGCCCCAACCGTAACCAGGACCACCCCACGCATATCGCGGTCCGGCGTAGTAACCCCCATAGTAAGCGGGGCGATAGTACCGCGGACCGTAGTATCCGTATCGCGGACCGTAATAGCGGGGACCGTAGCCGTAATAGCCCGGTTCATAACCATAGGCGGGGCCGGAAGCTGCAAGAGCCAGAGCTCCGGCTGCCAGACCGAAGCCGATCGCAGGACCAGCTCCCCATCCGCCGCCATGCCGCCACCCGCGAGCTTCTGCGGGCGCACTCAACGTCATGGCGCCGATAGCCACAGCCGCGATTGCAATTGCCATCTTCTTCATCGAGATTTTCTCCTGAAACACACAGGCCCATAACTATACGCGGTCCCAATAGTTTCTTTCGGTAGTTCACAAGCTGGCGATCAAAGACGGCCAACGTGCGTTACGTCGATGCGCCAATCGTATTGGTTCCAAAGGATAAGATCCGCGTCCACCGTACGCGGTTCGACCGTCACATAATCACAGGCGCGACCAAGTCGCTCCCTGCCAGGCTGTGTGATAGCCGGTAGTGCGCCGCGACCTGCTTGTTATGCGAACCGGCGGCAACCAGAGATGCGCTGCTAAGCTCGGTTCGTTCAGTAAGCGCCAACGTTTCAGCAGAGTAGCCAGAGATCAGCAAGATCCAGTCGGCGGCAGCGTCTCCCCCGCGGATTCGCTGCTCGGTCGTCTCGGCGAGTTTCGGCGTTTCAGTCCGCAAAAGGTGCGCGCCGGTGAGGCCGGGTCTCTCTGGAAGCCTAGCCAGAAGCGTGGCGAGGTGCGAGCGCAGCATGCTCTCGTTTCCAGGCGACGGGGAAAGGCGCACGGTCATCATCGCCTGTCCGATCCCGCCCCCAAAACTGTCCGTGACGTGGCATTGGCTGCGCACCATGTTGCGATGGTGGGGCATCATCTTCGTCGACCAGGGCGTCGGTGCGTTGAGGCGATCCAGGTAACCCGGCGAGGCGAGGGTTTCGTACCGGTCCAGTTCGTACAGCACGAAGAAGCCGTCGCCGCCTGCCGCATCGGCCCATCGCGATCCCCGGCGGAAGCCGGGAATGCCCATCCGTTCGGGAAAATGCTCGTGCGAATGCCAGTCTTCGAACTCCGCCTTCATGGCGGATGACATATCCCACCACATGGCCACGGCACCGGATCCGAGCAACGGCATCGATCAGATCCTCAGTTGGCGCGGAGCCGCGCGAGTTCGTCGCTGACCTGCTTCGAAAGGCCTTCGCCGATCTCGGAGGCGAACCTGTCCACGACAGGTTTTACCTTCTCCCGCATCCGCTCCAGCTCGGCGGCGGAGACCTCGTTGACCTGCATCGCCTTGCGCAGGCGTTCGACAGCCTCGGTCTCCTGCGCCTGCAACGTCTTGCGCTCCTCGGCCTTGGCTTCGTCGGCTGCGGACTGGATGATCTTGCGCTCATCAGCGGACAGCGAATCCCAGGTCTTTTTGCTCATCAGGAGCGGCATGCCCGTATAGAGATGACGGGTCAGCGAAAGATACTTCTGCACCTCGGCGAACTTCGCCGTCTCAATGACCGCGACAGGGTTATCCTGGCCGTCGATCGCGCGGGTTTCCAGTGCGCCATAGACCTCGCCGAAGGTCATCGGGACAGGATTGGCGCCGAGGGCCTTGAAGGTTTCGATATAGATCGGCGATGCGATCACGCGCAGCTTTAGGCCGGCGATGTCGTCTGGCCGGCTGATCGGTCGTTTGCTGTTCGTGATATTGCGGAAACCGAGATCCCAGATACCCAGCCCGACGACGCCCTGATCCTCCAGTTTGCCTAGAAGGTTCCTGGCGATCGGGCCGTCGCTCAAGGCATAGGCTTCCTTGAAATCCCGGAACAGGAATGGGAAGTCGAAAACCATGAACTCCTTGTTCATTCCGGCAAGAAGTCCGGTCGCCATGGTGGTGAAGTCGAGCGTACCGCCGCGGATCGCCGAAAGGTTTTGTGGATCGCTGCCGAGCACGGCATTCGGAAACAGGTTGACCTTGAGCTTGCCACCGCTCTTCGCGACGACGAGGTCTGAAAATTTCTGCGCACCTATCCCGATCGGATGATCCTTGGCGAGGCTGAAGGCGAATTTCAGCGTGCGCTCCTGAGCTTGAGCCCCGGCAGCAGTAGCCAGCAGTGCAAGACCAGTCAGACTGCCGAATACACCCCGGCCCAAGATTCCGCGTGTCATGTTCCCCTCCCGCGCCGGTGGACGCTCTGCGCGTCTCTGGATCCGGCGATGCATCGCGTCATTACCTGCAGAACCGGGATGCGTCCATCATTTTATGAATAGCGTTCAGAAAATGAAAGTCATTCAAAAAATTGACGGCCGCATGGGGTGTCGCTAGGTTTCGGCCTGTCTCGCGGGTAGGTGAATGAGCGGCTCTCTCGAAAAATCATTGGCAGTTCTGGAATATCTGTCCGCGCGGCCCGACGGTGCGCCGCTTGCCGCGATTGCCGACGACCTCGGCCAGATCCGAAGCGGGTGCCATCGGACGCTGCAGGAGCTCGTGAAATACGGCTATGTCCGCGCGCTTCCGTTGAAGGGCGACTACGCACTCACAACGAAGCTTGCCTCGCTCGGCCTCAGCTTTCTGAGCAAGTCGGGCGTGGTCGATATCGCCCAGCCGATCATCGAGCGTCTCGCCCGCAGCACGGAAGAGCTTGTGCGACTCGCGATCGTAGACGGGGAGCGCCTGACGCTGGTTGCGAAGGCGCAGGGGGCCAAGTCCGGGCTTCTCTACGATCCCGATATGGGGATCGAACTCCGTCTGTCCTGCAGCGCCGCCGGCCATGCCTGGCTGATGACCCTGAACGAGGAAGATGCCCTGGAGGCGGTGGCTCGGCAAGGCTTCGGGCAGCCGTCCAATTTCGGCCCGAAGGCGCCGACGACAATCAAGGCGCTCCTGACGATGCTTCAGCAGAGCCGGAAGCGCGGCTACAGCATGCTCCGCGATGTCTATGCGGCCGGGATGAGCGCGATGGCGGCGCCGGTTCAGATCAGCGGCGAGAAGGCGAGGGGTGTCGTCATCGTCGCCGGGCCTTCGCAGCGTCTGACGGAGGAGCGCATGCTCGCATTCGGCGGCCTTCTGCGCGAGGCAGCGCTCGAATTGGCGCAGGCCAGACACGCATCGCCGCTTCTCAAGTCTGCGCATCTCGGGACGTGGGGCAACGTCCTGAAATAGTGGCTGCGGTCATGCGCGCTTTCGGCCCGAAGCCTTGATTGACGGCGCGTTCTTGAGTGCAGGCTGTATCAGCCAGTCGGAATTCTTGAGCGCATGCTCGACGCATCCCTGGATGTGCGCATGGAGCAGCGCTCGCGCCTTCCTGGCGTCCCTGGCGAGCGCGGCATTCATCAATTCCTTGTGCTGTTCCGCTGCGATCTCGCCGCGGAAGACGACCGCCAGCATCTGGTAGCGCAGGTATTTGTCATAGGTCGCGGCGAGTGCGTCGAGCAGGACGCGCGATCCGCACGCGGCCGTCAATGCGCGGTGGAATTGCCAATCGCACTGCTTCCAGAATTCCGTCTGCGCCTTCTCGCCCGCGAGCATGGCCCGTTCCATGGCGGAAAGTTTATGGTGAGCCGACACGACGAGGGCTTCCCAATCCAGATCGCCCACCTTGAAGGATTGCTCGATGGCGTATCCCTCCAGCAGTTCGCGCAATTCGGCCACCTGCTGGAATTCGGCGGCGCTGATGGGGGAGACTTCGAAGCCGCGTTGCCCCTCGGCAACCACGAAGCCTTCCGAACCGAGCCTGTTGAGTGACTCGCGCAGCGTGCTGATGCTGGTGCCGTAAACCGTGCTCATCTTCTCGAGTTTCAGTTTCTGGCCCGGAAGCAGGTTGCCGAAGATCACGTCATTCCGGATCCGGCGGTAGGCGTGGTCACCGACCGTCTCGGCCGAGCGGTCTGTGTTTGTGGGGTCCAGCATCGAGATCCTCTTTGATGCCCCTCTATAGCAGCCGACAGCTCTTTCGCAAATCATATGGTGGAATCAAAAATATCAGTTGATTTTTGTTTCACCCTACATCACGTTCCTCGCCAACAAGCAAAATATCAATCGGGGAGAGCGAAAATGGTCATGTTTCCGAGAATTGCGATCGGAGTTGCCGCCTTTGCCGCGCTTGCAGCGGTGTCCAGTCCCGCCGCAGCGCAAGTGCAGGAGCGCACGATCCGGTGGGGGCACCTGAACAACACCGATCACCCGGTCAGCAAGGGCGTCCAGAAGTTCACCGAGCTTGTTGCGGCCAAGAGCGGCGGCAAGCTGAAAGTCCGCGAATACCCGGCCAATCAGCTCGGCTCCGAGATGCAGCAGCAGTCTGCGTTGCGGGCCGGGACGCAAGAAATGCAGTCGCCGGCGACGACGTCTCTGGTGGGTATCGTCAAGGACTATGGCCTCGTCGATTTCCCGTTCATCGTCTCGACGTCGAAGCAGGCCGATGCATTGCTCGACGGTCCGCTTGGCTCGGCGCTGCTCGCCAAATTGCCGGAGAAAGGGCTGATCGGTCTCGGTTACTGGGATCTCGGCTTCCGGAACGTCACCAACAGCCGTCGTGCGATCACGAAGGGCGAGGACCTCGACGGCATCAAGCTTCGTGTGATCCCGAACCCGGTCTATCTGGAGACGTTTAAGGCGTTCAATGCCAATCCCGTGCCGATGAGCTTCTCGGAGCTCTACACGGCGCTCGAGACCCGGACTGTGGACGGCCAGGAGAATCCGTTCTCGGTGATCCTGTCGAACAAGTTCTACGAGGTACAGAAGTATCTCAGCGTGACCAACCACACCTATTCGACCAACATCATCCTGGTGAGCAAGGTGTTCTGGGACAAGCTGTCCAAGGAAGAGCAGACCATTCTGCAGGACGCGGCCAACGAGGCACGTGACTACCAGAGGAAGGTCAGCCGCGAGCAAGCGCAGGCGGCGATCTCCGAGCTGAAGACCAAGGGTATGGAGATCAATGAGATCGCGCCCGTAGAACTCGCGAAGATGCGCGAGAAGACGAAGCCGATCGCGCAGAAATTCTCAGCCGAATACGATCCGGCGATCGTCAAGCTGTTCAATACCGAGCTCGACCGCATTCAGAAGGATTGAGCGGTCAATGAAAGCCGCGCTTCACCTCGGGAAAATCCAGTGACCGTCTCGCCTGAATCCATGACCAGCAGGATCATCGAATCTTACTACTGGACCATCAAGATCATCATGGCCGCATTGCTCGCCGCCATGGTGGTCCTGGTCTTCGGCAACGTCGTCCTTCGCTACCTGTTCAATTCCGGTATCGCCGTTTCCGAAGAGGTCTCGCGCTGGCTGTTTGTCTGGATGGTGTTTCTCGGCGCCATTGTCGGCCTTCGCGAGCATGCGCATCTGGGTGTCGATACCCTAGTGAAGATGCTCCCGCCATTGGGCCGCAAGGTCTGCTTCGTGGTGAGCCACGGCCTGATGCTCTATGCCGCCGCTCTTCTCTCCGAAGGGGCATGGAAACAGACATTACTGAACTGGGATACGATCGCCCCGGCCTCGGGGCTGCCGGTCGGGCTATTCTATGCATCCGGTCTGGTCTTTGGCGTTGCGGCGATCCCGATGCTGCTTCACGACCTGTACCTTCTGGTCACCGGGCAATTGGCCAATGCCGATCTGATCGCCGTCAGCGAATCCGAAGACCATCCTAACGCGGCGATCAAGGCCAGCGAGAGCGAACGCCGATGACCATCAGTATCTTTATCTTTTCGCTGCTCGGCGCCATGGCGATCGGGATGCCGATCGCATTCGCATTGATCATCTGTGGCGTCGCATTGATGACATCGCTCGACATCTATGACTCCCAGATCATTGCCCAGAATGTCATCAACGGTGTTGATTCCTTTCCGCTGATGGCGGTGCCGTTCTTCATCCTCGCAGGCGAGATCATGAATGTCGGCGGCCTTGCGCGGCGCATCCTGAATTTCGCCATCGCGCTGGTCGGCCACCTGCGCGGCGGCCTTGGTTACGTCGCCATCCTGACGTCATGCATCCTGGCATCGCTGTCCGGATCGGCCGTCGCCGATGCTGCAGCGCTGGGCGCGCTCCTGGTGCCGATGATGGTGGCGGCCGGGCACAATCGCGCGTCGGCTGCAGGTCTTGTGGCTGCGGGCGGCATCATCGCGCCGGTCATTCCGCCATCGATCGGGTTTGTGATCTTCGGCGTTGCCGGCGGTGTCTCGATTTCGAAGCTGTTTCTTGCAGGCGTCTTTCCGGGCCTGATGCTCGGCGTCAGCTTGTGTTTTGCTTGGTGGTGGGTGGCCCGCAACGAGAATTCGGTGAGCCCCCCGCGCCAAAGCCTTTCGCAGATCTTCCGGGCTCTGATCGATGGCTTCTGGGCGTTGATGCTGCCGATGATCATCGTCGTCGGCCTGCGTTTCGGCATCTTCACGCCGACGGAGGCTGCAGTCGTTGTCGCGGTCTATTCGTTCATCGTCGCCACATTCGTCTACCGCGAACTGAAGCCGTCACAACTGATGCAAATCCTCATCAGCTCGGCGCAGATCACCGCCGTCGTCATGTTTCTGGTTGCGGCTGCGCTGGTCTCGTCGTGGCTGATCACGGTGGCCGAAATCTCATCGCAAATCATCGAACTGGCGCGTCCCTTTATGGGCAACCAGACCCTTCTCATGATCGTGCTGATGATCATCGTCGTCATTGTCGGCACGGCGCTGGACATGACACCGACCATCCTGATCCTGACGCCGGTGCTTATGCCCATCGTCAAGGCGGCCGGGATCGATCCGGTCTATTTCGGTGTGCTGTTCATCATCAACAACGCGATCGGGTTGATCACGCCGCCGGTCGGGGTCGTCCTAAACGTGGTGTGCGGTGTGTCCAAGGTCAGCATGGACGAGATTATGCGCGGCGTCTGGCCTTTCATGGCCGCCCAACTGGTCGTGCTGGCGTTGCTGACCCTGTTTCCTTCACTTGTTCTGGTGCCTGCGAAGTGGCTCGGCGGTTGACGAAAGGATCTGAAAATGAACCGTGTGATGATTTTGAACGGTCCGAACCTGAACTTACTGGGTGTGCGTGAGCCGCACATCTACGGGACCACGACGCTCGAGCAGATCCGAGCGAGTTGCGAGGCGCAGGCGGGCAGGGCCGGTGTGAAAATTTCGTTCCATCAATCTAACCATGAGGGCGCGTTGGTAGACCTCATCCAATCTGCGCGGCAAGATGCCGACGCGTTGATCATCAATCCTGCAGGCTATTCTTTCACCTCTATCGCAATCCTCGATGCACTAAAGGCACTAGGAAAGCCGATCATCGAGTTGCACATTTCTAACATTCATGCGCGCGACAAGTATCACCGGCACTCGGTTTTGTCCCAAGCGGCGACAGCGGTCATCTGCGGCCTCGGGCCTTACGGATATGTCGCAGCCATCAATGCTGCCGCCGAACTCATCACACCGACTAGTTAGCATACTGCCTCTAATCCGCGGGGCGGCTGCAAATAGTTGCAGTGACCCGCAGCTTTTGCTCGGCCTCCGATGTCGTCTGCTGGCGCAAAGCGGACATAACCGCCTGCGCTTATTTTTTTGAACTCGGCATCATCCACAATCGGCCGTAGCGTACGCCTCGCTCGGCGATGATGTGATCGGCAAAATGCTGTACGTCTTTGTTTGGTCCCCGTAAGGCTGTCATTTCCATGCAGTTGTCGTCGTCGAGATGCACATGCAGCGTCGCCAGCGAGAGGTCGTGGTGGTGGTGATAAGTGTCCACCAGCCGGCGTGACAGGTCGCGCTGGGCGTGGTCATAGACGTAAACCAGTGCGGCCACGCAGTTGCCCGACTTGCCTTGCTCTTGTGCAGCCTGCTGCATGCCAGAACGGGTGAGGTCGCGGATCGCTTCCGAGCGGTTCTGATAGCCACGTTCGGCGATCAACGCATCGAGGTCATCCATTAGATCATCGTCGAGCGTGATCGTTATGCGCTGCATGTTTGTCTCCGGAAAAGTATGATGATTGATTGACATCATCATACTCGCCTGCCAGTTTTTCTGCATGTGTTGGGGTGCAGCATAACCCGCCGGGCGGTGCGACGGGGAGTGTCCGTGATGTGCCGTCAACACCTGTAATCGCTGGGACGGCTTGTAATGAATCGGATATCGCGTGATCTGTCGCTGGTCGTCGTCGCTGTGCTGGCCGTCTCGACCGAGGTTGCCGCGCAGGGCGCAGGTAGCACGACGCTCGCCCCGGTCGAGGTCGATGCACCGAAGCCGCGGGTATCGGCACCTGCCAAGCAGCGGCCATCGGCCACGCTGGGGCGCCGTGTCGCGCCGCGCGCCGCTGCGCCTGTCGCTGTCGCGACCGGTGTCGGCAGCTCCAATCCCGGCGCCAATGTCGCGCAGCTCCCGGTCGGCGCGGCCAGTGAAAAGAACATCAGCGGCGCCGACGTCAATGCGCGGCCGCTGTCGCGTCCCGCCGAAGCGCTCGAAGTCGCACCGGGCCTGATCATCACCCAGCATTCCGGCGACGGGAAAGCCAACCAGTATTTTCTTCGCGGGGTGAACCTCGATCACGGGACCGATCTCGCTATCTCCGTCGATGGCATGCCGGTCAACATGCGTAGCCATGGCCACGGCCAGGGCTACGCCGACATGAACTTCCTGATTCCGGAACTGATCAGCGTGGTCAATGTCCGCAAGGGTCCGTATTTCGCTGACGAAGGTGACTTCTCTTCGGTCGGCGCCATTCATGTCAGCTTGATCGACAGCGTCGCCAGGACCATGGCGTCGATCACCACCGGCAGCTTCGGTTACAACCGCGCCTTCGGCGTCGCCTCTGGCAAGGCCGGCGATGGCAACCTGCTCGTCGCCGCCGAAGCCAATACCTATAACGGGCCGTGGGACGATCCGGACAAGCTCAAGAAGATCAACGCTGTTGTCCGCTACAGCCAGGGTACGGCGGAGAACGGCTTCTCGCTGACCGGCATGGCCTATGCCAATCGCTGGAATTCAACGGACCAGGTTCCGTTGCGCGCCATCACCTCAGGCCAGATCGGTCTTTATGGCGCACTCGATCCGACCGACGGCGGCAATTCCGAGCGTTTTTCGATTTCCGGCCGCTATCGCGACACCGACAGCACGGGCGCGACAAAGGTCGATTTCTACGCGATCAAGAGCAAGCTCAACCTCTGGAATAACTTCACGTTCTTCCTCAACGATCCCGAAAACGGCGACCAGTTTCATCAATATGACAGCCGCTTGCTCGGTGGCGTCAACGCGTCGCATACGTTCAAAGGTTATCTCGGCGGCTTCCGCACCGAAACCGAGATCGGCGTGCAGAGCCGCTATGACGACATCAATGTCGCGCTGGGCAACACCGTACGTCGCCAGTTCCTGTCCAACACGCGCAGTGATCTCGTGAAGGAAGGCAGCGTCGGCATCTTTGTGCAGAACACCACTTGGTGGACCGATTGGCTGCGCAGCAATGTCGGCTGGCGCGGCGATTACTACAACACGACCGTCAATTCGCTATTCCTCGCAGCCAATTCCGGCACCGCTAATGCCACCATTGGCAGCCCAAAAGCGGGCCTCGTCTTCGGTCCGTTCGCTAAGACCGAACTGTTCGTCAATGCCGGCGAAGGTTTTCATAGCAACGACGCACGTGGCGTCACCATCCGGGAGTCGCCAGGCGATGGCTCGCCGGTGGATTCGTCACCGTTCCTCGTCAAGACGCGCGGTGCCGAGGTCGGCCTGCGTACGAAACTCATTCCGGGTCTCACCAGTTCGATCGCTTTGTTTACGCTGGAATCGGCGTCGGAAATCCTGTTCGTCGGCGATGCCGGCGACACCGAAGCTAGTCGGCCGAGCCGGCGCGTCGGTTTCGAATGGACCAATGACTACAAGCCGACATCTTGGCTCGCGATCGAGGCGGATCTCGCGATGACGCGGGCGCGTTTCCGCGGCAGCAATGCCGATCAGGCTGCAGCCTATGGCGAGCTCGACGGCTATCCCGCCTCGCAGATAGGCAATGCGCCCGGCAACTACATCCCTGGCGCGCCCAATATGATCGCCTCTGCTGGCTTCCGGCTTGGCGAAGCCAAGGGCTGGTTTGGCGCGCTTCGCTATCGCTATTTCGGTCCGCGCCCGCTGACCGAAGATGCCGCGTTTATCTCACCGGCAACGGGTTTGCTCAACGGTCAGGTGGGATATCGCTTTGACAATGGCTGGCGCCTGCAGCTCGATGCCTTCAACCTCCTCAATAGTAAATCCGACCAAATCACTTACGCTTACGGATCGCTGCTGAAGACCGACTCGCTATTCGCCGCATGCTTCCCGCCGGGTGGCGGTGCGCCTACAGCCCCAGCTGCGGTGTGCCAAGTCGGCATCATGGATCGTGTTTTACATCCCGTCGAGCCCCTCGCATTGCGCGTGACATTAGCAGGTGCATTCTGATTTCCGTCTCGACCGCTGGGTGATGTCGGCTCTTGGCGGATTGTGTTGAAGAAGTCAGCGAATTGGCTACCGGCGCGGGGGCGGCGTGCAAGTGTCTGTCCAGTTCAGATGGACATCGGAGCCGGTGGCGGGATCAGTTTTGCCAGCTTTCTAAGGTTCTGAGCGGTGGCGGCGAGCAGGAACTCGTCGCGAGCGCCGCACGGGCCTCGCAGCCTGAGCCGATCGAGGCGCAAGATGCGCTTTAGATGCGCGAACAACATCTCGATCTTCTTGCGCTCCCGCCTCGAGGTCACATAGGCCTCGGTCCTGGCGATCCCACGCGCCACATCTCGGGCGCTCTCATAGATCGAACGTGGCACCTTGCGGGCTGGCATTTTTGGACAACACCGTGGTTTGAGCTCACAGATGTCGCAGTCTCGCTTGCTGGCGCGATAAAGAAGCGTCGCTCTGTCATTCACCAGCGTCCCGGTTGAAGTCAGTACCTTGCCCGCCGGGCAGCGATAGATGTCAGCCTCCCGATCGTAGGCAAAGTCGTCGCGGGCGAATGTCCCATCCTCGCGAGCAGACTTGTCAAACACAGGTATATGCGGCTCGATCGCGCGCTCATTGACCAGCCACCCCAGCATGTCGGCTGAGCCATACGCGCTGTCGGCAGCCAGACGCTCGGGATGGACGCCGAAGCATTTCTCGGTACGTTCAATCATCGTGCGGGCCGCACCGACCTCAGCCTGTCGAATGGCGCGTGTCGCCTCGACATCGACGATGACCGCAGCCTTCAGATCGATCAGGTAATTGTCGGCGTAGGCAAAGAAGGCGTGGCCTTTGTGAGCCCCGGTCCATTGCGCGGCCGGATCGGACCGAGAGACGAACTTCGGCACCGTCTCGCTCGCCGCCCCCCAGGCCGCTTCGTCCAGCGTGTCGAGGTACTCGCGGACGGATCGCCGCGCCCGGGCAAGCGCTTTCCAATCATGGTCGTCGGTCCCTGCAGATGAACGCTGCTTGTTGGCGTCGGCAGCGATCAGGCTGACATCGACGGCGAAGGCCGTTCCATCGACCAGCCCCTCCGCCATGCAGCGCCGCACCACCGCCTCGAACAGCTTGCGCAGGAGATCGCAATCGCTGAAGCGACCGTGCCTGTTCTTCGAGAAGGTTGAATGATCCGGCACCTCGCCGTCGAGGCCAAGCCGGCAGAAACACCGGTAGGCAAGATTGAGGTGGACCTCCTCGCACAACCGACGCTCCGACCGGATGCCGTAGCAGTAGCCGACCAGCAGCATGCGGACGAGCAGCTCAGGATCAATCGATGGTCGGCCGGTCGAACTGTAGAACGGCGCCAACTCGGTCCGAATGACTGACAGATCGACAAACCGGTCAATGTTCCTGAGCATGTGAGTGGCTGGTACGTGCCGCTCCAGAGAGAACTCGTAAAACAGAGCCGCCTGATCTGCCTGTTTTGACCCATCATCGATTCAGCCTCCGACGATATCGAGATTGAATCAGTGATGGCGCCCCGCTTCAACTGGGGACTTTTTCAACACAGTCGGCGCTAAGCCGCCATTTACATTGAGATCTACACTCTTTTGCTCTTATTGAGCGGGAGTGGGGCTCCGGTGTCGCAGCCGGTGGTTGATTTCACGCGATGTGCCGCTCGACCGCTGTCGATAACGAACCGAGCTTTAAGGCTCGATGTTTTGCGCCTCCGTTCGCGGACCTCCATAAATCTTTGATATCAGCCGAGCGCAACAACTATCGCGCAGCAAACCGTCGCATCTCATCAACTGCTGGGCGCATACATTCATGAACGAAACTGGCGACGCTGAGATTGCGGTCTGCGACCCTAATGCACATGACCATATTGACAGTGATGTTTCACGCGGCTGCACAATCTGACTGAATGATATCAATCGCTTTCTGAGCGATGATCTCTCGTTCATGGTGAGGCAGCCCTTCGGTCGAGGTCATCCTTCGCGTTCAGATCGTCCGATAGCAGCGAGATAGCCGCTTCCGTCGAGAAACTCGTGATGATGGGGTATCGCGTCCAAAACCTCGGCAGATATGCCGGTTCTCT
>NZ_JBIIOT010000140.1:0-9738 GCF_044336785.1 Tardiphaga sp. | reverse complement strand
ACCCCAACCCTCTCCCCGTAAGAACGGGGAGAGGGAGTACCAGGCGTGGGAGGAGAGGGCGGTTGCCAACCGCACTTGAACCGCACCACGAAACCTGAAACCGCCGGCATCGCCGGCACAACAGGAGTAACACATGGCAAAGAAAGTGACCGGATACCTGAAGCTTCAGGTGCCGGCCGGTGCGGCGAACCCTTCGCCCCCGATCGGTCCAGCGCTTGGTCAGCGCGGCTTGAACATCATGGAATTCTGCAAAGCGTTCAACGCGCAGACGCAGAAGGAAGAAAAGAACACCCCGATTCCGGTGGTGATCACGATCTATGCCGATCGTTCGTTCACCTTCGCCCTCAAGACCCCCCCAATGTCTCACTTCCTCAAGCAGGCCGCCAAGATCCAGTCCGGATCGAAGCTTCCTGGCCGCGATGTCGCGGGCAAGGTGACCTCCGCGCAGATTCGCGAGATCGCCGAGAAGAAGATGAACGATCTTAATTGCGATACCATCGAATCGGCCATGAAGATGGTCGAGGGCTCTGCCCGTTCGATGGGTCTCCAGGTCCAGGGGTAATCGATCATGGCAATCGGAAAGCGTTTGAAGGCTATTCGCGAAGGCGTTGATCGCGAGAAGCTGTACACGATCGATGAAGCGATCAAGATGGTCAAGGAACGCGCCAAGGCGAAGTTCGACGAGACCATCGAAGTCGCGATCAATCTCGGTGTCGATCCGCGCCACGCCGACCAGATGGTCCGTGGCGTCGTCTCGCTGCCGAACGGCACCGGCCGCACGCTGCGCGTCGGCGTGTTCGCCCGTGGTGCAAAGGCCGAGGAAGCCAAGGCTGCCGGCGCCGACGTTGTCGGTGCGGAAGACCTGGCCGAGAAGGTCCAGAACGGCCAGATCGACTTCGACCGTTGTATCGCCACCCCCGACATGATGCCGCTGGTCGGCCGTCTCGGTAAGGTGCTCGGTCCGCGTGGCATGATGCCGAACCCGAAGATCGGGACGGTGACCATGGACGTCGTCGGTGCCGTGAAGGGCGCCAAGGGCGGTTCGGTTGAATTCCGTGTCGAGAAGGCCGGCATCATCCAGGCCGGCGTCGGCAAGGCATCGTTCGACGAAGCCAAGCTGGTGCAGAACATCAAGGCTCTCGCCGACGCCGTCGTGAAGGCGAGGCCGGCTGGCGCCAAGGGCACCTATGTCCAGCGCGTGGCCGTGTCCTCGTCGATGGGCGTGGGCGTCAAGGTTGAGCCGAACACCGTGCTCAGCTAAGCCGGAACAAGGCTTGCAAGAAACCGGGGCGGGATCAGGCAACTGATCCCGCCCTTTCTTTTGACCGCAGCAGGAATGAGCAAATGGCCGAAAAGGTCCTGATCTATTCGCGTTTTCCGAAGGCCCAGATGAAGCGCATCGGCGAGCGCTTCGACCTCCTCGATGCCGGTGGCAAGCCGCCATTGAGTGTGTTTTCGGCAGACGAGCTGAAGGATGTGCGCACGATGATCACCGCCGGCGGTCAGCTGCTGCCGGCCGAGGTGATGGACATGATGCCGGCGCTCGGCGCCATCATCTGCTACGGCACCGGCTATGACGGCGTCGATTTCAAGGCTGCGGCCGAGCGCAAGATCGTGGTCGGCAACAGCCCCGGCGCCAATGCCGCCTCGGTGGCCGATCTCGCGCTGACCTTGATGCTGGCGGCGACGCGGCGCGTGATTCCTGCGGATCAGTATGTGCGCGAGGGCGGTTGGTCCGGCGCAAAACCGTCGCCGCTAATGGCGCCGCAGCCGGGCAATCCCGGCCGCAAGGTCGGCGTCTACGGCATGGGCGAGATCGGCCGCAAGATCGCGTCGCGTGTTGCCGCGTTTGAGTGTGATGTCGCCTATACCAACCGCACCAAATATGACGACCTGCCATATCGTTACGAGCCGGATCTCGCTGCACTGATCGCATGGTGCGACGTGCTGATGGTCGCCGTGCGCGCCGGCAAGGAAACGCATCACATCATCGATGCCGAGATGCTGACGAAACTCGGGCCGGATGGCTATGTGGTGAACATCTCGCGCGGCTCGGTGATCGACCAGGCGGCGCTGGTCCAAGCGCTTGAAAGCAAGACAATCGCAGGTGCCGGCCTCGACGTGTTCGAGAAGGAGCCGCATGCACCGGACGCGCTGACGGCGTTTCCGAATGTCGTGCTGACCCCGCATATCGGCGGCCATACGCTCGACTCGCATGTGGCCATGCAGGATTGCGTGATCGCCAATCTCGACGCGTTTTATGCGGGCAACGCATTGCCATATTCCGTGAAGGCGTAACTCTGAGGACAGCTGGCATGCTCGGCACCTTGTCGGGCATGCGACAGGCCGATGACGTTTGGTTCCCGCGCGGGGCCATTCTTGCCGCCAAGCAAATTTGATTTGGAGCAATTCCAAATGTCGGCGATGCTCGGGGAAAGGCGATATGCGCCGCTACCTCGAGGGAATTGCGATGGCGAACCTCACGATCAATGGCCGGACCTACGAGATCGATGCCGAGCCGGATACGCCGCTGCTGTGGGCGATCCGCGAGCAGGCGGGCCTGACCGGCACCAAATATGGCTGCGGCGTGGCGCAATGCGGCGCCTGCACGGTCCATGTGGACGGGCAGCAGGTTCGCTCCTGCAGCATGCCGCTCAGCGACGCGGTCGGAAAACAGATCACCACCATCGAAGGCCTCGCGGCCAATGGCGTGATGCACAAGGTGCAGCAGGCATGGATCGATCACGACGTTCCACAATGCGGCTATTGCCAGAGCGGCATGATCATGGCCGTGGCGGCGCTGCTGGAGATGATCCCGCAGCCGACCGACGAGGACATCGATCACGCAGTGACGAATATCTGCCGCTGCGGCACCTTCCAGCAGGTGCGTGAAGCCATCCACTCCGCGGCCGGCGTTTGAGGGAGGCGATCATGACACATGGTCCGACATCGACCGTCCTCAATCGCCGCTCGTTCGTACTGGGCACCGCCGCTGTTGGCAGCGGGCTGGCACTTGGCTTTGACCTGCAGCTCGGTGGCCCCGCTGCGGCCCGCGCCGCGGATCTGCCGCCGGAGGTGAATGCCTGGGTGGTGATCAAGCCCGACGATACGGTGGTCGTGCGTATAGCGCGCTCCGAGATGGGGCAGGGCACGCTGACCGGTCTCGCCCAGCTCGTGGCTGAAGAGCTCGAATGCGACTGGTCGAAGGTGACCACCGAATATCCGACCCCTGGCCAGAGCATCGCGCGCAAGCGGGTGTGGGGTGATTTTTCCACGGGCGGCAGCCGCGGCGTTCGCGCTTCACATGACTATGTCCGCAAAGGCGGTGCCGCGGCCCGCATGATGCTGATCCAGGCCGCTGCCAACGAATGGGCGGTGCCGGCGGCAGAATGCGCGGCCATGAACAGCGTGATCACGCATACGCCGTCCGGCCGCACCGTGACTTTTGGCAAGGTGGCGGATGCGGCAGGCAAGCTCGAGCCGCCGAAAGATGTTCCGCTCAAGGATCCCAAGGACTGGAAGATCGCGGGCAAACCGCTGCGCCGTCTCGACACCGTCGAGAAGGTCAATGGCAAGATGATCTATGGTGCCGATGTCACGATGCCCGGCATGATGAATGCGGCCATCAAGGATTGCCCGGTGTTCGGCGGCAAGCTGAAGAGCTTTGACGAGAGCAAGATCACCGGCATGAAGGGCGTCAAGAAAGTCGTCCGGGTTGGCGACACCGCCGTGGCTGTCGTGGCCGACACCTGGTGGCGTGCCAAGACGGCGCTCGAAGCGCTGCCGATCGTATGGGACGAAGGCCCGAACGCCAATGTCTCCAGTGCGTCCATCGCCAAATGGCTGGAGGAAGGTCTCGATCCCGCGCAGCCGGCTTTCACCGCCAACAAGAACGGCGATGTGAAAGCAGCCATTGCCGGGGCGGCCAAGAAGGTCGAGGCGGTCTACGCCTATCCCTATCAGAACCACGCCACCATGGAGCCGATGAACGCCGTGGCGCTCTACACGGCAGACAAATGCGAGGTGTGGACCGGCACGCAGAACGGCGAAGCGGTGTTCGCCGCGGTGGTCGAGGCCTCCGGCCTGCCGAGCGACAAATGCGAGGTCTACAAGATTATGCCCGGCGGCGGCTTCGGTCGTCGCGGCATGACCGATTATGTCCGCCAGGCCGTCGCCATCGCCAAGCAGATGCCCGGCGTGCCGGTCAAGCTGATGTGGACGCGCGAAGAAGACATGCTGCATGGCCGCTATCATCCGATCACCCAGAGCAAGCTGGTCGGCGCCTTCGATGCCGACAACAACCTGATCGGCCTGCATGTGCGAATCTCCGGCCAGTCGATCCTGGCCAGCGTGCGCCCCGAGGGCATGCAGAACGGCATGGACCCGGTCGTCTTCCAGGGACTCAACACGTCAGGCGAAGCGGCGATCGGCTATACGGTCCCCAATCTTCTGGTCGACCACTCCATGCGCAATCCGCATGTGCCGCCGGGTTTCTGGCGCGGCGTCAATGTGAACCAGAATGCGATCTATCTCGAATGCTTCATGGATGAGCTGGCGCATTCGGTGGGGCAGGACCCGGTGGAATTCCGCCGCAAGCTGATGGCGAAACATCCAAAGCATCTCGCGGTGCTGAATGCGGTCGCCGACAAGATCGGCTGGACCACGCCGGCGCCGAAGGGCGTGTTCCGTGGCATCTGCCAGCATATGGGATTTGGCAGCTATGTCGCGGCGGCCACCGAAATCTCGGTGACCGACGGCAACAAGATCAAGATTCATCGAATCGTCGCGGCCACCGATCCCGGATACGCGGTCAATCCCTGGCAGATCGATCGGCAGATCGCCGGCTCCTTCGTCTATGGCCTGTCGGCGCTGTTCTACGGCGAATGCACCGTGAAGGGGGGCCGCATCGAGCAGGAGAACTTTGATACTTATGAGTCGATGACGCTGAGGGAGATGCCGAAGGTTGAATCGATCCTGATGCCGTCGGGCGGGTTCTGGGGGGGCGTCGGCGAGCCCACGATCTGCGTGGCGGCGCCCGCGGTGCTCAACGCGTTCTTCGCGGCGACCGGCAAGCGGATCCGCTCGGTGCCGCTGAAGAAACACGACATCACCTTTGCGTAGCGCGATGCAGCGCGGCGATTGGCACATCTGTCGGGATCCGTTGCGATGAAGGTGCTGATCGCCACGCTTGTGATCGCGTCGGTCAGTCCGGCGCTGGCAGCATCAGCGCCGCCGCCCGGCGCAACCTCGTGCTCTGGCTGCCATGCGGCGCACGGAGCGGCATCGTCCGCGATGCCGCGCATCCATGGGCGCGATGCCAGCGAGATCATGGATGCGATGACCTCCTTTCATAACGGCACCCGGCCGGCAACGGTGATGAACCGCATCGCCAAAGGGTTTTCTGATGACGAGTTGCGCCTGATCGCGGCCTGGCTTGCTGAACAGAAATAGTGCGCTGATGGTTCGCATTCCCCCCACATCGCGACGACAGTTTCTTGGGCAGGCCGCTGCTGCGACGGCCGCACTGGCCATCGCTGGTCCGGCGCTTGCGCAGGCGCGTCCGCGCGTGGTGGTGATCGGCGGCGGCTTTGGCGGCGCGAGCTGCGCGCGTGCACTGCTTGCAATCGATTCCAAACTTGATGTCACGCTGGTCGAGCCCAATCGCACTTTCACGGCATGTCCGCTGAGTAACGAGGTCATCGCCGGCGATCGTGCCATCGAGGCGCAGCAGTTCGGCTACGAGAAAGTGGCGGCGAGCGGCGTCACGATGGCGATGCAGGCTGCGGTGAAGATCGATAGCGCGGCGCGCAGTGTCGAGCTCGCCGATGGCACAGTGCTCACCTATGACCGCCTTGTGCTGTCACCCGGCATCGATCTGCGCTTCGATGCCTTGCAGGGCTATGACGAGGCCGCCACCGCGCGCATGCCACATGCCTGGAAGGCGGGAGAGCAGACGCTGCTGCTGAGACGGCAGCTGGAAGCGATGGACGATGGCGGGCTCGTCGTCGTTTCGGTGCCGGCCAATCCGTATCGCTGCCCGCCGGGCCCCTATGAACGTGCCAGCCTGATCGCGCACTATCTGAAGACACGGAAACCGCGCTCCAAGCTGATCATTCTCGATGCGAAGGATGTGTTCTCGAAGCAGCGGCTGTTTCAGCAAGGTTGGCAGGAGTTGTATCCCGGCCTGGTCGAATGGGTTGGCCTGTCGCAGGGCGGCAAGGTGACCTCGGTCGATGCTGCGACCAACACGGTGGTCACTGACTTCGCGCAGCACAAGGCGCAGGTTGCCAATATCCTGCCGCCGCAGCGGGCCGGGCAGATTGCTGCCATCGCCGGCGCAACCGATCGCTCCGGCTGGTGTCCGATTGATCCCGTCACGTTCGAGTCCAGGCAGGTCCCGAACATCCACGTGATCGGCGATGCCTGCATCGGTGGCGGCATGCCGAAATCGGCGTTCTCCGCCAATGCGCAGGCCAAGGCCTGTGCAAGCGCGGTGGCAGCACTGCTGGCAGGGCAGGCGCCGGTGCCGCCAAAACTGATCAACACCTGCTACAGTCTGGTGGCGCCGGACTATGGCATCTCGATCGCTGGGGTGTATCAGCCGAAGAACGGCCTGCTGACCGATGTGGAAGGTGCCGGTGGCACCAGTCCGCTCGATGCGCCCCGTACGTTCCGCAAGCAGGAGGCCGACTATGCGTTGGCCTGGTTCGACACGATCACGAGCGAAGTTTTTGGATAGGCGCAAGCAAGCCATGATAGCGGGTATCGGCGCTGCGGCACTCCTGCTGTCCGGCCCTGCCATGTGCGAGGCGTTGCAGCCCTATCAGGTGGTCGGCGATGCCATCCCGGCGTCGCTCACGGGGCATCCGGGCGACGCCGTGCGCGGGCGTGCCATCGTGGTGGCGCGGCAGAATACGTGCCTGCTGTGCCATAGCGGGCCGTTCGCCGAGCAGCGATTCCAGGGCAATTTGGCTCCTGATCTCACCGGCACCGGCGCGCGCTGGTCGGAAGGGCAGTTACGGCTGAGGATGGTGGATGCGTCGCGCCTCAATGATGCGACGATCATGCCATCCTATTATCGCACCGAAGGCCTCGCGCGTGTCGGCGCGAACTGGCGTGACAGGCCGATCTTGTCGGCGGAGCAGATCGAGGATGTGGTCGCCTATCTCGGGACATTGAAAGATCCATGATGAAGACAGCTGCAATAGAGCCATTGGCTGATGCGGATCGCCGCCGCCTGCTGGCGCTCGGGGCCGGCGCCGTGGTGGCGCAGGTCAGCCTGCGCTCCGCGCAGGCGACGCCGGAGATGATGAAGGCGGCGATCCGTGACGTCGTCAAGGGCGCGTCTGTGCGCAGCGGTAAGGTGAAGCTCGACGTGCCGCCGTTGGTCGAGAACGGCAACACCGTTCCGCTCACGGTCTCGGTGACCAGCCCGATGACCGACGCCGACCATGTGGTCAGCATCCATATCTTCAACGAGAAGAATCCGCAGCCGAATGTCGGCAATTTCTACATCGGCCCGCGCGCCGGCCGGGCGCAGGTGTCGACGCGGATCCGGCTCGCCGACACGCAGACGCTGACGGCCATCGCAAAACTCTCCGACGGCACCTTCTGGTCGGCCACGGCGGATGTCGTGGTGACGCTCGCCGCCTGCACCGAGGAGGCGAGCTGATGGCCTCCGCATTGATCAATGTGCCGGCGACGGCGAAGCGTGGCGACATCATCGAGATCAAGGCGCTGATGTCGCACATCATGGAAACCGGCTACCGCCACACTGAGACGGGCGAGGTCATTCCGCGCAATATCATCACCGGTTTCAACTGCCGCTATAACGGCGTCGAGATCTTTCGCGCCGATCTGTTTCCTGCCTCCTCGGCCAATCCGTTCATCTCGTTTTTCACGACGGCGATGGAGAGCGGGACATTCGAATTCAACTGGACGGGTGATCGCGGTTTTCAGGAAACCGCTTCGGCAAACATCACGGTGTCATGAGCGCGCGTGTCGTGGGCTTGTTGTTTTTCGCGTGGATGGCGATGGTTTCGCTGGCCAATGCTAGCGAAATCGCGACGGAGCAGCGTCGCTCCGGTTCGACCTTCATGGCGCCCGAGACGCGGGCTATGCAGGACGACGATACGGCCAATCCTGCAATGCTATGGGTGCTGGATGGCGAGGCACTTTGGAAGGCGAAGGGCCTGCCATCAGAGAAATCCTGCGCGGACTGCCATGATGATATCCAGGCCATGCGCGGCGTCAGTGCAAAATACCCTGCCTTGGATGCAGCGCTGGATAAGCCGGTCGATCTCGAACAGCGGATCAATCTTTGTCGGTCCCGCCATCAGGACAAGGGGCCGCTCCCCGATGAGAGCCGTGAGTTACTCGCCCTGACCGCGCTGATTGGACGTCAGTCGCGCGGGCTGCCCATCGATGCCGGCCATGATCCGCGGCTTGCGAGCTTTGTCACCAAGGGGCGTGACCTGTTCATGCGCCGGCAGGGCCAACTCAACCTGGCCTGCAGCAATTGCCACGACGACAACTGGGACCGGCAACTGGCTGGCTCCTCCATCACCCAGGCGCATCCGACCGGCTATCCGATCTATCGCCTGGAATGGCAAAGTCTGGGATCGCTCAAGCGCAGGCTCCGCAACTGCATGATCGGCGTGCGTGCGCAGCCTTATGCCGCCGACTCTCAGGAGATGGTCAATCTGCAGCTCTATCTCGCGTCGCGCGCCAATGGCTTAACGGTCGAGACGCCGGCAGTACGTCCCTAGCTGTCATGCCTGTGTCATCGTCGATCATCTGGTTCGGAATGACTGTCGCAAAAGCCCTGTTGAACGCTGGCAATAGACTTTCGTTCCCGCGCGGTACAAAAATAATTGAGTAGGCCATTCCGCACTGCGGTTGTAATTGTCGGTTTCGAATTAGAACAACTCGAATGTAGGCGTACATTCGACGACAAGGACAACAGCGATGGCTGCGTTCACCCTCAAGATAAACGGGGAGTCGCGTCAAATTGACGTCGATCCCAATACTCCGCTTCTCTGGGCAATTCGTGAAGGTGCCGGGCTGACCGGCACCAAATATGGCTGCGGCGTCGCCCAATGCGGTGCGTGCACCGTCTATCTCGATGGCCAGCCGGTCCGTTCCTGTTCGATGCCGGTCTCGGCTGTCGGCTCGAGCGAGGTCACGACCATCGAGGGCGCGACCAGCAAGGAAGCCAAGGCGGTGCAGGCGGCATGGGCCGCGCATGATGTGCCGCAATGTGGCTATTGCCAGTCCGGCCAGGTCATGAGCGCCGCCGCGCTGCTCAATCTCAATCCAAAGCCTACCGATGAAGACATCGATCTGGCGATGAACGGCAATATCTGCCGTTGCGCCACCTATGTCCGCATCCGCGCCGCGATCCATAGCGCCGCGAAAACGTTGGAGGGCTGAGCCATGACCGTCCACGACACCAATCTTTCACGCCGCACGCTGCTCAAGGCCGGTGCCGGTCTTGTCATCGGCGCCTATGTTGCGCGCGCCGACAAGCTGTTCGCACAGTCGGCGGCACCGGCGAAAATCAACATCGCGCCCAACACGTTTCTGATCATCGGCTCCGACAACACGGTCACCGTGCTGTGCAAGGGCTTCGAGATGGGGCAGGGGCCGCTGACCGGGATGGCAACTTTGGTTGCTGAAGAACTCGACGCTGACTGGTCGCAGATGCGCGCCAGTCACGCGCCATCAAATCCCGTGCTC
>NZ_JBIIOT010000047.1:0-39456 GCF_044336785.1 Tardiphaga sp. | reverse complement strand
ACCGCCATCGCCAACTCTTTCATCCAGATGCGTCAGGTCGGTGCTGCCGCCCGGCAGATGCTGGTCGCGGCGGCTGCGGATGCCTGGCAGGTGCCGGCCGGCGAGATCTCCGTCGAGAATGGCGTGATCAAGCATGCGTCCGGCAAGGAAGGCAGCTTCGGTGAATTCGCTGACAAGGCGATGGCAATGCCCGTACCGGCTGAGCCGAAGCTGAAGGATGCGGCCAACTTCAAGCTGATCGGCAAGGAAGGCGTGGTGAAGCGCCTCGACAGTGTCGAGAAGAGCAATGGCAAGGCATTCTACACGCTCGACATCAATGAACCCGACATGCTCACCGTGGTGGTGGCACGCTCGCCGAAATTCGGCGGCAAGGTGAAGTCGTTCGATGCGACGGCCGCCAAGGCGGTCGCCGGTGTGGTCGATGTCAAGCAGGTCCCGACCGGCGTGGCCGTTTACGCCAAGGGCTTCTGGGCGGCGAAGACCGGTCGCGAGGCGCTGAAGATTACTTGGGATGACAGCAAGGCCGAGAAGCGCGGCAGTCCCGAATTGCTTCAGCAATTCCGAGCGCTGTCGAAAACCCAGGGCAAGCTGGTCAAGGCCGAAGGCAAGTTCGAGGAATCCATGGCCAAGGGTGGCCGCGTGGTGGAAGTCGAATATGTCTTCCCCTATCTCGCCCACGCCCCCATGGAGCCGCTGAACGCCTACCTGAAATGGGATGGCGACAGCGCCTATGCGCGCTATGGCTGCCAGTTTCCGACGCCCGATCACCAGGCCATCTCCAAGGTGCTCGGCCTGCCGATCGAGAAGGTGAAGATCGACGTGCTGATCGCCGGTGGCAGCTTCGGCCGCCGGGCGCAGCAGACCACCCATCAGGCGGTCGAACTGGCCGAGGTTGCCAAGGCGATCGGACCGGGCAAGGGCGTCAAGCTGGTCTGGACCCGCGAGGACGACATGCGCGGTGGTTACTACCGACCCTATGCCATTCACCGCATGCGTGGCGCGGTACGTGACGGCAAAATCGAGGCCTGGAGCGACACGATCGTCTCGCAGTCGATCATGAAGGGCTCGTTCTTCGAGGCCATCATGTTCAAGGACGGTCTCGATCCGACCTCCTATGAGGGCTCGAACGAGATCCCGTATGAAGTTGCGAATTTCCGCTGCGACATGCATCAGGTCGATGTCGGCGTGCCTGTGTTGTGGTGGCGCTCGGTGGGCCACACCCATACCGGCTATGTGGTCGAGGCCTTTGTCGACGAGTTGCTGGAAGCTGCGGGCAAGGATCCGGTCGAGGGCCGGCTTGAACTCCTCG
This sequence comes from Tardiphaga sp., assembly GCF_044336785.1. Classification (GTDB taxonomy): domain Bacteria; phylum Pseudomonadota; class Alphaproteobacteria; order Rhizobiales; family Xanthobacteraceae; genus Tardiphaga. The sequence goes on along the minus strand of NZ_JBIIOT010000047.1, from coordinate 38,147 downwards.
GCAAGAAGCCGCGCCATGCCGGAGTGCTGAAGGCCGTGGCCGAGCTCGCCGACTGGAAGAACTACAAGGTGCCGGAAGGTCGTGCCCGCGGCGTCGCCGTGGTCGAAAGCTTCAACAGCTTCGTGGCTCAGGTGGTCGAACTGTCGATGACCGCGGAAGGTCCCAAGGTTCACAAGGTCTGGTGTGCGGTCGATTGCGGCGTTGCCGTCAACCCGGACATCATCCGTGCGCAGATGGAAGGCGGCATCGGGTTCGGCCTCGGCCACATCCTCTATGCCGAGCAGACCCTCGATGCGGGCGCGCCGGTGTCGGGCAATTTCGACACCTATCGCTCGCTGCGTATCAACGAGATGCCGGAGGTCGAAGTGGTGATCGTCAAATCGACCGAGAAACCATCGGGCGTCGGCGAGCCCGGCGTTCCGCCGCTCGGGCCGGCTGTGGCCAACGCCATGGCGAAGCTCGGCGTCGGACGACCGCGACAATTGCCCATCGTACCCGGAGCCTCGGCATGAACAAGCTGGTGAAGTATGCAATGCTGGCGTTGGTCGCCGGCGGGATGTCGGCTGGCGGCCTCGCTCTCGCACAGTTTGGCATGAATGAAGCGGATGCGGCGGTCAGCAATCCGAAGACGCTGCAGCCGGTGTCGGCGTTTGCCAAGATCAAGAACAAGAACGAGCGCGCGGTGGCGCTGTTCAACGAAGCCGGCAAGGTGATCCAGTCGCCGCGCTGCATGAACTGCCATCCGGCTGGCGATCGCCCGACCCAGACCGACCGCATGCGTCCGCATATCCCGTTGGTCGTCCGCGGCGAGGGCGGGATGGGCGCGGCCGGCGGTCTCGCCTGCACCACCTGTCACCACGAAAACAATTTTGACGCGGCCAATGTGCCCGGCAATGCGAAGTGGTCGCTGGCGCCGATCGAAATGGCCTGGCAGGGCAAGACGCTCGGTCAGATCTGCGCGCAGATCAAGGACAAGGAGCGCAACGGCGGCAAGGACATGGCGGCGCTGGTGCACCACATGGCCGAGGATGAACTGGTCGGCTGGGGCTGGAAGCCTGGCGGCAACCGGACGCCAGCGCCAGGCACGCAAAAGCAGTTCGGTGAACTGATCAAGGCCTGGGCGGATGCCGGAGCGGCGTGCCCTAAGGGGTAACGCGGCTTGGACAAAGCGGCGGCGCTCGATAGCGCCGCCGCCTCCGAGTTCCACACAGTTCCTTTGGCAAAAACGATGCCAAGTCAGCACTTCCCCCTTGGCAAGCCCGTCAAGACTCGTTAAAGAGCCGCTTCCGGACATGCTGGCCTGTGCTGGCACGTCTGTGTTCGTATTCCGACAACCCGGTATCTAGGAGACCTTTCCTTTCAGGCTATCCGTATGGATCGCTCGAAGGGCATGGGAGCCGCGGCCCCGTTTTAAGGAAGGCGAGCAGGGGTCTTTGACTGGCCAATCATGGCCAATCGATGATCTCGAATCCTGTCCGAGACTGCTGGCGCCCGCGACGAATTTCAATTCGATCAACGGCTTAATCCTCAAGCCAGCATAGATGGGTGAAGACTGATCTCGCCTCTGCCGCCCTGCGGCTGATCGCGTATTTGGTTCGAACCTCGACACCCCGCGCCGTCGCTGCTTGCAGCACCGGTTCGGGAGGGCAGGCTATCATGATCGTCTCGCCCGGGATGTCTGGAGGCCGTGTGTCTCGAGGTCATGTCGGTGGGGCGGTTGGGTGCAAACCGGCGGCTTCATCTGATCGAGGCTGCCAACCGGAGAGAGCTTGCTGTGGAAAGAGCGGCTAAAAAGGACGCGGTCGAAGCGCTGAACGGGGTCTTCAAGACCACCGGCGTTGCGGTCGTCGCCCATTATTCCGGCCTCACCGTTGCCCAGATGCAGACCCTGCGTAAGCAGATGAAGCTGGCGGGTGCCTCGGTGAAGGTCTCGAAAAACCGTCTCGCCAAAATTGCTCTTGAAGGCACGGATGTTGTTGCCATCGGGTCCCTGTTGAAGGGCCCGACTGTGATCGCCACGTCGGACGATCCGGTAGCTGCACCGAAGGTTGCCGTCGAATTTGCCAAGGCGAACGAGAAGTTCGTCATTCTTGGCGGCTCGATGGGGACCACCGTCCTGAACGTCGACAGCGTCAAGGCCCTGGCCTCGCTGCCCTCGCTCGACGAACTGCGCGCGAAGATCGTTGGCCTCGTTGTGGCGCCTGCGACCAAGATCGCTCAGCTCTCGACTGCGCCCGCGGCCAAGCTCGCGCGCGTCGTTCAGGCCTATGCCTCAAAGAGCGAAGCGGCCTGACGCCCTTCGCAATCAACCTGGTTCGAACCAAATACGCTTAAGGATATAGACAATGGCTGACCTCAATAAGATCGTTGACGACCTCTCGAGCCTGACCGTGCTCGAAGCCGCTGAACTCGCGAAGCTTCTCGAAGAGAAGTGGGGCGTTTCGGCTGCTGCCGCTGTTGCGGTTGCTGGTCCGGCTGCTGGTGGCGCTGCCGCCGCTGTTGAAGAAAAGACCGACTTCACCGTCGTTCTGGCAGCTGCCGGCGACAAGAAGATCGAAGTCATTAAGGAAGTCCGCGCCATCACCGGCCTGGGCCTCAAGGAAGCCAAGGACCTCGTCGAAGGCGCGCCGAAGCCCCTCAAGGAAGGCGTTGCCAAGGACGAAGCCGAAAAGATCAAGGCTCAGCTCGAGAAGGCTGGCGCCAAGGTCGAGCTCAAGTAAGACCTCTGAGTTCTCCGGAAGGGTGGCCCTCGGGCCGCCCTTCTTCGGGATCTCGCGTGTATCCAGCGATGGTTGCACACAACAAAGTGTGGGGATGCTGAGGGAACGACCCTCGAATCTCCATGATTGCCGCCCCATATCGGGTCGGCAGCACGAAAGCGCGGTTTGACGGCGAGAACGGCGACGTTCTATCCTAAGCCGTTGGGAGATTGGCCAATTTCGGGCTTTTCGGTCCGCAGTTAGACGGTTTGGACGGGCGAGATGCAGTCGGGCATCGCGCACGTCGTTTTGCGTTCTGGAATTTGAACGTTCGATTTAGGGATTTTGTTCCTGAATATGGACGCGGGTTTCAGGGCGATGTCGGAAAAATTCAACCCGGGGGCGGCGGCAGCTGCGCTTCGGAAGGTTCGCCCCTCCCGGGCGACGCAATGAGAGGCCACGATGGGTCAGCAGACGTTCACCGGTCGCAAGCGCGTTCGTAAGTTCTTCGGTCACATCAAGGAAGTTGCCGAGATGCCGAACCTCATCGAGGTTCAAAAGGCATCTTACGACCAGTTCCTGATGGTCGACGAGCCCACGGGCGGTCGCCTCGACGAGGGCCTTCAGGCCGTTTTCCGTTCGGTCTTCCCGATCTCGGATTTCGCCGGCACCTCGATGCTCGAATTCGTCCGTTACGAATTCGAACCGCCGAAATATGACGTGGACGAGTGCCGTCAGCGCGGCATGACCTATGCGGCGCCGCTGAAGGTGACGTTGCGCCTGATCGTGTTCGATATCGACGAAGAAACTGGCGCCAAGTCCGTCAAGGACATCAAGGAGCAGGACGTGTACATGGGCGATATCCCGCTCATGACCATGAACGGCACCTTCGTCGTCAACGGCACCGAGCGCGTCATCGTCTCGCAGATGCATCGTTCGCCGGGCGTGTTCTTCGATCACGACAAGGGCAAGACCCATTCGTCGGGCAAGCTACTGTTCGCTGCCCGCGTGATTCCGTATCGCGGTTCGTGGCTGGACATCGAGTTCGACGCCAAGGACATCGTGTTCGCGCGTATCGACCGCCGCCGCAAGATTCCGGTGACGTCGCTGATGTATGCGCTGGGCCTGGACGGCGAAGAAATCCTGTCCACGTTCTACCAGAAGATCATCTACAAGCAGATCAAGGAAGGCGGCTGGCGCGTGCCGTTCGATCCGTCGCGTTTCCGCGGCTATTCGACCGTAAACGACCTGATCGACGCCGACACCGGCAAGGTCGCGCTCGAAGCCGGCAAGAAGCTCACCGTGCGTGCGGCCCGCCAGCTCGCCGAGAAGGGCCTCAAGGCGCTCCAGCTGACCGATGAGGATTTGATCGGCAGCTATCTCGCCGACGACCTCGTCAATGCGAAGACCGGTGAAATCTACGCCGAAGCCGGCGAAGAGATCACCGAGAAGCTGCTCAAGGCGCTCGACGAAGAGGGCTACAAGGAACTGCCGCTGCTCGATATCGACCATGTCAATATCGGCGCCTATATCCGCAACACGCTGCATGCCGACAAGAACGTCACGCGTGAAGACGCGCTGTTCGACATCTATCGCGTGATGCGTCCGGGCGAGCCGCCGACGGTCGATTCCGCGCAGAACATGTTCCAGTCGCTGTTCTTCGACTCGGAGCGCTATGACCTCTCGGCCGTGGGCCGCGTAAAGATGAACATGCGCCTCGAACTCGATGCGCCGGACACCCATCGGACGCTGCGCAAGGAAGACATCCTCTCGGTCATCAAGACCCTGGTGGACCTGCGCGACGGCAAGGGCGAAATCGACGACATCGACCATCTCGGAAACCGCCGTGTGCGTTCGGTCGGCGAGCTGATGGAAAATCAGTATCGCGTCGGTCTGCTCCGCATGGAGCGCGCCATCAAGGAGCGCATGTCGTCGGTGGATATCGACACCGTGATGCCGCAGGATCTGATCAACGCGAAGCCTGCTGCCGCAGCCGTGCGTGAATTCTTCGGCTCGTCGCAGCTGTCGCAGTTCATGGACCAGACCAACCCGCTGTCGGAAATCACCCACAAGCGTCGTCTTTCGGCGCTTGGACCGGGCGGTCTGACCCGCGAGCGCGCCGGCTTCGAAGTCCGCGACGTGCATCCGACCCATTATGGCCGTATCTGCCCGATCGAGACGCCGGAAGGCCCGAACATCGGTCTGATCAACTCGCTCGCCACCTTCGCGCGCGTGAACAAGTATGGCTTCGTGGAAACGCCTTACCGCAAGGTCAAGGACGGCCGCGTCACCGACGAGGTCGTGTACCTGTCGGCGATGGAAGAAGGCCGCTACTCGGTCGCGCAGGCGAATGTGCCTTTGGATGCCAAGGGCAACTTCACCGAGGACATGATCATCTGCCGTCACGCCGGTGACGTGCTGCCATTGCCGGCCGACAAGGTCGACTACATGGACGTGTCGCCGAAGCAGCTGGTTTCGGTCGCTGCGGCGCTGATCCCGTTCCTCGAGAACGACGACGCCAACCGCGCGCTGATGGGCTCGAACATGCAGCGTCAGGCCGTGCCTTTGGTGCGTGCCGAAGCGCCGTTCGTCGGCACCGGCATGGAAGCTGTCGTGGCCCGCGATTCCGGTGCTGCGATCGCCGCCCGCCGCTCGGGCGTGATCGATCAGATCGACGCGACCCGCGTGGTTATCCGTGCGACCGAAGATCTCGACCCCACCAAGTCGGGCGTCGATATCTATCGTCTGATGAAGTATCAGCGCTCGAACCAGTCGACCTGCATCAACCAGCGTCCGCTGGTGAAGGTCGGCGACGTCGTGCGCAAGGGCGACATCATTGCCGACGGTCCGTCGACCGATCTTGGCGAGCTCGCGCTCGGCCGCAACGTGCTCGTCGCGTTCATGCCGTGGAATGGCTACAACTTCGAAGACTCGATCCTGCTCTCCGAGCGGATCGTGAAGGAAGACGTCTTCACCTCGATCCACATCGAGGAATTCGAAGTGATGGCCCGCGATACCAAGCTCGGCCCTGAGGAAATCACCCGTGACATTCCGAACGTGTCGGAAGAAGCGCTGAAGAACCTCGACGAAGCCGGCATCGTGTATATCGGCGCCGAAGTCCGCGCCGGCGACATCCTGGTGGGCAAGATCACCCCGAAGGGCGAAAGCCCGATGACGCCGGAAGAAAAGCTCCTGCGCGCCATCTTCGGTGAAAAGGCGTCGGACGTTCGCGATACCTCGCTCCGCGTGCCCCCGGGCGTGCAGGGCACCATCGTCGAAGTCCGCGTGTTCAACCGTCACGGCGTCGACAAGGACGAGCGTGCGCTGGCGATCGAGCGGGAAGAGATCGAACGTCTCGCCAAGGACCGTGACGACGAACAGGCCATCCTGGATCGTAACGTCTATGGCCGTCTGGCTGACCTGCTGGAGAACAAGGTCGGCATCGCCGGTCCGAAGGGCTTCAAGAAGGACAGCAAGATCAACCGCGCCGTTCTCGACGAAAATCCGCGGTCGCAGTGGTGGATGTTTGCCACCGCGAACGACAAGCTGATGACCGAAATCGAAGCGATGCGGAAGCAGTACGACGAATCGAAGAAGGGCCTTGAACAGCGCTTCCTCGACAAGGTCGAGAAGCTGCAGCGCGGCGACGAACTGCCTCCGGGCGTGATGAAGATGGTCAAGGTCTTCGTCGCGGTGAAGCGCAAAATCCAGCCGGGCGACAAGATGGCCGGCCGTCACGGCAACAAGGGCGTGGTGTCGAAGATCGTTCCGATCGAAGACATGCCGTTCCTCGAAGACGGTACGCATGCGGATATCGTGCTCAACCCGCTGGGCGTGCCGTCGCGCATGAATGTCGGTCAGATCCTCGAGACGCATCTCGGCTGGGCCTGCGCCGGCATGGGCAAGAAGATCGGCGAAACCATCGACGCCTTCTACCAGAGGCAGGATCTCAAGCCGCTGCGCGAGACCCTGAAGAAGGTCTATGGCGATGACGAAGTCATCAAGTCGCTGGACGACGATCAGCTGCTCGAGCTTGCGCGCAACCTGAAGCCGGGCGTGCCGATCGCAACGCCGGTGTTCGACGGTGCGAAGGAAGCCGACATCGAAGAGATGCTGAAGCTCGCGGGCTTCGACGCCTCGGGTCAGTCGACCGTCTATGACGGCCGGACCGGCGACCAGTTCGATCGCAAGGTGACCGTGGGCTACATCTACATGCTCAAGCTTCACCATCTCGTGGACGACAAGATCCACGCGCGTTCGATCGGTCCGTACTCGCTCGTCACGCAGCAGCCGCTGGGTGGCAAGGCGCAGTTCGGCGGCCAGCGCTTCGGTGAAATGGAAGTGTGGGCACTGGAAGCATACGGCGCGGCTTACACGCTGCAGGAAATGCTGACGGTGAAGTCGGACGACGTCGCGGGCCGTACCAAGGTCTACGAGGCGATCGTGCGCGGCGACGACACGTTCGAGGCCGGTATCCCGGAATCGTTCAACGTGCTGGTCAAGGAAATGCGCTCGCTCGGCCTCAATGTCGACCTGCACAATTCCAAGCTGCCGGGCCCGACCTCCGAAGCTGCCGAGTAAGATCAAGCGTTACGCCCGGCCTTGTTGGCCGGGCGTCCGCACCCCGCCGGGACGTGAGGCAGGGTGCGTGGCTACTGAAATTTCTGCTGCTGATGGCGATCGGCACGCGAGGAGAAGACGATGAACCAAGAAATTATGAATCTCTTCAATCCGACGACTCCGGCTCAGGTCTTCGACCAGATCCGGATCTCGATTGCGTCCCCGGAGAAGATTCTGTCGTGGTCCTACGGCGAGATCAAGAAGCCGGAAACCATCAACTACCGGACCTTCAAGCCCGAGCGCGACGGCCTGTTCTGCGCCCGCATCTTCGGGCCCATCAAGGATTACGAGTGCTTGTGCGGCAAGTACAAGCGCATGAAGTACAAGGGCATCATCTGCGAGAAGTGCTCGGTCGAGGTGACGCTCTCGCGCGTGAGACGCGAGCGCATGGGCCACATCGAGCTGGCCGCGCCGGTCGCTCACATCTGGTTCCTGAAGTCGCTGCCGTCGCGCATCGGGCAGCTGCTGGACATGACGCTCAAGGATCTCGAGCGCATCCTGTACTTCGAATATTACGTCGTTCTCGAGCCGGGTCTCACCGCGCTCAAAGACCGTCAGCTGCTGTCTGAAGACGAGTATCTGCGCGCCCAGGACGAATACGGCCAGGATTCGTTCACCGCCATGATCGGCGCGGAAGCGATCCGCGAGCTGCTGCGTGGCCTCGATCTCGAGAAGCTCGACGTCGATCTGCGTGCCGAGATGAAGGAGACGGAATCCGACATCAAGCACAAGAAGCTCGCCAAGCGCCTGAAGATCGTCGAAGCCTTCCGCTTCTCCGGCAACAAGCCGGAATGGATGATCCTCACTGTTGTGCCGGTGATCCCGCCGGATCTGCGTCCGCTGGTGCCGCTCGATGGCGGCCGCTTCGCGACGTCCGATCTGAACGATCTCTATCGCCGCGTGATCAACCGTAACAACCGCCTGAAGCGCCTGATGGAGCTCCGCGCGCCGGACATCATCATCCGCAACGAAAAGCGCATGCTGCAGGAAGCTGTGGACGCGCTGTTCGACAACGGCCGTCGCGGCCGCGTCATCACGGGTGCCAACAAGCGTCCGCTGAAGTCGCTCGCCGACATGCTGAAGGGCAAGCAGGGCCGGTTCCGTCAGAACCTGCTCGGCAAGCGCGTCGACTACTCGGGCCGTTCGGTCATCGTGGTCGGTCCCGAACTGCGCCTGCATCAGTGCGGCCTGCCGAAGAAGATGGCGCTCGAACTGTTCAAGCCGTTCATCTATTCGCGTCTCGACGCCAAGGGTCTGTCCACCACGGTGAAGCAGGCGAAGAAGCTCGTGGAGAAGGAGCGTCCCGAGGTTTGGGACATCCTCGACGAGGTCATTCGCGAGCATCCCGTGCTGCTGAACCGCGCGCCGACGCTGCATCGTCTGGGCATCCAGGCGTTCGAGCCGGTGCTGATCGAAGGCAAGGCGATCCAGCTGCATCCGCTGGTCTGCTCGGCCTTCAACGCCGACTTCGACGGCGACCAGATGGCCGTGCATGTTCCGCTGTCGCTTGAAGCGCAGCTGGAAGCGCGCGTGCTGATGATGTCGACCAACAACATCCTGCATCCCGCGAACGGTCAGCCGATCATCGTGCCGTCGCAGGACATCGTGCTGGGTCTGTACTACCTGTCCACCATGCGCGCGGGTCTCCCGGGCGAGGGCAAGGTGTATCGTGAGATGTCGGAGATCGAGCATGCCCTGCATGCGAAGGTCATCCACCTCCACACCAAGATCAAGTATTCGTGGACCGGCCTCGACCCCGAGGGCAAGACTGTCACGCGTCTGATCGAGACCACTGCCGGCCGCGCCATGCTCGGTCAGGTTCTGCCGAAGTCGCCGAAGGTGCCTTACGAGACCATCAACAAGTTGATGACGAAGAAGGAAATCTCCGGCGTCATCGATCAGGTCTATCGTCACTGCGGTCAGAAAGAGACCGTGATCTTCTGCGATCGCATCATGGCGCTCGGCTTCTACAATGCGTTCAAGGCCGGCATCTCGTTCGGCAAGGACGACATGGTTGTGCCCGCCACGAAGTGGAAGGTCGTCGACGCCACCCGTGCGTTCGCGAAGGACTTCGAGCAGCAGTACAATGACGGTCTGATCACCCACGGTGAGAAGTACAACAAGGTCGTCGATGCCTGGTCGAAGGCGTCGGAAGAAGTCGCCAAGGAGATGATGAAGGAAATCTCTTCGGTGAAGACCAATGCGCAGGGTGAAGAAGCCCAGATCAACTCGATCTACATGATGGCGCATTCCGGTGCCCGTGGTTCGCCGGCCCAGATGCGTCAGCTCGGTGGTATGCGCGGCCTGATGGCCAAGCCGTCGGGCGAGATCATCGAAACGCCGATCATCTCGAACTTCAAGGAAGGCCTGTCGGTTCTCGAATACTTCAACTCGACCCACGGCGCTCGTAAGGGCCTCGCGGACACCGCGTTGAAGACCGCGAACTCGGGTTATCTCACCCGTCGTCTGGTTGACGTCGCGCAGGACTGCATCATCACGCAGACCGATTGCGGCACCAATCTCGGCATCAAGATGCGCGCCATCGTGGATGCGGGCTCCGTGGTCGCGTCGCTGGCGTCGCGTATCCTCGGCCGCTCGGCATGCGAGGACATCGTCGATCCAAACAGCGGCGAAGTGCTGATCAAGCGCAACACGCTGATGGAAGAGCGCGACGTGGACCGGCTGCAGAAGGCCGGCATCCAGGAAGTGAAGATCCGTTCGGCACTAACCTGCGAACTGGTCGCCGGTATCTGCGGCACCTGCTACGGCCGCGATCTCGCGCGCGGTACGCCAGTCAACCACGGTGAAGCTGTCGGCGTCATCGCCGCGCAGTCGATCGGTGAGCCCGGCACCCAGCTGACGATGCGTACGTTCCACATCGGCGGCGCGGCGCAGCTCAACGAGCAGTCGGTGATCGAGTCGAACTTCGACGGTAAGGTCACCATCCGCAACGAGGCGCTCGCCAAGAACGGCGAAGGCCACACCGTGGCGATGGTGCGCAACATGGTCATCGCGATCAGCGATGCCGACGGCACCGAGCGCGCGACGTATCGTATTCAGTACGGTGCCCGCGTTCACGTGGCCAATGGCGACACCGTCAAGCGCGGCCAGCGCATCACGGAGTGGGATCCGTATTCCCGTCCGTTGCTGACCGAAGTCGACGGCACGATCGCGTTCGAGGATCTCATCGACGGCCAGTCCGTCACGGAAACCCTCGACGAGTCGACCGGTATCGCCAAGCGCGTCATCATCGACTGGCGTTCGTCGCGCGCAGGTGCAGACCTGCGTCCGGCCATCGTGGTCAAGGGCTCGGATGGCAAGGTGCTGAAGCTGGCTCGCGGTGGCGATGCCCGTTACATGCTTTCGCCTGACGCGATCCTGTCGGTGGACGTCGGTGCCAAGGTCCAGGCCGGCGACATTCTCGCCCGTGTCTCGACCGAAAGCGCGAAGACGCGTGACATCACCGGCGGTCTGCCGCGCGTTGCCGAACTGTTCGAGGCCCGCAAGCCGAAGGACGCGGCGATCATCGCAGAGATCGGCGGCACCATCCGCTTCGGACGCGACTACAAGAACAAGCGCCGCATCTCGATCGAACCGCTCGACAAGCTTGAGGAGACTCGCGAGTACCTCATTCCCAAGGGCAAGCACATCCATCTGCAGGATGGTGATATCGTCGAAAAGGGCGACTTCATCGTCGAAGGCAATCCGGCGCCGCACGACATTCTGGCGATCAAGGGCATTGAGGAACTCGCTGCCTATCTGGTCAACGAAATCCAGGAAGTTTACCGGTTGCAGGGCGTGCTCATCAACGACAAGCACATCGAAGTGATTGTCCGTCAGATGCTGCAGAAGATCGAGGTGACCGATCAGGGTGATACCGACATGATCTCGGGTGAGCAGGTCGACAAGATCGAGTTCAACGCGCTCAACGCCAAGGCGGTCGAGGAAGGCAAGAAGCCGGCAACCGGAAACCCGGTGCTGCTCGGCATCACCAAGGCCTCGCTGCAGACGCGTTCGTTCTTCTCGGCGGCATCGTTCCAGGAGACCACCCGCGTCCTCACCGAGGCGGCGGTCAATGGCAAGGTCGATCCGCTCGAGGGTCTCAAGGAGAACGTCATTGTCGGCCGCCTGATCCCGGCCGGTACGGGCGCCTCCATGGCCAAGATCCGCGAGGTCGCCATGAAGCGCGACACGATGATCCAGGACGAGCGCGAGCGGCAGGCAGCTGTTGTTCCGTCGGCTCCGGAAGCCGAGCCGCTTGCTCTGCCGCCGGCCGAGTAATCGGGCCGCAACTGACAAGAATCGAAAAGGCCGGCTCCCAAGCCGGCCTTTTTTCGTTGCGGGTTAGCGCATTTTGACCTGCCGCAAGGCGGATGCGGCCTTCGTTCATCTTTCCTTCAGATCGAAAATGGTCTTATTTGGAATGGTTTAGTGCGCTTGGTGATGGGCAGGCAGCAGCCCTGCACCGCCCCGGATTCCACTCCCGCGGTGAATGCGCTAGATCGATTCAGGCCGGGGGCGGCCGGCAACTCTGTTCAGGGCGCGAAAGAATTTAGATGCTTGATCTTGCGATTGTTGGTGGCGGTCCCGGCGGATTGATGAGCGCCTGGTATCTCAAGAAGAAGCTCGGCGATCTCTGCCGTGTCACCATCTATGAGGCCTCGGATCGTCTCGGCGGCAAGATCGTCACGCGCAAATTCGACTCGTCGCCGGCGATGTATGAAGCCGGCGTCGCCGAGATCTATGATTACTCGATGATCGGACCGGATCCGCTGCGGGAGTTGATCCAGCATTTCGGGTTGCAGACCATTCCGATGGATGCCGAGCAGGTGATGCTCGATGGCGAATTGCTCGAAGACGTGCCGGGCATGCGCAAGAAATACGGCGCCAAGACTGCCGCGGCGATCGAGGCCTTCCGCAAAAAATGCGCGAAGATGATCTCGCCGCTGGAATATTACGAAGGCGTCGGCGCGCATGACAACGAGAACCCGTGGGCGAAGCTGACAGCCGAGGAATTGCTCGACAAGGAAGTCAGCGATCCCACCGCCAAGCGCTTCTTCAAGGCCATGGCGCGCTCGGATATTGCGACCGAAGCGCACAACACCAATGGACTCAATGCGCTGAAGAACTTCGTGATGGATATCGAGGGCTATATCGGCCTGTATTCGATCCAGAACGGCAATGAGCAACTGATCTCCTGCCTGCGCTCGGAGGTCAATGCTGACATCGAGCTCAACCATCGTGTCCTCAAGGTCGGCAAGACCGAGGAGGGGCGCTATCGCCTCGACATGATGAACGGCAAGGGTCCGGAGACGCGCGACTTCGATCTGGTCGTGATGTGCCTGCCGCATTCTTGGCTCGGCACCATGCGCTGGGATGGCGAAGAGCTGCGCAAGTCGATGGTCAAGCACGTCGCTTACTTCGATCGCCCCGCACACTACCTGCGCGTCTCGCTGCTGTTCGACGCCCCGTTCTGGGGCGACCAGATCCCCGGCGCGCGCCACGATGTGGGCAAGCACGGCGTGCTGAACTGGCTGATCGCCGGCTCCGATGCGCTGGCTTTCGCCAATCTCTCCGACGAAGAGCTGATCGATGCGGCGGTCAAGTCGCTGCCGGCCTCGTTCGGCGATGCGCGGGCGCATCTCGTCGAGGGCAAGATCCATCGTTGGTTGTCGTCGGTGAATGCGATTCCTGGCGGCATGCCGGTGCGCGACGTGATGACCAATCACCGGCCGGAGCCGAAGGGACACCCGGGCTTCGTCGTGGTCGGCGACTATCTGTTCGACTCCACGCTGAACGGCCTGCTCGATTCCTCGGATGCGGCCACCGACATCATCGTCACCGAAATGATGAAGCTGCGCCGCGCCCGCGGCGAGGGCGGTGTCGTCGTTTCCGACAAGATCGACGCCGATTATTTCAGGAACTATCGCGGCGTCGGGCCTTACAGCGAGGTCTGGAGCCAGTTCACCGATCCTGCCTATCTGATGAACCTCATCAAGATCGTCTGGGGCCGCGCCAAGGGTTACAAGCTCCTGATCGCGGGCTCTGCCTCCGGCGAGCTGGTCGGCGCGCTGCGTGCCAAAGGCATCGATGCCTGGGGTGTCGAGAACAACAAGGCGATCCACGCCAGGACGCCGAAGGCGCTGCAAAAATTCAACAAGCTCGGCTCCATCACCGATCTGCCGTTCAAGACCGAGCAGTTCGATTTCGTGTTCGAAACCTCGCTGTGCCATGTCGGCGACAAGCAGATCGTGGACGCGCTCGGCGAGCTCAACCGTGTCATTTCGACCGGGCTGATTTTCGGCTCCGTCACCTCCGACATGGCGCCGGCCGTGATCGACCGCTACGACCTGCTGCGCGGTGTGAAGAAGCTCGGCACCTGGTGGGAATGGTCCGAATTGTTCTTCAGCAACGGTTTCGATCTCGCCATGCATCGCCGCGATTGCACCGAACAGGTGTGGGAGGCTACGCTCGCAGCCGGAAAGGGCCCCGGCCACTGGTATGCCGACGCGGACAGCCTGCGTTATTCGTTCTTCGACAAGGTCGAGGCGGAGGACGAGGACTGAGCCGCAGCCATGATCTCAAACTGTCATGCCCCGCGTAAGCGGGGGATCCAGTATACGGCGAAGCTCAGGTTCTATCTCACCCGCCAGTGTCTACTGGGCCACCCGGTCAAGCCGGGTGGCGACAAGTGGGCCTTTTGCGGAACCAATCCTGATCGCATAGACTTCATGCCGTGGCTGTAAGACGCCACGGCGTGATTCTTTCGGTTCGGACGGTCCGGGCCTGCAGCAACGGTCCGGTTCATGGCGTCGAAGCCTCCAGAGAAACCCACCTCCAACAACGCCAAGGCGAGCGATCCGCTGGACGACAAGTTCGCGCTGCCGGTCGGCGCCGCTGCCGCCGCGGTACCGAGCACCAAGCCGCCGGCGCCGGAGAAACTCGTCGCCGACAAAGGCGCTAAAGCCAAGCCCGCCGACGAGGATGATGACGACGACGATGATGATGATGACGACGACGAACTCGTCGTTTTCACCGCGCGCGAAGCCGCCGGCGCTTTCGGGACGATCTATGCATTCACCCGGCCGTTCCTCGCCAATCGACGCAAGATGCTGGCCTTTGTCGGCTTCGGCGTGGTGGTCGAGACGTTGTTCAACGTCATCATGCCACTCAGCCTCAAATTCCTCATCGACGACGCGCTCGGCGAGGAAGATTTCGACGCGCTGATCAAGATCCTCTCGGTGCTGGCCGTGGCCGGTATCATCACCTCGATCGTCGCGATCTGGTATGAGCGCTGGGATGCGCGGCTCGCGGCCTCGATCATTTCCAGCGCGCGCGAGCGGCTGTTTGGCCATGTGCAGGAACTGCCGTCGGCCTATTTTGCCCGCACCAAGCGCGGCGAAATCCTGTCGCGCTTCTCCATCGACATGGCGTCCTTCGAGACCTGCATCAAGAGCTTCGCCAATAGCGCCTTGCTGCCGTTCCTCGAACTGATCGCCGGCATTTTGCTGATGTTCTATCTGAACTGGCAACTGGCACTGGTCGCGCTGCTGATTTTCCCGATCACGCTGATCGGCCCGCGCATCCTCACGCCCAAGGCCGTGCAGGCCAATTACGAGCAGAAGCAGAGCGAAGCCGCGATCCTCGGCACCATCCAGGAGAACATCGCCGCACAGGCCGTGATCAAGGCCTTCAGCCTGCAGCGCCGCACCATGGGCTGGTTCCGGCTGCGCAACGACGACACCCAGAAGCGGATCGCCGCCGCGACCTTCCTGTCCACCATGGTGGAGCGCTCGGTCACGGTCTCGGTGTTGCTGCTGCATCTCGTGGTGCTGGCCATCGGCGCCTATCTCGCCACCAAGGGCCAGATCACCGTTGGCACCTTCGTCACCTTTGAAAGCGCGTTCTGGGAGGTGTCGTATAATATCGCCCATGTGATGCACTTCATCCCGGTCTCGATTCAGACCGCCGCCGCCGTGCACCACATCAACGAGATGCTGGACGAGCCCACCCGCGGATCCGACAAGCCGAGCGCACCGGAACTGCCGCGTGTCGAGCACGACATCAGCTTCGATCGCGTCACCTTCCAATATGAAAACAGCCGGGCGCCGGTGCTCGACAATCTCAGTTTGAAGCTTGATGTCGGCAAGAAAATTGCGATCGTCGGGCCGTCCGGCTCGGGCAAGAGCACGCTGCTCAACCTGATCCTGAGGCTTTATGTGCCGGACGAGGGCAAGCTGACCATCGACGGCGTCGATATCCGTAAAGTGACGCGCGAGTCGCTGCGCAGCCACATGGCGGTCGTGTTCCAGGAGAACATGCTGTTCAACATGTCGATCCGCGAGAACATCCGGCTCGGCAAGGAAGGTGCGACGGACGCGGAGGTGGAGGAAGCGGCCAAGAAGGCCGAGATCCATCGCTACATCATGAGCCTGCCGGATCAATACGACACCCAGGTCGGCGAGCGCGGCGACACGCTGTCCGGCGGCCAGCGCCAGCGCATCGCGATTGCCCGCGCCGTTGTCCGCAATCCGTCGGTGCTGTTGCTGGATGAAGCGACGTCCGCGCTCGACCAGACCACGGAAGCGGCGCTGAACACGACATTGTTCAAGCTCGCCGAAGGCCGCACCATGATTTCATCGACGCATCGGCTGACATCCGTCGTCGATATGGATGAGATCATCGTCATCAGCGCGGGCAGGGTGATCGAGCGCGGCTCGCATGCGGAGCTGCTCGCCCTCGACGGCACCTATCGCGAGTTGTGGGACAATCAGGGTCGTCACACCGCCGATGCGCATGATGACGATGACGAGGATGACGAAGAGGATGATGAGGACGACGACGACGAGGATGAAGACGACGAATGATTGTTATCGCCCGGCTTGACGGGGCGATACACGGCAGTGTTGCGCAATCCTAGGGTGTGATAGGGTGGTTCCGGGCACACCAGTCCGGGGATGGCCATGCAGCGCTTTTGTCTTCATCTGACGATCCTGATCCTCATCGCGTTCGGCAGCGCTGCCGCCGCGCAGCCGCAACCGGCGATATGGCCAACCAACGGGTGGCAGGTTGCCAAACCGGAAGAGCAGGGTGTCGATCCATCGGCGCTGGCGGATTTGATCGCGTTTGGCGCAAGCCAGAATCTGGACAGTCTGCTGATCACGCGGCACGGCAAGATCGTGCTCGACGCCTATTATGCGCCGTACAGCACCGAACTGCCCCATGTGGTCAATTCCGTCACCAAGGCCGTCACCGGCACATTGGCGGCGATCGCCTTGAAGGACGGGTTGCTGAAAAGTCCCGATCAGCTCGCGATGCCGTTCTTCGCTGATCGCAACGTCATGAACGATGACGACCGCAAGAAAGCGATCACGCTGCAGCACCTGCTCGACATGACCTCCGGCCTGGACTGGCAGGAGCACTTTGGCAGCGTCCCGCAGTCGGTGATCGATCTGGAGCGGAGCCGCAATTTCGTCGAATTCGTTCTCAACCGACCGATGGCCCGCATGCCCGGCGCGCGTTTTGACTACAATAGCGGCGGCACTCATCTGCTGTCCGCCGTGATCGCCAAAGTCGCGGGAATGAGTACGGAGGATTACGCGAAGAGCAAATTGTTCGGCCCGCTCGGCATCACGTCGTGGAAATGGCGGCGCGATCCGCAAGGGGTCTCCATCGGCGGCTATGGCCTGTCGCTGCATCCGCATGACATGGCCAAATTCGGCTATCTCTACCTACGCGGCGGCGTATGGGACGGCCAGCAGCTGCTGCCGCCAAAATGGATCGAGGCCGTCAATCATGCGACGGTGGACATGCATGCCTCTTTCGCGCCGGACTGGCGTTACGCCAATCTGTTCTGGGCCTATCCCGCGCGCAATTTTTATTGGGCATCCGGCTTTCATTGCCAGCTCGTGCTGGTGTTTCCCGCACTGGATGTTGTTGCTGTCACCACCGGGCGAGATGAATGCCGCGTGGACAAGTTGACATCCGCCATCAGCGCTGCAGTTCGGTCGGAGACGGCTCTGGCGCCCGATCGTTTGGGCAGCGCGCAGCTCGCCGATGCGGTTAGCGCAGCGGCGATCGAGAGGCAGAGTGCACGTGGTGTCGTGTCGCCGGTGGCGGCCGTGGTGTCCGGCAAGGCCTATGAATTCCAGCGTAATGCGCTTGGGCTGAAATCGCTGTCGCTGACCTTTGCCGGCCCGGATCCGCACTATGAGATGGAGCTCTATCCACGCAATTCGTCGCGCCCGCCCGACAAGGTCAGCGGGCCGCTCGGGCTCGACGGATATTTTCGCAAGGGGAGTGACACGCCCTATGGCCCGCTTGCGGTGAAGGGACGCTGGCTCGACGATCACATATTCGAAGTGGAGCGCCTCAATATCGGTGCCAGCGAGCTGGCCCGAAAGTGGATTCTCTGGTTTGACGGCGACAGGCTGCAGTTGCGCGGCCGAAATTCTGCCGGCGTCGATGTCGCCATTGAGAGCGTGGCCGGCAACTAACACGCGGCGTTGCTAGGCAGCGCCTTGCGGGTGCGCCAGCAGGCCCGACGCGATCACGCGAAACGCTGCCACGGCCTTGGGTAGCGTCACCTCCGAGTCCTTGGCGGCCGCAACCCACAGCGCCGCATTCAGCGCAGCGCCATTGATCAGCATCGCGGCCGCTTCGGCATCCACGGGCTTCACCGTCCCGTCATCGATCAATTGCTGGATTGTCTGCGTGGTCGTGCGCAGGCACGCCGTCTGGTTCGGCCATTGCGAGGGATCGCCCAGCACCGCCGGCCCATCCAGCAGCATGATGCGCTGGATTTCGGGTTCCAGCGCCATTTCGATGTAAGCGACACCCTCAGTGATAAAGCCAAGCCACGGCGTCTCGGCCTGGCTGGACGCAACCCGCATGCGGGCCAGCATTTCGGCATCGATCTGGTCGATCACGGCCTGGAGCAGGCCCTTCTTGTCGCCGAAATTGTGATAGAGCGCGCCGCGCGTCAGCCCAGCCTCTCTGGTCAGGTCGTCCATGGAGGACGCGGCATATCCCTTGGCGGCGAACGCCTTGCGGCCGGCCTGGATCAGCTTGGTGCGCGTTTCCTCCATCATCTGTGCGCGCTTACCAGTCGACACGATCGCTCTCCAAACTCACATACATTGCGTATGTCAACATTGACATACGCAATGTATGTCCCCAAGTAGTCACATACGGCGCGTATATCAACTAGCGTCTCAATTACAAACAGGAGAGATATCATGACCAAACGCGACGCAATCTTCCCCGCCGGCCGGCAGGCCCTCTACGAGATCAACAGCTATTCGGCGGCCATCCGCTCGGGCGACCTTCTGTTCGTCTCCGGCCAGGTCGGCAGCCGCGAGGACGGCTCCCCGGAGCCCGATTTTGCCAGGCAGGTCCAGCTCGCCTTCGACAACCTTGCCAATGTCCTGAAGGCTGCCGGAGCCTCCTTTGACGACATCGTGGATGTCACCACCTTCCACACCAACCCGCAGGTCCAGTTCGACACCGTCAACGTCGTCCGTGCAAAGATCTTTCCGGAGAAGCCCTATCCGAACTGGACCGCCGTGGGCGTCAACTGGCTCGCCGGCTTTGATTTCGAGATCAAGGTCATCGCCCGCCTGCCTTAACGACTCGGTAATGGCCTGAACGGCGATTCTCCAGATTCTAACCGTCTGATGACGCGGGAATCGGGAGGAGGGGCCGGAATCGCCTGGTTCGAGGTCCAAGAATCTCATCAGACCTCCATCCAGGCGTCATCAAACTGCAGTTTTCGACCTGGCCAAGCGAACCGTGGATGACACTGAATCCATGCGGATTCCGCGTGTTTTTCAGGGGCTTCGCATGCTAGAAAATGCTGCGGCACAAGCGTATTTTGCACGTGGATAGGTGTTGACTTGCCTAACCCCTGCGGATACAACCCGGCCACTAACGACAGGCGGTGAGCTTCGCCAGTGTCGGTACGGATCACCCCGAAGGCTTTCAATTTGAGCCGGGCGGGCACCAACCTCGACCAAGACGCTCAAACGCTGTCGCTTAAATCTAGGCAATGCCAAACGACGTTTGATCTCTTGAGGTCACCTCAGGAAGTCGAATTCAGTGCATGACCTCGATAACGACAAAGGGCGCAAGCCCGAAGTCACCATCGTGGTCCTCTGCGGCGTTAGCGCTTTCCATTCAGTCATGAATGGTTGGCGTTATTTCGTTTTGCGTGAATTTCATTCGCGTCAGGCGAGACCGGTGGAGCCGGAAGCTCCGAGCAATTTTTGCGAAGCCATGCAGGTTTCGCGCGAATAAAGGGTGAAGGCTGACATGCCGACGATCAACCAGCTGATCGCAAATCCGCGGGTCATTCAGAAGGCGCGCAAGAAGGTGCCGGCTCTGCAGCAGTCGCCGCAGAAGCGTGGCGTTTGCACGCGCGTCTACACCACGACGCCGAAGAAGCCGAACTCGGCGCTTCGTAAGGTCGCCAAGGTGCGTCTGACCAATGGCTTCGAAGTCATCGGTTACATCCCGGGTGAAGGTCATAACCTGCAAGAGCATTCCGTGGTCATGATCCGCGGCGGCCGCGTCAAGGATTTGCCCGGCGTGCGTTACCACATTCTCCGCGGCGTGCTGGATACCCAGGGCGTCAAGAACCGTAAGCAGCGTCGTTCGAAGTACGGCGCGAAGCGTCCGAAGTAAGCCGGAGCCTGATCGATGTCTCGTCGCCATTCTGCTGAAAAGCGCGTTGTGAACCCGGATCCGAAGTTCGGGAACATCATCGTCACCAAGTTCATGAATTCGATCATGTATGACGGCAAGAAGTCTGCCGCTGAACAGATCGTCTACGGTGCTTTCGACCTGATCGAAGCCAAGACCAAGCAGGGCCCGCTGGGCGTGTTCGAGCAGGCGCTCGAAAACGTCATGCCGACCATCGAAGTTCGTTCGCGCCGCGTCGGTGGTGCAACGTACCAGGTGCCGGTTGAAGTGCGTAGCGTGCGTCGTCAGGCTCTCGGCATTCGCTGGCTGATCACTGCTGCTCGCGCCCGCAACGAAAAGACCATGACCGAGCGTCTCTCGGCTGAGCTTCTCGATGCATCGAACAGCCGTGGTAACGCCGTGAAGAAGCGTGAAGACGTGCACAAGATGGCGGAAGCCAACCGCGCATTCTCGCATTATCGCTGGTAACGGCGAAACTCCGGAATTTAAGGAACATCCCATGCCTCGCGTACATGCCATTGAGGACTACCGTAACTTCGGTATCATGGCGCATATCGATGCCGGTAAGACGACAACGACCGAGCGCATCCTTTATTACACCGGCAAGAGCCACAAAATCGGCGAAGTGCACGAAGGTGCCGCGACGATGGATTGGATGACGCAGGAGCAGGAGCGTGGCATCACGATCACCTCCGCTGCCACCACGGCATTCTGGAACGGCAAGCGCCTGAACATCATCGACACTCCCGGCCACGTCGACTTCACGATTGAAGTCGAGCGTTCGCTGCGCGTGCTCGACGGCGCCGTGTGTGTTCTCGACTCCAACCAGGGCGTCGAGCCGCAGACCGAAACCGTCTGGCGCCAGGGCGACAAGTACAAGGTTCCGCGGATCGTTTTCGCGAACAAGATGGATAAGACGGGCGCTGACTTCTACAAGTGCCTGCAGGACATCATCGACCGCCTCGGTGCCAAGCCGATCGCGATCCAGCTGCCGATCGGCGCCGAGAACAACTTCAAGGGTCTCGTCGATCTCGTCACCATGAAGGGCATCATTTGGAATGATGAATCCCTCGGTGCGAAGTATGACTCCATCGATATTCCGGAAGACATGGTCGAGCAGGCCAAGGAATATCGCGAGAAGATGCTTGAAGCGGCCGTCGAACTCGACGACGACGCCATGGCTGCTTACCTCGACGGCACCGAGCCGGACGAGGCGACCCTGAAGCGCCTGATCCGCAAGGCCGTGCTGACTGGCGCGTTCTATCCGGTTCTGTGTGGCTCGGCCTTCAAGAACAAGGGCGTGCAGCCTTTGCTCGATGCCGTTGTCGATTATCTGCCGTCGCCGGTTGACGTTCCTGCCATCAAGGGCACGGACGAAGAGGGCAACGAGATTGTCCGCAAGGCCGACGACAAGGAGCCGCTGGCTCTGCTCGCATTCAAGATCATGGACGACCCGTTCGTCGGCACCATCACCTTCTGCCGCATCTATTCGGGTGTGCTGATGAGCGGTACCGGCGTCGTGAACTCGACCCGTGAAAAGAAAGAACGTATCGGCCGCATGCTGCTGATGCATGCGAACAACCGCGAAGACATCAAGGAAGCCTATGCCGGCGACATCGTCGCTCTGGCTGGCCTCAAGGAAGCCCGCACCGGTGACACGCTTTGCGATCCGGACAAGCAGGTCATTCTCGAGCGCATGGAATTCCCGGAGCCGGTGATCGAAATCGCGATCGAGCCCAAGTCGAAGGCCGACCAGGAAAAGCTGGGCGTGGCTCTCGCGAAGCTCGCTGCGGAAGATCCGTCGTTCCGCGTGTCGACCGACCACGAGTCCGGCCAGACCATCCTGAAGGGCATGGGCGAACTCCATCTCGACATCAAGGTCGACATCCTGAAGCGCACCTACAAGGTCGATGCCAACATCGGCGCTCCGCAGGTGGCGTTCCGTGAGAAGATCACGAAGCGCGCTGAAGTCGACTACACCCACAAGAAGCAGACCGGTGGTACCGGCCAGTTCGCCCGCGTCAAGTTCGTGGTCGAGCCGGGCGAGCCGGGCACGGGCTTCGTGTTCGAGTCCAAGATCGTCGGCGGTGCTGTTCCTAAGGAATACATCCCGGGCGTTGAAAAGGGCCTGAACAGCGTCATGACCTCGGGCGTCGTCGCCGGCTTCCCGGTGGTTGACGTTCATGTCCAGCTCGTGGACGGCGCATACCACGACGTCGACTCGTCGGCTCTCGCCTTCGAAATCGCCTCGCGTGCGGCGCTCCGTGACGCTCTGCAGAAGGGCAAGTCCGTTCTGCTCGAGCCGATCATGAAGGTCGAGTGCGTGACCCCGGAAGATTACACCGGTTCGGTCATCGGCGATTTGAACTCTCGCCGTGGCCAGATACAGGGCCAGGACATGCGCGGCAATGCCAACGTCATCAACGCGATGGTGCCGCTCATGAACATGTTCGGTTACGTGAACACGCTGCGCTCGATGAGCCAGGGTCGTGCAACGTTCTCGATGTCATTCGATCACTACGCTGAAGCGCCGGCAAACGTGTCGGCCGAAGTCCAGAAGAAGTTTGCCTGATCGTCGTTAAGCGCAAGCTGACGACCCAGAGGAGAGAATCATGGCCAAAGCAAAATTTGAACGTAACAAACCGCACTGCAATATCGGCACGATCGGTCACGTTGACCACGGCAAGACGTCGCTGACGGCTGCGATCACGAAGGTGCTGGCGGAGTCCGGCGGTGCGTCGTTCACCGCTTACGACCAGATCGACAAGGCGCCGGAAGAGAAGGCCCGCGGCATCACGATTTCGACCGCCCACGTCGAATACGAGACCGCCAACCGCCACTACGCCCACGTCGACTGCCCCGGCCACGCCGACTATGTGAAGAACATGATCACCGGTGCCGCCCAGATGGACGGCGCGATCCTGGTCGTGTCGGCTGCCGACGGCCCGATGCCGCAGACCCGCGAGCACATCCTGCTCGCCCGCCAGGTCGGCGTGCCGGCGCTGGTCGTGTTCCTGAACAAATGCGACATGGTCGACGATCCGGAACTGCTCGAGCTCGTGGAAATGGAAGTCCGCGAACTGCTCTCGAAGTACGACTTCCCGGGCGATGACATTCCGATCGTCAAGGGTTCGGCCCTGGCCGCGCTGGAAGACTCCTCGAAGGAGCTCGGCCACGACGCGATCCTCGAGCTGATGAAGAATGTCGACGCCTACATCCCGCAGCCGGAGCGTCCGGTCGACCAGCCGTTCCTGATGCCGGTCGAAGACGTGTTCTCGATCTCGGGTCGTGGTACGGTCGTGACCGGTCGTGTCGAGCGCGGCATCGTCAAGGTCGGCGAGGAAATCGAAATCGTCGGTATCCGCGCCACCCAGAAGACGATCTGCACCGGCGTGGAAATGTTCCGCAAGCTGCTCGATCAGGGCCAGGCCGGCGACAACATCGGCGCGCTGCTGCGCGGCACCAAGCGTGAAGACGTCGAGCGCGGCCAGGTGCTGTGCAAGCCGGGTTCGGTGAAGCCGCACACCAAGTTCAAGGCAGAAGCTTACATTCTGACCAAGGACGAAGGTGGCCGTCACACCCCGTTCTTCACCAACTACCGTCCGCAGTTCTACTTCCGCACCACCGACGTGACCGGTGTGGTGCATCTGCCGGAAGGCACCGAGATGGTGATGCCGGGCGACAACATCGCCATGGAAGTGCACCTGATCGTGCCGATCGCGATGGAAGAGAAGCTGCGCTTCGCCATCCGTGAAGGCGGCCGCACCGTCGGTGCAGGCGTCGTCGCTTCGATCATCGAGTAATCGATCAAAGGCGGCGGGCAGGGGAGTTCCCTTGCCCGCCGTTTTGATTCCAGGAGCGTTTTGTTCCTGAACTGTGCACAACGGCTCTTGCAAATCAGGCGCCGCCTGTGCTTCAAACGGCCCGAACCAGTGCCAAGGCAAGGTTCTGTAGGGGTGTAGCTCAGTTGGTAGAGTACCGGTCTCCAAAACCGGTTGTCGTAGGTTCGAGCCCTACCGCCCCTGCCATTTAACCGCCTGATCTGAAACGATATTTCAGCCTGGGGCAATTTCCAGAAAAACCTCGATTTGGCCGATTGCCGCCGGTGCGTGGGTTCGTTTGTGCTGTCTCTGTCTTGGGGCGGCAAGTGCGATCTCAACCGCTGCAGCTGCCTTCGACCTATGCCGCCTTACGTACCGAACATCTCAGGGTACATTCGCGAGAGAGGCCTGCATGACACAGACGGTCACGCATCAGCGCACCGAAGGTTAGGCACCATTTCGCATGTCAGGAGCGCGACCAAAGGCAGCGTTGTGGAGCCTGGGCCGCAGCGAAGTCTGTCCACTGTGAAATTCTGCAAGCGTAGCCGACGAAATCACACGTCCCGAATGAAGGGGGAGGGCCGACGGCAGGCAAATGTCTGACGTCGTCCAGCGGACGACGTTCACTTTCGCCGGGGCGGTCGAGCCAACCGAACTGGCCTTCGTGGAGACAGGCCGACGTTGAGCTGTCCCCACGTGAATGAACATCGGTCTCGCCCGACCGCCATCGTCGGCCGATGCGGTTACGCTTGATCGATTGGCCGGATGACGATTTCGTTGATCGCAATATTGCGGGGGTTCGTCACGATATAGGAAACCGCTTCCGCAATATTTTCGGGATTGAGTAGTTTGACGTCGCCAAAGCGGTGAAGAGGCGGATCGCGTCGGCCCGTTGGATCTCAATGACGCGTTCACAGCGGCGACAGGCAACCCGGAGAATGTGTTCATTGATGTCTGACAGTGTCGATGTAGCCGATGATCTGGCGCTCGGCTTTCCAGACTTTGATGGCCTTGTCTCAAAAGCGATGGGGCGAGATCGTTGGCGACGCCTCCGGTACTCATGGGCTCTTCGTTCTTCACCGGGGCATAGCCACTTGCCGGAAAACCCGATAGGTTGGAAGCCGTCGGCGTCTAGCGCCCCTGTCTATCGTTGCGACAGCCAATATTGAAGGATTGCGTATTTCCTTCGGACCATATGCGGTAACGACTTTGGAAAACATCAATCACTTCAATCTCCGCTCGTTCGACCTCAACCTGCTCGTAGCCTTTGACGCTCTCTTCAAGGATCGAAGCGTGACGAAGGCGGCAGCGCGTCTGAAGATCCAGCAGCCGGCGATGAGCCATAACCTTTCGACGCTGCGGCTGCTGATGGATGACGAGCTCTTCGTGCGCGTGGGCAACCTGATGCAGCCGACCGCGAAGGCGGAGGTGCTGGCCGAGCAGGTCGGCGCCGTTCTCGGGCAGATGCAGAAGATCGTGCTGTCGACCGAACGTTTCGATCCCGCTGTGTCCGACAAGATCTTCCGGATCGGCTTCTCGTGCGAGGAGCTGCTTCTGATGCCTGACCTCAGCGGTCAGCTCACGGACACGGCGCCCGGCGTGAAGCTGATCTCCCACCGTGTTCTTGCTTCAAAGATCGGACGGGAGCTCGACGAGGGCCTGATCGATCTTGCGATCGGCTGCTATCCGCCGTCTCCGGATCGATACCGCCACAAGGTTCTGTTCGAACAGCACCTGGCCTGCTGCTACAGCCCGGCCCTGATCGACATCGACGACAAGATCGACTGTGAGACGTATCTGGAGAGCCGCCACGTGTTCGTGTCGCAGGACGACGACATCCAGGGATGTATCGGGAGCATGCTGACGGGGGCGGGACACCGCCTCGATATCGTGATGGGCGTCCCCGATTACCTGACCGCCCTGGCGACGGCCGCGAAGGCGCCGCTTGTGGTCACCATGCCCATGCAGATCGCGGAACGCTACGCGTCGGTGTTCGGCCTTGTTTGCCAGACTGCGCCGGTCAAACTGGCGCTCCCCGCGATCTCCCTGATCTGGTCCACCAAGACCGACAACGAGCCGTCAGCCGCATGGCTGCGCGAGCAGATCATCGAGGTCTCGGCGGCCCACGGCACGCGGCGCGCGCAGGCTGCCTGACCGCTCGGAGCAGCTATGGTTGCCGACATTCTGAGGCCGTTGGTCGTGAAGGCCAACGGCTTCAATGCGTTTTGTAGATGGTACTTGTGAATGGTGGCCCGCACCAACGTCCAGGATGCCTCGATGACAGGCCGTGTCGCCCATTCGAATTTTCGATAGAGAGGATTGGGCGGATCGATTTGTGCAATGAGGTGGCGC
Source organism: Tardiphaga sp. (assembly GCF_044336785.1). Lineage (GTDB taxonomy): Bacteria > Pseudomonadota > Alphaproteobacteria > Rhizobiales > Xanthobacteraceae > Tardiphaga. Next base: position 11,956 of record NZ_JBIIOT010000047.1, on the reverse strand, counting down.
GCCGTAACTCTTGGTCACCAACCAAGAGGAACACTGAAATGCAAAGCCTGATCGCACTCATCACCGGCGGCAACAAGGGCATCGGTTTCGCAACGGCCCGTCAGCTCGCACAGCAGGGAGCCCATGTCGTCATCGCCGCGCGCGATGCCGGGCTGGGCGAGGCGGCAGCGGCTTCGCTCGTTGCCGAAGGACTGTCTGCCGAGAGCGTCGTTCTTGACGTGACCGACCAGGCCACGATCGACACGGCCGCAAAAGCCGTGGAGCTTCGTCATGGTCGCCTGGACGTGCTCGTCAACAATGCCGGTGTCATGCGTGACGCCTTCGACAAGAAGCCGTCCGACCAGGATCTCGGCATGTGGCGGGACACGTTCGACACCAACCTGTTCGGCGTGGTCGCCGTGACCAAGGCCTTCCTTCCGCTGCTGCGGCAGTCGGCCGCCGGACGCATCGTCAACGTCTCCAGCATTCTGGGATCGATGGCCGCGAATGTCGATCCGACCTCGGCCTTCTACGACTTCAAGATCCCGGCCTACAACATCTCGAAGACCGCCCTGAACGCGTGGACCGTGCATCTGGCCTACGAACTTCGCGACACGAATATCAAGGTCAACGCAGCCCATCCCGGCTTCGTGAAGACGGCCCTGCACGGCGTCGACGCACCCATGGCGGCAGACGAGGGCGCCGCGACGAGCGTCATGCTTGCCATGGTTGGCAGCGAAGGGCCGACGGGTTCGTTCTTCCACGGCTCCGACGTGCAGCCCTGGTAACCAAATCGGTCGACATCGGAGCACTGACATGAAAATCACGGGACAGATGGAGAAGATCACGATGTCCGACGGCCAGGCGCTCGACGCCTGGCACGTCGCGGCGGTCGGCGAGCGCAAGGGCGGCGTCGTTCTTGTTCAGGAGATCTTCGGGCTGACCGACCATATCAGGGAGCAGTGCCAGATCTACGCCGATGCCGGCTACGAGGTGCTGGCGCCTGCCTTGTTCGACCGGGCCGCACCGGGGCTGAAGCTGTCCTACAGCAAGGCCGATATCGACAAGGCGATCGATCTCGTCCGCGCGCATTCGCTGGATCTCGCCGTTGCCGACGCCCGGATCTGCATCGACATCCTGGCGGCCAAAGGAAAAGTCGGGATCGTCGGATACTGCTATGGCGGCTCGGTCTCCTACGCCGTCGCCTGCCGGGCCGACAATCTTTCAGCCGCATCCTGCTACTACGGCGGCATGATTCCGAAGCTCAAGACCGAGACGCCTCGGTGTCCGACCATCGTGCATCTCGGCGACGCCGATCAGGAAATTCCCGTCGTCGAGGTGAGGTCCGCGCTCGATGATATGCAGGCGTGACGACCTATGTCTACGACGCCGGGCACGGGTTCAATTCTGATCGACGCGCGGACTACGACGAGAAGAGCGCGACGGCAGCAAGGCAAAGGACGTTGGCGCTGTTCGGCGCTGCCTGACCTGCTCGGCTTGGTATCCTTTGGGTCGCGGGGAAGCTTGCACCCAAAGGAGACCAATCGACAGTTGTTTGTCGATAGCGCCCTGCGGTTGGTAATGCGCCTGCGACCTCGGCGGCGACAGCACGTCGCTCGCCGAAAAGAGTCATAACCCGTCGAATGCGATGCCGGTCTCGAAAGCCACCTGTAGTGCCGCCATGACTCGTCGCAGCATCGGCTCCATCTCGATGCCTGCGCGATGTGCCGCCTCCACGTGCGCCGGATGGATGAAGACCGTGACAGCGTCACGGACCACTCCTGCAGCCGCGACGACATCGCCGATCTTGAACTCACCCTGACGCACGCCGTCAGCGAGGATGGCTTCCACCAGACCGGTCATTGCCGTGGCGTAGTCGCGGACCAGATCCGGCCGTTCCTCGATGACCCGGCGATAAAGCTGGTAGACCTCAAAGTCGTCGACGAAGCGCTCGCGCTTGCGACGGTGGAGCGCGACCGTGAGGCCCAGCAGCCGGTCCGATGCTTTGCCGGCAGCCGAGACAAATGTCGCTGCCAGCTCCCGTTCGTCGTTCATCGCCTCGGCCACGATCGCGTCGAAAACCTCCGACTTGGAGCGGAAATGACGGTAGATCGTGGTGTGCGAGGTGCCTAAAACCTTTGCAATATCAACGATATTGGTCTTCTGCCCGCCGAAGCGCCTGATCTGCGACTTCGCCGCATCGAGGATGCGTGCGGTCGTTATGGAAGTCCCGGTTTCGCTGTCGTTACTCATGGCGAGCTGTATATCCCAAAAGCCGCATATTGACACAAAGAACATAATTCATAATATGTTTGTTGAATGCTGTTCAATGGAGAGGTCAAATGACGGGTCACAGTGCTGGTAAGTCGCGGGTTGCTTTCGTCACCGGCGGTTCCGGATTTGTGGGCGGCAAGCTCATCGGCGCCTTGACCCAACGGGGCTGGCAGGTGCGGGCCCTGGCCCGCAGCACGAGGGCAGCGCAGGCGGTCACGAATGCGGGCGCAACGCCGGTGCGCGGTGAACTGGGCGATCGCGCCGCTTTGGAAGCTGGCCTCATGGGCGTCGATGTGATTTTCCACGTCGCTGCCCATTTCAAGATGTGGGGACCGCGCTCCGAATTCGACCTCGTCAATGTCGATGGCATGAAGACTATCGTGGACGCCGCAGTCGCGACCTCATCCGTCCGCAAGCTGGTGGCCGTCAGTGCAGCCGCGGTGGTGATGGGCGATCCGAAGCCGTTCCTGGCGGTGGACGAGACCGCCCCGCGTCAAAGCCGGGACTTTGCGCCCTACAGCTCATCCAAGGCCGAGGCGGAAAAGATGCTGCTGTCGGCAAATGGTCGCCGCGCCGGCTTTGAGACGATTGCGATCCGGCCTCCCATGATCTGGGGATCCGACATGCCGATGCTCGATCAGATGATCGACGCCGTGAAGGCCGGGCAGTGGCAGTGGGTGGAGAACGGGACCCAGGCGATGTCGACCTGTCACGTCGATAATCTCGTCGAGGCGCTGCTGCTTGCGGCGGATCACGGCCGCGGAGGCGAGGCCTACTTCGTGGCGGATGCAGAAACCGGTACGCTCAAGAGCGTGATGGGCGGTCTGCTGGCGACAAGGAACGTCACGGCCGCTGACAAGGCCGTCTCCTTCGCGATGGCGTGGCGGCTTGCCGGCGTGATGGGATTGGTCTGGCGTCTGCTCCGCCTCAAGGGCGAACCGCCGATCACGCGCCAGATGCTTCAACTGATCGGAAAGCCGTTCACGGTCAGCACGGACAAGGCCCGCCGGGAGTTGCAATACGCGCCGACAATGTCATGGGCACGCGGCATTTCGGATATGTCCGCTCCGGTCGCCACCACGCCGCCGCGCGCCTTCTGAGCCGGGACAAACGCGTCCTCCTGTTCTGAACAGCGGACGCATGCGGCGTCCTCCGAGAGGCCTTCAATTTAGCTGAGAGAATGATGACGGGCTTTGCAACATCACGCCGTCGATTGCTCGCGGGCCTGGCGGGTCTCGTCGCCAGCGCATTGCCGCGTACCGCACTGGCAAGCCAAAGCTCCTATTATCGAGGACCCGTCAGCGATCATTTCGACGGGGTGCGATTTTTCAACCCAGGGAGCCCGAACGAAGATCAGGGACTGATCGATGTGCTCAAATGGCGCATGGGATCGGATGCGACAGATTGGCCCGACGAATTGCCACGAATGGCGCCGGATAAGCCGCCCGCCCGTGTCAACAATGGGGATTGCCGCGTTTCGTTCGTGGGCCACGCGTCATTTCTGGTCCAGATCGATGGAGTCAACATCCTCCTCGACCCGGTCTGGTCACAGCGCGCCAGTCCTTTCTCCTTCGCCGGGCCAAAGCGGCACGCACCGCCGGGAGTTGCCTTCGACGACTTGCCGCGTATCGACGCCGTCCTGATCAGTCATAATCACTATGATCACATGGACCTTGTGACCGTCGGCAAGCTTTGGAAACGTGACAAGCCGCGCATCATCGCGCCGCTGGGGAATGATGCCGTCATTCGCCAGGCCGATCGCTCGATCGTGGTCGAAAGTGGCGACTGGGGTGACAGCTTTCGCCTGAACCCGCGCGTCGTCGTTACCCTTCGACGCGCGCAACATTGGTCGGCACGTGGACTCAGCGACCGTCGACAGGCCCTATGGGCGGCTTTTGTGATCGATGCGCCTGGTGGTGGAGTCTATTTCGTCGGAGACTCTGGTTTTGGCGATGGCTCTAGCTTCCGTGACATCGGTCACGCACATCCGCAATTGCGGCTGGCGCTGCTTCCGATCGGTGCATATGCGCCGCGCTGGTTCATGAAGGAGCAGCACATGAATCCGGACGAAGCCGTAGAGGCGTTTCGACTCTGCGGCGCGCAGCGGGCCATCGCTCATCATTGGGGCACGTTTCAATTGAGCGATGAGGGCTATGATGAGCCGCGTCAGAAATTGACAGAGGCGCTGACGCGGACTGCGATGTCCCCTCAACGCTTTTCGACACTCCTTCCAGGCGAGAGTCTGCAATTGACGACCTCGAAGTGAGCTCATCGAGGTCACTGACACCTGAGACCAGGTTCGGGAGCTACGACGTACACTCCTGGAAAGTCGCGACCTCGACGGAGGCAGCGATTTCGGTCAGTTTCGACACGCCACGGCCGGTCGGCGCAGCAATTCCCGGTCGCATATGCAGGCGGTTGGGCTTTCGACATCGATGCTATTGACTGACTGGCCAGTCATCTATATCGATGATGTCATGGCAAGACCAAAAAGCGATGATCGGCGCAAAGCGATTTTGGTGGCGGCCATCCGTGTCATCGCCGTTCAGGGCTTGAGCGCGCCGACGGCCCTGATCGCCAAAGAGGCGGGTGTCGCCAGCGGATCGCTCTATACCTATTTCGACACCAAGACCGAGCTGCTGAACGCACTCTATGTCGAACTCAAAACGGAGGCTGCGGCATTCGCCTTGGCCGGCCTTCCGGTCAATCGCGCGCTTCGCGAGCAGATGCGCCATGCGTGGTCGCACTGGCTGCGATGGTCGGTCTCGGAGCCGGAGAAACGGCGAGTGCTGGCCATCCTGGGTGTGTCGGACGACATCACGCCGCAGAGCCGTAAGGCCGCAGACCACGCGTTTTCGCCACTCGCAAAACTGCTCGAACAAAGCTGCGCCGACGGACCGATGCGCAAGGCGCCGATCGCCCTGGTTGCCACCCTTGTGATGGGCGTCGCCGAGGCGACAATGGGGCTGATGGCGCGGGATCCCGTCAACGCCGATGCCCACAGCAAGACGGCGTTCGACGCCGTGTGGCGCATGATCGCCTGATTTTTTGACAACAGAATGACTGACTAGCCAGACACTTATGGAGAATGTGGTGCCAGATAACTCAATGAAGTCGCTTCCGAAATTGCCGGCCTATATCGTCACCGGTCCGACCTCAGGAATTGGCCGCGAAACCGCGCTTGAGCTTGCCAAACATGGCACCGTCGTTCTGGTTGGACGTGACCCGCGCAAGCTCGATGCGTTGCAAGGGACCATCGAGCTGAGCGGCGGACACGCCATGTCTGTGGTGTGCGATCTGTCGGACATGCAGAGCGTGCGCAAAGCAGCTGGCGAGATCGCGGCACTGCGCTTGCCGATCGCGGGCCTCGTCAACAATGCCGGCGTCATGCTGACGCAACCTGCGAAAACCCCGCACGGGTGGGACCTTTCGTTCGCGACCAACCACCTTGGTCCGTTCGCGCTGACGGAGGCCTTGGTGCCAACTCTCCCGAATGGCGCCAAGGTCGTTTTCGTTGTGTCCGCCGTCGAAGACCCCGGCCGCAAGCCCGCCGTCGCGGCTGGATTCCGTGGAGGCCGCTTTATTTCCGTGGAGGCAAGTGCGCGGGGCGAATGGCAACAGGGTGGCTCCGCGAAGCCTGGCTTCGATGCCTATGCCACGTCCAAACAGGCGATCCTCGCGGCGGCGCTAGCCTTCTCACGCGAGACGTCCCGGCTGCAGTTCATCGCCGTCGAGCCGGGCTTCAATCCGACGACAGGTCTTGGAGGGGCCGATCTCGGCGTCACCATGCGCCTGGTGCAAGCCTATGTCATTCCGCTGCTGGTGCCGCTGTTGATGCCCTTCCTCAAAATTCTGAGCACTCCGAAGCGCGCCGCACGCGTGCTAACCCAAATACTGCTCGATCCGTCTGACCAAACCGGCATCTATTACGACGAAGGCGGCCGTCCCATGCAGGGCTCCCCGCTGGTGCAGGACCACAAGTTTCAGGATCGCGTCGTCGATGAAACCCGTGCCTTCCTCTCAAACATTCAGGCTCGCTGAATCGCACCAGTTCTAAGTCCCTCCTCTGAATGCTCAAGGGGAGGAGTTATCACCGCGACGCGGAGCGAACTCGGATTGCGCAGCGACAAATCTTTCGCGTTGAACGATGCAATCCTCACACTGCGCGGCCGTGCCACCTGGGCGCATGACTTCAACATTGGTCGCTCGGCCGCCGCGACGTTCCAGACGCTGCATGGCGCGCGTGCTAGTGTCGGAAAGTCGCAGTGTTTAACGTAAACGGCATATCGATGCGTGTGGTGGTAGGTTCGTAAACGCCGTTAACACACTCCTGCCGGGTTCGCCCAAACTCCCTGCAAATCAAAGCATGCGGGAGTAACGAACATGACCACAGCACTGATCGTCATCTGGGCCGGACTTGGACTTTGTCTCGTACCGTTCATCGGGGCGTCGCTGCTGGCGTCTGTGTGGGTGTCGCTGGACGATCCGCACGAATATCATTGACGAAAGAAAAGCGCCCGTCTGTCGGCAGATGACTGCCGATAGACGGGCGCTTTGCGTTTGGCTGCAAGACGTTTGACGCATGCAAAGTGATGTGGGCGGTTTCCCGCCCACATCTTTGTTAGTGGAGAGGTTTAGTTCGGGATCAGCAGCCGCAGGCCGCGGCGCTCGCGCCGACGCCTACGGTGAGACCCTTGCTCAACAGGCCACCGAGCAGTCCGGACTTGCTGACCGCTGCGCCCACATTCACGCCCACGCCGGCTGCCGCGCCGCCCGTGCCGGTTCCGGTGCCTCCGACACCGACCGTGACAGACGGATTGACGGCGATTGCCGTGTTGAGAAGGCCCGAGGTCGCAACGCCAACCCCGGCACCGATGCCGAGATTGAGACCCTTGGCAAAGACGGGCGGGCTCGCGAGCGAAGCCGCCACAACAACGATAGTTGCAAGTTTCTTCATGCGTTTTCTCCTGTCTAGACGTGCGCTTTGCTGCGCACGCATGGATGAGAGCGAGTCAACGCAAAGGCTTCAATCAGATGAAAAGTTTAACCTTAGTAGTCGCGCGTGTTCGAGAATTTGCGTAACTGTACACCTGCGCGCGCGTAGCCGCACACCGCGTGCAGCGCATAATATTTTTTGAATGATTATGTCACTCAGCCAAACCGGCGTCGCTGTGCTGCCGCAAGCACGCGATTGCGGCCGGCATCTTTCGCGCGATACAGCGCACGGTCAGCGCGTGCGAGCAGGTCTTCCGGCGTGTCGTTGGAGGCGATCTCGCTGAGGCCGGCGGAGAGAGTGAGCGTGAGGTCGGGTGCGATCGCGGACCAGTCGAGCTCGGCGATGGTGCCGCGCAAGCGTTCGACGATCTGTAGCGCCTGATCGGTGTTGGTGTCCGGCAACACCAGCAGAAATTCCTCGCCGCCATAGCGGCCAAGTTTATCGACCATGCGGATATTGGCGAAAATCGAGGCTGCGAAACGGCGCAGTACCTCATCGCCGACGGGATGGCCGAAGCGATCATTGATGCGCTTGAAGTGATCGAGGTCGATCAAGGCGCAGCAGCAATGGGCGCCGCGCTGAATTCGCGCAATCTCGTCGCCAAGGCATTTCATGATGTAACGGCGATTATAAGCGCCGGTGAGTTCATCGAGCTGCGCCAGCTCCTCGATCCGCGCATTGGCGGCGGCGAGATCATTGCTGCGGCGATAGAGCAGCTCGCGCATGGACGAGCCATAGAGCCCGGCACCGGCGCAGCGGGCGAGGGTGCTGACGAAACAAGCCAGCGCCAGCGCGCGCTCGGTCTCATCGCCCATGGGAATGCTGATCGGTTTGTCTGTCAGCAGAAACAGTACGGCGAGGCCGATGGCGGCATAGGCCCAGACGATGCCCGTCTGCTTCGCGGACATCCGTAGCGCGCCGAAGCCGAGCACGACGAAGATGATCGCAATGAAATAGAATCCGATCTGCGGCACGAGGTAGATCGCGCCGATCTGGATGGTGATGCTGACCAGGCTGAGCGGGACGAACAGATAATGGTCTCTCAACCGATCCGTCACGCGGGTTTCCGAGAGGAAGAAGGCGACGCCGACCACCGCAAGCCGCAGCGTCAGATAAACGAGACCCGTGGTGACCGTGGTGACGCCGATGCTGGCATAGGCGAACAGGATAGCGGCATCGATGACATAGCTGACCGCCTGCGCGATATAGGCCGGCCGACGCTGGGCAACCCGGCGCGGTGGTTGCGCAGGTGCGTCACCGCTGATGGCGGTGTTTTTGGGGGACGTCCGGATACTGGCGGCAGGCAACATGATGACCATGATTCTGATCTCGCGCCGACACTCCCATACAAACCATTTAAGGCGATTGTTTCGTCAACCAATGGTGGTGTCATGATGTGCAGGAATGCGCACGATTGGCCGGCTGGTTAATGCTTTTGCCGGTAGCGGCCTGCAATTTGTTTCAATAGCAGAGTGCATGTTCCATCTACGGAACTGCGCGGTTGTTCCTGTGGCGCGCCGTCGCGGCGATGAACCTGATTTACCGTCAGGGCGACAGATCAGTTGCTGCGTAATCCTGGGAATCAAAATGAAATTGCTCGTGACGTTCGTCGTGGGGGCCACGGCGTTGCTGGTGTCGGTCAATGGCCAAGGCGCCTATGCTGCCGACCTGCTCTGGCAGGTGGAAAGCCCGTTCCGCTTCTTCAAGAACGCCGCGTCTTTCGCCATGTATGAGCGGGGCTATCCCGCGGCGCGCAACGAGGCCTTGCTGCCGCCCACCGATGTGGTGTGGCGCACCGAGCGGCGGCTGAACGATCCCGATTGCATCGACAAGACCAGTCTCACGAGTTGCGCCGACACCGCGCGCGCCGGCTACAATCGTTCGCGGCTCGGCTGGGCGGCGCAGACCATCGACGCGGTCTGCTACGACAGCCGGCAGGGCCGTTATCTGGCAACGTGCGACCGCCGCTATTCCTGGGGCACGGCGAAGGAAGACTATGTGCTGCCGGATGCGCATACGGTGGTGATCCGGCTGGCGCCGGAGCGCGTGGCGGAAGCCGGTGCCGGTGATTGCGCCTGGAGCTGGACGCCACGACGGCCCGGCAGCAAGGCCGAAACGCGCACGCAATCCTGTGCGACGCCGCTGAAGATCAATCGGCTGCCATTCTCGGTCGATCGCAACCTGTCGGGGGCTGCGGTGCAGGTTGCCTTGCCCGGCGGCCGGACATTGAGCGAACAGGTCGCCGTCGAGGATCTGTTCATCGTTGCGCTCGGCGATTCCTTTGCATCCGGCGAAAGCAATCCGGATGTGCCGGTGACATTCAGTGCCGTGCGCGAAATGGTCTATGATCCGACGCTGATGCGTGAAGAGATGGCGACGCGCAGCACCAGCAAGTCGCTGCAGAAGTTGACGCCGGCAGCGCCCGCAGGAAGTTTTGACTACAAGAACCTGCCGCGGCGAAAACTCTCGGACGAAGAACAGGAGCTGTATTTCCCGCTCGCGTCGGCGCAATTCGACAAGGCGTTCAACGCCGCCAATGCGCGCTGGCTGAGCCCGGATTGCCACCGCTCGCAATATGGCTATCCGTTCCGCGTCGGCCTGCAGATGGCGATGGAAAATCCGCATCGCTCGGTGACGCTTGTGAGTCTGGCCTGCACCGGCGCGGAAGTAGCCGAAGGCCTGTTCCTTGAGAAGAAAGCGCGCGAGGGGGCCGGCAATGCGATGGTGCGCTCGCAACTCGATCAGCTTGCCGACCTGATCTGCAGGACGCCGCAAGGCCGCACGCAGCGGGCGACCTACAATCTGCCGACCTATGCCAGCGGCAGTGTGCAGGTGGCGAACACACCGGTCTCGAAGGCCTGGTGCGCACCGTCCGAGCGCAAGCGGCCGATCGATACGCTGCTGCTGTCCATCGGCGGCAATGATGTCGGCTTCTCGCCTCTGATGGTCTACGCGATGACGGACTCGGCCGGTGATCTCGCGCCGATCGCCAACCTGCTCGGCAAGCAGATCCGCTTTTCGCCGCAGGTGTCGCGCGCCTATATGGAGCAGCTCGACGAGCGCATGGTGGCGCTGCGTGACGCGCTCCGTGACGGTTTTGGCGTGCAGCCGGCCAATGTGCTGCAGACCGCCTATGAGCCAATTCAATTCGACGAGACTGGCGCCATGTGCGGCGCCCAGCCGACGCTCGGCCTCGACGTGCACAAGAAACTGTCGCTGTCGCGCGAGCGGCTGGCGGAGACGGTGAGCTTCCTGAACGACTTCTTCGCCCGCACCGCCTGCATCACCAATGGGCGTGGGGCCGGGTGCCCGACACTGGCGACCGGCGCCGGGACCGGCTTCCGGCTGATTACCGATCACCAGGCGGAGTTCACCAGGCGCGGCCTTTGCGCGCGGGATCCGAAACGGCCACAGGCCGACGGCGAGGCAATGGCCATGCCGCGGCGCTGGTTCGGCAAGGAGGAATTCACGCCTTACTCGCCGGCTGCCTATCTGCCCTATGCATCGCGCTGGCGCCTGTTCCGGACCCCCAATGACGCGTTCCTGACCGCCAATGTCCATTCGCCGGGCTTCACCCAATTCGATATCCTGCAGCCGGTCTATGCGGCGATGTATAGCGGGGCGGTGCATCCGACCGCCGAAGGGCACGCGATCGTGGCCGATCACGTGGTCCGGCACGTCCGGTCGGTGGTGCGAAAATAGGTGAATAATATCATTTAGATATTTTGATTTAGCGATTCCTGCCATGACGACGGGGCAGGACGGGCGGGTTCCAGCCGTCCCCATTGGCGTTCTTGACCTTTTCGCGTTGTCGCCATACAAAGCGCCACTCGCTGTCGGCCCGTATCACGGACTTCCGACGCGGCTTCGATCTCCAGACAAACGAGCTCGCTTGGCGGCTCATCCACGACGAAGGTGCTTCTGGTTCCTTCGGTGATGGATCGGGCGCAAGAGGGCTGTCTGGATTCCTGAAACTATTCAATCGTCTCACGACGGATGCGGATCACCTAACGATGGCTTTCAGCCCGTTCAAATTCCTGCAGGAAGTGCGCACCGAGACCAACAAGGTCACGTGGCCTTCGCGTCGCGAGACGACCATCACCACCATCATGGTGTTCATCATGGTGGCGCTGTCGTCGGTGTTCTTCTTCGCGGCAGATCAGATCATTCGCCTGCTTGTGACTTTCTTGCTCGGCATTCGCTAAACGGACCTGAATCATGAGCATGCGCTGGTATATCGTTCACGCCTATTCGAACTTCGAAAAGAAGGTCGCCGAATCCATCAAGGAGCAGGCGAAGCAGCGTGGCGTCGAAGAGTTGTTTGAGCAGGTGCTGGTCCCGACCGAAAAGGTGACCGAGGTCCGTCGTGGCCGCAAAATGGAAGCCGAGCGAAAATTCTTCCCCGGCTATGTGCTGGTGAAGATGCAGCTCACCGACGAAGCTTTCCATCTGATCAAGAACACCCCGAAGGTCACGGGCTTCCTCGGCGCCGAGAACAAGCCGATGCCGATTTCGGAAGCTGAAGCCATGCGCATCCTGCATCAGGTGCAGGAAGGCGTGGAGCGCCCGAAGACATCGATTTCGTTCGAGATCGGCGAGAACGTGAAGGTGGCCGATGGCCCGTTCGCATCGTTCTCCGGCGTGGTGGAAGAAGTCGACGAAGCGCGTTCGCGCGTGAAGGTCGCGGTGTCGATCTTCGGCCGCGCA
>NZ_JBIIOT010000066.1:0-29176 GCF_044336785.1 Tardiphaga sp. | reverse complement strand
AAGCCGCAGCGAAGGAACTGGGCGGTCCGCTCTGGGTCGTGAAGAGCCAGATCCATGCCGGTGGTCGCGGCAAGGGCAAGTTCAAGGAAGCCTCGGCTGGCGACAAGGGCGGCGTTCGCCTCGCCAAGTCGATCGACGAGGTCAAGGAATTCTCCAAGCAGATGCTTGGCGCGACCCTCGTGACCATCCAGACCGGCGACGCCGGCAAGCAGGTCAACCGCCTCTATATCGAAGACGGTTCGGACATCGAGAAGGAGTTCTACCTCTCGCTGCTCGTCGACCGTGAAACCTCGCGCGTCGCATTCGTCGTCTCGACCGAAGGCGGCATGAGCATCGAGGACGTCGCCCACGACACCCCTGAGAAGATCATCACCTTCTCGGTTGATCCCGCGACCGGCGTGATGCCGCATCACGGCCGCACCGTTGCGCAGGCCCTCGGCCTCACCGGCGACCTGGCCAAGCAGGCCGGCAAGCTGGTCGAGCAGCTCTACACGGCGTTCATCGCCAAGGACATGGACATGCTGGAGATCAATCCGTTGATCATCTCCAAGCAGGGCCAGCTCAAGTGCCTCGACGCAAAAATGTCGTTCGACTCGAACTCGCTCTATCGTCATCCGGATATCGTCGCGCTGCGCGACACCACCGAAGAAGACGCGAAAGAAATCGAGGCATCGAAATATGACCTCGCCTACATCGCGCTCGACGGCACCATCGGCTGCATGGTCAACGGCGCCGGCCTCGCAATGGCCACGCTCGACATCATCAAGCTCTATGGCGAAAGCCCCGCCAACTTCCTCGACGTCGGTGGCGGCGCCTCGGAAGAGAAGGTGACCGCTGCGTTCAAGATCATCACCGCTGACCCGAACGTGAAGGGCATCCTGGTCAACATCTTCGGCGGCATCATGAAGTGCGACGTCATCGCCGCCGGCGTTGTCGGCGCGGTAAAGGCCGTCGGCCTCAAGGTGCCACTGGTTGTCCGCCTCGAAGGCACCAATGTCGAGGAAGGCAAGAAGATCATCCGCGAGTCCGGCCTCAATGTTCTGCCGGCCGACGATCTCGACGACGCCGCCCAGAAGATCGTCAACGCGGTGAAGGGAAAGTAAGCTCATGTCAGTCTTGATCGACAAGAACACCAAGGTCATCACCCAGGGCTTCACCGGCAAGAACGGTACCTTCCATTCCGAACAGGCGATCGCCTACGGGACCAAGGTCGTCGGCGGCACCTCGCCGGGCAAGGGCGGCTCGACCCATATCGGCCTGCCCGTGTTCGACACCGTGGCGGAAGCCCGCGACAAGACCGGCGCCGACGCCTCGGTCATCTACGTGCCGCCGCCGGGCGCAGCCGACGCGATCTGCGAAGCCATCGATGCGGAAATCCCGCTGATCGTCTGCATCACCGAAGGCATTCCGGTGCTCGACATGGTGCGCGTGAAGCGTTCGCTGATCGGCTCCAAGTCGCGCCTGATCGGGCCGAACTGCCCGGGCGTCGTCACCGCCGGTGAATCGAAGATCGGCATCATGCCGGCCAACATCTTCAAGCCCGGCAAGGTCGGCATCCTGTCGCGCTCCGGCACGCTGACCTATGAAGCCGTGTTCCAGACCACCCAGGCCGGCCTCGGCCAGACCTCGGCGGTCGGCATCGGCGGCGATCCGGTCAAGGGCACCGAGTTCATCGACATCCTCGAGCTGTTCCTGGCCGACGACAAGACCGAGTCGATCATCATGATCGGTGAAATCGGTGGTTCGGCGGAAGAAGACGCGGCGCAGTTCATCAAGGACGAAGCCAAGCGCGGCCGCAAGAAGCCGATGGTCGGCTTCATCGGCGGCGTCACCGCACCTCCCGGCCGTCGCATGGGCCATGCCGGCGCCATCGTCTCGGGCGGCAAGGGCGATGCCCAATCGAAGATCGCAGCGATGGAAAGCGCAGGCATCCGCGTCTCGCCATCGCCGGCCCGCCTCGGCACCACGTTGGTGGACGTGCTCGCTGGCAAGTAAGCCGCAAGCATTGGATTGAATGAGAAAGGCCCGCTCGCGAGAGCGGGCCTTTTGTTTTGGCGCAGGCTCGCGATGCCGAGCTGCGTGGAGCCGATCACATTGATCGCGAGAATGCCCCACGGCGCGCGACGATGCGATCGAATGTCTTGTCCATGGCGACGGTGGAGCTGCCGAGCCATGGGAAGTGCCCATAGCGGAACGAGAGCTGCTGCGACGCTTCCGCAGCGCTTCGCCCTGCGATCACCAGTTCGTACAGCGCTGCCGCCAGACCCGTGCGATCCGAGCCGGCTTCGCAATGAATGAGGATCGGCCGCACCGCATTCCGCAGATGATCCGTCAGCTGCGCGATCTGGCCATCAGTCAGTTCGCGCCCCGACGAGATCGGAAAGTCGATATGCGTGACACCCGTCGCGGCACTCGCCTTGACCTCATCGTCATACCAGGAGCGCCCCGCATTGTTACCGCGCAGGTTGATGATGGTGCGGATGTCATGGGCACGGATGCGATCGATGAACTGATCGCCGCTCAGTTGCCCGGAGCGATAGATCACGCCGCTCTCGATGGGATGGAAATTGCCGGTCACTCGCAGATAGCCCGCCCAGCCACCGAGGAGCATGGCAACGATGGCAACCAATTGGCCAAAGCGCTTCAGCCACGGCAAAGCCAGATGCAACGAATAGGAAAGCGGATTGGATCTGCGCACGACTCTACTCCTTCGCCGCGTGGGCGAGTTGAGTAGGAGTCATCAGCCTCTCATGGAGGCGGTTCGGCCAGGATGGCCCGGCAGAATCCATTGCCGATGCACCTGCTTAGCTGCTGATCAATCGCCGAGTCAATGCGGTGGAGGTGACACGTCGATTGACAACGCTGCCGCGAACTTCACACTGGCTCCACTGCTTGAAGCGAGCGGCCTAGTCTCGCAATGCATAAGGGAGAACGCCATGAACGAGCTGGATTTCACCGGCAAGACCGTCCTCGTGATCGGAGGATCGAGCGGGATCGGCAACGGGATTGCGCATGGTTTTCGCGCCAAAGGCGCGGAGGTGCATGTCTATGGCACACGTGCGGACGCAGAGGACTACAAAGACGAAGAAGGCTCTGACCTCACCGGGCTGCATTATGCGAAGCTCGACGTGAGCAATTCTGCTGCCATCGAATCGATCAAACCCGCGTTCAGCAAGCTCGACGTCCTCGTGCTGGCGCAGGGCACCGTGCTCTACAAGCGCGCCGAATTCGAAATGGACGGGTTTCGCAAGGTCATGGAAGTGAACCTGATGAGCCTGATGGCCTGCAGCGCCAAATTCCATCCGATGCTGAAGGCGAGCGGCGGCACGGTCATCATCGTCTCCTCGACGGCCGCCTTCCATGCCACCAAGGGCAATCCCTCCTACAACGCCTCCAAGACCGGCGCCGTCGGGCTCGTGCGCACGCTGGGTGTGGCCTGGGCGGAGGATGGCATACGCGTCAACGGCATCGCACCGGGGCTGGTCGATACCAAGCTCACCAAGGTGACGACGAACAATCCCAAGCGACTGGAAGGCGCGCTCGAACGAATCCCGATCAAGCGACTGGGTACGCCGGCGGACATGGCCGGTGCTGCCTTGTTTCTCGCCTCGCCGCTGTCGTCCTACATCGTCGGCCAGAGCATCATCGTGGATGGCGGGCTGATCCTGTAGCGGCAGAACACGAGGGGATTCCGGGTTCGCGCAAGAGCGCGACCCGGAATGACGGTTTGGATCAGGCCGCCACGGCCTGTTTCTCTCCGACCATCGGCAAGCCTTCCTCGATCGGATATTTCACGTCGCGGCTCCATTCGTTCCACGAGCCGAAATACATCCGCACATCCGCGACGCCGGCATTCTTCAGCGCCAGGAACGTGTTCGACGCGCGCGCCCCCTTGAAGCAGTAGAGATACACTGTCGTCGCTGGGGTGATGCCCACCGTCGCGCATTCGGCAAGGATCTCGTTCTTCGACTTGAAGCGCGGACCTTCCGCCGTCGGCTTCATCATGCGGTACCACTCGATCCAGACGGCGCCGGGAATGCGGCCCATGCGGGGGCAAAAATCCTTGCCATAGGGCGAGGAGCTTTCACCGATCCATTCATCGACATCGCGCACGTCGAGAATGGCGATGGAGGGATTGCCGAGCGCGGCCTGCATGGTGGCGGCGTCGATCAAGATCGTGCCGGCTTCCGGCTTGATGGCGAACGACGCGGGCGTCGGCATCGGCACATCGGTGGTCGTGGGCAGGCCCTTCATGGTCCAGGCATCGTAGCCGCCATGCAGCACCTTGATCTTGGGATAGCCGAGGAATTCGAGCAGGAAATAGCCGCGACAGGACTGGCCGAAGCCGGAATTCATCGACTGCTCATAGATCACAGCGGTCTCTGCGCCGGAGAGACCTGCGCCACCGAAGGCTTCGGCAAATTTCTTTTTCAGCTCGTCCATGCCTTCGGGCGTGGACGTCGCGAGAAACGTAAAGATCTCATGGAGATTGACGGCGCCGGGGATGTGACCGGCGGCATAGGCGTCGGGATTGCGCGTGTCGATGATGACACAAGGTTCTGACTTCATGAACGTCGCGAGGTCGTCTGCGGAAATGAGAACATCTGCCATTTCAAGCCTCCACTTTTTGAACGTCGTTGTTGAACCGTTGGTAGTCGGCCGTGCCGTGCTGCGCCCTGACCCAGGTCAATGGGCACCGTCTCCTTGCTGTTCGCGCGCATTGTCTGCGAGCATCTTCCGGAGCTGTTTGGTGGCGGGGGTGACGATCGCCACGAAATAGGATTCGCGCAGGCGCCGCTGCGCGCGATGGGATTTGAGATAGCCGCGCGCGCCACAATGCAGCATCGCGGCATGGGCGGCGGCGACGGCAGCGTCGCCCGCGCGCAAGCGCAGTTCGACGACGGCGCGCCAGTAATCGTTGCTGGTCTCATAGGGCGTCGCGGCCAGCATCATGGTCTCGGCTTCCATCTTCGCGAGCAGGCCTGCAAAATCCTCTGGTTGCTGCGGCAGGAAGCAGTTCACATGGGCGAGCGAGGGTTTGACGCTGTCCATGATGGCGACGCAGTCTCTGACCAGGCCGAGCCCCATCCCCATCTGCATCAGAATGAAGCCGGCGCGGATCTTCTTCACGAAAGGCATCGCGGGTGCTGCGAGCACCTGCTCATCGGGAATGAAAACATCGCGGAACTGCACGGCATAGGTGCCGGTGCCGTCCATCGCGAGGAACGGCTTGCAGGGCGTCAGCGAGAGATTCTCATCGGCGCAGTCGGCGATGAACATCACCTTCTCGCCGGAGTCCTCGACTTCGAAGATCGTGCCGAACAGGTGATCAGGGCCGAGATTGGAGACCCAGGGCAGCGCGCCGCGGACGAGATAGCCGCCGTCAACGCGCTTGCCTTTGAGCTTGAGCTTCTCGATGCCGAAAAAGCTCTTCATGGGATTGGAGAGACCAGTGCCGCCGAGCGTTTTTCCGCTGGCTGTCGCGCTCAGATATTTCGCTTTCAGCGCGGCATTGTCGGAGTTGAGGATGTACCAGACCAGCGTGTTCTGGCACCACGCCATGAAAGCGGTCGAGCCGCAGGTCTCGCCGATGACGGAGATGCCGGCGATCGTGTCGCGCAGATCAGCGTGAGCGGACCAGGCGCCGGCATCGCCGAGATTGTGCAGCGCCTGATCGGGATAGATCGTGCCTTCGTCGATCTCCAGCGCGATCGGCGTCAGCTCGCGCCGCGCGATGGCGCCGATGCGATCGACAAGCGGCTCAGTGTCGTCAACGACAATTTCCTTTAACAACGCAGCCGATGCAGTCATCTCGATCTCCGCGCAACGGAAGCCATCGAACTCGTCATTGCGAGGAGCGTCAGCGACGAAGCAATCCAGCGCTTGCTTCCAAAAAGGCTGGATTGCTTCGCCGAAGCAAAATTGGCGAAGCCAATTTTGCAGGGCTCGCAATGACGGCTGAGAGATCAGGCCGTGACTTCGAGATTGACCGGGCGCGTAAACGTGTTGGCGACCGGCGACCACTTCTTCACGTGATCGATCAGCGCATCGATCTCGGCTTGCGGAATGCCTTCGCATTCCATGTCCACCTTGATACGCACATCGGTGAAGCCGACCGGCTTCTCGCTGATGTCGCCAGTGCCCCAGACGGCGGTGATGTTGAGGTCACCTTCGAGCTGCAGTTCGAGCTTGTTGACGGTCCAGCCGCGATGCACGGCATTGGCGTGCAGGCCGACCGCGATGCAGGAGCCGAGCGCGGCAAGTGAGGCTTCGGACGGATTGGGCGCTGTGTCGTCTCCGAGCAAAGCCGGCGGCTCATCGACGATGTAAGGCGGCAGGTTGCGGATGTAGTTGGCGTGACGGAATTTGCCTTCGGCGACCGTTTTGCACTTGAGCGTCTTGATGACGTTCGGATTGGCTTTGCCATTGGCGATCAGCTGTTCGAGCCCGCCTTTGTCGATCGGTGCCAGGCAGCCGGTCAAAGCGGTTTTGGCGGCAACAGCAGTCATGGACGTCTCCCTTCGAGAAAGATACAGAACGGTCTGTAGTCTTGCACGATGTGTGCCAGACCCCGCGCCGAAGGCCGCCTCAATGATTTCAAGGAGTTACTGATGCCACGCCCAATCGCCCGCGCTCAGAGAACGAGCATGTCTGCCGATTCGTCCGCCAACCGCTCGAATCTTGGTCAGATCTCCTGCCGCTCGCTTGCAGTCGGGCGGGCGCATGTCATATTGACGCGGCAATGACCGATCCAATGCCGCAGGACGCCGAGAGAACCACGCCGCGCGACCGGCTGATGGACGCTGCGACACGGCTGTTCTGCAAGAATGGCATCAATGCCACCGGCATCGACGCGATCGTGGCGGAAGCTGGGACGGCCAAGACCACGCTCTACAAGATCTTCAAATCAAAGGGCGATCTGGTCGAGGCCGTGCTCGAGACCGAGGGCAAGAGCTGGCGCGCCTGGTTTCTCGGCGCCATCGAAACGCCCGTCACCCCGCGCGAAAAGCTCGATGCGATCTTCCCGGCGCTGAAAAAATGGTTCGGCGAGGACAGCTATACGGGCTGCGTTTTCATCAATGCGGTCGGCGAGCACCCCAAGGACGAGACCCGGCTGCGGGATCTCACGATCCAGCACAAGACGTTTGTTCTCAAGCACATAGGCGATCTCGCCGGCGCAGCCGGTGCGGCCCGTCCGGATGCCCTGGCGCATCAGATCGGACTCTTGATGGACGGCGCCATTGTCGCCGCCATGGTCACGCGCGACCCCGGCGTGGCCGACGCTGCGGGCCAGGCCGCCACGGCGCTGCTGGACGGCGCCTGCGGTCCCGCCAAACCCAAGCGCAAGAGAACGGTCGTTCTCCAGGGCGGCGCTGCCGCATTGGCGAAAGAAGACCTTAGTGTCGTCGAATAGTTGGCGTTTAGTCAGCGAAATCAGAACGCACAAAGAGTTGACGAAATGTTCAGTTCTTCGTGTTTTTCAGGGCGCACTTTCGATCTAGATAGGTTAGAAGGTCGCCGCACAAGGTTCGGCCTGTAAAAGGGCCAAACCCTCGCCCGAAATTCCGCGCGACTAGAAAAATTCAGGACGCACAATGTCTCGCCAGGACGCGAACGCCGCTTTTGCCCTCTCTTCATTCCTCCAGGGCGCCAACGCCACTTATATCGACGATCTCTACGCACGATTTGAGAAAGACCCCTCCTCGGTGGATGCCGAGTGGCAGGAGTTCTTCAAGAGCCTGAAGGACAATTCCACCGACGTGCAGAAGAACGCCGCCGGTCCGTCCTGGGAAAAGTCAAACTGGCCGGTGTCTCCGGCTGACGATCTCACGCATGCACTGGATGGCAACTGGGCCAAGGTCGAGAAGGCCGTCGGCGCCAAGCTCGCCGCCAAGGCCGAGAAGGGCCAGCAAGTTCCGGTCGGCGACCTGATCCAGGCGACCCGCGATTCGGTTCGCGCGCTGATGCTGATCCGCGCTTATCGTATGCGCGGTCATTTCCATGCCAATCTCGATCCGCTCGGCATCGAAGGCGTCAAGGATCACGAAGAGCTCGATCCGAAGTCCTACGGCTTCACCGATGCCGATCTCGACCGCAAGATCTTCATCGATAACGTCATTGGCCTCGAATACGGCACGCTGCGCGAGATCACCGCGATCCTTCAGCGCACCTACTGCCAGACGCTGGGCGTCGAATTCATGCACATCTCGAATCCAGCGCAGAAGGCCTGGATCCAGGAACGCATCGAAGGTCCGGACAAGGAAATCTCGTTCACGCCGGAAGGCCGCCGCGCCATCCTGATGAAGCTGATCGAAGCCGATGGCTTCGAGAAGTTCTGCGACGTCAAGTTCACCGGCACCAAGCGGTTCGGCCTCGACGGCGGCGAATCGCTGATCCCCGCGCTCGAACAGATCATCAAGCGTGGCGGCAGCCTCGGCGTGAAGGAAATCGTGCTCGGCATGCCGCATCGCGGCCGCCTCAACGTGCTGACCCAGGTGATGGGCAAGCCGCATCGCGCGCTGTTCCACGAATTCAAGGGCGGTTCGGCCAATCCCGACGAAGTCGAAGGGTCGGGCGACGTCAAGTATCACCTCGGCGCCTCGTCGGATCGTGAGTTCGACCAGAACAAGATCCATCTGTCGCTGACCGCCAACCCGTCGCATCTCGAAATCGTCGATCCCGTGGTGCTCGGCAAGGTCCGCGCCAAGCAGGACCAGCATGGCGATCCGCCGGAAGAGCGCATCTCGGTGCTGCCGCTGCTGATGCATGGCGACGCGGCCTTCGCCGGCCAGGGCGTCGTCGCGGAATGTTTCGCACTGTCCGACCTGAAGGGTTATCGCACCGGCGGTTCGATCCACTTCATCGTCAATAACCAGATCGGTTTCACGACCTATCCGCGTTACTCGCGCTCCTCGCCCTATCCGTCGGATGTGGCGAAGATGATCGACGCGCCGATCTTCCATGTGAATGGCGACGATCCGGAAGCCGTGGTGTTCGCGGCGAAGATCGCCATCGAGTATCGGCAGAAGTTCCACAAGCCTGTCGTCATCGACATGTTCTGCTATCGCCGCCACGGCCATAACGAAGGCGACGAGCCGGCATTCACCCAGCCGGTGATGTACAAGAAGATCGGCGGTCATCAGACCACCGTCGATATGTATGCCAAGCGCCTGATCGCCGAGAACGTCCTCACCCAGGCCGATTTCGACAAGGCCAAGGCCGACTGGCGTGCGAAGCTGGACACCGAGCTCGAAGCCGGCACCAGCTACAAGCCGAACAAGGCCGACTGGATGGACGGCAAGTGGGCCGGCCTCAAGATCGCGGGCGAAGACGAAGAGCCGCGCCGCGGCGTGACCGGCGTCGATGTCGCGACCCTGCGTGAGATCGGCGGCAAGATCACCAAGGTGCCGGACGGTTTCCGCATCCACCGCACGGTGCAGCGTTTCCTCGACGCCCGCGCCAAGGCCATCGACAATGGCGAAGGCATCGATTGGGCGACCAGCGAAGCGCTCGCCTTCTGCTCGCTGATGGACGAAGGCCACCATATCCGCCTGTCCGGCCAGGACTCCGAGCGCGGCACCTTCTCGCAGCGTCACTCGGTCTGGTTCGACCAGGAAGATGAGAGCCGCTACACGCCGTTCAATCATCTCGGCGAGAAGCAGGGTCGCTACGAAGTCATCAACTCGCTGCTGTCGGAAGAAGCCGTGCTCGGCTTCGAATACGGCTACACGCTGGCTGAACCGAACACGCTCACTTTGTGGGAAGCCCAGTTCGGCGACTTCGCCAATGGTGCGCAGGTGGTGTTCGACCAGTTCATCTCCTCGGGCGAACGCAAGTGGCTGCGTATGTCGGGCCTCGTCTGCCTGCTGCCGCATGGCTATGAAGGCCAGGGCCCCGAGCATTCCTCGGCGCGCCTCGAGCGCTTCCTGCAGATGTGCGCGGAAGACAATATGCAGGTGGTCAACCCGACCACCCCTGCAAACTACTTCCACATGCTGCGCCGTCAGCTGAAGCGCGAGATCCGCAAGCCGCTGATCGTGATGACGCCGAAGTCGCTGCTGCGCCACAAGCGCGCTGTATCGACGCTCGACCAGCTCGGTGCCGGTACCACCTTCCACCGCGTGCTGTTCGACGATGCCGAGAAGCTGCAGCCGGATGCCAAGATCCGTCGCGTCGTGCTGTGCTCGGGCAAGGTCTATTACGACCTGTTTGAGGAACGCGAGAAGCGCGGCATCGACGACATCTACCTGCTGCGCATCGAGCAGCTCTATCCGGTGCCGCTGAAGACGCTGGTGCAGGAGCTGACCCGCTTCAAGGGTGCGGAATTCGTCTGGTGCCAGGAAGAACCGCGCAATATGGGCGGCTGGCACTTCATCGAGCCGTATCTCGAATGGGTGCTCAACCAGATCAACGCCACCCACAAGCGTCCGCGTTACGCGGGCCGTGCGGCGTCGGCTGCGACCGCGACCGGTTTGATGTCCAAGCATCTCGCCCAGCTCAAGGCGTTCCTCGACGAGGCGCTCGGCTAAGTCAT
The DNA here is from genome assembly GCF_044336785.1 of Tardiphaga sp. Classification (GTDB taxonomy): domain Bacteria; phylum Pseudomonadota; class Alphaproteobacteria; order Rhizobiales; family Xanthobacteraceae; genus Tardiphaga. The sequence goes on along the minus strand of NZ_JBIIOT010000066.1, from coordinate 18,642 downwards.
TTCCATCATCGCAATGCCCCGCTCCGCGCGGGGCATTCGCGCACCCGTCTTATTTGAAATCTAGACTTCGACCTCTTTCCGGCCTGATCGATCCAAGAATCCTTCGGATGGGATTATCCGGCCGCACGCAACAGGAAGCTGACCATGACTGAAATTCGCGTTCCCACGCTCGGCGAGTCCGTGACCGAAGCCACCATCGGCCGCTGGTTCAAGAAGGCCGGTGATGCGGTCGCCGTCGATGAGCCGTTGGTTGAACTCGAGACCGATAAGGTCACCATCGAAGTCCCGGCTCCGTCGGCCGGCACGCTGAGCGAGATCGTTGCCAAGGATGGCGAAACCGTCGCCGTCGGCGCACTGCTCGGCCAGATCACCGATGGCGCCGGTGGCGCCAAGCCGGCCGCTGCCGCGCCGAAGACTGAAGCTGCGCCGGCGCCTGCCGCTGCTGCCCCGGCTGCCGCTGCCGCCGCGCCGTCGAAGACCCTCGCTGCCGATACCCCGCAGGCTCCGTCGGTGCGCAAGCTCTCGGCCGAGAGCGGCGTCGATGCCGCAGGCGTTGCCGGCACGGGCAAGGATGGCCGCGTGACCAAGGGCGACATGCTCGCCGCCATCGAGAAGGCCGCCTCGTCGCCGACCCCGGTGAACGCACCGGCTGCCGGCGTGCAGATGCGCGCAGCCTCGCCTGCCGACGATGCCTCGCGCGAAGAGCGCGTGAAGATGACGCGCCTGCGTCAGACCATCGCCCGCCGCCTCAAGGACGTGCAGAACACCGCCGCCATGCTCACCACCTTCAACGAGGTCGACATGACCGCGGTGATGGCGCTGCGTTCGCAGTACAAGGACGTGTTCGAGAAGAAGCACGGCAACAAGCTCGGCTTCATGGGCTTCTTCACCAAGGCCTGCGTGCAGGCGCTGAAGGACATCCCGGCCGTCAATGCCGAGATCGACGGCAGCGACATCATCTACAAGAACTACTATCACGTCGGCGTCGCCGTCGGCACCGACAAGGGCCTCGTGGTTCCTGTCGTGCGCGAATGCGACACCAAGTCGATCTCGCAGATCGAGAAGGACATCGCCGACTTCGGTCGTCGTGCCCGTGACGGCCAGCTCAAGATCGACGAAATGCAGGGCGGCACCTTCACGATCACGAACGGCGGCATCTATGGTTCGCTGATGTCGACCCCGATCCTGAACGCCCCGCAGGCCGGCATTCTCGGCATGCACAAGATCCAGGAACGTCCGGTCGTGGTCGGCGGCAAGATCGAGATTCGCCCGATGATGTATCTGGCGCTCAGCTACGATCACCGCGTGATCGACGGCAAGGAAGCCGTGACCTTCCTCGTCCGCGTCAAGGAAAGCCTGGAAGATCCGGCACGTCTCGTTCTGGATCTCTGATTTTCTCAACTCTCCAATCAACCGGCAGCGATCACGCTGCCGGTTGATGACTCAAGAAACCTCGGCACCTTCACGAAGCTGGAGCAGGACATGACTGACAGCGTCGTCATCATCACCGGCGGAAGCCGCGGTATCGGCCGCGCTGCTGCACTCAAGGCGGCGGCGCAAGGCTTCAAGGTTGTCGTCGCCTATGCGACCAACGAAGCCGCAGCAAACGACGTCGTCGCCCAGATCGAAGCCACCAACGGCAAGGCTATCGCCGTGAAATGCGATGTCGGCTCGGAAGCCGATATTCTCGCGCTGTTCAAGGCCGCCGATGCCTTCGGGCCGCTTGGTGCGCTGGTCAACAATGCCGGCATTGTCGGTCCCAGCATTCGCGTCGAGGACATGACCGCCGAGCGCATCACGCGCATGCTGGCCGTGAATGTCACCGGCAGCTTCCTGTGTGCCCGCGAGGCGGTGAAGCGCCTATCGACCAAACATGGCGGCAAGGGTGGCGTCATCGTCAACCTGTCATCGGTCGCTGCGAAACTTGGCTCGGCCAATACTTACGTCGATTACGCCGCGTCGAAGGCAGCCATCGACACTTTTACCATCGGCCTGAGCCAGGAAGTCGCCACCGAAGGCATTCGTGTGGTCGGCATCCGGCCCGGCCTGATCGATACCGAAATTCATGCCAGCGGCGGTGAGCCCGATCGCGCGCATCGCCTGGCCGTCCATGTGCCGATGAAGCGCGTCGGCACCGCCGATGAGATCGCCAATGCGATCGTCTGGCTGCTGTCCGACGACGCCTCTTATGTCACGTCATCCATTCTCGATGTGTCGGGTGGGCGTTAGCTCTCCGACACCCCACATCACCTTTAATCCAAAGCACCACAGGACTTCATCATGGCTACTTACGATCTCGTCGTCATCGGCACCGGCCCCGGCGGCTATGTTTGCGCGATCCGCGCTGCACAGCTCGGCATGAAGGTTGCCGTCGTCGAGAAGAACAGCACGCTGGGTGGCACCTGTCTGAATGTCGGCTGCATGCCGTCGAAGGCGTTGCTCTATTCGTCGGAGCTGTTTGAGGAAGCCGGCCACTCCTTCGGCAAGATGGGCATCAAGGTGTCCAAGCCGGAGCTCGACCTCCCCGCGCTGATGAATTTCAAGCAGCAGGGCATCGACGGCAACGTCAAGGGCGTCGAATTCCTGATGAAGAAGAACAAGATCGATGTCGTCGCCGGCACGGGCAAGGTGCTCGGCACCGGCAAGGTCGAGGTGACCGGCGCTGACGGCAAGGCACAGACTCTGGAGACCAAGAACATCGTCATCGCCTCGGGTTCGGCTGTCGCCAACCTCAAGGGCATCGAGATCGACGAGAAGCGCATCGTCTCCTCCACCGGCGCGCTGTCGCTCGAGAAGGTGCCGGAAAAGCTGATCGTGGTCGGTGCCGGCGTCATCGGCCTCGAGCTCGGCTCGGTGTGGCGCCGCCTCGGCGCGCAGGTCACCGTGGTCGAATTCCTCGATCGCATCCTGCCCGGCATGGACGGCGAAGTCGCAAAACAGTTCCAGCGCATGCTGGAGAAGCAGGGCATCACCTTCAAGCTCGGCGCCAAGGTCACGGGCATCGATAGCTCGGGCAAGACGCTGAAGGCACAGGTCGAGCCGGCCGCCGGCGGTGCTGCCGAAGCCCTCGAAGCCGATATCGTCCTCGTGGCCATCGGCCGCACGCCCTACACCGCTGGTCTCAGCCTCAAGGAAGCCGGCGTCGAGCTGGATGAGCGTGGCCGCGTCAAGATCGACCATCACTTCGCGACCAATGTGAAGGGCGTCTATGCCATCGGCGACGTCGTCGCCGGTCCGATGCTCGCACACAAGGCGGAAGACGAAGGCGTGGCTTGCGCTGAAATCCTCGCCGGCCAGGCCGGTCATGTGAATTATGACGTGATCCCGGGTGTGGTCTACACCACGCCGGAAGTCGCCGCGGTCGGCAAGACCGAGGAAGAACTCAAGGCGGCCGGCGTCAACTACACCGTCGGCAAGTTCCCCTTCACCGCCAATGGCCGCTCCAAGGTCAACCAGACCACCGATGGCTTCGTGAAGATCCTCGCAGATGCGAAGACCGATCGCGTGCTCGGCGTGCACATCATCGGCCGCGAAGCCGGCGAAATGATCCACGAAGCCTGCGTGCTGATGGAGTTCGGTGGTTCGGCTGAAGATCTGGCCCGCACCTGCCACGCGCATCCGACCCGTTCGGAAGCCGTCAAGGAAGCCGCGCTTGCGGTGGGCAAGCGCGCCATCCATATGTGAACTTCGGCCGGCCTGGAGCCTGACGCGGTTTTCGAACCGGATCATGCGCCAGACTTACAAATGCCGGCACGGAGATTTTTGCTGATGATGCGACGCGCGTTACAGCCGCTCTGGTTCCTGCTCGCTTTGATCTTCCTGATCGAAGCGTGGCTCTGGGATCATCTCGAACCGGTCGTTGCGCGCATCGTCGCCCTGATTCCGCTGCGCGCTTTCAAGGCATGGTGCGCAGCGAAAGTGGCGGGGCTGTCGCCCTATCCCTCGCTGTTCGTTTTCATCGTGCCGGTCGTTCTGCTGCTGGTGCCGCTGAAATTTGCCGAAGTCTATCTGCTGACGCATCACCTCTGGATCAGCGCGATCATCCTGATCGTCGCCTCCAAATTCGTCGGCATGGGCGTGCTCGCTTTTTCCTTCGACGTGACGCGCGAAAAGCTGCTGCAGATCGGCTGGTTTCGCGCGATCTACACATTCCTCATCGATATTCGCGCCCGCGCGCATGATTTCGTTTCACCGGTGATGTCGCGCATCAAGGCGATGATCGCATCGCTGCGCGGGCCATCGTCGCGCTGGATGCGTCTCGTTCAACGGCTTCGCCACCGGGCGCATTCGCCGCGCTGAGACACAAGGGGATCGGATTTGGCTGAACTCGCACGCATCCGCACGCCCCTCCTCGATATCGCCTATGAACATCGTGGCCCCACCGGCGGCATCCCGGTGATCCTGCTGCACGGCTTTCCCTATGACGTCCGCGGCTATGATGATGCAGTCGCGCTTATCAACGAGGCCGGCTTCCGCACTATCGTCCCCTATCTGCGCGGCTATGGCCCGACGCGGTTTCTGTCGCAGGAAACCGTCCGCTCGGGACAGCAGGGTGCGCTCGGGCATGATCTGCTCGATCTCATGGACGCGCTGCGGATCGAGAAGGCTGTCGTGGCCGGCTATGACTGGGGCGGCCGCGCGGCCTGCGTCGTCTCGGCGCTGTGGCCGGAGCGCGTGCATGGCCTCGTCAGCTGCACCGGCTACAACATCCAGGACCTGACCAAGGCCACGACACCTGTCACGCCCGAACAGGAAGCGCGGCAATGGTATCAATATTATTTCCATACCGAGCGCGGCCGGAATGGCCTCGTGCAGAATCGCGCCGGCATCAGCAAGCTGCTCTGGACGATGTGGTCGCCGTCATGGGATTTCGACGACGCGACCTTCGCGCGCTCGGCGCCCTCGTTCGACAATGAGGATTTCGTCGATGTGGTCGTGCATTCCTACATGCACCGCACCGCCAGCGTGGCTGGCGATCCCATCTATGATTTTGTCGAGGAGCGTTTGGCTGCGCAGCCGAAGATCGATGTGCCAACCATCGTGCTGCATGGCGCGGATGACGGCGTGGGACCGGTGAAGGGCTCGGAAAATCACGGCCGTCACTTCACAGGCCCCTATGAGCGCCGCGTGATCGCCGGCGCAGGGCACAATGTCCCGCAGGAGAAGCCGCAGGAATTTGCCGATGCGGTGCTGCAACTCTGCAAGACCGCATCGGCGTAGTACCTCACATCAGATGCACCGCATGCGGTGCAAACAGCCCGATCGCGGTAAATGCAAGGCCGGCGAGGCCCAGCACGCCGGCGACCCAGGACAGCACGATCATGCCGGTGATGATGGTGGCTGACGCCAGCACGATGCCGATCTGGAAGGCAGCCGACGCGACTTCATAGTGATGATAGCGCGCCAGCGAGAGATCGCGCTTGTGCTCGGCTTCCTTGGCGCGCGCGGCGAGCTGTTCAGAACCTTCGCCGGTCTCCGGCTCGTTGCGATAGCGCTGCGCCGTCTTGTTCCAGTCGTCGATCTGCTTGGCGAGAGCCGCCTTTGCCGCATCGTCACCAACGGTGCCCATGCTGAGCTTGGCGTGTTCGGCGGTCGCCTGCACCACGGTGCGGCGGACGCTCTTGGCCTGGAAGAAGGCCCACAGATTCGAGGCTTCGACGTTCTTGCTGATCGATTCGGTCTGCGCGCCCTTGCCGAGCGTTTCCGAGAACGCCAGAAACAGCGCCAGCAGCGAAATCAGCAATGCGATTTTCTTGTTCGAGCCGGATGCATGCTCGGCATGCTCCGCGTGCTCCATACTTTCGTGTGCGCCCATTGTGTCCCCTCTGGCAAAAGCGGCCGAGCATTGGCCGAACAGTTTGTCGCATGCAAGGACAATGTGGTGATGACGGAGGCGGTAAATCGAGGGGGCTGGTCCACACTCTGCCCCTCATGGTGAGGAGGCGCAAAGCGCCGTCTCGAACCATGAAATGGCTTGGCTCCGAGCTCCCGGCCATCCTTCGAGACGCGGCCAAGCGGCCGCTCCTCAGGATGAGGAGCGGAGCATGAACGTGCAATTAGGCCCGCGGATGGGCCGTCTTGTAGACCTCGAACAGGCGTTCGGTGTCGATTCCCGTATAGATCTGTGTGGTCGAGAGCGAGGCGTGGCCAAGCAACTCCTGGATCGCGCGCAGGTCGCCGCCGCGGGTCAGCAGATGCGTGGCGAAGGAGTGCCGCAGCGCATGGGGTGTCGCGCTGTCCGGCAGGCCGAGCGCGCCGCGCATCCGCTCCATGGTCAGTTGAATGATCCGGGGCGACAACGGGCCACCGCGGGCGCCGACAAACATCGGCCCTTCCGCCGGTAGCGGATACGGGCACATGGTGGCGTAGTCCGCAATCAGCTCCAGCACATTGTGCAGCACCGGCACCATGCGGGTCTTGTTGCCTTTGCCATTGACGATCAACACGTCGCCCTTCCCCGGTACCGGCACATCGCGGCGCTTCAGGCCGAGGGCTTCGGAGATACGCAGGCCTGAGCCGTACAGCAGCGCCATCACGGCGGCATCGCGGGCCCAGATCCATGGGTCGCGGTTTTCCCCGGCCCGCTCGTCCGCGTCCGCAAGGCGTTTGGCAGAGGCCATCTGCAGTGGCTTGGGCAGGCTCTTGCCGATCTTCGGCGCGCGAATCAGAGACAGCGCCCCGACCGAGCCCAGCCCTTCGCGCTCGAGAAAACGGGCGAAAGACCGCAGCCCGGCCAAAGCGCGCATGAGCGAACGGCCGGCAATATCGTCGCCGCGGCGCGCCGCCATGAAGGCGCGGACGTCATTGGCCGCAAGTTTGCCGAAACGCGACAGGCTCACCAACCCGCCCCAGTGATCGGCGAGGAAAAACATGAACTGCCGCACATCCCGCGCATAGGCTTCCAGCGTCTTGGGCGACAGCCGGCGCTCGGCGCGCAGATGCGACAGCCAGCGCGTCATCTGCAGCGAAAGGTCCGCATCTGCGCAAATCAGCTCGATGGCGGGCTGCTTGGTCTCGGCGGGGGTGGTTTTGGACTTGGCCATCGAACGATCCGGCAAAATGAATGCGGCGCAATTATCGCCGCAGGCCGTTTCGCATTGGTAACCGCCAAAGCCTAGTCCGGAAACCGCTTCAGCGGCTCGGGCGTCCCTGCCGGCAAGCCGGTCCGCGCGGCATTCATGGTCATGGCGAGGAAGGTGTAATAGCCATTGATTCCAAGCAGATCGATCACGCCCTGCTCGCCGAATTTGGCCACGGCCCTGTTCCAGGTGGGATCGCTAACGCGCTTGGTGCGCTGGATCTCGATCGACATGTCGTAGGCGGCTTCTTCATCCTCCGCCATGCCGACAGGTCGCCGTCCGTCGGCGATGGCATCGGCAATCTCCTTGCGCAGCCCGGCCTTGATGGCGATGTCATGATGCGCCACCCACTCATATTGCTGGGTCCACTCCCGCGCCGTGACCAGAATGATCATTTCGCTCAACCGCGGCTCCAGCGCGCTTTTGAAGCGCAGATGGTCGCCCATGGCCTTGGCGCGCAGCATCACTTCGGGGCTGCGAATCAACGGCACGAACGGCCCGCGGACCTCGTAGCCACGACCGCCCGCGAATTCCGCCGCAGCCTTCTTCTGTGCCTCGGTGTATTTCTCGGCCGAAATGGGCGGCATACGGTCCTGGGCAACGGCCTGCGTGCCCATCAGGCACAACGCCAGCGCGGCGCCGATCAGTCTCTGGCTCATGTGTTTCTCCCTGCGCGATCTTGTTCTTGCTTGGCTATTCGCGGGCGCCACTGGTCCGGGGCGCCGCATCAGCCTAGATTAGGGCTCTGTTTAATTCGAGTCCGATTCCGCCCATGACCTCACCTGCCCGCACCTCATCCGCGACGGGGATCGTCGATGTGCTGGTGCCGGTGGCGCTGGATCACGCCTATTCCTACAAGGTGCCGCGCGGCGTCGATCTCCAGATTGGCGACGTCGTCACCGTGCCGCTCGGCTCGCGCGAGGTGATCGGCGTGGTGTGGGGCGAGAATGCCAATCCCGATCCGCGCCTGCATAACCGGCTGAAGGACGTCAGCGACAAGCTCGACGTGCCCTCGCTGCGGCCGGAATTGCGCCAGCTCGTCGACTGGGTCGCGAATTACACGCTGTCGCCACGCGGCATGGTGATGCGCATGACGCTGCGCATGGGCGAGCATCTCGGCCCCGAGCGCGTGCGGATTGGTGTGCGCCTTGTCGGCGAAGTGCCGAAGCGGATGACGCCCGCGCGGGCACGGCTGGTCGGGCTGCTCTCCGATGGACTCTTGCGCGGCAAATCGGACGCCGCCAAGGAAGCCGGCGTCAGCGGCGGCGTGGTCGATGGGCTCGTCGATGAAGGCACGCTGGCCATTGAAGTGATGCCGCCGCCACTACCGCCTCCGCCGCCCGATCCCGCGTTCGTCACGCCGGATTTTTCGCCGGATCAGGCTGTTGCGGCCGAGTCGATGCGCAAGCTCGCTTCGGGTGGCACCTTTCAGGCCGCATTGCTCGATGGCGTCACCGGCTCCGGCAAGACCGAGGTCTATTTCGAGGCCGTCGCCGAAATCATCCGTCGCGGCGAGCAGGTCTTGATCCTGATGCCGGAGATCGCCCTGACCGGGCAGTTTCTCGAACGCTTCGCCAAGCGCTTCGGCATCAAGCCGATGGAGTGGCATTCCGAGCTGACGCCACGCACCCGCGCGCGCAACTGGGCGGCGATTGCCAATGGCACCGCGCATGTGGTGGTTGGCGCGCGCTCCGCGCTGTTTCTGCCCTATGCCAAACTCGGCCTCATCATTGTCGATGAAGAACACGACCAGGCCTACAAGCAGGACGAAGGTGCGCATTATCACGCGCGCGACATGGCCGTGGTGCGCGCCTCCATCGCGAAAATTCCCGTCGTGCTCGCGTCCGGCACGCCGTCCGTCGAATCGGAAGTGAACGCGCGCAAGGGCCGCTATCAGCGCATCGCGCTGCCGTCGCGATTCGGCGGCCAGACGATGCCGCATATCGAAGCGATCGATCTGCGCCGCGAGGGCCCGTCGCGCGGCCGTTTCATCGCGCCACGCCTCGCCGAGAATATCGTGCAGGCAATCCAGCGCGAGGAGCAGGCGCTGCTGTTCCTCAATCGCCGCGGTTATGCCCCGCTGACGCTCTGTCGTGGCTGCGGCCATCGCTTTGCCTGCACCATCTGCGATGCGTGGCTGGTGGATCACCGTTTCCGCAAGCGCCTCGTCTGCCATCACTGCGGCTATTCAGAGCCGCGCCCGCACAAATGCCCGCATTGCGGCGCCGAGGAATCGCTGGCCGCCATCGGCCCCGGCGTCGAGCGGCTGCAGGAAGAGGCGGCCGACCTGTTTCCGGGTGCGCGCACCATGGTGCTGTCGAGCGATCTCATCACCTCGGTGGAATCCATGCGCGCCGAGCTCAACGCCATCGCCGAAGGCCGCGTCGATGTCATCATCGGCACGCAGCTGGTCGCCAAGGGCCATAATTTCCCGCGGCTTAATCTCGTCGGTGTCATCGATGCGGATCTCGGCCTCGGCAATGGCGACCCGCGGGCGGCGGAGCGCACGTTCCAGATGCTCAACCAGGTGATCGGCCGCGCCGGCCGCGAGCAGGGCCGCGGCGTTGGCTATCTGCAGACGCATCAGCCTGAGCATCCGGTGATGAAGGCGCTGGTCGCCAATGACCGCGAGGCCTTCTACGACAACGAGATCGAATCCCGCGAACGCGCGGGCTATCCGCCCTTCGGACGACTGGTGGCCCTGATCATTTCAGGCGGCGACCGACCGATGACGGAGGGCTTTGCGCGAAAAATCGCGGCGACGGCGCCGATCGACGAGCGCATTCTGGTGCTTGGTCCCGCCGAGGCACCGCTTGCGGTGATCAAGGGGCGCTACCGGTTCCGGCTGCTGGTGAAGTCGGCGCGCAATGTCGATCTGTCCGCCTATCTGCGCGACTGGCTGGCCCATGCGCCGAAGGCGACGGGAAATCTGAAGCTGGAAGTGGACGTCGATCCGCAGAGCTTTTTGTAGGGTGCACCATGCTATGGTCTGCCGATTGATTCGGGAGACCTATGGCCGTGTCGGCGGACGATCTGAGCGCCCCGCTGGGACAGAAATCGGAGCGCAAGCCGCGCCGGTTCCGTCTGCCTGTGACCGGCACCCAGGCCACAGCCGGCGTGCTCGGCACGCTGCTGCTCGGCTTCGCCGGCGTCGCCATCTTCCACAAGGACCCGCTGGGCGGCGAGCCCGTCGCGCGCGTCGCCATCAAGCCGCCAGAAACCGCAGCCCAGAAGCCTGCCGCGACACCGCCGGTCGAGGTCAAGCACGGCACGCCGGATGCCGCCAAGACGGCCGACGCGCCGGGCCAGAAGACCATCACCATCATCGACGGCTCCAGCGGCGCCCGCCAGAATGTCGTCGTCGCCACCGATGGTGCGGACAGCGGTTCGCCCGATGCGCCCGCCATGATGGCCGGGATCGACCAGAAGCTGCTTGAGCAATCGCGCTACGGCATGGTGCCGATCGCTGCCGGTGGCCTGAAGCCAGTCACGGCCTATGCCGCGGGATCAGACGCCGAGCGCGCCAAGGCGATGAAGACGCCGAGCATCGCCATCGTGATCGGCGGCCTTGGTGTCGGCGCCGCCAAAACCATCGAATCCATCACCAAGCTGCCGCCGGCCGTCAGTCTGGCCTTCACGCCCTACGGCTCCGACCCCGGCAAGCTCGTCGAGCGCGCCCGTGCGGGACGCCACGAGGTGCTGCTGCAGCTGCCGATGGAGCCGTTCGACTATCCCGACAACGATCCCGGCCCGCAAACGCTGCTGTCCTCGGCCACGCCCGAGCAGAATATCGACCGCATGATGTGGCACCTGAGTCGCTTCCAGGGCTATGTCGGTGTCGGCAACTTCATGGGCGCGCGCTTCATTGCGACGGATACCGCGATGCAGGCCGTCGCCAGGGAAGCCAACAAGCGCGGCCTGGCCCTGTTCGACGACGGCTCGTCCTCGCGCAGCGTGGCGCCGGCTGCGGCCGAGGCGCTGGGCATGCCATTCGCGCGCGCCGACGTGACCATCGATGCCGCGCCGAGTTCGGCCGAGATCGACAAGGCGCTTTCAAGACTGGAAGGCCTCGCAAAAGAGCGCGGTTTCGCCGTCGGCGCGGCGTCCGCGCTGCCGATTTCCATCGAGAAAATCGCGGCTTGGGCGAAAACGCTGGAATCGCGCGGGGTCATGCTGGTGCCATTGACAACCGCGATCCTGAAATCAAAATCGAGCTAGTGTCGGGAGGCGAGAGCGGTTCGAACAAGCGGAGCGCATCGGCCTCAGGGGGACGCTAGAGGGCCAATCAGGCCAAGAAAGCATGGAATGACGCGTTACGAAGACCTGCCTTATCGAACCTGCGTTGGCATCATGCTGCTGAATCAGCAGGGACACGTCTTCATCGGCCGGCGCGCCGGCGGCATCGAGCATGTTGACGAGACCCATGTCTGGCAGATGCCGCAGGGCGGCGTCGATCCCGGCGAAGACACCTGGGAAGCCGCCAAGCGCGAGCTTTATGAGGAAACCAGCGTCAAATCCGTCGAAAAGCTCGGCGAGGTACCGGACTGGCTGATCTACGACATCCCCCGCACGGTGGCCGGCCGCACATGGAAGGGCCGCTATCGCGGCCAGCGCCAGCGCTGGTTTGCGATCCGCTTCACCGGCGATGATGCGGAAATCAACGTCCAGCACCCGCCGGAAGGCAACAAGGCCGAATTCGTCAGCTGGCGCTGGGAGCCGATGAAGAATCTCCCCGAGCTGATCGTGCCGTTCAAGCGCCCGGTCTATGAGCGCGTGGTGAAGGAATTCGCCGGCCTCGCAGGCGAATAACCGTGACGACTGACGACAGGCCCTACCGCCCCAATGTGGGCATCGCGCTGTTCAATGCCGAAGGCAAGGTGCTGATCGGCCGTCGTTTCAAGGACGACGGGCCGGAGATCATCCTGCCCGGCCTCGAATGGCAGATGCCGCAGGGCGGCGTCGATCCCGAGGAAGATCCCCATGTCGCCATGATGCGCGAGCTCTGGGAAGAGACCGGCGTCACCCATGCCGATTATCTCGGCGAGACCGGCTGGATGACCTACGACTTCATCCCGCATGACGACCCCACCCATCGCTTCGCCGCGTTTCGCGGCCAGCGCCAGAAATGGTTCGCGGTCAAGTTCACCGGCGATGACACCGAGGTCGATCCGCTGACACCGCGCAACGGACAGCCGGCAGAGTTCGACGCATGGCGCTGGGAGCGGCTGGATCGGGTCGCCGATCTCGTGGTGCCGTTCCGGCGTGAGGTTTATCGGGCGGTGGCCAAGGATTTTGCACGGTTTGCTGCAGCATAAGCTGCAGCAACGCTGCGGTAAGCGGCTGAAATAACTCATAATTGTCGTCACCCGGCTTGACCGGGTGACCCAGTAGACACGGACCTTTGGGATCCGCCGAGATGTTCGTGTTTACTGGATCGCCCGGTTAAACCGGGCGACGACAAACCGAGATCTTTCGCTCCTGTCCATCCGGTCGCAGGACATCTGGCCGCAGCCTCGTGTCCTTACATCGTCGTCATCGCCTCATAGGTCGAGACCTCCGAGACAATGAGGAATGACACGATGTTCGACCCCAAGAGCCTGCTGGACCAGTTCATCGGCGGGCTGAATCAGGGCAGTCCCAATCAGCGCGATCAGGGCCAGCAGCCCGGCGGGCCATTCGGTCAGCTTGGCGGCGCAAGTGGCAATGACTTGCTGCAGAAGGCCGGCGGTTTCCTCGGCGGCTTCGGTGGCGGCGCCATGACCGGCGGCATTGCCGGCCTGCTGCTCGGCTCGAAGAAAGGCCGCAAGATTGCCGGCAGTGCGCTGACCTATGGCGGCATGGCCGTGGCAGGAGCGCTCGCGTATCGGGCCTATCAGAATTATCAGGCCGGCAAGCAGGCGACACCGGCCGTTGCGACCGAGACACCGCTGCTGCCGCCGCCAAGCGACACCCCGTTCAATCCGACCCAGCCGACCGACCAGCAATCGCTGAGCCGCAATCTGCTGCGCGCCATGATCGCCGCGGCCAAGGCCGACGGCCATATCGACGCGACCGAACAGACCAACATCTTTGCGCAGATGGACCGGATGCCGCTCACCGCGGAGGACAAGGCGTTCGTCATGGATGAATTGCGAACGCCGCTGAATGTCGATGCTGTCGCCAGTGCGGCACGCACGCCGGAGGAAGCGGCGGAAATCTATACGGTCTCGCTGCTCGCCATCGATCTCGATCATCCGGCCGAGCGCGCTTATCTAGCCCAGCTGGCGACGAAGCTCAGGCTCGAAGACGGGCTGGTTGCGCATCTGCATGCGACGGTGGAAGGCGCAACGGTGCCGGTGCAGCAGCCGGCGTGATGCGGCGCATTTGGTCAGCACTGTCTGCGTCGACCGCAACTCCATCCGTCATGGTGAGGAGGCGCGTAGCGCCGTCTCGAACCATGAGCTGACCTGGCTCCGGAGTTTTACTGCCATCCTTCGAGACGCCGCTACGCGGCTCCTCAGGATGAGGGTGGAGATGAAACGAAAAAGCCCCGAGATCGCTCTCGGGGCTTCTTTGTATCTCTGGTCGTCCAGCGCTTAATGCATCGCCGTCGAGGTGATGTTCTGCTGGATCACCTTGAACTGGTCGAGACGCTCGATGGCGCGGTCGAGGACATTGCCTTCCTTGCCGGACAGCTTCTCTTCCATCTCGGCGATGTCCTTCGCAAAGGCTTCGCGGTCGAGTTCGGCGAGCGAGGTCGCGACATCGGCGAGAACGGTCAGGCCCTTCTCGGAGACTTCGGCGAGACCGCCGAGCACGATGATCTTCTCGGTCTTGCCGGCCGTCGTGACATTCATGATGCCCGGACGCAGCGCGATCACGGCAGGCGCATGGCCGGCCATCACGCCGACATCGCCTTCGAGACCGGGAATATCGACCTGCTCAACTTCGCCCGAGAAGGCGAGCTTTTCCGGCGAGACGAGATCGAAGTGGAAGGTGGCCATGGTGCTGTCCGCGTCGTTGTCGGCTTACTTCTCCCTCTCCCGCTCTTGCGGGGGAGGGTCGGGGTGGGGGCGCCACGGGCGACGGCGCTTGTGGCAGCCCCCACCCTGGCCCTCCCCCGCAAGCGGGAGAGGGTAAGAGAAGTAACTTAAGCGGCTTCGGCAGCCAGCTTCTTGCCCTTCTCGACGGCTTCTTCGATCGTGCCGACCATGTAGAAGGCAGCTTCCGGCAGGTGATCGTACTTGCCTTCCACCAGGCCCTTGAAGCCCTTGATGGTGTCGGCGAGGTCGACGAACTTGCCCGGCGAGCCGGTGAAGATTTCAGCGACGTGGAACGGCTGCGACATGAAGCGCTCGATCTTGCGGGCGCGGGCCACGGCCAGCTTGTCCTCTTCGGACAGTTCGTCCATGCCGAGAATGGCGATGATGTCCTGCAGCGCCTTGTAGCGCTGGAGCACCTGCTGCACCTGACGGGCGACGCCGTAATGCTCTTCGCCGACAACCAGCGGAGAGAGCATGCGCGAGGTCGAGTCGAGCGGGTCAACCGCCGGATAGATGCCCTTTTCGGCGATCGAGCGCGACAGCGTGGTGGTCGCGTCAAGATGCGCGAACGAAGCGGCCGGCGCCGGGTCGGTCAAGTCGTCGGCCGGCACGTAAATGGCCTGCACCGAGGTGATCGAACCCTTGGTGGTGGTGGTGATGCGCTCCTGCAGCGCGCCCATGTCGGTCGCGAGCGTCGGCTGATAACCCACCGCCGAAGGAATGCGGCCGAGCAGCGCCGACACTTCCGAACCCGCCTGGGTGAAGCGGAAGATGTTGTCGACGAAGAACAGCACGTCCTGGCCCTTGTCGCGGAAGTCTTCCGCGATGGTCAGACCGGTGAGCGCGACGCGGGCGCGGGCGCCCGGGGGTTCGTTCATCTGGCCGAACACGAGGGCGCACTTCGAGCCTTCGCCGCCGCCCTTCTTGTTCACGTTGGATTCGATGAACTCGTGATAGAGGTCGTTACCTTCGCGGGTACGCTCGCCGACGCCGGCGAACACCGAGTAACCGCCGTGCGCCTTGGCGACGTTGTTGATCAGTTCCTGAATGAGAACGGTCTTGCCCACGCCGGCGCCGCCGAACAGGCCGATCTTGCCGCCCTTGGCGTAAGGCGCCAGGAGGTCGACGACCTTGATGCCGGTGACGAGAATTTCAGCTTCCGTCGACTGCTCGGTATATTCCGGCGCATTCGCGTGGATCGGGCGGCGGGTGTCCGACTTGACCGGACCGGCTTCGTCGATCGGCTCGCCGATCACGTTGATGATGCGGCCGAGCGTGCCTTCACCCACCGGCACCGTGATCGGCTGGTTGGTGTCGGTGACTTCCTGGCCGCGAACCAGACCTTCGGTGGTGTCCATCGCGATGGTGCGGACGGTCGATTCACCGAGATGCTGGGCGACTTCGAGCACCAGACGGTTGTTGCCGTTCTTGGTCTCGAGCGAGTTCAGAATGGCGGGCAGATGGCCTTCGAACTGCACGTCGACGACGGCGCCGATGACCTGGGTGATGCGTCCGGTTTGATTGGCAGCAGCCATGGAAACTATCTCCTTGAAGTGCGGATCGGCCTGCGGCAGGCCGTAAAGTGGTTGAATTGGTTAGACGGCCTCGGCGCCCGAAATGATCTCGATGAGTTCTTTCGTGATCTGGGCCTGACGGGTCCGGTTATAAACGAGGGTCTGCTTGCGGATCATGTCGCCGGCATTGCGGGTCGCGTTGTCCATGGCGCTCATCTGCGCGCCGTAGAACGAAGCGTTGTTTTCCAGCAGTGCGCGGAAGATCTGCACCGCAAGATTGCGCGGCAGCAGACCGTCGAGAATTTCGTCTTCCGCCGGCTCATAGTCGTAAACCGGGGTCGGACCCTTGGTCTCGGCCTGCTTTGCGACTTCCAGCGGAATGATCTGCTGGGCGGTCGGGATCTGCGAGATCACCGACTTGAAGCGCGAATAGAACAGCGTGGCGACATCGAACTCGCCGGCTTCGAAGCGGGCGATCACCTTCTTGGCGATGTCTTCCGCATTGACGAAGCCGAGCTGGCGCACCGAGCGCAGCTCGATGTTCTCGATGATGTGCTTGTCGAACTGGCGGCGCAGCTGCTCATAGCCCTTGCGACCGACACAGAAGATCTTGACCGTCTTGCCCTGGGCGAGCAGCGCCAGCGCGCGCTCGCGGGCGAGACGCACGATCGAGGAGTTGAACGCACCGGACAGGCCGCGCTCGCCGGTGCAGACCAGCAAGAGATGCGTCTGGTCCTTGCCGTTGCCGACCAGCAGCTGCGGGCCACCGCCACCGGTGGAGGCGCCGGCGATCGATGCGATCACCGCATCCATCTTCTCGGCGTAAGGGCGTGCAGCTTCGGCGGCGCTCTGCGCACGGCGCAGCTTCGACGCCGCGACCATCTGCATGGCCTTGGTGATCTTCTGCGTCGCCTTCGTCGAGGCGATGCGAACGCGCATGTCTTTAAGGGAAGCCATTCAGCCCTGATCCACTACGTCGGTTGCGTCCCCCTCTCCCGCACTTGCGGGGGAGGGTCGGGGTGGGGGTAGCCACAAACGCCGGAGCGTGTGGCTGCCCCCACCCGACCGGCTTTGCCGGTCGACCTCCCCCGCAAGCGGGAGAGGTTGGAAGTGAGTTACGCGAAGGTCTTCGCGAAACCTTCGACGGCTGCCTTCAGCTTGGCGGCAGTTTCGTCGTTGAGGTCGCGGGTATCGCGGATCGAGTCGAGGATGTCGGCATTCTTGCCGCGCAGCAGCGACAGCAGGCCGTCTTCGAAGGCGCGAACCTTGGAAACCGGCAGGTTGTCGAGATAGCCGTTGGTGCCAGCCCAGATCACGGCGACCTGCTCTTCCATCTTCAGCGGCGAGAACTGCGGCTGCTTCAGGAGTTCGGTCAGGCGCGAACCGCGGTTCAGCAGGCGCTGGGTCGAAGCATCGAGGTCCGAACCGAACTGCGCGAACGCCGCCATTTCGCGGTACTGCGCGAGCTCGCCCTTGATCTTGCCGGCGACCTTCTTCATCGCCTTGGTCTGCGCCGACGAACCGACGCGCGACACCGACAGACCGACGTTCACGGCAGGACGGATGCCCTGGAAGAACAGGTCGGTTTCGAGGAAGATCTGACCGTCGGTGATCGAAATCACGTTGGTCGGGATGTAGGCCGACACGTCGTTGGCCTGGGTTTCAATGACCGGCAGAGCGGTCAGCGAGCCATTGCCCTGCTCGTCATTCAGCTTCGCAGCGCGCTCGAGGAGACGCGAGTGAAGATAGAACACGTCGCCCGGGTAAGCTTCGCGGCCCGGCGGACGGCGCAGCAGCAGCGACATCTGGCGGTAGGCCACGGCCTGCTTGGACAAGTCGTCATACACGATCACGGCATGCATGCCGTTGTCGCGGAAGAATTCGCCGATGGTGCAGCCGGTGAACGGCGCGATGTACTGCATCGGAGCCGGGTCCGACGCGGTGGCGGCGACGACGACCGAATACTCCAGCGCGCCCTGCTCTTCGAGCACCTTCACGAACTGGGCGACGGTCGAACGCTTCTGACCGACGGCCACGTAAACGCAATACAGCTTCTGGCTCTCGGGAGCGCCGGCGCCGTTCAGCGACTTCTGGTTCAGGATGGTGTCGAGCGCGATCGCGGTCTTGCCGGTCTGACGGTCACCGATGATCAGCTCGCGCTGGCCACGGCCAACCGGGATCAGGGCGTCGATCGACTTCAGGCCGGTCGCCATCGGTTCATGCACCGACTTGCGCGGAATGATGCCGGGCGCCTTGACGTCGACGCGCATGCGCTTGTCGGCCTGGATCGGACCCTTGCCATCGATCGGATTGCCGAGACCATCGACCACGCGGCCGAGCAGGCCCTTGCCGACCGGCGCGTCCACGATGGCGCGGGTACGCTTGACGGTCTGGCCTTCCTTGATCTCGCGGTCGGCACCGAAAATAACGACACCGACATTGTCGGTTTCGAGGTTCAGCGCCATGCCGCGCGTGCCGTTCTCGAATTCGACCATTTCACCGGCCTGAACATTGTCGAGACCGTAAACGCGGGCGATACCGTCACCGACGGACAGCACCTGACCGACTTCGGAAACTTCGGCTTCCTGGCCGAAATTCTTGATCTGATCCTTGAGGATTGCGGAAATTTCTGCGGCGCGGATGTCCATCAGCCTGCCTCTTTCATCGCGTGCTTGATCGAGTTGAGTTTGGTGCGAAGCGAGCTATCGACCATGCGGCTGCCGAGTTTAACGACAAGCCCGCCGATGATGGACGGATCGACCTTCACGTTGAGCGCGACATCCTTGCCGGTCACTGACTTCAGTGCAGCCTTCAAGGCGTCGAGATTCTTGTCCGAGAGCGTTTCGGCGACGGTGACGTCGGCCGTGGCTTCACCCTTGAACCTGGCGACCAGCGCATTGAAGGCGCGGATCACGTCCGAGACGACGAACAAACGACGGTTCGCAATCAGGACACTGATGAAATTGGCGGTAATGCCGGAAATACCGGCCTTGGCGAGCACCGCACCCAGCGCCTTGCGCTGATCGT
>NZ_JBIIOT010000121.1:0-13345 GCF_044336785.1 Tardiphaga sp. | reverse complement strand
TAAACACCGGGCTGCGCACGAGGCGGGCCAGATCGGCGCTCTCGTTCAACAGGGCTGAAAACTTGTCGAGATCGGCCTTCACCGCATCGACGGACTTTTCGTCACGCGCCAGCTCAAACAAGGCTGTTGCGTAACGACCGGACACTCCCGAAACCGACGGATCTTCTGCTGCCACGAATTGTGCTCTTCAGGCTGTCAAATTCGCAAGGCAAGAACCATCGCCGATTGGGTGGCGCTGAGCGGTCCAAGTCCTTGGAATTCAAGCGGGACTTCGATTTTTACGGCAGTGGCTGAGCGCCCCCGCCCGTTCAAATCGCGGCTTTGCTAGCATGGCGCGCACGGCCATGCAACGCGACGAAAGCGTTTCAGGATGCCTTGTCGCAGCACAGAGCGAAGAATCATTTCAGAGAACCGCGAGACGAAATTTCCGGCGCCCGCAGGGGCAAATCCGGACCGTCGCCCAATTGCGTATTCTCAATTCCGCAAGGTGGCAGGTGAGTAGATTTTCGCCACCAAGGCAATTCACATCGCGGTGTGTGGCTACGGCCGCCCCTGTTTGCCGGCGTCCGGCACCGTCAATGAGCCACCCACAGCCGCCCTGCGACCGCGCGTTGACGATTACTTAACGAATGCTTTTGTCGCAAAGCTATGACTTTGATATACAGTATAGATAAGTAATCAATCGTAATCAGCGTAGTTAAAAATTGGTTAAAGCGACGTGAAGGCTATACTTCGTTCCATCACAAGATATTTCAACACGAAACGGAACGAATTGACCGCCCATTTTACGCCTTAATACATCGTCAAACGCACCCTCAGTGAAATCGGGACGGGGGTCCACTTGCCACAGTTGTGGCAATACTGTCTGAGGGACTACGATATATGCTGCGTTACGGAAAGTCGGCGCTGGGTTTTGTTGCCCAGCCGCGCATGGCGATCGCTCTGATTGCCGCTACTGTCGCTCTTGGGGGAACGGTTTCGGAAGCTTCGGCCAAGTCCAAGCACCGCCATCACCACAAGCATCACCATCATCACGTCGCCAAGAAAGCTGCGGCGGAGACCAATCCTTTTGAAGCCAATGCGTCGATCGGCCCGTTCGCGCCTATCGCTGCGCCGGACATCGCCGCTCCGGCCCGCACCGGCGGCCGCAGCTTCTCGGGGGTTGCGTCGTTCTACGGCAACGAAGCCGGCAACAAGACCGCTTCGGGCGCCCGCTTCAATCAGAATGCCATGACCGCCGCGCATCGTTCGCTGCCGTTCGGCACCAAGCTGCGCGTGACCCATGGCGGCCGCAGCGTCGTTGTCACCGTCAATGATCGCGGCCCGTTCATTCGTGGTCGTGTGCTCGACCTCTCCAAGGGCGCAGCCAGCGCCATCGGGCTCACCAGCCGCGGTGTCGGCAAGGTTGTTGCTGAAGTCATGTAAGAAGAACAGCGTATCGCGTCTCTGACCATCGAGTTCAGTAGCGTTGCGTTGCAGTTGAGTAGAGTAAGCGTTGAGTAAAAGAGCCTGTCGTCATCACATGACGGCAGGCTTTTTTGTATCCTCTCCCTTCATCCTGAGGAGCGCGCCTTTGCGCGCGTCTCGAAGGATGGCCGCAAGCTCCGAGCCCGGCGACCTCATGGTTCGAGACGGCGCTTTGCGCCTCCTCACCATGAGGGGCCAGGGACGAGGCCAGGTGGATTACCGAACCGCATCCGCCCTCAGGACGACAACCACGCACTGACGTTTGAAACGAAGGACAGATGATGAGCGCAAATGCCATCCGCCGAACCGTTCTAATTCTCTCATGCATCGTGGCCGGCGGATTGATTCCGCTCAGCGCCTCGGCACAGACCCCGCAACGTGTGACCGGCACTACGGTGACCATCACGCCACCGGCCGGCTTCACACCTGCCAAGGATTTTGCCGGCTTTGCGGACGAGAAGACGAAATCGAGCATCCTGATCGCTGAACTGCCGCCGGAGGCCTGGCCGCAACTGTCTGCGCTGTTTGGCAATCTCGACACCGTGCGGGCCGGATTCAAACAGAAAGGCATCGAGGTCGCGACGCTCGACAAGGTGCCGACCGCATCGGGCGAAGCCTTCCTCGCCAGCGGCACACAGACCGCAGCCGGCACCAAGCTCGGCAAATGGGTCGCGCTGGCACAAGGCAGCCGCACGGTGATGATCACGGTGCAGGCGATGCCCACTGCGAAGCTCGACGATGCCGCCATCAAGGCGATGCTGAAGACGGTGTCGCTCGGCGCACCGCCGTCAGAAGCCGACAAACTGGCGAGCCTCCCCTTCAAGGTGGCGCCGTCGGCCCCATTCCGTGTCCTCGACACGATGGGCGGCACCGGCGTGGCGATGACCGTTGGCGAAAAGAGCGTCGATCCGAAAGGCGAACAGCCGCTACTGATCGTGTCCTCGCAGGTGAGCGGTGGTTCGGTGGCCGGGGTCGATCAAGCAGCTCTCGCGAAGACGCTGCTGAAGCAGACGCGCGAGATGGAAAAGGCCGAGATCGACACCGAGAAGAAAGTGTCGTTCGGCGGCAGTCGCGATGGCGTGCTGCTGGAAGGCAAGGCCGGCGAGAACAAGCGGTTCGTGCAGTATTTTGCGACCGGGCCGAACGGGAATTTCGTGCGGCTGGTGTCGTTCTTCGCGACGGATCGCAGCGGGGAGATCCGGCCGGCGATCGAGAAGGTCGCGGGATCGGTCGCGTTCAAGTAAGCGCGGTCAAACTCCACCCCTCATCCTGAGGAGCGCGCAAAGCGCGCGTCTCGAAGGATGGCCTCAGCTCCAAGCTTCACGAACTCATGGTTCGAGACGGCGCTACGCGCCTCCTCACCATGAGGGACGGGGTTTTATCGAAGGCCTTACAAAACAAAAAGGGCGGCCCGAAAGGCCGCCCTTTTCTTACTTCGTCGGCCACCGCCGAGATCAGCTTACTTCGCTGCCGGCTTGTCCGCAGCGGGCTTGTTCTCGTTGGCTGGCTTGTCACCGGCCGGCTTGCTGTCGCCCTGCGCAGCCTTCACTTCCGGCTGGGTCACGGCGGCGTTCGAGGTCACCTTGATGCCGTGCAGAAGATCCGCAGCAGCCTTCAGCGCCTTGTCGTTCTTGGCATCCGGCGGCACGTAGGACTGCGAACCGGTCTTCTCGTCGCCATCGTTCTTCAGATGGCCGCGCAGCGAAGCTTCGCCCTTGGTGTCGGTGCGCGACTTCAGCTCATCCGGCACGTCCTGCACGATCTCGATATCCGGCACGATGCCCTTGGCCTGGATCGACTTGCCCGACGGCGTGAAGTAACGCGCCGTGGTCAGGCGCAGCGCGCCATTGCCCGAACCGAGCGGGATGATGGTCTGCACCGAGCCCTTGCCGAACGACCGCGTGCCGAGAATGGTCGCGCGCTTGTGGTCCTGCAGCGCGCCGGCGACGATTTCCGACGCCGAGGCCGAGCCGCCATTGATCAGCACCACCACCGGCTTGCCCTTGGTGAGGTCGCCCGTATGCGCCGTGCGGCGCTGGGTTTCCTCGGCATTGCGGCCACGGGTCGAGACGATTTCGCCGCGATCGAGGAACGCATCCGACACGGTGACCGCTTCTTCAAGCAGGCCGCCCGGATTGTTGCGGAGGTCGATGATGTAGCCCTTCACCTTGTCGGCGCCGATCGCTGCGGTCTGCGCCGCGATCTCGCGCTTCAGACCTTCGGTGGTCTGCTCGTTGAAGGTGGTGACGCGGATGTAAGCGATGTCATCGCTCTCCACGCGGGCGCGTACCGAGCGGACGCGGATCTGGTCACGCACCAGCGTGACGTCCAGCGGCGCATCGGCACTCTTGCGGATGATCTTGAGCTTGATCTTGGTGTTCACCGGGCCGCGCATCTTCTCGACGGCCTGGTTCAGGGTCAGGCCCTGCACGGCTTCGTCGTCGAGATTGGTGATGATGTCATTGGCCATGATGCCGGCCTTCGAGGCCGGGGTATCGTCGATCGGCGACACCACCTTGATCAGGCCGTCTTCCATGGTGACTTCGATGCCGAGGCCACCGAACTCGCCGCGGGTCTGCACCTGCATGTCGCGGAACGACTTGGCATCCATGTAGCTGGAATGCGGATCGAGGCCGGTGAGCATGCCGGAGATCGCGGATTCGATCATTTTGCTGTCGTCGGGCTTCTCGACATAGTCGCTGCGGACGCGCTCGAACACGTCGCCGAACAGATTCAGCTGACGATAGGTATCGGACGTCGCGGCGCGGGCGCTCGTGCCCATGAACACGGCGCGAGGCTGCGTGACGAACAGGGTCAAAGCGGCACCGGTCGCAGCACTCAGCAGAATTATGGAAGTCTTGCGCATCATCCGCGAACCTTTTCGCCTTCGTTAGCGGCCCACCAGGGGCCAGGGTCAATTGGAGTGCCGTCCTTACGGAACTCGATATAAAGCACAGGCTGGCTCGCATTGGCCGCGAGAACGGACGCCACCCGCGAGGTCGATCCCATCACGGCGATGGGTTCCCCGGCGAGAACGAACTGGCCAATGTTCACCGAAATACGCTCCATCCCGGCGATCAGGATATGATACCCGCCCCCGGCATTGAGGATCAAGAGTTGTCCATAGCTGCGGAAGGGCCCGGAATAGACCACCCACCCATCACACGGGGTTGTGACCTGCGCGCCTGCTCGCGCAGCCACCGAGATGCCTTTTTCCGCGCCACCAACGCCATCTGAGGCGCCGTAGTTCCGCAGCCTGATGCCATTCACCGGCATTGCCAGCATGCCCTTGGCCGAGGCGAAAGCAATGGCCGGTGCCATGCGACCGGCATTCTTGAGCGCTTCGACATTCGGTTTGCCATTGGCGAGATCGGCCGGGGCGCCCTGAAGGCTGGCAGTCTGGGCGGCCTTGGCCGCAGCCTTGGATTCCTGCTCCATCTTGGCGACGAGGCCCTGGAGGCTATCGACCTGGCGCGCCAGCGCCACAGCTCGCGCATTCTCCGCTTCCATGTCCTTCTCGACCGAGGACAGCTGACGCTGTCGTTCGCCGGTGAAGGAGGCTAGACGGGTCTGCTCTTCCTTGAGCTTGTCGCGATCGAGCGCGAGCTGGTCGCGTTCGGTCGAAATCGCCTTGCGCAAGGTCACCAGCTCGCCGAGATCGGCGACCAGTTTTTCGGCGCGCGCGCGCATGTCCGGCACCACGGAGCCCAGCAGCATCGCCGTGCGCAGCGACTGCAAGGCATCCTCGGGACGCACCAGCAATGCCGGCGGCGCGCGACGGCCGGCGCGCTGCAGCGCTGCCAGAACTTCCGCAATTTCACCACGGCGCGAATCCAGCGAGGTACGAATCTCGCGCTCGCGTGCATCGAGCGGACGCAACCGCGCTTCTGCATCGTCGATTTTCGCTTCGACACCGCGCACGCGCGAGGCGATGTCGATCAGTTGCTGGTTAAGCTTGCCACGGTCCTGGCCGATGGCGGCAATGTCGGCTTTCAGCCTGGCCTGAAGTTCGGCCGCCTTTTGCTGCTGCTCACGCGCGGCCTGCAATTCCTGCTCGCGCTGGCGAATGAGGTCTGTCGCTGGGGCAGCAGCTTCCTGCTGTTGTGGAGCTGATGGCACGGTTTGCGCCTGGACCGATTCAACACCGATACCCGCCAGACCTGCAGACAACAGCAGAGCCGGAAACGACGCCACGCGTCGTCCGATGTCACGGTGAGGGGGCCGCAGCGACAGCATCAAGGTTTCGATAGCGCCTTTACACGCGATGATAGGGGTGGCCAGCGAGAATGGTGGCGGCCCGATAGATCTGTTCCAAAAGCATGACCCGAACCATCTGGTGTGGCCATGTTGCCGAGCCGAAGGCAATGCTGAGTTTTGATTTGCGCCGCAATTCGGGCGAAAGTCCGTCCGCGCCGCCGATGACAAAAACATAATGTGACACCGATTCGTCCCGTGCCTTGCCAAGATGGCGCGCGAAGCTGGCGCTATCAATGCTCGACCCGCGCTCGTCCATGGTGACGAGGATCGCCTTGTCGGGAATCAGGGCGGCGATCGCCGTGCCCTCCTCGGCCATCCGGGTCGCCGTATCGCGCGCCCGGCTTTCCGGAATTTCATGAACGCTCAGGCTGCGAAAGCCGAGCTTGCGGCCGATATCGTCGAACCGTTCGCGATAACGCTCGGCCAACTCACGCTCGGGGCCTTGCTTGAGTTTGCCGATGGAAATGACGAGGAGATGCATGGGCTATGACCTACTCCAGCCCTCATCCTGAAGAGCGCGCATTTGCGCGCGTCTCGAACGATGGCTGCAAGCCCGGAGCCAGACCAGCTCACGGTTCGAGACGCGCGCAAGCGCGCTCCTCACCATGAGGAGCGGAGGCTACGAGCTATACAGCCTTCAGGCTCACCCGCGTTTCGTCGGACGGGTTCTGAGCCCACAGACGCTCGATATTGTAGAACTCGCGGACTTCCGGGCGGAAGACATGCAGGATCACTTCGCCGGTATCGATCAGCACCCAATCGCAATTGGCCATGCCTTCGACATGCAGCTTCTTCTTGCCGGCTTCTTTCAGGCCCTTCGCGACATTCTCGGCGATCGCGCCGACATGGCGGTTCGCCCGGCCGGTGGTGACGACCAGGTAATCGGAAAAGGCCGACTTGCCGCGCAGATCGATGGTGACGGTCTCTTCTGCCTTCATGTCGTCGAGGCGGCCCAGCACCAGCTTGAGCGTCTCGGTCGCGCTGTCATGCGCCTCGGCCGCAACAGCCTTCTTCGGCGCGGCCTTCTTGGCGATCACGGATTTGGTCGCCGTGGGCTTGGCCGCTTTCGGAGCGGCGACCTTGGACCCGGTGGCTTTGGACGTGACGGCCTTCGATACAGCAGCCTTTTTCGGCGCGGCAGCTTTCTTGGCCGGAGCCTTGTCAGCCGGGGCTTTGGCGGCCAGGACCTTCTTGGCGGAAGCGGAAGCAGACTTCACCGAAGCCTTCTTGTCGGATGAAGCGGCGGCTTTTGACGAAGCCTTCTTGGAAGCGCCCGTCTTGGACGATGAGGTGGCCAGGTGACCATTCCTTTCACTGTGAGCGGGTGCCGGATCCGGTGCCCGATTGATCAAATACGCATGTGGGTTTGCCGGACTCAATATTCCAGCACGCGACCATACTAGCACGTCTCGTGGTTGCAGGGGGACTCAGCTTTTCCAGCTTCCGTCCGGGTTCCGCAGGCGGGTCGATGACATGGTCAGCTTCAGACCAGTCAGAAACGTCCAGGCGGGCGGATTTCGGTCGGCCAATGACCGGGAATCCCGCTCCGGAAGGCGAAAACGGGCCAAAGCTTGCGGCGCCCGTGCCGCCAGGGCGCGGCAACCTTGCGACGCCGGATCTGACGAGGCGCGATTGATGGTGGCGATCGGAATTTGGTCCGCAATCTGCTGCCAACGCCCCCAGCGGTGAAACTGGGCGAGATTGTCGGCTCCCATGATCCAGACAAATCGTGCGTGCGAGCATCGCCGGCGCAGAAACGTGACGGTATCGACGGTATAGCGCGTGCCAATGACGCTTTCGAGACAGCTGACGATGATGCGCGGGTGATCGGCCATTGCCGCCGCCGCTTCGACCCGCTCGGTGAGGTCATGCAGATTGCTGCGATCCTTCAGCGGGTTACCTGGCGAGACCAGCCACCAGACGAAATCCAGCCGCAGCCGCTTCATGGCAAACAAGGTCGCGGCCCGATGGGCCGCATGGGGCGGATTGAACGATCCGCCGAGCAGCCCGATCCGCAAGCCGGGAGCGACCGGCGGAAAGCCGTGCATGAAGATGGGTGATCGCGGCGCCCGCAGGCGTTCACTCACGGCCGGGTCTGCCCGGTGCCGTGGACGCGATATTTGAAGCTCGTCAGTTGCTCCGCACCGACCGGCCCACGCGCGTGGAATTTGCCGGTGGCGATGCCGATCTCAGCGCCAAAACCAAACTCGCCGCCATCGGCGAATTGCGTCGAGGCGTTATGCAGCACGATGGCGGAATCGACTTCGTTGAGGAAGCGCGTCGCCACCGCATCGTCCTCGGTCACGACTGCATCGGTGTGATGTGACGAATGCGCATGGATATGCTTGAGCGCATCATCGAGACCATCGACCACGCGCGCGGAGATGATCGCGTCTTCGTATTCGGTGTCCCAATCCTCGGCCGTCGCAGCCCTTACGCGCGCATCGGCCTGCTGAACCGCATCATCGCCGCGCACTTCGCAGCCGGCGTCCAGCAGCATATCGACCAGCGGCTTCAGATGCGTGCCGGCCACGGCCTTGTCGACCAGCAGCGTTTCCGTCGCGCCACACACGCCCGGCCGGCGCATCTTGGCATTCAGCACGATCGACTTCGCCATATCCAGCTTGGCGGCACGATCCACATAGACGTGATTGACGCCTTCGAGATGCGCGAACACCGGCACCCGTGCTTCGGCCTCGACGCGCGCCACAAGGCTCTTGCCGCCGCGCGGCACGATCACATCGACACCGCCATTCAGGCCGGTCAGCATCAACCCCACCGCCGCGCGATCGCGTGTCGGCACCAGCGAGATCGCCGCTTCGGGCAGGCCGGCCTCACGCAAACCCTGTACGAGACATGCATGGATGGCGCGACAGGAGCGGAAACTGTCCGAGCCCCCGCGCAGAATCACCGCATTGCCCGACTTCAGGCACAGCACGCCGGCATCCGCCGCCACATTCGGACGGCTCTCGAAGATCACGCCGACGACACCGAGCGGCACGCGTACGCGCTCGATGGTCATCCCATTCGGCCGCTGCCAGCGTTCCGAGACATGTCCGACGGGATCCTCGATGTCATGAATGACGCGAATGCCATCGGCCATCGCCTGCACCCGCGCCTCGGTCAGCGTCAGCCGGTCGATGAAAGCCGCCGTCGCGCCATTGGCGC
This sequence comes from Tardiphaga sp., assembly GCF_044336785.1. Lineage (GTDB taxonomy): Bacteria > Pseudomonadota > Alphaproteobacteria > Rhizobiales > Xanthobacteraceae > Tardiphaga. Next base: position 4,453 of record NZ_JBIIOT010000121.1, on the reverse strand, counting down.
GGACTTCAGCCACATCCTCGGCATTGGCCGCAAGAATCGCCGCAGAGCCGGCGCGGATCGCCGCCTCCATGGCCGCCAGCGCCTGGTTCTTCTGCGCCGTTGGCGCCACCGCGAGCGCCCGAGCCGCCGCGCGGGCGCGGGCGGCGAGGTCGTTCATCAGAACCGGCAGATCGGCCGATCCGTCGATGGCTTTCAGCGAGGCGGTCATGGGAGGCTCGGGGGCTAAGATACGGAATTTGTATCCCAAAATAGGGGCTAAGGCCCGCAAGGTCAAAGCATCGACCAAACCCGCTGCCCGCTCCGCTATGCGAAACGCGACCGCCCCGGAACATCGTTCCGCCCTCACGGCCATCAGGCCTCGTCGATCAGGCTGACGGAGGCCGCCACGATGCGCCAGCCTTCGGCGAAGCGGATCCAGGTCTGCATCTGGCGCCCGACCTTACCGGGGACGGTGTCGCGATAGAACAGCGTCGATGCCACGGCGGTGTCGCGCCCATAGGCGGTGATCGCCGTGCGCCCGAGACGGCGCATCAGGCCGACCGGCGAACGGGCGCCGCGAAAGGCCTGGATTTCCGCATGGCCGTAGAGATTTTCGCCGATCCCGTAGCGGATCGTTCGCGGATCGACGCGAAACAGTTCTCCGAGAACCGCGACGTCGTTCGACATCAGGGCCTTCTCATAGCGCTGGAATGCGGCGCTCACCTCGGCGACGACCTCGGGCAGATCGATATCCATCTCAGAATCCCTTTGCACGTGGCGCAGCGACCGTGCCCGCCTGCTGCAGGTGCCAGGCGACGCGAAGGCCGATATCCTCCCGCCAGGGCGCCGTAATGATCTGCACGCCGATCGGCATCGGCGCGAGCGGCACCGGAACGACGACCACGGGCAGGCCGATGAAGGAGATCGGCTGCGTTTGAAGGCCGATGCTGGTGCGCACCGGCCGCTCGACGCCGTCGAGCTCGCATGTCGCCTGACCGAGCGTCGGCGCGGTGAACGGCGTCGCCGGCGCCACAATGACATCGACGTTGCGGAAGACTTCCAAGACCCTGTCGCGGTACCAGCGTCGGAATTTTTGCGCGCGATCCAGCGATGCGGCCGGCACCATGGCGCCCGCGAACAACCGATCGCGCACCGCCGGATCGTAATCGGCAGCGCGGCAGCGCAGACGATCGAGATGCAGCGAAGCTCCCTCCACCGTCGAGATCAGGAAGGCTGCCGCTCTGGCGCGATCGGTCTCGGGCAGCTCCACAGTGGCGGTCGCACCGAGCGCCTTCGTCACGGCAGCAATGGCCTCTTTTGCCTCCGGTGTCAGGTTGGTCTGGAAATATCCGCCGGCCGTGGCGATCCGCAATCCGTCGATGCCTTTTCCGATCAGTGGCGACACATGTTCGACAGGGCGCGCGACACAGGCCGCGTCGTCGAGATCCGGACCTTGCATGGCGTCATAGGCACCGGCGAGATCCTCGACGCAGCGAGCGAAGGGGCCGAGGTGATCGAGGCTCGGCACAAAGGGAAATGTGCGTGCACGCGACAACCGCCCGTAAGTGGGCTTCAGGCCGAAGATGCCGCAAAAGGACGCCGGAACCCGGATCGATCCATTGGTGTCTGACCCGAGCGCAATCGGCACAAGCGCGCCGCCGACAGCACCACCGGAGCCACCCGATGATCCGCCGGTCATGCGCGTGATGTCATGCGGATTGCGCGAGGCGCCGTCATGGATATTTTCACCGGTGAAGTCATAGGCGTATTCGCCCATGTTCAGCGCGCCGACGAGCACGCCCCCTGCCGCCTCCATCCGCTGCACCAGAGTGGCGTCGCGCCCGGCCGGCTGGTTATCGCGATTGATCCTGGAGCCCGCCCGCGTCACCAGCCCTTCGATATCGAACAGGTTCTTGACGGCAAAGGGGACACCGGCAAGCGGGCCGACCGTCTCGCCTTTCGTGATCGCACCGTCGAGCGCACGCGCTTTGGCACGTGCGCGATCCGCCGTGATGTCGGTAAACGCATTGAGCGCCGGATTTTGGCGTTCGATGCGCGCCAGCGCGGCTTCAACGACATCGAGCGCCGTCGTTTGCCTCGCCGTGACGGCGCGCGCAATATCCGACGCGCTGCGCCACATCCCATCGGCCGTGAAGACACTTTCAAGCGACATAGACAGGCGCGGGTTCGGCGACATCGGGAAGCTTGAACTCATCGACGAGGCGGGCCATCGCCATCGTCACGTCGACATTGGCCCTGATCGCCGGCAACCAGTCAGGTTCGACCCGCAGATCGAGAGCCGAGGCCATGGCATTGATATAGGCGTCCCATTCATGAGGCATTTGTCGTCCGTCTGACCGTGGATGATGACCGATGAGCGTCGCGCGCCGGATCATTCGATCTTCACGCCCGCTTCTTTGACCACGCGCCCCCACTTCTCGTGTTCGGTCTTGACGAATGCCCCCAACTGCTCCGGCGTCATGAGGCGGATGTCGCCGCCGAACACGGCGAACTGGTCCTGCACTTCTTTCGTCTGGAGGATCTGATTGATCTCGGTATTGAGCTTCATGACGATGTCGCGCGGGGTGCCTTTCGGCGCGAACAGCGCGAACCATCCGGTGACATCGAAGCCGGCGAGGCCGCTCTCCTGCAGCGTCGGCACGTCGGGAAGCTGCGGGGCTCGCGTCGCCGACGTCACGGCGAGCGCGCGAAGATTGCCTGCCTTCACCTGCTCGATGCAGGACGGGAAATTATCGAAATCGATATCCACCTGCCCCGCGACCAGATCCGTGATGGCCTGCGCCGAGCCGCGATAAGGAACATGCGTCATGGGGGCGCCGGTGGCGAGCTTGAACATTTCGCCCGCGAGATGGATCGACGTGCCGACACCCGACGAGGCCATGGCGAACTGGCGCTTGGACGCCTTCGCTTCCACGATGAATTCCGCAACCGTCTTGGCCTTCACCGTCGTCGGGTTCACGGCCATGACGTTCGGCGTCCCCGCCAGATAGGCGATCGGCTCGAAATCCGTGAGCGGATTGTAGGGCATGCGCGGATAGATGTGCGGATTGATGGCCTGCGTCGCGATCACGCCGAGCCCGATCGTATAGCCATCCGGCGGCGCCTTCGCGATCACATCGACACCGATATTGCCGCCGGCGCCGCCGCGATTGTCGATGACGAAGGACTGGCCGAGTCTTTCAGCGAGCTTGTCGGTGACGGCGCGCGTGAAGATGCTGCTCGATCCGCCTGGCGCATAAGGCACGATCACGCGGACGGGCTTGTTGGGATAAGGCTGCTGCGCAATTGCAGCGGATGCTGAGCAGGCGAGTAGCAGGGCGGAGAGGGCACCAATATATTTCATGAAATGTCATTCTCGTGCTGTTATCGATGACTCCCGCGCGCGGGAGCGCGATGGGTTACGACTGGGATCCGCGAATGAAATCGGCCTTGCCGACACCCTGGACCAGGATCATGCGGCAGCGCTTGCCGTCGGCAGACGACACCCGATGTTCGAGCCCAGGCGTCACGTCGAAGCGTTCGCCGACAGCGACCAAAGCGTCTTCGCTCCGACCTTTGATCTGAATGCGCCCGATGCCTTCGAGGCAGAAGAATGTGTCGGTGATTTCCGTATGCCGATGCCAGGGCACGCATTGATCGCCCTCGAAGGTCTGCGCCGACACCCGCACGTCGACACCGATCGCGACATGTTCGAGACCGTAATTGCGTTCACTTGGCTTCACGAGATTGGTCGTATCCGACATGGTCATGATCCTCTGCTGGCGTGAACGTCACTGATGGTGGGGTGAGCCCGGATCGGCCGCTGCGGCACGGCCGGGATCGAGAGCAAGGGCGCAGCCGATCAACGAATCCCGGCACACGAGCGCAGCGAGTTGCTGTTCGCTGAACCTCTCGCTGCCGTTGGGCCGGCGCGGGATGACGACGTAACGGAGGTCGGCATTGCTGTCGTGGACGCGGATTTCGGTGGTGTCAGGGAAATCGAGACCGAACTCGCGCAGCACCTTGCGCGGCTCGCGCACCGTGCGCGAGCGGTAGGCCTTGCTGACATAAAATGCGGGCGGCTCGCCGAGCAGCGAGCGCGGGTAGCAGGAGCACAGCGTGCAGACCACGACATTATGCAGCTCGGACGTATTCTCGAGGGCGACCAGCGCAGCTTCGGTCACAGGAATGCCGAGCTCGATCGCGGCCTGCTTGGCATCGGCCATCATCCGCGCGCGGTAGTCCGGATCGACCCATGCCTTGGCGACCATCCGCGCCGCCTGATGCGGCGTGCGCAATTCATTGCTCTCCAGCCGCACGCGAATCTCGTCGGCCGTGAGGATGCCTTGTTCGATCAGCATGCCCTTGAGCGCGAGAAACTTCGCTTCATGCTCGGTCAGTTCGAGATCGTCATCCTCGTTCGCGGCGTGAGCATCATGCGGATGATCGTGGTCGTGGCTGTGATCATGCTCAT
>NZ_JBIIOT010000158.1:0-6987 GCF_044336785.1 Tardiphaga sp. | reverse complement strand
AGGCATCGTTCATCTCCTGCTCGCGCTCCGGCCGCAGCCAGTGGTCATAGACTTCGAGCTCCAGCGTGTCGGTCGCATCGCCCGCATAATCCGGCCAGAGATCCTGCTGCCTGAGCCGGATGCGATAGAGGCGCACCGCCGTGCCGCGACCGCGGCCATAGGCCCGGTCTTCGGGATTTTCATAGGTGCCGCCATAGCGCTCGACGACGCCGACCTTTTCCCGCGCATAGAAAGGCACCCGCACATGGCCGGCCTTGGCGAGATCGATGATCCGCACGCGTGCGCCGGGCGCGTAAGGCGGCGGTACTTCAAAAGACATGGTCGCGCGACCCGCTGGCGAGGATCCGCTGCGTACGGGCGCGATGCTCTTCCGCGTCGATGGTCCCGCGCTCGATCAGCAGGCGTAGCCAGCCGTCGAGGCGGCGGCCGTAAAGATAGGATTTGGCGTAGTCGTCGGGCGCCATCTCCTCGACGGCGCGGCGGAATTCATCGAGCGTGATGTCCAGCTTGGCGGACAGCAGATTGACCACAGCGATAAGCTGCTTTTCCCAGAACAGCTGGCGGCGCTCGTCGCGCGGGATATCACCGGCCGGCTTTCCACCGAGATCACTGATCAATCGTTCCGACATCGAAGCTCCAGCACGGTGGCAGGCCCAGGGGACGCTCGGGGATGTCCGAGGGATGCGATGGCGGCGCCTCTTTGCGCCTGTCAGAAAGTTGACATGACCTTTGTCAGAGGTCCAATATATGGGAAGCGCATTCTTGATACCTTTCAGGCATGATGATCGAGCTGCGACACGTGAACTACTTCCTCGCTCTGGCGGAGGAGAAGCATTTCACCCGCGCCGCGGAGCGCAGCGGCATCCAGCAGCCGCCATTCAGCCGGCAGATCCGCGATCTCGAAGAGATGGTGGGAGCCCGGCTGTTCTTGCGGGCGCCGAGCGGAACATTCCTGACCGAGGCTGGCCTCGCCTTCCTGGCGGCCGTCCAGAATGTGCCGGGCCAGATCCAGCGCGCGGCGCGCGATGCACAGCGGGCGGCCCGCGGCGAGGTGGGCTCGTTGCGGGTAGGCTATACGGGCTCTGCGGCGTTTAATCCGGTGGTGGCCGCGACCATTCGCGCCTTCCGCCGCACCTATCCCGAGGTCGACCTTCGCCTTGAGGAAGCCAACACGCCGCGGCTGATCGAGGGCGTCAAGGACGGCTCATATGATGTCGTGTTCCTGCGTCCCGGCGCGTCCGGCAGCGCCGACCTGCAGGAGCGCCTGCTGGTCTCTGAAGCGATGGTCGCCGTTCTGCCGACCGATCATCCGCTGTCGGACTCCGAAACGATCAGGCTTGCTGCCCTGAAGGAGGAGCCCTTCATCCTGCTGCCGCCCGCAGCCGGCCCGATCCTGCATGACGAGATCTATGCGGCCTGCCGAAGCGCCGGATTTGAACCCAGCCTCGGCCAGATGGCCCCCCAGATCGGTTCGGTGATCAACCTTGTCGCCACCGGGCTGGGTGTTTCACTGGTGCCCGAATGCATGCGCTGCATGCAGGTGCCCGGCGTCGTGTTCCGCACATTGGCGGGAAAAAGCCCGATCGCCCGACTGGCCGTCTCGCTCCGGCGCGGCGAAAGCGCAGCGACCGTTCGCAATTTCATTCAGCAATGCAAACGCCAGATCGATCCGTGACCGTGCTGTGCAGCGCGATTTATGGGAAGGTGCGCTTTGCGCCCGACGTGGTGGTTATCAGCGGCGCATAAGCGGGGGATGGTGCCGCAAACAGGACTCGAACCTGTGACCCCGTCATTACGAATGACGTGCTCTACCAACTGAGCTATTGCGGCGAACCATGGTCGCGATTCGGCTGGGCAGCCGGGCGCGATGGAGCCTCTGATATCGTCCGCACCCCGGTTTTGCAAGGCGCGGAAAGGCCGATGGGCGCGAAAAGCGCAGCTTGAAGCAACCCCGGGGTCAGCCGCCCCAGCGGCGCATGAAGCCGCGCCAGCCGCCTTGCTGCTGGCCGCTGTTCAATTCGGCGAATTCGTCGCGATAGGGGTCGTCTTCGTCCACGCCGGGATCATCCGGGGCGCGGGTGATGGGGATGACGGCTGGAATCGGCACCGCCGGGCGGGCGCCCCTGGCAAGATCGGCGCGCTCGCGGAACAGCGGGACAGGAGCTGGCTCAGACTTTGGCGGCGGCGCGACATCGGCAGGCAGGGTTTCGGGCACCGGTTCCGGATCGGGCTCGGCTGCTGCGGCGGGCGTCAGAATGGGTTCGGGCGGTTTTTCGCTGATCGGTGTGGCCGGGACGGGCTCGGCCAATGGCTGAACCACCGGGCGCGGCATCGGCGGCGCCAGCACGGTTTCGCGCAGGATTTCAGCTTCGAGCGAGGCCAAAGGATCGGCATCGCCCGATGGCAGCGCCGCCAGCGGCTCCTGCCACTGGAACGCGTCAATGCGGCCGGTGACCGGGGACACCGGACGCCAGCGTTCCGAGACATAGCCGTCGGCGGTCCAGACCGGATCGTGGCGGGCGCGAACCGCGCGCAGGGTCCAGGCGCGGGCGCGGCCGCTGTCACCGTGTTCGGTGCGCTCCAGTTCGGCCATCAGCATGGCGGTGCGCTGGGTCGGCTCGGCGATGAAGGGGGCGAGCGCGTCGCGGGCCTTGGTGTATTCGGCGGCGTCGATGGCGGCGCGGGCGATGGCCAGGGCGCCTTCCACATGGAAAGGCACTTTCGCCGCCAGCGTCTCGACGCGGACCAGGCGCTGGCGCGCGGAATCGCCGAGTTTCACATGGGCATAGGCATCGGCGAGATCGGGATGCGGCTGCGCCAGCCAGGCGGCCTCGATGATCTTCATGGCGCGGCGGATCTGATGCGCCTCGCTCTGGAAACGCGCGGCCAGCACGGCGGCGGGGATCAATGTCGGCGCCAGGCGAATGGCTTCCATGGCGCTGTCGCGGGAGAGATCGCGATCCTTTGTCTCGGCATCGAGCGCGCGGGCGGTGAGCAGCACGCCGCGCTGGCGGCGATAGGCGACGCGATCGATCAGGCCGGACGACAGATTGGCATCGAGAATCTTGAGCGCGCCGGTCCAGTCCGACTGGGCGCAACGGAAGCCGAGCACGGCCTGCGCGGCCCAGGTCGAATTCGGCGCGAGCTTCAGGGCTTCTTCGGCCAATGCGACGGCATTGACGGGATCGTCGCTGCGCTGGGCCTCGATGAACAGGCCGCGCAGGCCGAGCAGACGCGTGTCCTGCCGTTCCGCCATGGCCTGGAAGGCGCGATGGGCACCGGCGCGATCGCCATCGAGCTGGGCGGATTGCGCATGCAGCAGCAGCGCGAGTGGATCATCCGAGGACAGACGCTTCGCCACGCCGGCATGGCGTTTGGCGACGGCGCTATCGCCCTGGCCAATGGCGAGCAGGCCTTGCGTGATGGCATGGCGGCCGCGGGCCTGGCGCTTGTTGCGGCGGTGGCGGCGATAGCGCGACGGCGCGCGCCAGACGCCGAAAATCAGCCAGACCAGCAGCATGCCGGCCACGATGACGAGGCCGAGCACAAGCACGAACACCGGCAGCGACGTGGCCATGGTCCAGCCGCCCCAGGACAGCACGACATCGCCGGTCTGGTCGGCGACCCATGCGGCGCCCGCGGCCAGCAGCGCGATCAGGATGAGAAAGGCAACGATACGGATCATCGGGGACTCACGGCGCTGGTTTGGAGAGCGCCGCCATTGCGTCGGCTGCGAATTGACGGGAGGCCAGAAGCGCCGCATCGCGCGCGGCGAGCTTGTCGAGCCAGGGCTGCACGGCGGTGCGATCGGCGGGCGCAAGTGTCAGCAATTCACGCTTGGCCGTCGCGACATCATTGCTGCGTGCAGCGGTAGCTGCGCGTGCGACGGCGCTGCCGTTGCCGCTGCTGGCGGCGTCGGTACGTTCAATGCGGACGAGCTTTGCGGCGCCGGCCTGCAGGCGATCGAGAAAGCCGGTGTCGGGCGATGGCGCTGCGGATGACGCTGGCGTGAGCTTCGGCAGCAGTACAAGCAGTTCACGGCTCAGCGCGACATCATTGGGGACGCCCGATGCGGCGAAGGCGTCGAGCGGCTTGAGCTGTGCGGGATCGATGGCAAGCGGCTTCACGGCGGCGAGGGCGGCGGCATAGGGCTCGCTCTGGCGCACCGATGTATCCAGCAATGCGGCGGCCACGGTCCGGCGCAATGCCGGGTCATCGACGGGTTTTGCGCTTTGCTGCGCGGCAGAGGATTTCAGATCGCCGGTGGCGCGTTCGATCACGTTGAGACGCTCGGTGATCGGCGCGAGATCGACGACGGCGGCGGCCGCGCGCGGCGCGGATTTGAGCGTGTTGATCTCGGCGCTCGCGCGATCCGATTGGGTCTTGGCAGCAGTGAGATCGCTGCGGAGGGTTGCGATAGACTTCTCGATACCGTCGATGCGGGTGGCGAGGCCGGTGTCCGGCTTCGGCACTGGGCGGGCTTCGAGCTGCGCAACGCGCCCCGCCAGCGCTTCGGTCGCGGCATTATCCGATGGTGTCATGCTGGTCAGCGCGACCCATGCGGCAGCGGCGACGACCGCACCGGCCACGGCGCCTGCGGCGATCGGCAGCAGCAGCGCGGATTTGTCACGCGGCGGCGCGGTGGCTTCCTCTACGGCGGGCTCGGCTGCGAAAGGCGGCATGTCGGACGGTGATGTATCGACAGCAGGCGCCTCGGGCTGCACTGCGTCGGTCGGAGACACATCCGGCGCGGGCGCGGCGGGTTCTTCACCGGCTTTCGGCCGTTCCGTCACATTGGTGGCGGCGAGTTCGAGGGTCGGCGGCTGGCGCTTGGGCCGGCCGGCATTGGGAACCGATCCCGTCTCGTTGTCATCGGCCATGATGCAGTCCCTCGTGAGTCACACAGCCCCCTTAGCAGAGATTGGGTGGCCTCTCTGTTAACACCGGTTTTTAGCGTGCATTTGGCGGGATGGCACGGGCCAGCGCCGCGAATAAGGCATCTTCATCCGGCGTGGCCGCGGCCATGACTTTTGTCGCACCCGCATCATGGGCGATCTTCGCCACCGCATTGGACAGGCCAAGATGCGGGATCGCCAGCGCGGAAATCTCGACACCGGCGAGGCCCACAGCGTGGAAGAAGGCGCGGGCGCTGCGACGGGAATAATGCAGGACGGCGGCGATCTGCCCGCCGGCGAAGGCGGATGTCACCTCGTCGGGCAGATCGGCCACCGGCGCCATGCGATAGGTGGTGTGGGTGACGATCTCAAAACCGCGTGTCCCGAGCTCGGCCGCGAGATCGCGGGAGAGATCGGCACCGGCGAGATAGAGCAGCGGTTTCACGGCCTGCGCCCGCGCCGTCAGCAAAGCACGCAGATCGTTGGCATCGCCGCCCGCGGAGATGACGTCCTTGAAACCGGCATCCTGCGCGGCCTGCGCGGTGCGATCCCCGACCGTGAAGACGGGAAGGCGGAACAGGCGGTTCGCCGCCGGCTGATCTGCAAGGCCGCGCAGGGCATTGGCCGAAGTGACGATCACGGCGCCGAAATCGGCCTCCGCATCCAGCGAAAACATCACTTTTTCGAAGCGCAGCATCGGCGCTGGAAGGGCAACATAGCCCTGCGCGCGCAAGGCGGCCACGGTGCGGGCATTATCCGGCTGCGGGCGGGTGACGAGAATGGCCATAAGAGCGCTCTTTACTGGAGCATGATCTATTCCGAAAACCGGCATCCACTTTTCGGGATCATGCTCCCGGCGAGGAGTGATTGCACCTTGCGACCCCAGAGTGCTAGGCGAAGGGCAGCAAGAGCCCATATTTCGCTGACAATGCAAGGACCAAGCGTGACCGACCAACCGATGCTGGTGCTGGGGATCGAGACGACCTGCGACGAGACCGCAGCCGCCGTGATCGAACGGCAGCCGGACGGCAGCGGCCGCATCCTCTCCAATATCGTGCATTCGCAGATCAGCGACCACGCGCCCTATGGCGGCGTGGTGCCGGAAATCGCCGCCCGCGCCCATGTGGACCTGCTGGACGGGCTGATCGACCGCGCCATGACCGAGGCCGGTGTCGGCTATGCCGAACTCTCCGGTGTCGCGGCAGCGGCCGGGCCGGGGCTGATCGGCGGGGTGATCGTCGGCCTGACCACGGCAAAGGCCATCGCCATGGTCCATGACACACCGCTGGTCGCGGTGAACCATCTCGAGGCCCATGCGCTGACGCCGCGGCTGACCGAGCCGCTGGCATTTCCGTATTGCCTGTTCCTGGTCTCCGGCGGCCATACGCAGATCGTCGCCGTGCTCGGCGTCGGCGACTATGTGCGCCTCGGCACCACCGTCGATGACGCCATGGGCGAAGCCTTCGACAAGGTCGCGAAGATGCTGGGCCTGCCCTATCCTGGCGGGCCGCAGGTGGAACGCGCGGCAGCGCAGGGCAATGCGACGCGGTTTGATTTTCCGCGGCCGATGGTCGGGCGGCCGGAGCCGAATTTCTCGCTCTCCGGGCTCAAGACCGCCGTGCGCAACGAGGCGAGCCGCCTGTTGCCGCTGGAAGCGCAGGACATCGCCGATCTCTGCGCGAGTTTTCAGGCGGCGGTTCTGGCTTCTACGGCGGATCGGCTGAAAGTGGGTCTGCGGATTTTTACGGAGCGCTTCGGCCCGCCGAAGGCATTGGTTGCTGCCGGCGGTGTTGCGTCGAACCAGGCCATTCGTGGCGCGCTGGAAGCTGTGGCCAAGAAAGCGGGCACCGTCCTGCTGCTGCCGCCACCGGCGCTTTGCACCGACAATGGCGCGATGATCGCATGGGCCGGCGCCGAACGTCTTGCGCTCGGCATTTCCGACGGCATGGATGCGCCACCGCGCGCACGCTGGCTGCTCGATGCCGATGCGAAAGCGCCGGCGGGGCACAAGAACAGCCGGGCGGGATATTGAGATGACGGTGGACAGCGCGGCACTCTCCTTAACCTCTCCCCGCTTGCGGGGAGAGGTCGG
>NZ_JBIIOT010000032.1:0-49693 GCF_044336785.1 Tardiphaga sp. | reverse complement strand
CGCCATCACGGGACTTTTGGCTGGAGGACCATTCTTTTTATGCACCGGCGCGTCCCTTACTCCCTGCCGTAGCAGGTTTCGGTTTCGCTGATCCCGACGGATTTCTCCGCCGTTCGCCTGTGCCGTCTCAGCCGAACTATCGGCAGCCCCTCTTAATGGGGGCGGACGGTGACCCCCGGCCTCCCGAGTCCTGCTTGCGATGCAGGCCGCGGGCTCCGTATCCTGCCCCACCGCTCAAGACGCCCTCGAGAAGCGCCCCTCGTGAACAGGACAAGGAGGGGTATATTATCCTTTAGGAATTATGTCAAGGGGCGATGATGGTTGCGCCCGTTCAATCTTGCGCGGTGTGCAAGCGAATGGGGTTGAGTCGTAGGATGGGTTGAGTGGAGGCGCAGAGCGCCGCAGCGATACCCATCACCGCCGGGCGTATGCGGTGATGGGTATCGCTGACGCTCAACCCATCCTACAGCCACGCGCAACGACGATCCGCGGATCCATGCTAGACAGCCATCTCCTCGAGCCCTGCTGATTCATGCCCCATACCGAAGCCCTGTTGTTTCCCCTTGCAATGATTGCGCTGGTTGCCGAAGCGATGACGGCGGCGTTGGCCGCCGGGCGGCGCAAGATGGACTGGCTTGGCGTCGCCATGCTCGGCTGCATCACCGCGCTTGGTGGCGGTTCGGTGCGTGACATGCTGCTCGGGCACTATCCGCTATGGTGGGTGAAGAGCCCGTATCTGCTGCTGCTGACGGGCGGGGCGGCGCTCGCCACCATCGGCCTCGCGCAATTCGTGCATCGCTTCCACACGATTTTCCTGCTGCTCGATGCCATCGGCCTTGTGGTGTTCACGATCATGGGCGCCAATGTCGCCATGAGCATGAACCAGCCATTCCTGATCGTTGTCGTGGCGGGGATGATCACGGGCTGTGTCGGTGGCGTGATCCGCGATGTGCTGTGCAATGATGTGCCGCTGCTGTTTCGCGCGGAGCTCTATGCCAGCGTGTCGATCGTCACCGGGCTGCTCTATATCGGCGGCATCACCTACGGGTTGAGCCCGGATATCGTGATCGCGGTGGCATTCGGTGTCGGCCTCACATTCCGTCTGCTCGCGATCCGGATGAAATGGGAAATGCCGAAATTCATCTATGACAGCGACGCGAAGTAGAGGGGATGCGCAGGGCGGATGAGCCGAAGGCGTCATCCGCCGTTCTTCGCCAAACGAATTCGGCCGGCGGATGACGCTGCGCTCATCCGCCCTACGATTATTGCAGCCCCATGCAGCTGGCATAGAAGGTCGTCGTCGCTGGCCAGTCGGAGAACACGCCGCGCACGCCGACATCCCTGGCCAGCACATCGAGCACCGTCAGAGTGTCGCCGTCGCGGTCAATGGCTGGTTTGATGGAGCGATGGAAGAAGGCGCCGCCATTGGCAAGCGGTCCGTCACGCTCCAGCGACCAGGCGATCAAATCGAGGCCCGCTTCACGCGCTGCGCGCGCATAGGGCGAGGGCACGATGCGGCCGCTGCCGTCGAGCGTCAGCAGCATGTAGATGGGTGGCGCCAGGATCGGCAGCCCCATGGCTTTCAGCTCCGGCATCGATGGCCTCCATGTTTCCGGCCGCAGGTGATCGAAACCGGGCGTCGCGTAGCGTCCGTCGAGGAAGACGGCTTGCTTGCCGAAGTCCGGCGTGGTGCGCAGCCAGAACCTGATGTCGTTGAGATCGAAGCTTTGTGGGAATACGTCGCTGGCTGGAATGCCGGCCGCGCGATACTCGTCGAGCATCTGGGTCGCGTACTTTTCCTGCGTGTAGTCGCCATCGAACGGCATCGGGACTTCCGGCGCCTTCAGCTCCGGCGTGAATTTGGCGCTGAGGCTCTTGATCAGGGCGATGCTCTCGGCATGGGTCATCAGCGTGCCGGGGCTGGCATACAGATCGGTGCGCCAGCGCGGTGTGCCGTTCTGGTAGTCGGCCACGGTGGTCGCGGATGGATCGGCGGCATCCATCTTCGCGCGCAGCGTCTTGAACTCGGCCAGCGTGATGTCACTGGTGCAGCATTTTGCAGAGGCCTTCTTGCCAGTGGCGGGATCGGCAGGGCTGAAGGGCTGCGTGCATTTGGCGGCCAGCGCCGGCACCGACAAAATGTTGGTCGTGGTGTGCAGGTCGCATTGCGAATGCCGGCAGACGAGCTGACGATCCCTGGTGAAGGTGACATCGCATTCGATCACGCCGGCGCCCATGCGCGCGGCGGCGAGATAGGATTCCCGGCTGTGCTCGGGAAATTGCAGCGGCGCACCGCGATGGGCGATGGAGAAATCGCTCTTGCGAAACGGGCCGGTGCAGGTGCTGAGGCGCGTCTTCAAAGCGCCGTCCTTCATGGTTTCGGCGAGATAGAAGGGGCGCGGGCCGAGTTGCGGTTCGGTCGGCAATGGCAGTGTCTGGGCCACGGCTGCTGTGATGGAAAGGCCGGACAAGCCTATTGCGAAAAGGCGAAGCAGGGCGCGCGGCACGACAATCTCCATGGCAATGGACGATCAATGTGACATGTCTTCGTGACGTCGTTGCAAGCGCTTTACGGGCAACAAAAAACCCCGCACGAGGCGGGGTTCTTCTTCGTTGGTATTATGCGCGATCACCAGCGGCGGATGCAGCGGCCATAGGGATTGCGGAACATGCCGGGCGGGCAGAAGCGGCCGGGCGGCGGGCCCATGCGCATCGGACGGCAGAAGCCACGCGGACCGCGGGCATAGCCGGGGCCGCAGCCCTGAGCCACCTGAATCACCTCAGCGGTGTCGGCGGCGCTGAGCGGCGCTATTGGCATTGCGGCATTGGCGGCGCCGAAGCCGGCGACAGTGGCTGCGAACAAAGCCGCTGCAAAAATCTTTTTCATCGTCTTCTCCCATGGATGGTGCCGCGATGCGGCGCCGAGAATGGTGACTTCGCGTCCCCGCGACCTAACGCCGGCATGGCGAAAATGTTGCGGCAGATCGTCGCTTCACGATGCGAAATCACGCGATTCCATCTGAACGGGAGATGAATATTTCGCCGGGGCTTGTGCGAGGCTGGCGGATGTCACGGCGTGGTGGCGAGAAAGCCCAGCATCAGCTCGTTGAATTTGGCGGGAGCATCCAGGAAGACCAGATGTCCGGCATTGGGGAGCACTTCGGCTGTCGCCTTCGGCATCTTTGCCGCCAAGGCTTTGGCCAGATCGGCATTCTGGCCCATTTTGGGCCGCAGGGCTTCCGGCGCGTTGGGTTTGCCGGGCGCGTTGTGATCGTCGGCGCCCATGATGAACAAGGTCGGCAGGCCGATCAGCGGGATCTCATGCGCCACGGGCTCGCGATAGATCATCTGTGCCGAACTGACGAAGGCGCGCAGCCAGCGCGGATAATCGGAAGCGCCCTTGATGTTGAAACGGGCTTCGATGAACGGCGTCACCTGCTCGGGCGTGAGTTTGAGCGCATAGTTCGTCTCAAGCTGTTTGCGATAGCCCTCGGGCGTGAGCTTGTCCTCGGTCTCAATAATCTTCTCGGTCGGGGTCGGCGGCACGTAAAGACGATAGTCTTCGAGGCCGATCGGTGCTGCCAGCAGCAAGTGATCGATGCGGTCTGGATAAGCGCGGGCGATGCGGACACTCAGCATGCCGCCGAGCGAATGCGCGACAACGTCGAACCTGGCGATGTTGAGATGATCCATCAAGGCGATGGTGTTGCGGGCGAGGGTGTCGAAATGCAATTCGCCCGCTGGTTTCGATGATTTGCCGAAGCCGATCTGATCCGGCACCACGACGCGGTAGCCTGCATCGTTCAGCGTGCGGATCACAGGCGCCCAATAGCTCGACGGAAAATTGCGTCCATGCAGCAGGACCACGGTGCGGCCGTTCGGCTTGGCAGATGGCACATCCATATAGGCCATGCGCAACTGTTCGCCGTCATTCGTCAACGGCAGCATCTGGACGGGGTAGGGATATTGAAAGCCCTCGAGGCCGATGCCATAGGGCTGGCGCTCCGCCGCAGACGCCGCATCATGCGGTGTCAAAGACAAGATGGCGAGCGATGCGAGCAGCAGCAGAGGTTTCATCATCAGATCCGGTTCGACGACGCGTGGTGACGGTCTGGTCGATGCCACTCTCGAAGTAAAATCACATCGCCATCACGATTTGCCGATCAGCCGCAAGCAGGCACGGCAAAAAAACCGGGCGTCATGATGCCCGCTGCCTTGCCTGCCCATGCGCAAGCACTATTTCGCTGCGCCGCCCTTCGAGCTGTCGACCTCAGTGCCGGTCGGGCCGGATTGCGGGCCCTGCGAGCGGACGGGCGCCGAGCCCGTCGTCACGCCCGAATTATCCTTGGTCGGGGTCACATCGCGCACGCCAGGCGCCACTGGCGGCTTGGTGTTGGAGTCCGCGATATTGTTGGTGGGTGCAGGCGCCTTCGGCGCGCTGTCCTGAGTGGCCGGAGTCGATTGCGACGCTGTCTTGGTCGCGTCGTTTGGATTCATCGATCCGCTGTTCAGGCCATAGAATACGACGCCCAAGATCACCAGCGCTGCGGCACCATAGGCCAGCATGCGGCCGCCCGATGCAGGGCCTTCCTGCAGTTCCGGGTCTGCCTGCAATTCGCTATCGAAACGGGTGGGGTTGCGTGTATCCGCAGTGTCCTGAACTGGGCGCTGGGGATCGTTGGGGTTTTGAAAATTCGCCATGTCGATTCCTCCTGTGCGAGGAAATAACCGCCAGGGCGGGCGCATGTTCCGATCTTTGTCACAATCGCAAGGTCGCGCATTTGCTGCTGTGCAGCGCTGCTGTCGCGCGGTCATCAGTTGTTAAGACCGGGCTGCGACTCTGGCGAAACTTGATTCGTAGCCGTGGCGCCTGACATGTTTGACACTATCATTCTTCTTACAGGCCCCTCCGAGCATTCCGTCTTCACGACGCTTCTGCGCGGCCACAATCCGCATCTCCATGTGGTGCCGGTGTTCACCGCGGCAGACCTTGCGGCGATCGAGCCCGACTGGCTGGGTCGCGCGCGGCTGATCTCCTTCACCACCGACGTGATCGTGCCCGCCGCGGTGCTCGATCAGCTCGGCTATGGCGCCTATAATTTTCATCCGGGGCCGCCGAATTTTCCGGGCTGGGCGCCGGCGCATTTCGCGCTGTATGAGCGCGCGCAGGATTTCGGCTGCACCATGCATCGCATGATCGAGCGCGTCGATGCCGGGCCGATCGTGGAGGTCGAGGTGTTCGCCATTCCACCGGCCATCAGCGTCGGCGGTCTCGAAGAAATGACCTATACGCGGCTTGTGCAGATGTTCTGGCGCATGGCCCGCCTGCTCGCGACCCAGTCGGAGCCGCTGATCGAGCGCGCCATGCGTTGGGGCAGCAATCGGCAGACGCGTGCGGCCTATGAGCGTATTTGCGACATCCCGCTCACGATCGCGCCGGATGAGCTGAAACGTCGGGTCGAGGTGTTCGGCACCGACCATTTCGGCATCGTGCCCTCCATCGACCTGCACGGCTTCCAGTTTCGGGTGGTGGTGCCCGAGGCCGAGCATGACGAAGCGGCAAGCCCCGCCAAAGTCGGGGCCTGATTTTCTCGCCTATCGAGAAATCGACGTCGATGGCGAGGCGTGGTGCGCTGTCGGCTCGCTCGCGTGGCCTGTGATTCCGTAAAGCAGAAAACTCAGTACGATCAGCAGGGCGATCCCGATCACGGCCTTGGTCGGCTTGTGACTATGCTCATCGCCGCAGCGGGGATGATACTTGTCCCTATGCGCGTCTGCCTTGCGGTTGGCGAAGCCGGCCTGTGCCATCTGGATATTGGAAAGCTGGGTCATTCCATTCTCCTCGTCAGCTGCTACCGGGGTCCAATGGTCGATCCCGCCCGGATGTTCCGCGTTTTCCGTGCGCTCACGAATGTCGTCGTCGTTCTTCGAAATATTTCTGCAAAACCCGCGGAACCGATTGCATCCCGGCGCGTTTCAGCATCTCACCGTTCTAGGTGACGCTTCAGGGGCAGTAGTGGGATGAGTGCTGATAACGGCCGGGTCGCGACCGGCATCGCTGGTCTAGATACGATTCTGGGTGGGGGCGTTTTCGACGGCGGCATCTACATCATTCAGGGCGCGCCCGGCGCCGGAAAGACGATTCTCGGCAACCAGATCTGCTTCGCGCAGGCGGCGCAGGGCCGCAATGCGCTGTACATCACGCTGCTGGCGGAAAGCCATGCCCGCATGATCGGGCATATGCGGCGATTGAATTTCTTTGACGAAGACGCTGTCCCGGACCGGATGTCCTATGTCGGCGCCTTCAAGACGCTGGAGGATGACGGGCTGCGCGGGCTGCTGGATGTCGTCCGCCGCGAGGTGCGCACCCGCAAGGCCAGCATCCTGGTGCTCGATGGCCTGATCACTGTGCATGAGAAGGCGCGGACAGAGCTTGAGCTCAAGAAATTCATCCATGAGCTGCAGACCCAGGCGGGCTTCAGCAATTGCACCATGTTCCTGCTCACCAGCGCCTTCGATGCCGATGCGCATCCGCCGGAACATACGATGGTGGATGGGCTGATCGAACTGCAGTCGCAGCTCCATGGCCGGCGCTCGGAGCGTTCGATCCAGATCCACAAATTGCGCGGCGGCTGGTTCATGGGCGGCAAGCATGCCTATCGCATCACCGATGACGGCCACGCCATCTATCCCCGCATCGAGGCGCTGCTCGAGACGCCGAGCGTCTGGGACAGCGCCGATGGACCCATGGTGCCGATCGGCATTCCCGGCATCGACAAGATGTTCGGCGGCGGCATCGATACGCATTCGGTGACGGTGGTGCTGGGGCCGTCGGGCTCCGGCAAGACGACCGCGGGCCTGCAGTTCCTCACCGGTGGTCCGGCGGAAGAGAAGGCGCTGTTCTTCGGCTTCCACGAAAATCCGATGGCGCTGCGGGTGAAGGCCAAGAGCCTCAAGCTGGCGCTGCCCGACAATATCAGCCTGATGTGGCGCCCACAGACCGAAGCGGTGCTGGACGAGGTGGCGACGGAATTGCTCGGCACGATCCGGCAGACCGGTGTTCGCCGCCTGGTGATCGACGGCATCGAAGGCTTTTCGAAGCTCACCGACGAGAAGACCCGCATGGGTTCTTTTTTGTCGGCGCTGTGCAACGAGTTGCGCGCGCTCGGTGTTACGACTCTGGCAACGGCGGAAACCGACCATGCCGGCATGACACCCGGGCAGCCGCTCAAGGGTGTGAACCAGACCGGTCTGTCCGCTGTCGCCGAGAATATCATCGCGCTGCATCTCGCAGCCCTGCGTTCGGAAAACCATCGCCTGATGACGATCTTGAAATCACGCGACCGTCGGACCGATATGCGGATGCGCCGCTTTGAAATTCACGATGGCGGCATCGTGCTTGATGAGAACCACGAGCGGGCCGAACGCATTCTTCGCGATATTTCCAGTCAGGGATCGCAGCCGACGCCGGCCGCGGACCTCAAATTGACTGGAGATTAGCGGTGCGGACTGTCCTGATTGTCGAGGACGAATGGGCGATCGCCGACTGGCTGGAAGTGCTGCTCAGCGAGAGCGCCTTCAATGTGCTGGTCGCCGGCAATGGCCGCGAAGCGCTCGACATCCTGCATCGCGAGACGCCGGATCTCGTGCTCACCGATTTCATGATGCCGTTTGTCGACGGGGCAGGGCTGATCACCGCGATGCGCGCGGAGGAGCGATTGCGTGACATTCCGGTGGTGGTCATGACCTCGCTGCTGGAAAACGTCGTCCGCGACCGCGCCGGGCGTTTCCGGGCGTATCTGCGAAAACCGTTTCGCGAGGCGGATCTCCTGAAGATTATTGGCGAGATTTTTCCAGACCAGAGGTAGCAGAAGCTAATCTCGGCTAATCTGTGTTCCCCAAGCCTGCGTCTTCGCTGCATCTCGGTATGCACGCGGCGTTGTACCGCTGAAGCGTCTGAACATGTCTGACAAATGGCTCTGGCTCGAGAAACCAACCTGGAAAGCTATTCTGGCGATCGAGTCGTTCGTGGAGATCAGAAGCCGCTTCGCGCATTCTATGCGTCGCCTGATGACATATTGATGTGGCGTCTCGCCATGGGCCGCCACGAAGGCATGGGCAAAGCTTGCCGTGCCGAGGCCGGCGATCTGCGCCAGGATCGGTAGACCGAGATCGTCCGATAAATTATTTTCGATATGCATGCGCACACGCGTAAGCGCCGTTCCGTGGCCGGTCTGGGCGGCCAATACTGCAGGCGTCTCGGCGCTCTGGCGAACAGTGTGATGGCGCAGCAAGTGGGACGCCGCTGTTTTCGCAAGGTCATCAACATAGGGGCAGTCGAGATCCGCATTGCGCCGTTCCAGCGCAGCGACGATCTCCATGCTGACTTGCTCAAGCAGCGGATCGACGAAGCCGACCTTGGGCAACATGTCGAGTTCTCTCGCCTGCATACTATAGATCTGCTCAGCGGCGCGTTCGACAAGCGATCCACGTAGATAGACCATCATGATGTCGGCCGTGCCGGTCAGCCGGAAGCTCGATGCCATGCGCGTGGGCAATATACCGAACTGACGCGG
The DNA here is from genome assembly GCF_044336785.1 of Tardiphaga sp. Classification (GTDB taxonomy): domain Bacteria; phylum Pseudomonadota; class Alphaproteobacteria; order Rhizobiales; family Xanthobacteraceae; genus Tardiphaga. Next base: position 41,117 of record NZ_JBIIOT010000032.1, on the reverse strand, counting down.
GCGAAGCGCGAGCGTGGAGATCTTTGTCTCTCCAGCAATGCGCCGTTCGATCCTGGCAGATTGCCTCAAACAGTAAGCGAAGCAGATATGATCGATCGGGGCCAGAGAGCCCTGCCAGCGCCGTTCGGACGTCACCGAAGCATGGATATCCTTCCAGCCAAGGCCGTCGCTTGTCGATAAGACCTTGCTGCCAGCATCGAGTTCTATTGAGTGCGTCTCGCTGGCACGAAACGGCGAGACAAAATTGCCGCCGAGGGGCGGGCTCACGGCGTTCATCGGAAACCTTCCACCGCAATCTCGTAATTCTGGAAAACTAGCTCGGAAATCTGGAAGACGACAACGATCATCAGCGCGAAAACTGCGCAAGAAATCGACTGGACCTGCACATAAAGCATTCGTGCGCCGGTTCGTTGAGCAACCGCCGTTGCGCAGATGATCGGGTATTGAACTGACCGATCGGAATGCATGCCGGCCTGAATCAAGGATGGATCATGAGCGAGCCGGAAGTACTTGTTATCGGTGGAAGTCTGGTTGGTCTGGCGACGTCGATGTTTCTCGGGACGCATGGTGTGCCGTGTCTCTCGATTGAGAAGCATCGAGGAACGGCAATTCATCCACGGGCTGGATTTTTTCAGCTCCGCACCCTCGAAATGATGCGCGTCGCCGGAATCGATGAGCAGGTTATCGCAGCCGCGCATGCGATGTATGACCCGAATGGCGGCATGAACGCGGTCGAGACGCTGGCCGGACGAGAGATCGCCAACTACATTCCGGACATCAATCAAGGCATCGCGGACATAAGCCCGGCGCGTCGGCTCTTCATGCCGCAGCAGGTGCTTGAGCCAATCATCCAACGCCGGGCGGTCGAGCTTGGATCCCAGTTTCGCTACAGCACTGAACTCGTATCATTCGAGCAGGATGACGATGGCGTAACCGCCGTCGTCCGGGACGTCGACAGCCTGAAGGAAGAACGTATCCGCGCAAAATACATGGTGGCTTGCGACGGAAATCGCAGCCCCGTGCGCGAAAAGCTCGGTATCGCGATGCAGGGTCATCCGATCATGAGCCACAGCGTCACGATCTACTTTCGCGCGGATTGTTCACGCGCACTTCGCGGACGCAATCTCGGTGTTATCTACGTCAATAACCCGGAGGTCAGAGGCTTTTTCCGCCTGGAGAAGACAGGATTGGGCGGATTCCTGGTCGTCTTCACCACGGGTGATATCAAGGACCCCGCAGCGCGCCGGACGGCGGACGGCATAACCATTGAAAAGGCTGCGCAGCTCGTCCGAGCCGCTGTTGGCGAGGCTGATCTCGATGTGAAGGTCGAGGACGTTGCCAAGTGGGTGGCCGTTTGCCGGGCGGCCGAGACGTTCCAGCACGGTCGTATCCTGATCGCAGGGGACGCTGCACACACGATGACGCCGACCGGCGGTTATGGCGGTAATACCGGCATACAGGACGCACATAATCTCGCATGGAAACTCGCTTTCGTCACACGAGGTGCAGCGGGGCCGCGTCTCATTGATAGTTACGACTCCGAGCGACAGCCGGCCGGTCGGCAGGCGATCGAGCAGGCGTATAATCGCTATGTCACGCGTTCAGATCCGGATCTCGGGACGGACGGAATGAAGAAAGCCATTCCCGACATACATATCGAGTTCAACCGCTATCGTTCCGATGCGGTCGTTCCGGATCCGGACGCAATCGACGATCAGATCGTCGATATCGATCCCCGAAAATCGTACGCCCTTCCTGGCACGCGCGCACCGCACATCATGCTGCGCCAAGGTGATGTCAAGATCTCCTCGCTAGATCTGTATCACAGTGAATTCGTGCTGATGGCAGGCGAAGCCGGCGAGGGCTGGATCGGAGCCGCCCGCCAGGCGAGCGAGCAAACCGGCGTGGCGATCAGGGCGCATGTGGTGGGTAGTCCGGGGTCAGGAGAAAAGCTGACGGATCTGCCGCCGTATCGCGAGAAGATTTCGTCGCTCTTCACGCCAGCCTTTCCGGTGGCCTACGGGATCGAGCCATCCGGGGCCGTGCTGGTACGTCCGGACGGCTACGTGGCGTGGCGTCAGAAGGCCTTCATGCCGGATGCGGCAGCATCGCTGTCAGGCGCGCTCACGCGCGTCCTCTGCCGCTGACACCTTTCGTCGATCAATCGGAGATCTACCATGCCGACACGCATTCACGTCGTATTCTACAGTATGTATGGACACATGCATAAAATGGCCGAGGCCGTCGCCGCTGGCGCAGGGGCCATCGAAGGCACCGAAGTCACCCTCCTGCAGGTGCCGGAGCTTGTTCCTGATGACGTCCTGCTGCTCAGCGGCGCGCGCGAGACGCGTGCAGCTTTCGCAACAGTGCCAGTCGCCGAGCCCGGCAAGCTTGCGGAAGCTGATGCGATCATCTTCGGCACGCCGACCCGGTTCGGAAATATGTGCGCGCAGATGCGCAATTTCCTCGATCAGACCGGGCCGCTATGGGCGAGCGGCTCCCTGGTCGGGAAGGTCGGCAGCGTATTCACCAGCACGGCGTCTCAGCACGGAGGACATGAAACCACGATCACGAGCTTTCATACCACCTTGCTTCACCACGGCATGGTGATCGTCGGCGTTCCTTACACCGAGCAGCGATTGGTCGAGATGGACGAGATTTCGGGCGGTAGCCCTTACGGAGCCTCGACGTTGACCGGCGGCAATGGTGCTCGCCAGCCCAGCAAGAATGAACTCGCCATCGCCCGCTTTCAGGGCATGCATGTTGCGGACATCGCCAACAGGCTCAATGGCAGTCATTGGCGCAAGGCCTGACGCATTGAAGATATCGGACCTGTGCCGGGCTGGTTAAACCTGCCCGGCATGGAGTTGTCATTCGGCCCCAGCGAACCGGGATATTCCCACTAAGGTATCCTGGCAGTTTTGCTGCAGTGCACTGCGCTGGCATCTCATTTCGCCGCGACTGCCTGCAGCGACATAACGTGGCGGATCTTGGCCCAACCGCATCACGAAGTTGCGTTTTTAGATGGCAGTCACGCGCCGATCACATTTGTGGTGCGCCCGGTTTCCAATTCAACATAGACTATTTCTAAGGGAGTCGAACGACCCCACATAAATTGCGCAAGCACGCCCGCCGGAAATGATGCGGGCGGCAGAACTGAGGGTGGAATGGGAATCAATCAAGGCCCGATCAGTCTCGATCAGAAATACACCCAGGGTTCAGGTCATATTTTCCTCACCGGCATCCAGGCGCTGGTGCGGCTGCCGATGGCGCAGGTGCGCCGGGATCGTGCGGAGGGGCTCAACACCTCGGCCTTTGTCACCGGCTATCGCGGCTCGCCACTCGGCGGCTACGACCAGCAGCTCATGGCTGCGCGAAAACATCTCGATCAATATGGCATCAAGTTTCAACCCGGCGTGAACGAGGATCTGGCCGCCACCGCGATCTGGGGCACCCAGCAGCTCAATCTGTCGCCCGGCGCCAATTACGACGGCATCACCGGCATCTGGTACGGCAAGGGGCCGGGCGTCGATCGCTGCGGCGACGTTTTCAGGCACGGCAATGCCGCGGGCTCGGCCGCGCATGGAGGCGTGCTGTGCCTGGCCGGTGACGATCACGGCGCGAAATCATCGACGGTGCCGCATCAGTCGGACCATGCCTTCATCTCGGCGCTGATGCCTTATCTCTACCCGTCGTCGATCCATGAGATCATCGACATGGGCCTGCTCGGCATCGCCATGTCGCGTTATTCCGGCTGCTGGGTCGGCATGAAGGTGATCACCGAAACCGTGGAGACCACGGCGGAGATCAATCTCAATGACGAGATGACACCCTTCAAGATTCCCACCGATTTCGAGATGCCGCCCGGCGGTCTCAACCTGCGCTGGCCCGACGATCGCTATGCGCAGGATCGCCGCCTGCAGGATTATAAGGGCTTTGCCGCGATCGCTTTTGCCCGCGCCAACAATATCAACCGCGTGACCATCGATAGCCCGAATGCCCGCTTCGGCATCATGGCCTCCGGCAAGAGCTATGAGGACGTGCGGCAGGCGTTGCGCGAACTGGGGATCACCGAACAGGTGGCCGCCAAGATCGGTCTGCGCCTCTACAAGATCGGCATGCCGTGGCCGCTGGAGCCGGAAGGCGTGCGCAAGTTCGCGGTGGGTCTTGAAGAGATCTTCATTGTCGAGGAACGTCGCGAGATCGTCGAGAACCAGGTCAAGCAGGAGCTGTTCAACTGGCGCGACGATGTGCGGCCGCGCATCGTCGGCAAGATGGATTCGCATGATCAGCGTTTCCTGCCCTTTGCGGAAGAACTGAGCGTCGCCAAGCTTGCGACATCGATGGTCGATCGCCTGCTGGCGATGGAGATCGATCCGGAAATCGCAGCACTGCTGCGCGCCAAGGCCGACTGGTTTCATGGTCGCGAGGCATCGCAGGTCCAGAACGTCGTGCCGATCACGCGCACGCCGTATTTCTGCTCGGGCTGCCCTCATAATACGTCCACCAAGGTGCCGGAAGGCTCGCGCGCGCTCGCGGGCATCGGCTGCCACTTCATGACGTTGTGGATGGACCGCAATACCGAGACCTTCACCCATATGGGCGGCGAGGGCGTGCCATGGACCGGCATCGCGCCCTTCACCAAGGAAAAGCATATCTTCGCCAATCTCGGCGACGGCACTTACTTCCATTCCGGCTCGCTGGCGATCCGGCAGTCGATCGCGTCCAAAGCGAACATCACCTACAAGATCCTCTATAACGACGCCGTCGCCATGACCGGCGGCCAGAAGCATGACGGCGAACTGTCGCCGCAGCAGATCACCTTCCAGCTCCACTCCGAAGGCATCCGCGCGATCTATCTCGTCTCGGAAAATCCGGACGCCTATCCGGCAAGCTCCATCGCGCCGGGTACCAAGCTTGCACATCGCGACGAACTCGATCGCGTGATGAAGGAATGCCGGGAGATCGAAGGTTGTTCGGCCATCGTCTTCGTGCAGACCTGTGCGGCCGAGAAGCGCCGCCGCCGCAAGAAGGGCATCCTGGAAGATCCGCAGCGTCGCGTGATCATCAATCCCGCGGTCTGCGAAGGCTGCGGCGATTGTTCGGTGCAGTCGAACTGCATCTCGGTGGAGCCGCTGGAGACCGAACTCGGCCGCAAGCGCACCATCAACCAGTCGAGCTGCAACAAGGACTATTCCTGCCTCAAGGGTTTTTGCCCGTCCTTCGTCACCGTCGATGGCGGCAAGCTGAAGCGGAAGGCGCCGGTGGAACTCGGCAATATCGGCGAACTGCCGGAGCCGGCGTCGCGGCCGACGCTGGATCGTCCGTACAATGTCGCTGTCGGTGGTGTCGGCGGCACCGGTGTCCTCACCATCGGCGCGCTGCTCGGCATGGCCGCGCATATCGAGGGCAAGGCCTCGATGATCCTCGACATGTCCGGCCTGGCGCAGAAGGGCGGCGCGGTGCTGAGCCATGTGCGACTTGCCAACGACACCGCCGAGGTGACCTGTTCGCGCATCGTCACCGGTGGTGCCGATCTCCTCATCGCCGCCGACGAGGTAGTGGCAATCGCCAAGGAGACGATCTCGCTGTGCGAGAGCGAGCGCACCACGGGCATCGTGAACACGCATCTGATCCCGATCGCCGACTTCGTCCGCAACCGCGATTTCAACTTCCAGCGCGGCCGCGTCAACGACGTGCTGTCGATGGCGCTGCGCAAGACATCGACCTTCCTCGATTTCACCAAGGCCGCTGAAGGCCTGCTCGGCGACAGCATCGCCACCAACATGATGATGATGGGCTATGCCTATCAACAGGGCCTGCTGCCACTGCAGGTCGCGTCCATCGAGCAGGCGATCGAGCTCAATGGCGTCTCGATCAAGATGAATATGCTGGCGTTCCAGCTCGGCCGTCTTGCCGCTCACGATCCGGCACGGCTGGCGTCCATGCTGAAGGGCAGCGACGGCGTCGCTGCGCCGAAGACGCAGGATGAGATGTCACTGGACGAGATCATCGCCCATCGCAGCGCGATGCTGACCGACTACCAGAATGTGAAACTGGCAGAGGCGTATCGCACGACGGTGGGACAGGTGCGCGACGCCGCGCTGCGCGGCGGCTATGACGATGCGCTGCCGCGGGCGGTGGCGATCAATTACGCAAAACTGCTCGCCTACAAGGATGAGTATGAAGTGGCGCGGCTCTATACCGATGGCCGTTTCGAAAAGCAGCTGCGCGACCAGTTCGAGGGCGATTTCAAGATCCACTTCAATCTGGCACCGCCGATGCTGCCCGGCACGGATGCGTCCGGCCGTCCGAAGAAGCGCGCTTTTGGTGCGTGGATGATGCCGCTGTTCAAGCTGCTGGCCGGTGCGCGCGGTCTGCGCGGCACGCCGCTCGATGTGTTCGGCTATAGCGCCGATCGCAAGATCGAGCGCGATCTGATCGCGGGCTATGAGAAGGATATCGCGACGGTGCTGGAGCTGTTGTCGCCGGCGAATGTCGAGATCGCCGTGGAGCTGCTGTCGCTGCCCGACACGATCCGCGGCTATGGCCCGGTGAAGGAAGCAGCGGTGGAGGCGGCCAAGGCACGTTATGCGGGGCTGGCGAAGGATCTGGTGAACCCGCCGCCGGTGCCACGGCAGATCGCGGCGGAATAGGTGTGCCGTAGGGCGGATTAGCCGAAGGCGTCATCCGCCGGCCGAGTGCATGGCTGAAACTCCGCGGCGGATGACGCTTCGCTCATCCGCCTTACGTTCTACACCCCGATATTATCGATCAGCCTTGTCTTGCCGAGCTTCGCCGCCACGATGAGCCGCACCGGCCCGTCCTTCATCGACGCAATCTTCGCCAGCGTCTCGCTATGCCGTGCCTCGAAATAATCGAGCACGAACCCCGCCGCGGTGATCATTGCGGCACCACCCGCAAGTGCGGTCTCGACATCGTCGCCGGCCTTCAACCGCTTCGCCGTGTCCTTCATCGCCTTGTACAGCACAGGCGCCGTCGCGCGATCTTCGGGCGAGAGATACACATTGCGTGACGACATCGCGAGGCCGTCGCGTTCGCGCACGGTGGTGGCGCCGATCACCTTGACGCCGAGATCGAGATCCCGTGCCATTCGCGTCACCACTTTCAACTGCTGAAAGTCCTTCTCACCGAAGAACGCCATGTCAGGGCGTACCTGCGTGAACAGTTTTCCGACCACGGTGGCGACGCCGCCGAAGAAATGCGGGCGGAAGCGATCTTCGAGATCAGCGGTAGCCGGGCCTTCGGTCACGATCTTCGTCGCGAAGCCTTCGGGATACATGACCTTGGCGTCGGGATTCCACACGAGGTCGGCGCCGGCCTCGGTCAGTTTGGCGAGATCGCTCTTCCAGGTGCGCGGATAGGCGCCAAAATCCTCGGTGGGCGCGAACTGGGTCGGATTCACGAAGATCGACACCACCACCTTGTCGCAGCGGCGCTGGGCCAGGCGCACCAGCGAGATGTGGCCGTCATGCAGCGCGCCCATGGTCGGCACCAGGCCGATGGTGGCCTTGCGTGCGCGGAGGCCATCCGTGGCGCGGCGAAGTGCGGGGAGGGTGCGGGCAATGAGGGGGGCGCGACGGGGCATGTTGGCTCGTTATCGTTGGCGTCGTGGCAAGGCGGGCGCGTCTGCTTAGCAAAGCCGGTATGGGTGCGCCAAGCCTCGCTGTGGTGTTCCGATGCCGCGGGCATTCGCCGGATTCATCATTAAGACCATCGGCTGCGACCTCCGGTACCTTCGGGTCCGCATTTTCCTTGACGCTCGAACAGCTCTGCTTTGATGGTGAGGCAAGGATTCAATCGATGTTGATGCAGAGCGCACAGCAATCCGGCACGGCGCATGTCATCGTGCTGGGCAATGAGAAAGGCGGGTCGGGCAAGTCCACGACCGCGCTTCACATCGCCGTGGCCTTGCTCAAGGCCGGCCAGCGCGTCGCCACCATCGATCTCGATTGCCGCCAGCGCAGCTTTACGCGCTACATCGATAATCGTCGCACATGGGCCGCGCAGGCAGGCTTGGCGCTCGAAGTGCCCGAGCACTATTGCCTGCAGCTCGGCGACAGCATGCAGATTGCCGAGAACGAGTCATTCGAGCTCGAACAGTTTGCGCAAGCGATGGCGGCCGTCGAGCGTACGCACGACTTCATCGTGATCGATACGCCGGGCAGCGACACGTTCCTGATGCGTCTGGCGCATTCGATGGCGGATACGCTGGTCACGCCGATCAATGACAGCTTTCTCGATTTCGATGTGCTCGGCACCGTTGATCCCGCGAACTACACGGTGACCGGCGAAAGTCATTATGCGCAGATGGCGCGTGATTCCAGGCGCAAGCGCCGTCAGCACGATGGCTCCTCGACCGACTGGATCGTGGTGCGCAACCGGCTCTCGATGCTTGGCTCGCGCAACAAGATGCTGGTCGCCGGTGTGCTGGACGAGCTTGCTTTCCGACTGGGCTTTCGCCCTGTGGACGGGCTTGCCGAGCGGGTGATGTATCGCGAATTCTTCCCGCGTGGTCTGACGGCCCTCGACGACCTCAACGAGGCCACGCTCGGCCGCCGCCCGAGCATGGGCCATGTCACTGCCCGCGAAGAAGTGGTGGAGCTGCTCCGCAAACTCAAATTACCGCTCGACGAGCGTGGTCGGCGCCGGGCCGCGAACCGGGCGGAATGGGCATCGCAGGCTGTCGGGCCACTCGACCTGCACGACATCGTCGATCCCTGATGCAATCGGCTGACTTCTTAAGCGATTGAAATAGTTAAAATTTTAGCTGTTGGCCTAAGCCGTTACAGCGATTTCACGGGTACTATGGCCCTGAGCCGTGGAACGTGAGCTGCATTTCACAGTTGATTCATCGTCGAGATGCGACCGAGTTTGGAACGTCGTTCCCTTGCGAAAGCGGGCCAAATTCGCTGATTCAATCGTGGCTTTTCTTCGCAACTGCACAAGAAAGGGATGCGGCGCACAATGTTACGGCGCGAGATTCACAACATTTAGTCTTTCTGTCACGGCGCTGTGACATATATGCTGTTCAAGCAGCGGTCATTGTCATCCACCGATCACAATCATCGCAGCCTTGAACCGGCGAGCGTCCTCTGAGGGATCATGCCGAGGGACCGAACATGAAACGCGGATTACTGATTCTGCTTTCGGTTTGCGTACTGACCGCTGTCGCGTATTTCACCGCGAGCAAGTGGGCGATCCGCCATGAGACGCTGACATTCTTCGACAAGTCGCGTGGCCGTGAGATCCAGGTTGATATCGCCGTCCGCCGCGACAAGGAAATGCAGGCCAATGCCGGCATGATCACGTTGCCGGTGGCGATCCTCAATCACGGCAACACCGTCAAATTCACCGAATACTCGTTCCTCGCAAACGTATTTGCTGCGCGCGGCTATATGGCCGTGAGCATCCAGCACGATCTGGCGACGGACGCGCCGCTCGTCACCAAAGTTGGTGAAGTCTATGTCGGCCGCTTGCCGGTCTATGAGCGCGGCGTCGAAAATATCAAATTCGCGGTGAAGGAGCTGAAGAAGATTCAGCCGAGCTCCGATTACGATCATCTGACGCTGGTCGGTCATTCGAATGGCGGCGACATCTCGATGTTCTTCGCCAAGGAATATCCGGACGAAGTGAAGAAGGTCGTGACGCTGGATAACCTGCGCGTGCCGTTCATGACCGACGGAAAGTTCAAGATCCTGTCGTTCCGTTCGCATGACGCGGTGTTCAAGCCCGATCCGGGCGTGGTGCCCGATGACGACGTCTGCGAGAAGGCCGGCATCACCGTCGTCAACACCGGTGCCCAGCACACGGATATGAGCGACCGCGGACCGGAGGCGCTGAAAGAGAAGATCCAGGGTCTGCTGTCCAAGTTCCTGGACGACGACAGCAAGCTGTCGCCGGTCAGCGGCAAGCCGCAGATCCTGCAGAAGCCGGCCGCTGCGCCTGCCCAGCAGAGCATGGTGACCGAGCCGGACAAGCTCGCGCGGTATACGCCCAGCGTGAATTGATCTGACGCGGGCATCGCCGCGTGTTAGGTTGAGGCATGTCAGACCTGTTCGATCAGACAATTGCCAAGGTGAAGCAGCTTCCCGCCGCCGAGCAGGACGCAGCAGCTTATTTGCTGATCGATTATCTCGAAACCAAGCGAGGAACGTTGCTGACTGACGAGCAGCTTGCTGAAGTCAGGCGTCGGCGCTCTGATCCAAACGCCGTATGGGTCTCGCACGAAGAAGCTCGACAGTTCATCGATCGGCTCATTTCCCGATGAGTTGCTCATGCGCTTGGTCTTCCATGACAGGGCGCTTGCTGACATTGGACATATCCATCACTGGATTGCTGCCGACTCCCTGACAGCAGCGGACCGTATGATTGAGCGGATATACGCCAGTCTTGAAACGCTATCGCTGTTTCCTGGCATGGGGCATCCTGGAGGCGATCCCGGCATCCTCGAGTGGGCGATTCCGCGGACGCCTTATGTAGCTGTGTATGAGGTAAGATACGCTCCCGACGAAATGTTCGTGCTCGCACTCTTTCATCAGGCGCAAGATCGAGGGGCTTGATGTCGCGCCGATCATCGGCGTGCATGCGAAAGCTTCCAACCCCGCCCGCAACCGACTAATGATCGCGCATGGCCACACTGATCGCCGGCGCTGTCGCCGTTTTCGTTCTCTATATGCTGCTGCAGCTGCTTCGCACCGCGAATCCGGCGATGCTGGCGCGCGCCACCAAGATTGGTGGCGGGGTTCTGTGTCTGGCCGCCGCCGCTTTCACCGGGTTGAGGGGCGAGTTCTGGGTCGCCATCCCGATCGGGTTATTTGGCGCCGGCCTGCTTGGCTGGGCGCCGTTCGGCGGCGGGCTGGCCGAACGAGAGCTTGACCGCCGGTTTCCCGGCTGGCGTCAGCACGCGCAGGGCAACGCGGCAGGGCGGAACGACCGGAGCGCGGCGTCGGGCAAAATGTCGGACGAGGAGGCCTATCAGATCCTTGGCGTGAAGCCGGGGGCGGGGCGTGACGATATCAGCCGGGCTCATCGATCCCTGATGAAGAAATTGCATCCCGACCAGGGGGGCTCGACGTACCTCGCGGCTCGCGTCAACGAGGCCAAGGATACTCTGTTTCGCACGCATCGCAGCTAACTCCAGAACGCTTTACGCTACTGACTGCGAGTGGATTCCGTTGCTCTGTGGGACGCCCCGTCGCCTGCCATTGTTCGGCTGGTCGATCATTCCCCGTCTGACTTTTGTAGTCGGGATTTCTTGACGAGACGTTGCCCGTACGAGGAATTGTTTACCCTGAAACGCAAAACGGCCGGGACATCGTCCCGGCCGTTTGTCGTTGTCGCGCCGTGTGTGGCGGCGATCAGTTCTTGATCGTGATGCAGGGGATGTCCGAGCGCTTCAGCGCCTTGCAGGCCGTCTCCGCCTGGTCGCGGTCGAGGCCGGCGAAGCGGGCGCGGTAGAGTTTTCGCGATCCTGCGCCCACCGTCTCGGTGAAGGGATCGGCCTTGCCGAGTGCGCCGCGTGCGCTGTCGCGGGCGGCATCGAGGCGCGACTTGGCTTCGCTTTCGCTGCCCAGCGCGCCGACCTGGATGATCCAGCCGGAATGGGCTGCGGTGGGCTTGATGGAGCCGGCCTGCTGGACCGCCTGAGGGGCAGGCGCAGGAGCCGGGGCCGCTGCCGGAGCGGCATAGGCCATGGCCGTGCCGCCATGCTGGGCGCCAGAGGCGGGGAGGACGCCGAGAATGCCATTGCCGGTGCCATGCCCGGCGGGCTGTCGCGGCATCTCGGAGCGGGCATAGAGCGAATTGGTGGTCTCGGGAGAGCGGGCGGTCGGCTCGGCGGAAGCCGACGTCGAGTTGGTCGCCACCGGCGCATCCGTGCCCGCCGAGGCGACGCGATACTGGCCCGACTTGACCTGGACGGTGCGAACGCGAACCGGCTTCATCGGCTCGGCCGAGCCCGGAATGGTCGAGATCGGCTCCGACTGGATTACGCCGCTATTGAGCGGGCCGGTGTCCGGCTTGCGTGCCTGTGGCACGGCTGCAGGCGGCACGGCGGCGGTTGCTGCCGCAAGGAACGAGCGGTTGGGAATGGCGGCCGCTGCAGCCGGGCGGGCAGGGGCGGGCTCAGGCGCGGCAACCGGTTCGGCTGACGGCGGCGCTGCAGAAGCGACCTGGATCGCTCCATTGACCTGCTTGGTCTCGGTCGGGCGCGACTTGGCCTCGACCTCGGCGACCTCGGTCGCGGATTCCGCCGGGCTGCGCTCGGTGATGGCGGCCACGGTGCGGCGGTTGGCGCCCTTTTCCAGATTGTCAGCGAGCAGGGTGCGCATGGCCGCATCGCGCGAGCCACCGCTGCGGCCGCCGAGCACGACACCGACCAGGAAGCGGTTGCCGCGCTTCATGGAGGACACGAGGTTGAAGCCGGAGGCGCGGGTGTAACCGGTCTTGATGCCGTCCACGCCTTCGACCGAGCCGACCAGACGATTGTGGTTGCGGATGTTGCGGCCACGGAAGTTGAAGGAGGCGGTGGCAAAATAGCGATAATAGCGCGGGAAGCGATCCTGGATGGCGCGGCCGAGCGTCGATTGATCGCGCGCGGTGGTGACCTGCGCATCATCAGGAAGGCCCGAGGCATTGCGATACACGGTGCGGCTCATGCCGAGCGCGCGCGCCTTCTTGGTCATCAGCTTGGCAAAGTCGTCTTCGTCGCCGGCGATGGCTTCGGCAATCACGACGGCGGCGTCATTGGCCGAGCGGGTGACGAGGCCCTTGATCGCGTCCTCGACGCGCAGCGTCTGGCCGGGGCGCAGGCCAAGCTTGGTGGGTGATTGTGACGAGGCGTGCTGCGAGACGTCCATCTCGGAGTCGAGCGTGATCTTGCCCTGTTCGAGCTTCTCGAACAGCATATACAGCGTCATGATCTTGGTGAGCGATGCCGGGTGGCGCAGCGAGTCTGGGTTGGTCGCCTGCAGCACGGCGCCCGAATTGCCATCGACGATGATGGTCGCGAAAGCCGGGTTGTAGCTGGAGACCCGGGAGATTTTTGCCTTGCCCGACTTGTGCCGGCGGCGGGCATCCGCGGTGTCCACCGTGAAGGCGACAGCAATGCTGATGGTTGCAAGCCCCAATACGCACGCACGAAGGGTGCGCGACGAAGCAAACGTTGTGCGAAGCATGGACTTCCCCGTCAGATCGGTCTCATTCCCCCACCGGTAAGGCTAAATTATGCCCGGCAACCGGAGGTTCGTCTCAGTTTTTCTGGTCGGCCTGAGCGCGCTCTCGACGGAAGGCAATAAAGATCTCGCCATTCTGGCTAAGAGCATGTGCTCACGCAGTTTTTAGGCCTTGCGGCCAATACGCACCAATGCAGGGAATCAGGGTAGGCGGCCCGGGTTGCCAAACAGTTAAGCAAATCTTGCGCTGCATCCCCGGATTCATGGCAAATGCCGGTATTTGTGCATTGCACGCAATTCTTGACCGAATTGTGCATTGCGGGATAGATGCAGGTTGCGCCACCCGGGCGGGAACCAGTTTCCGCCCGCCCCTGCAGTCCGGGAAAGGATTCACATGATCAAGCTCGAAGATTTCCAGCAATACGGCCAGGAGCACTTCGCCAGCGCCGTTGCGTCGGCGGCAGAGATGGGCAGCAACGCGCAGGCCATCGCGACCGCAGTTGGCGATTATGCCAAGAAGTCGATCGAGGATGGCAATGCCATGGTGACCGAACTGGCCACCGTCAAATCGATGGAAAAGGCGCTCGAGATCCAGAGCGACTACGCCAAGATCGCCTATGAAAATTTTGTTGCCGAAGGTCAGAAGATCGGCGGCCTGTATGCGGATCTGGCCAAGCAGGCCTGCAAGCCGTTCGAAGGTTTCATGGCCAAGATGACGTCGGCTGCCTGAGAGCAGGGATCATCAGAAAACAAAACGCCCGGCCATCTGGCCGGGCGTTTTTCGTTTGGGGTGTGCTGCGCGTCCTAGCGCGAGACGCGAAGCGCATTAAGCGAGTTGCCGATCGCCTGGAAGGCGGTGGCGATGCCGGCGGCGGTCGTGGTGGCGAAGAATTGACCGGAGTCGGCGCAGTATTTGAGAACGGCAAAATCAGGGCCGCCGTCGGTGTTGACCTGAATGGTGTAGATGGTCGTCTTGCGCTTGCCATCGACCATTTCGGCTTTGATATTGTCGCAAAGGATCTTCTGCCGCGCATCGACTTCCGGCGAGTTGCTGCTGCCGTTGCCGTACCAGCGGTTCTTGGTGTTGTCGCCATCGGACAACAGGATGATTGCATCCGTATATTTGTAGTTCGAGTCCTTGGTCGGAGCCGGGAACGGATCGCCGCCAACCTGCAGCGTGCGCCACGCCCATGCCATGCCGATCGACTGGTTGGTCGCGCCGTTTGGTGACAGATCGTCGATCTTGTCCTTCAGCTTTTGCGTGTTGGTGGCGCCATAGGCCGTGGTCATGCCCAGAATGGGGTCGGGGCAAGCGTTATACTGATTGGCCGGATAGCGCGTTGACGAAGACGTCGGTGCGTCATTTGTGGTGTCGTAGGGTTGATCACGATCTGTGACGCAGCCGTTCCAGCCGCTGTGATCCGCGGTCTGCCAGACCCATTTGTTGTTCTTGTAGGTCCAGTAGCCGTTGGAATCATCCCAGTCGTCCCATTTGAGCCACGAAGCGTCTTTGTTGCTCGAGCCCACATTGACCATCTGTGCGAAGGGCACGATCGAAATATAGACATCTTCGGTCATGCGCGACGCCGAGCTCAACGTGTCGACCAGGCTCTTCGCCGCCTTTTTCATTTCAGTCATCTTGTTGCTCGACGCCATCGAGCCCGTCACGTCGAGCGCCATGGCGATGCGCATGCGCGTCGAGCCCCATGTCGTGGTCGAACCACCATTGATGGTCATCTGGGGGAAGCCGACCATCTTCATGAAGTCGGTGGGCACGGTGCCGGAACCGTTCAGGGTCACGGTCGAGCCGCTCTTGGTGTTGGTGGTGTAAGTCGCGGTGACGGTGATCGGGCTGGACGCGCTATTGGTGTAGAGCGCGTTGAAATAGGTGGTGGCCTTGGCCGAGATTTCTGCGGTCGACATCGACGGATTGGAGCCGAGATCCTTCGACACCATCAGCGCGGCTGAGTCCAACGCCACCTTCATCGATGACCGGGCCGCCGTCGTGCGCGAATAGTCGATGGCGGCGCCGACGAAGCCGAGCAGGGGCACCAGCGACACGGCGAAGATCATTGCCACATTGCCGCGCTCGTTGCGGGCGAACCGCCGAGCCGCGTTGCGCGCCTTGTCTGAAATCGATGGGATGAACATGGTGACCGCCAAAATGGTTTGATGCCGGCCATTTCGCGGTACGTGGCTAAACGGGTGGTAAAGGTCTCCTCGGAAAATCGGTAAAAGGCTCTGTATTGGTAGCCGGGGATGCGGGTGTTCGGTATCATCCTGAACAGCCGCTAAACCGGGGATATGGTTCAGCCGTGCAATTGCGCAGAATTCGTTAACCTTTGGGCGACCGGGCTGTGGGGCGTTCGACGGGCGGATATTCCGGGTGCGCTTGCGAGGGGACGGAGCCGGACCCATATTGGCCATGCCGTTTCAGCTTCGGCAGGTGCCTGGGAGGCCGTTTTCGGCTAAATCCTTGCGGCGACAGTGTGGCCGCCTGGCGGCCGTCTTTCGAAGCGGGCGGGGAAGCAATTCCGGGGGACGCAGCCTGCGCAGGGCTGGCCAATCCCCGGCGGGGACTTTTATACAGGCGCCATGCTGCAGACAGTTTCGACATCCGAGCCCGAGAACCATCCGTGGCCGTCCATCTGGACGCTGCGACCTGATGTGCAGGCCGTTATCCGCGCCAAAACCAGTGCGATGGCAGATGACGATAATCAGTCCGGCGGGCCGGGCGGTCCGAACACGTCGGTCATCACCAAGACCAAGCCGAAAACCAAGCGGCCGAATCTATATCGCGTGCTGATCCTGAACGACGATTACACGCCGATGGAATTCGTCGTCCACGTGCTGGAGAAGTTCTTCCAGAAGGATGTGGAAGCGGCGACGCAGATCATGTTGCACGTCCATCATCACGGCATCGGCGAGTGCGGCGTGTTTACTTACGAGATCGCCGAAACCAAAGTGACGCAGGTGATGGATTTCGCGCGCAAGCACCAGCATCCCCTGCAATGCGTGATGGAAAAGAAATAGCGCCGCGCTGGCCCCGAAAAGGGGAATGGGACTTGCATCGATTCCAGATTGGCCTTGATGCGCCAAACTGCTCGGACATGAGTCGCCTGGCGTCATAAATTGCGCTTTGCCGACACGAATGACGGCACTGAAAGATCGGTGCTGGAACCGGCCTTTCGCCACGATCTTGCATCACTATATGCAGAAAGGTTCTTGTTGCCTGCGAGGGCAACGATGGCCATGATGGTGGGGGCCAAAGAGGACGCGGAATGCCAACTTTTTCTCAAAGCCTAGAACAATCGCTGCACAGGGCGCTCTCGATCGCGAATGAGCGCCATCACCAATATGCGACGCTGGAACATCTCCTGCTGTCGCTGGTGGATGACTCGGACGCAGCAGCGGTGATGCGGGCCTGCAGTGTCGATCTCGACAAGCTGCGCGGCAGTCTCGTCAATTATCTCGAAACCGAATTCGAAAACCTGGTGACGGATGGCAGCGATGACGCCAAGCCGACCGCCGGCTTCCAGCGCGTGATCCAGCGCGCGGTGATTCATGTGCAGTCGTCCGGTCGCGAGGAAGTGACCGGCGCCAATGTGCTGATCGCGATCTTCGCCGAGCGCGAGAGTCATGCTGCCTATTTCCTGCAGGAGCAGGACATGACGCGCTACGACGCGGTCAATTACATCAGCCATGGCATTGCCAAGCGTCCGGGTGTGTCCGAAGCGCGGCCGGTGCGTGGCGTCGATGAAGAGACCGAGACCAAGGGCGGCGACGACACCAAGAAAAAGGGTGAGGCGCTCGAGACCTATTGCGTCAATCTCAACAAGAAGGCCAAGGACGGCAAGATCGATCCGGTGATCGGACGCACGTCCGAGATCAACCGTGCGATCCAGGTGCTGTGCCGCCGGCAGAAGAACAATCCGCTGTTCGTGGGCGAAGCCGGCGTCGGCAAGACCGCGATCGCCGAAGGTCTGGCCAAGCGCATCGTCGATAGCGATGTGCCGGAAGTGCTGGAGGCCGCCACCGTGTTCTCGCTGGACATGGGCACGCTGCTGGCCGGCACGCGCTATCGCGGCGATTTCGAAGAGCGCCTCAAGCAGGTGCTGAAGGAACTGGAAGCGCATCCCAATGCGATCCTGTTCATCGACGAAATCCACACGGTGATCGGCGCTGGCGCCACTTCCGGCGGTGCCATGGATGCATCGAATCTGCTGAAGCCGGCGCTGGCTTCGGGCGGCATCCGCTGCATGGGCTCGACCACCTATAAGGAATATCGCCAGCATTTCGAGAAGGACCGCGCGCTGGTGCGGCGCTTCCAGAAGATCGACGTCAATGAACCGACGGTCGATGACGCGATCCTGATCCTCAAGGGCCTCAAGCCTTACTTCGAGGATTATCACAAGCTGAAATATACCAACGAGGCCATCGAGGCCGCGGTGCAGCTGTCGTCGCGCTACATCCATGACCGCAAGCTGCCGGACAAGGCGATCGACGTGATCGACGAATCCGGTGCGGCGCAGATGCTGGTGACCGAGAGCAAGCGCAAGAAGACCATCGGCATCAAGGAAATCGAGACCACGATCGCGACCATGGCGCGCATCCCGCCCAAGACCGTGTCGAAGGACGATGCCGAGACGCTCAAGCATCTCGAAGGGACGCTGAAGCGTGTGGTGTTCGGCCAGGACAAGGCCATCGAGGCGCTGACGGCATCGATCAAGCTGGCGCGTGCCGGCCTGCGCGAACCGGAGAAGCCGATCGGCTCCTACCTGTTCTCGGGCCCGACCGGTGTCGGCAAGACCGAAGTGGCGAAGCAGCTGGCATCGTCGCTGGGTGTCGAGCTGATCCGCTTCGACATGTCCGAATATATGGAGCGGCACACGGTGTCGCGCCTGATCGGCGCGCCTCCCGGCTATGTCGGCTTCGATCAGGGCGGCCTGCTCACCGATGGCGTGGATCAGCATCCGCATTGCGTGGTGCTGCTCGACGAAATCGAGAAGGCGCATCCGGATCTCTACAACGTGCTCCTGCAGGTGATGGATCACGGCCGGCTGACCGATCACAACGGCAAGCAGGTCAATTTCCGCAACGTCATCCTGATCATGACGACCAATGCCGGTGCGGCCGACATGGCGCGTGCAGCCTTCGGCTTCACCCGCAGCAAGCGGGAAGGCGATGATCATGAGGCGATCAACCGCCAGTTCGCACCGGAATTCCGCAACCGTCTCGACGCCATCGTGTCGTTCGGCCACCTGAATTCCGACGTCATCGGCATGGTGGTGGAGAAGTTCGTGCTGCAGCTGGAAGCCCAGCTGGCGGACCGCGACGTCACCATCGAACTGTCCGAGCCCGCCAAGGCCTGGCTGATCCAGCACGGCTATGACGAGCAGATGGGCGCGCGCCCGATGGGCCGCGTGATCCAGGAGCACATCAAGAAGCCGCTCGCGGAAGAGCTGCTGTTCGGCGAACTCAAGAACGGCGGCCATGTCCGCGTCGTCCTCAAGAAGGGCGAGGAGGTTCTTGGCGTCGAGCAGGAGAGCATCGGCTTCGAATTCGTCGATGGTCCGGTGACACCGAAGCCGGAAAAGCTCCCGGCCAAGCGCAGCTCGGCGAAGAAGTCGAAGCCCGGCAAGGGCTCAGGCTCTTCGAAGGGGCTGGTGAAGGCGTAACGCTTTCGCGCGATTGACATGAAGAAGGCCGGTGAGGGATCACCGGCCTTCTTGTTTGGCTCCGTCCCTCATGGTGAGGAGGCGCGAAGCGCCGTCTTGAACCATGAGCAGGCTGGGCTCTTGAGTTTGAGGCCATCCTTCGAGACGCGCGCTTTGCGCGCTCCTCAGGATGAGGGGAGCGTGTTACTTCCCCAACAGCTTCTGGATTTCCATCTGCAGTTCGCGCTTCTTTGCTTCGCTCTTGCGCACGCGCGCGTCGAGATCGGAGGTGTCATCGCTGCGCGCATCATTGAACGAGACGCCGACCACATTGCCCTTGGTCCAGACGATATCCGCGGTGACGGGGCGGCCGTCGCGTTCGATGGTCAGCGACATCTGGTCCTTGATCGGACGGTGGCCGAGCGGAAACTGGATGCGTGCGCCGTCTTCCGACATGTCGCGCACGATGCATTCCTTGGCCTTCTGGTCCTTCGACGCGGTCGCGCCCAAGGTCACCTTGTCGCGCGGTTGTTTGCGACGGTCGTCCATGTCCGTAAATCCCCGTTTGGTTCGGGCGGACTCTACGCGGTTCCATCGACCGGGGAAGGCTCCCGGCGTGGCCTCGCGAAGTTAACGTAAATCAAGTTTAAGATCGGCCGCCGAAAACCGGCCATAATTCACGCGGCGGTATCCTTCAGCCCTTTAGCTATCTCCTTTTGCTTGTCGAATTCCGCACGGCGGCGGGCCAGCTCTTCGGTGCTGAGCAGGGCCACATTGTTGTAATCGTTCTTCCAGGCCGGATCCTGCGCCCAGCGCAGTGGGGACTGCATGGTCGTCTGTGGTCCGACGGCGGATTCCAGCAAGCGCAGGGCCAGTTCGAGCGTCAGCGCCTGCGAGGCTTTGTCATGCGGCTTGCCGGCGGAATTGCCGAGCGGGAAATCGCTGAACAGGAAGCGCGGCACGCCCACATGTTCGACGATATCCTTGGCGCAGCCCATCACCACGGTGGGGATGCCGTTGGCTTCCAGATGCCGCGCGACGATGCTGACGGTCTGGTGGCAGACCGGGCAGTTCGGCACCAGCACGGCGGCGTCGATGCCGTCGGCCTGCGCACGGGCGAGGATATCCGGCGCATTGGTCTCCGACGTGACGCGGTGGCTGCGATTGGTCGGCGCGCCGAAGAAGCGCGGTGCGACTTCGCCGATGCGTTTTTGCGCCGCGGCCTGTTTGAGTGCTGCGAGGGGAAACCAGGTGCCGCTGTCGTCGGCTTTGGTGTGCACGCGGTCATAGGCGATGTGAGAGATGCGGAGGTCGTGGCTCCGCGACGTATCGCCGTCATAGACCTCGTAGAACTTTGCGCCGCCATTATAGATCGCGCCGGGGCCCTGATCGCCTTTGACGGGATTGTAGGGGGCGGCAGTGGTGATGATCGCGACGCGGGCCTGCGTCAGTGGCTTCTTCAGCGACTGAAACGGGGCGTCGATATTGTGCGACCAGCGATACGGCGCGTCATAGCCGAGGGCGCGGTAATAGGCGCGGGTGCGCGCCATATACTGGATCGGCACATCGTCCTGTGCCGCGCGGTCCGGAGTCTCGTTCGGAATCTCGCTCATGGTTTTCGCTCCCGTATCCGCCGTATTTGCTTCATAGCTAACTGGTTGCAAATAACTGTTCAAGGCGCGGAACTCGCGCAGGGCCCTGCATGACGCGATGGATCACGGGAGCGATGGCGAGCCTTGCGTTGCTGCTGACAGGCACTGCGCAGGCCGAGGAGCTGCCGCTCAGCGAGCTTGCAAAACCCGGCGCCGACCGCATGTTGCCGATGCGTCCGGAGATGTCGGACGCGTCGCCCGACTCCAGTGCCCGCGAGGCGATGTGCCTGATGATCGAGTCGGCGGCGCGCGCTAATGATCTGCCGCTGGAATTCTTCGCCCGCGTGATCTGGCAGGAGAGCCGTTTCCAGGCCAATGCGGTGGGGCCGGTGACGCGCAGCGGCGCACGCGCGCAAGGCATCGCGCAGTTCATGCCGGAGACGGCCGCCGAGCGGCGGCTGCTCGATCCCTTCGATCCCGTGCAGGCGCTGCCGAAGTCGGCCGAATTTTTGCGCGAGCTGCGCGATCAGTTCGGCAATCTTGGTCTTGCGGCTGCGGCCTACAATGCCGGGCCGCGCCGCGTGCAGGACTGGCTCTATGGTAAAGGCTATATGCCCGGCGAGACACGCAACTATGTCTCGGCCATTACCGGGGCTACGGTGGAGGACTGGCAGGCGACCGGCCGCAATGGCAAGGCGCCATCGCGGTCGCAGACATCGAGCTGCCGGGAATTGATGGCGCTGCTGCGGCGTGCGCCCAATCCCTTTGTCGAGCAGCTCGAAGTTCGTGTGAAACTTGGCGAGTCCAAGCCATGGGGTGTCCAGCTGTCCGCCGGCTTCAGCCGCGATCGCGCCTTGATGCAATATGCGCGGGCGATGACGCGGCTACGCACGGTGGTTGGGGATCACGATCCGAATCTCGTGCGGTCGATCTTCCGCAGCCGCGGCACGCGGCCGTTCTATCAGGTCCGGATCGGCGCCGACACACGCGAGGAAGCGAACGGGTTGTGCAGTCAGATCCACAAGGCTGGCCAGGCTTGCCTTGTGCTGCGTAACCGGGGCGCTTAGGTCGCCTGTTGCAAGCTCAGACGTTCATGCAGCGCAGTCGCATGTTCCTTGCGCTCGCTATAGCGGTCGGTGAGATAGGCGCTGTGACCGCGCGTCAGCAGCGTGAATTTTATCAATTCCTCGGCGATATCCACGATGCGGTCGTAATAGGGCGACGGCTTCATGCGACCGTTGTCGTCGAATTGCTCATAGGCGCGTGCCACCGACGACTGGTTCGGGATGGTGATCATGCGCATCCAGCGTCCGAGCACGCGCAGCTGGTTGACGGCATTGAACGACTGCGATCCGCCGCTCACCTGCATCACCGCAAGCGTCTTGCCCTGGGTCGGGCGGACCGCACCGATGGCAAGCGGAATCCAGTCGATCTGCGCTTTCATGATGGCAGTCATCGCGCCATGCCGCTCCGGGCTGCACCAGACCTGACCTTCGGACCATGCAGAGAGTTCACGTAACTCGCTGACCTTTATATGATCGGCGGGTGCGTCGTCGGGCAAGGGCAGGCCGGCCGGATTGAAGATGCGCGTCTCCGCGCCGAAGGCTTCGAGCAGGCGCGCGGCTTCCTCGATTGCGAAACGGCTGAACGACCGTGCGCGCAGCGAGCCGTATAACAGCAGGATGCGCGGCTTGTGGGACACCGGCGCTGCCGACAGGCGGTCGAAGCCGGGGACTTCGAATGCGGTCTCCAGAATGTTGGGACAATCAGCCGGCATCGACGACCTCGCCATCTTCCTTGACGAAACGGCCGATCCGCGGATTGGGCAGGATCTCGAGCACCTGTTCCGATGGCCGACACAGACGCGTGCCTTTGTCTGTCACTACGATGGGGCGATTGATCAGCACCGGATGTGCCGCGATGGCATCGAGCAGCGCGTCGTCGCTCAGGCTGTCGTTATCGAGGCCGAGCTGCTTGTAGGCAGCCTCCTTTTCGCGGAGCAGGCTGCGCAGCGGAAGCTCCATCGCGGCGGCCAGTTCGACAAGGCGCGCGCGCGTCGGTGGTGTCTTCAGATATTCGATGATGGTGGGCTCGACGCCGCTTTGCCGGATCATGGCCAGCGTGTTGCGTGAGGTGCCGCAGGCGGGATTGTGGTAGATCGTGATGCTCATGAGGATGCCTTGCTGCAAATGGCTCTGTCCGCTGGACGCAACAGCCATGTCATGATGGCCAGCGCGAGCAGGGCGCCAGACAGTTGCGCGATGATGAAGCCGGGAAGATCGATCGGGCGGATGCCGGAGAAGGTGTTGCTGAAGGCGCGTGCGATCGCGATGGCCGGATTGGCGAAGGATGTGGAGGCCGTGAACCAGTAGGCTGCGGTGATATATAGTCCGACCAGCCATGGCAGGCTGGTGCGCTGAAAACGAAGGCCGGCCAGGATGGTGGCGACAAGCCCGAAGGTTGCGATGGTTTCCGCGAACCATTGCGCGCTGCCGGTGCGCATTTTCAACGACATCTCCATGGGGATCGCGAACATCAGATGCGCGATCAAGGTCCCGGCCAGTGCGCCTGCGATCTGGGCCAAGATGTAGAAAATTGCATCGGATGCTGTGATCTCACGCCGGAGGGCGAAGACCAGCGTCACGGCCGGGTTGAAATGCGCGCCGGAAATCGGCGAGAGAATGCTGATGAGCACGACGAGGATCGCGCCGGTTGGCAGCGTGTTGCAGAGCAGAGCGAGCGCCATGTCTTTGGTCAGCGTTTCGGCCATGATGCCGGAGCCCACCACGGTGGCAACCAGCAGCGCCGATCCCAATGCCTCAGCAAACAGTCGTCGCGAAAGATCGAAGCGCGGCATCGCTGTCGCTATGTCGTCGTTGGCTGGCATCACTCTGCTGTCGCTGCGCGCTTGACGCGTGGCGCCTTCTTGGCGGGCGCGCAGCACGGCAGCAGGCTCTCGACCAGCGGCGCGCATAGTTCGGCGCTGCCGCCGCAGCAATCCTGGATCAGGAACAGGGTCAGCTTGCGGAAGCCGTCAATGTCTGCACGATAGATGATCGAGCGGCTCTGGCGCACGCTGCTGACGAGGCCTGCGCGGGAGAGAGTTGCGAGATGCGCCGACATCGTGTTTTGCGGCACCTCCAGGAGGCGCGCGAGTTCGCCCGCCGCAAGACCCGCGGGCTCGTGCTTCACGAGCAAGCGGAACGTCTCGAGGCGGGTGACTTGCGCCAGTGCGGAGAGTGCTGCAATCGCGTCTTGTGGTTTCATATATCCAGAATTATGGATATATTGGTGCATGTCAAGCGCGCGAGTCGTGGACGGTGAAGGTCGGGAATGAGCGAGAAGCAGCTGCGGGTCATTCTCGCATTGGGCACGACGCAGACGCTGGCATGGGCTTCCAGCTATTATCTGCCGGCGATCCTCGCCAATCCGATCGCGCAGGATCTCGGCATCTCGCCGACGCTGTTCTTTGCGGCGTTTTCCGGCGCGCTGGTGATCTCGGGGCTGCTCGGCCCGCGGGTCGGGCGGCAGATCGATCGGGTCGGCGGGCGGCAGGTGCTGTCGATCTCGAATGTGACCTTCGCCATCGGGCTGGCGCTGCTCGGCAGTGCGCATTCCAGCGCGATGCTTATCGTGGCGTGGCTGTTTCTCGGCTTTGGCATGGGGCTCGGGCTCTATGACGCCGCCTTCGGTGCGCTCGGGCGCATCTTTGGCGACAAGGCCCGGCGGGCGATCACCGGCATCACCCTGATGGCCGGCTTTGCCAGCACGATAGGCTGGCCGCTCTCGGCCTGGGGGCTCGAACATATCGGCTGGCGCAACACCTGCTATGTCTGGGCCATCGCGCATCTCGTGATCGGTCTGCCGCTCAATCTCTTCTGCCTGCCGCGCGTTGAGCGGCGCGTGGTGGCGGCGGAGGCCGGGGCCAAGCCGCATATTCCCATCGACCGGGCGATGGTGCTGCTGGCGATTGCCTTTGCGGCGGCATGGGCGGTGACGGGGGCCATGGCAGCGCATCTGCCGCGGATCCTCGAAAGCATGGGGGCGACCACGGTGCAGGCGGTGGCCGCAGGCGCGTTTATCGGGCCCGCACAGGTGCTGGCGCGGATCGTCGAGGCCAGCCTGCTCAGCCGGTCACATCCGCTGCTGTCGTGCCGCCTGGCCTGCGCGGCGCATCCCGTCGGCGCACTGATTATTGCCGTCATCGGCGGTCCGGCAGCAATCGTGTTTGCGATCTTTCACGGCGCCGGCAATGGCATTCTCACGATTGCGCGCGGCACGGTTCCGCTGGCGATTTTCGGGCCGCATAATTACGGCTATCGCCTTGGCCTGCTCGGCGCGCCGGCGCGGGTGGCGCAGGCGATGGCACCGCTGGCGTTCAGCCTGCTGATCGATGATCTCGGCGGCTATGTGCTTGTGGTGTCTTCGGGCCTCAGCCTGCTGGCGCTGTTGGCGCTCTGCCTGCTGAAGGTGACGCGGTTTCAGCCGCATCAGCCAGGCCACGCGTGATCTGCGAGGGCCGAGGGGGATCTGCGTGATCCATGCATGCCGCGCTCTTGACCGATACGGCATTCGGCAGCCAATGGGCACCGGGATCAATCGGACAGAAACGGACCATCGTGGCGCTGCTACCTGCACTGGACTCACCGCGATGGCAGGGGACCGCACCGGCATTTCTCTACGGCCTGCGCTCGGTGGCCACCACGATTCTCTCGGCGGTGCTGTTCGCCACCTATGTCGGCATCGGCGCGCTCGCGCATGATACGCATTTCAGCCTGTTCTGGGCGCTGCTGAGCACGTTCCTGATCTGGGCCGGCCCGGCGCAGATCATCCTGCTGGCGGCGCTCGGGTCCGGTGCCACGGCGGTTCAGGCGGCGATCGCCGTTGGTGTCAGTGGCATCCGCCTGTTTCCCATGGTGGTGTCGGTGCTGCCGATGCTGCGGGCGCCGGAGACGAAAAAGCGACAGCTGATCCTGCCATCGCATTTCATCGCCGTGACGCTCTGGGTCGAATGTTTTCGCCTGCTGCCACTGGTGCCGCGCGAGCGCCGCATCGCGTTCGTCAACGGGCTCGGCTGCGGTCTCGTGCTGACATGTCTCACGGCGACATGGATCGGCTATCATCTTGCCGCCAATCTGCCGCCGCTGTTCGGTGCGGCGATCCTGCTGCTGACGCCACTGGCGTTCCTGCTCTCGACGGCACGCAACTGCAAGAAGCTTCCCGATGTCATCGCGCTGGTGCTTGGCCTCGCGCTGTTTCCCATCGTGTCGTGGTTCAACACCGGCGTCGATATCCTGATCTCCGGCATCTCCGCCGGCACCATTGCCTATGGCGTTCATCGCTGGAGGCGAAAGTGAGCGAATTCCAGACTTTTATCGGTGACTGGCACGCGCTCGTCATTCTCGTGCTCGCGGGTTTCCTGCCCAATGAGGTCTGGCGCATGCTCGGCCTGTGGCTTGGCGGCGGCATCGATGAAGAGGCTGACATTCTCGTCTGGGTGAGGGCGGTGGCGACCGCGATCCTTGCCGGCGTGATCGCGCAGATCCTGGTGCATCCGCCCGGCGCATTGGCGACGGTGCCGGCGCTGTTGCGTTACGGCTCTGTGCTGTTCGGGCTGCTGGTGTTTCTCGGTTTCAAGCGCTCGATCTTCGCCGGCGTGTTGTGCGGCGAGCTGATGATGGTCGGCGGGAAGTATTGGATGGGGTGAAGTGCAGGGCGGATGAGCCGAAGGCGTCATCCGCCGGCCGAGTTTGTTTGGCGAAGAACGGCGGATGACGCCGCGCTCATCCGCCCTACGGCCGGCGCTCTTGTCTCACTGTTCGAACAGGATAGTCTCTCCCCCAAGCAAACAAGAATGCCTCGGGAGAAACCATGACATCGCGCCTGCGCTCCGCACTGCTATCCACGCTCGTCATCGCCGCAACAGTGGTCACTGCTCCGCTCGCCCGCGCAGCGGAATATCCGGCGCGTGCGATCAAGCTTGTCGTGCCTTATGCCGCGGGCGGACCGACCGACGTGTTGGCGCGCCTCGTGGCCGATTATCTCGGCCGCGATCTCAAGCAGACCACGGTCGTGGAGAACAAGCCGGGCGCGCAGGGGGCCATCGCGGCCGAAATGGTGTCGCGTGCAGATCCGGACGGCTACACGCTGTTCGTCACGGCGGCATCGATCATGGTGCTCAACCCGCTGCTCTACAAAAAGCTGCCATACGATCCGCAGAAAGACCTGCGCATGCTCACGGTCGTCACCGACCTGCCCGTCGTGATGGAAGTGCATCCGTCGGTGCCGGCGAAGACGGTGAAGGAATTCGTCGCCTATGCGAAGGCCAACCCGGGCAAGCTCAATTTCGGCTCGGCCGGGACGGGCGGCACGATCCATCTCGCCGGCGAGATGTTCAAGCAGATCGCGGGCGTGGAGATGACCCATGTGCCCTATAAGGGCGCGGGGCCGGCGCTGACCGATCTCTTGTCGGGCAATATCCAGGTGATGTTCGATACGCTCTCCACGGCGCTGCCGCCGGTGAAGGGCGGGCTGCTGCGTCCGCTCGGCGTGTCGTCGAAGGAACGCAGCCCCGATCTGCCGGATGTGCCGACCGTGATCGAGAGCGGCTATCCCGATTACCAGGTCGGCGTCTGGTTCGGTCTGGCGGGCTCGTCGAAACTGCCGGACGAGGTGGTGACGAAGGTCATGGCCAGCATGGACAAGGCACTGAACGATGCGACCTTCCGCGCCTCGCTGGAGAAGATCGGCTTTCCCGTGCTGAAGCCGAAGACGGTGGCCGAGATCAATCAATTCGTTGACGAGGACCGCGCGCGGTGGTCGAAAGTCATCAAGGCGATGAACATCTCGCTGGATTGATCGAGGAATGCACCATGGTTCGTGAAAGTGAAATCCGCGCCGGCGAAGTCGTCGTCGAGGCACCGAAACCGAACCATGCCGGGCTGGTCTATATCGGCCGCATCCGCACGCCCTGGACGTCGCGGCTGGAAACGCCGCGGCAGGGCCGGCATGACGGGCCGGTGTGCCGCCTCGAGATCTTCGAGCCGTGGGTCAAGGGGCTGAAGGATCTCGAACTCTACAAGTCGCTCGAGGTGCTGTACTGGCTGCACCTGTCGCGGCGCGATCTGGTGCTGCAGAGCCCGAAGAATGACGGCACGGCACGCGGCATCTTCTCGCTGCGCACGCCGGTGCGGCCGAATCCGATCGGCACCTCGCTGGTGAAGCTGGTCGGGATCGAGGGCGCGACCGTGCTGGTGCGCGGGCTGGATTGTCTCGACGAGACGCCGCTGCTCGACATCAAGCCTGATCGCTGCGAATTCACGCCCCTAGCGCCGCCGCAGCCGGGGGATTTTCAGACGGAGTGATCCACTCTGCCCTCATCCTAAGGAGCGGCCGCTTGGCCGCGTCTCGAAGGATGGCGACAGGCTCCGAGCCAGGCCATCTCATGATTCGAGACGGCGCTGCGCGCTCCTCACCATGAGGGGCGGAGTTTGGTTCAGCCCAGCGCCGTCAGCGCCGCAATCAGCTTCGCTGCATTCGCTTCCAACACCTTCGGATCTTCCTTCAAGCTCGCGGCCGGCAGCAGTGCGGTGCCCTCGAAGCGCGGCATCACATGCATGTGCAGGTGAAACACCACCTGGCCGCCGGCGGTTTCGGAATATTGCGCGACGGTCATGCCGTCCGCATGGAAGGCCTGCTTCGCCGCCACGGCGATCTTCTGCGCGGCGCGGACCACATGGGCGTAATCCTCCGGCAGGATGTCGAAGATATTTCGCGCGGCGGCCTTGGGAATCACCAGCGTGTGGCCGGGGGAGCGCGGCATGATGTCGAGGAAGGCGAGGACGTGGTCGTTCTCGTAGACCTTCACGCAAGGCAGTTCGCCACGCAGGATTTTGGCGAAAATGTTGTTGTTGTCATACGCGACCATGGAATCCTCCCGACATTGCGCGGCGAATGTCGCCGCCGATGGCGTTCCGGTCAAGGCGCCGGATCGCCCTTGCGGAACGGGCCGAGTTCGGCGAGTTCGCGGCCAGCTTCGGCCACATAGCTGCGCTCACGCTTGAGATAATCGGCCACCGCGGCACGAAATCCGCGATCGGCGATGTAATGGGCGGAATAGGTGGTCTGCGGGAGATAGCCGCGGGCGATCTTGTGCTCGCCCTGGGCGCCGGCTTCCACGGTCTTGAGCTTGCGGCGGATGGCAAAGTCGATGGCCTGATAATAGCAGACCTCGAAATGCAGGAACGGATGATGCTCGACCGCACCCCAGTGGCGGCCGAACAGCGTGTCCGAACCGATGAAATTGATGGCGCCGGCGATGAACTTGCCATCGCGCTTCGCCATGATCAGCGCCACGTCATCGGCCATGGTCTCGCCGATCAGCGTGTAGAATTCTCGGGTGAGGTAGGGGCGCCCCCATTTTCGCGAGCCCGTCTCCATGTAGAAATCGAAGAAGGCGTCCCAGGCTTCCTCGGTGATGTCTGTCCCGGTCAGCGCCTCGATGGTGATGCCGGCGGCCAGCGCATCGCGACGCTCGCGCTTGATGGCCTTGCGGTGGCGGGAATTCAGCGTGGCGAGGAAGTCGTCGAAACTGTCATAGCCGGGATTGTGGAAATGAAACTGCTGGTCGGTGCGCTGGAGAAAGCCGCGCCCAGCGAGAAAATTCCATTCATCCTCGCGGGCGAAGGTCACATGAACCGATGATGCCTCCGTCGCTTCGCACAGCCCGACAAGGCCGCCAGCCAGTGCGTCGCTGACCCGCGCAACGTCGACACCGTCGCGGATCAGAAGGCGGGGGCCGGTGGCCGGGGTGAAGGGAACCGACACCTGCAGCTTTGGATAATAGTCGCCGCCGGCGCGCTCATAGGCGTCGGCCCAGCCGCGGTCGAAGACATATTCGCCCTGCGAATGGGATTTCAAATAGCAGGGCACGATGCCTGCGATCTTGCCGCCCTGCTTGGCGAGGAGGTGCCGGGGTCCCCATCCGGTGCGCGCGCAGGCTGAATGCGATGCCTCAACTGCGGTCAGAAAAGCGTGTGAAACGAACGGGTTATAAGGTATTTCTGAAGTTGAGTTGGCAGCGCTTGAGAGCGTGTCGAGCGCCGCCAGATCGTCGGCCACTGTCTGCCCGGCGACGGCGCGGCCGGTTGCGCAAGCGTCCCATTCCGCGGGCGGCACCTGGCTGATCGATCCGACTGCTTCGAGGGTAATGTCCGATGACGTCATCAATCACTTGAACCGGTCAGGGGCGAACAGCGCGGCGACCTCGCGCTTCAATTGGGCACTTCGTGTCGCACTTCAAGACCCGGGGGAGAGTTACTCCCCCTCATCCTGAGGAGCCGCGAAGCGGCGTCGCGAAGGATGGCTGCGAAACTTGGAGCCAGGCCAGCTCATGGTTCGAGACGCGCGCAAGGGCGCGCTCCTCACCATGAGGGGAGCGCGCGGGGATGGTTGTCGTCGTGGATCACGGAACGAACCCCTCGAACGTCATCTGGTCGGCGTACCGCTCGGTGATGGCGCGCTGCTCCGGCGTGCGCACAGTCCATGTGATCAGCGCGCAGCCAAAGATGTTGCGGGCGATCCAGGGCGCTGGCGCGGGCAGTTGCTTGACCCAATAGGAGACGAAATGCGGGCGGGTACGGAAGGCATGACGGAGATGGCGCATGCCGTCGCGCTGGGCCTTTGTCAGCGCAAGCCACTCGCCGTCGTCATAGGTCCGCTGGGCGGTGATGCCGCGGGGGATTTCCGGGGCGATCTCGCGCATGGCAAAAACCTGATCGGGATCGAACGACATCCAGGCCGCTGGGCCGCGATAGGCGCGCAGCAATTCGGCTGTGCGGCGAACCAGTTGGCGGTCACCGTCAAAGTGACTCTTGATCTCGATGACGAGGCCCACGCGGCCATCCACCAGCGCGAGGAGGTCGCCGAGCGACATCATCCGCTCGGGCGTATCCTTGAAAGCTGTGGCCTTGAGTTCGGCGGTGGTCTTGGAGAGCAGGGCACCCGAGCCTTCGGTCAGGCGCCCGAGCGCGTCATCGTGATGGACCATCGCCTCGCCATCGGCGGTGAGCTGGACATCCACCTCGATGGAAAAATTGCCGGCGATGGCCGCAAGCATGGCACCGGGCATGTTCTCGATGATGCCGCGGGCACGGTCGTGCAGGCCGCGATGCGCGACCGGGCGGGCGATCAGCCAGTCAGGTGCGCGCATCGCATTGATTCCCGGGATCAGGCGACTTCGAACACCGCATCGACCTCGACGGCGCAATCGGCCGGCAGCGAGGCAACGCCGACAGCGGCGCGGGAGTGGCGGCCCTTGTCGCCGAAAGCGGCGACCATCAGGTCCGAGGCGCCATTGATGATCTTGGGCGCATCGACGAAGTCCGGCGTCGAATTGACGAAGCCGCCGAGGCGCACCACGCGGGCCACCTTGTCGAGGTCGCCGAGGGCGGCCTTGACCTGGGCGAGGATGTTGATGGCGCAGCCACGGGCCGCGGCAACACCGTCCTCGAGGCTGACATTGGCGCCGAGCTTGCCCTTGGCGATCAGCTTGCCATCGGCGCCGAGGCAGATCTGGCCGGAGACGAACAAGAGATTGCCGGTGCGCACGAAGCCCACGTAATTTGCCACCGGGCTGACCGGCTCATGAAGGGTGACACCCAATTCCGCAAGTTTCTGCTCGACTGCACCTGGCATACGAAAATTCCCCAAAGCTTGAAGTTAAGGCCCGGCCGCGAGAAGCGGTTCGGGCGCGTTTGTTTCCCCCATCAAGTCCGCCCATGCAAGTGACGTTCGGACGACGCCGGGAAGGCCACAATCCCGATGAAATATGGCATTCCGCAGGTTGTACTCCCGGACATCCCCTGCGGCCCTAGTTGCGGCGCAATGGGGCGGTCTTTATGATCATTGTTCCATCATACAGGACGACTCCATGCGCTGTACCGTCTCGACCTCGCGCCTTCAGGTTGCCACCCTCGCGCTGGGCGCTGCTCTGCTGCTGGCACCGGTGTCGGGCGAGGCAGCGGCGCCGGGATCGGCCGTGCCGTTTCTGGCGCATCAGGCGCTGTATGAGCTCAAGCTCACCAAATCGCGCGGCAATGCCAATGTGAACGCCGCCGAGGGCCGCATTCTCTACAATTTCACAGGCAGTTCCTGCGAAGGCTATTCGTCGGATTTTCGTCAGGTCTCCGAACTGAACAGCGGCGAGAACAAGACGACGCTGAGCGATCTGCGCTCCACCAGCTGGGAGGCGGGCGATGGCAAGAGCTATCGCTTCAAGATCGACACCCAGATGAATGACAGCGATCCCAACAAGATCGACGGCATCGCCGAGCGCGAAGGCGACCACATCAATGTCAAGCTGACGCTGCCGGAGAAGAGGACCATCAAGCTCGATGGCGACATCGTGTTTCCCACCGAGCAGATCCACCGCATCATCGCCGCGGCGAAAGAGGGCAAGTCGGTGCTCGAACTGAATGTGTTCGATGGCTCGGACACCGGCGACAAGGTCTACAGCACGCTGACTGTGATCGGGCAGGCGATCCCGGCCGATCGCAAGGTGGCGGAGCCGGATCCGGCGACGAACGACGACACGATGAAGACGATGTCGCGCTGGCCGGTGACGGTGAGCTATTACGACAAGTCGGCGAAGGCAGCGGACGGCGGCGAGCAGACGCCGGTCTATGCGATGTCATTCGAACTGTACGAGAACGGCGTGTCGCGCGCGCTGGCGCTGGACTACAATGATTTCGTCATTGCGGGCGCGATGAGCAAGCTGATGGTGAAAGAGACCAAGGCTTGTAAGTAGTTCCCTCGCCCCGCTTGCGGGGAGAGGGTGGCCGCGCGAAGCGCGGTCGGGTGAGGGGACTCTCCGCGAACTCGGAGCTTGTGGAGGCTTCCCCTCACCCGACGCCCACATGCTTTGCATGTGAACGTCGACCTCTCCCCGCAAGCGGGGAGAGGTTAAAGCGCAATCACTCCGCCCGTGAAAACCGCATGCTGTCCAGCAGCTTCAATCCGCCGCCTTCGGTCTTGAGCAGCTTCTTCACCGCGCTCGATGCCGCGATCTCGTAGTGATCCGCATAGGCCTCGTGGTTCTTCTCGATGTCGTCGAGGCGATAGAGATAATTCACCATCAGGCTGGCGGACTCGCGCAGGCCCTTGGCCGACATGTCGCCGAGCCAGTCGATGCGCTCCAGCCGTGCGCCATTGCCGAGATGGAAGCGGGCGACGGAATCCACCGGGCCGCCGCGGGCATTCTTCGCTTTCAGGAAGTAATGCGCGGCGAGGCCTTCCATGATCGGCTTCAACTGCTCGCGCAAGGCGGCGTCATTCGCCCAGAGCGGATCGTCGAGCAGATCCACCAGCGCGCGATCTTCATTCGTGAGGTTGAGATCATCCGCCTTCTTCAGCCACTTCATGAAGCCGGGCACGGGTGAGAGCGTGACAAAAGTGTCGAGCTTCGGCAGTTCGCGGCGCAGTTCCTCGACCACCTGCTTGATCAGGAAATTGCCGAACGAAATGCCGCCGAGTCCGCGCTGGCAGTTCGAGATCGAATAGAACACGGCGGTGCGGGCGCGCTCGATCGGCACCGGCTGGCGGTCCTGCGCCAGCAGTGGCGCGATGGCGCCGGGGATCGCTTCGGTGAGCGCGACCTCGACGAAGATCAGCGGCTCATCGACAAGGGCAGGGTGGAAGAACGCATAGCAGCGGCGATCGACGGGATCGATGCGGCGACGCAGATCGTCCCAGTCATGGATCTCATGCACCGCTTCGTATTTGATCACCTTTTCGAGGATGTTGGCGGGCGTCGACCAGTCGATCCTGCGCAGCACGAGAAAACCCCTGTTGAACCATGATGCAAAGAGATGGACGACGTCGTTGTCGACGGCGTTGAGCTCCTTGTTGCCGTTCTTCAGATCGAGCAGATCCTCGCGCATCTTGACGAGTTCGCTGGTGCCGCCGGGCGCGCGGTTGAGGCGGCGGAACAGCTCCTGCCGTTGCGGTTCCGATGCGATATGCAAGAGGCCTGCGCCATCGCTGGTGGGCTTGGCGCGCCAGGCTTCGATGGCCTTGTCGAGCTTGTCGCGATCCGGTCCGTATTTATGCGCCAGCGTTTCGAAGAACATGACACGCCCGGCTTGATCCAGCGACTGATAGCGATCGAGCACACCGCGGGCGATGGCGGTGCCCGAGGCTTCGCCGCGACCAGAGAGCAGATCGCCGCAGAGATCGATCATGTCGATGGCGTTTTGCTTGGGGTCCACCGAAGCGGGGCCGAGCCGCAACAGCGTGCGGCCGCGCTCTGAGATCGAGGCGAGGAGGTCGGAGAAGAAGTCATTGCTCATGCTGCATCAATTCCCGGCTGGAAGCCTCAGTCACTCACGCGACAATATAGCCCTTTGCGAGGCGTATTGCGCGATCATTTGAAGCATGAAACAATCGTGACAGGGCAGAGTTTCGGCAAGAGTTTTGCATTCACTATCGGCATCACAAGGGGATACACGATGAAGCGGACTTTTAAGCGTGGCGTTGTTGCGGCTTTGGCGCTGGGGGCAGTGAGTGTCGGGGCGCTGCTGAACAGCGGCGCGGCATTTGCCCAGCAAACGATCAAGGTGGGCTGGACCATTCCGGCCGAGGAATCCAAATACTGGATGATGAAGCGGCCGCAGGAATTCACCTCGCTTGGCAAGACCTACAATATCGAATGGGTGCAGTTTCAGGGCACCGCACCAATGACGCAGGCGCTGGCCGCCGGCGCGCTGGACTGCGCGACGCAGTCGCCGCTGGCGCTGGCGCAGGGTGTGGTCGGTGGTAACCTCAAGGCCTATGTGGTCGCCCAGCACGTGTTCGAAAAGCCGGGCAGCTTCTCGGTCTATTGGGCGGTGAAGGATGACTCGCCGATCAAGACCATCGCCGACCTGAAGGGCAAGACGCTCTCCATCAACACGCTCGGCTCCGGCATCTATGGCCCGATGGCGATCCTGCTGAAGCAGGCCGGTCTCGATGCGTCGAAGGATATCAAGCTGGTTGAAGTCGGCTTCGCGCTCTCGGAAGAAGCGCTGCGTTCGGGGCGCGTCGATTCAGCCGTGATGAACCAGCCGTTTGCCGCGCGCATGGAAGCCAAGGGCGGCACGCGCAAGCTGTTCTCGCTGTCGCAGCAGCAGGAAGGCATCGTGCACATCCTCGAAGCCTGCCGTGCCGATTTCGTGGACAAGAATCCCGATCTCGCCAAGGCCTATGTGCGCGACCTGACGTCGGGCATGCAGAAGGCGCTGGCCAATCGCGACGAAACACTGAAGGTCGTCAACGAAGTGATGAAGGCGCCGATCCCGGTGCTGGAAACGTACCTGCTCAAGGAAAACGATTTCGCGCGCGATCCGGGCGCAGCACCGAATTTCGATGCGATCCAGAAGATGCTCGATGTCTATGTCGAGACGGGGATGCTGCCGAAGAAGGTGGACGTCTCGGCCTGGAAGAATCCGAGCGTCGTGGCGCCGATCAAGTAAGGGCGCAACAATATTGATGAATGCGAATGGCCGTGCTTTGCCCGGCCATTTTCGCAGGAGCCGTAGGATGGGTAGAGCGAAGCGAAACCCATCACCCCATACACCGAGCTCGCCGCGATGGGTTTCGCTCCCGCGCTGCGCGCCTGCGCTCTACCCATCCTACGCTTCTTCGCTTGCTCCGCTATCAATCAACAAATCCAGCGCATATTTGATCGTTGCGCGCTCGTCGTCGCTGAAGCGACCGAGCACCGTCGCCTCATGGTGGAGTGCCGCCTGCAGCACCGGTTTTACCCGCGCGCGACCCTTCGCCGTCAGATGCAGCGTCACGCGGCGGCGGTCGTTCGACTCGCTCTTGCGCTTGAGAAGGTCGTCTTCCTCCATGCGATCCAGCGTCTTGGTCAGTCCCGGCTGCTTCATCAGCGCCATCGCGGCGAGCTCGCCGACTGACAGTCCCTCGACATCCGTCAGGCAGGCCAGCACGCGCCATTCCGGCACCGTGAGATCCCAGTCTTTCAGCCGTGCATGAAATTCGCTGGAAACATTGAAGCTCGCGCGCGCCAGCAGATAGGGCAGGTAGTTGCGCGCAAAACTGTCGCTGGCGAGTGGCGGCAGTTGCCGCTGTCCCTTGTCGATGCGGCGCATCTGGCCGGAGTGAAACACCAGCGGATCGTGATTGCGCTCGACGAAGCGCACGACTTCGCCGACCAGGATGGTGTGATCGCCGCCGGGATAGCGCGCCCAGATCTTGCACTCGAAGATCGGTGCGAGGCCGTCGATCAGCGGCGCGCCGGTAATGCCGGGGCGGTGGTCGATATCGGCGAATTTATCGGAGCCGCGGCGGCCGAAACGCATCGCGAGTTCGCCGTGATCGGCGCCGAGAAAATGGATCGCAAAGGCATCGGCTTCGACGAACGGATCGTGACTCGGTGAGGATTTTGCGACGCTCCACAGCACCAGCGGTGGATCGAGCGAGACGGAGGAAAACGAGTTCGCCGTCATGCCGACGGGGTGATCGCCGGCCTGCGCGGTGACCACCGTGACGCCGGTGGGAAACTGGCCGAGCGCCTGACGAAAGGTCGCGGGATTGATCGGCTGCGCGGCATCCGGCGATGTGTCGGGGTGGTGCGCCGGTCTGTCTGTCGCCATGTCGTTCGCCGCTCCGGAAGTGCGCGGGTGCCTTTAAAATAAGCGCCGCGCTGTCCTTTTAATCTTAAAAATATTCCTTTTCATATAACATGTCCGCGCTTATCATCCAACGATAATCGCTACAAAACACGGAGAGGCAACATGCTGGCGGATCGCATCGAAGCGAAATGGATCGACGCATTCTGCGAGATTTTCGAACGCTGCGCGGTCAAGCCGGGCGACACTGCGGCAATCCTCTCCGAGACGCAATCGCGTGCGCTGAATGTGCACATTGCCGAATTGGCATTGCTGCGCATGGGCGCAAAACCGTTCCATGTCATCGTGCCGACGCCGCGCAACAGGCAGGTGGTGCCGGTCCGCTCTACCGGCGCATCGGAAGCGATCCAGCAGTTGGGGCCGGTGGTCTCGGCGCTGCAGCAGGCGGGATTTGTCGTCGATTGCACCATCGAGGGCCTGATGCATGCGAAGGAGACGCCGGACATTTTGAAAGCCGGTTCGCGCATTCTCGTCATCTCGAACGAGCATCCGGAAGCGCTCGAGCGCATGGTGCCGGATTCGGCGCTGGAGAAGCGCGTGCGTGCGGCAGCGAAGATGCTGCGTGGCACCAAGCATATGAAGGTGACGTCGAAAGCGGGCACCGATCTCGATGTGAACATGGAAGGTGCGGCGACCGTCGGGGTCTGGGGCTGGACCGACAAGCCGGGCACGCTGGCGCATTGGCCGGGCGGCATCGTCGTGAGCTTCCCGAAGAGCGGGACCATCAATGGCACGGTGGTGATGGATGCCGGTGACGTCAATCTCACCTTCAAGCGCTATCTGACCTCGCCTGTGAAAATGCTGTTCAAGGACGACTACATCACGGAGCTGACGGGGGAGGGCGCCGATGCCGAGATGATGAAGCGCTATCTCGCGGCATGGGGCGACCGTGAGGCCTATGCGGTGTCGCATGTCGGCTGGGGCATGAATCCCAAAGCGCGCTATGAAGCGCTGCAGATGTATGACCAGCGCGACACCAACGGCACGGAAATCCGCGCGGTCGCCGGCAATTTCCTGTTCTCGACGGGCGCGAACGAATTCGTCGGCCGCTATACGTCGGGCCATTTCGACCTGCCGATCTTCAACACGACCATCACGCTGGATGGTGTGGACGTGATCAAGGACGGCGTGGTGCAGGACGTGTTTGGGTAGGGTTCTTTCTAACCTCTCCCCGCTCTGCGCGGGGAGAGGTCGACGTTCACATGCAGCGCATGTGAACGTCGGGTGAGGGGCGGGGCACAGAGCCCGCGTCACATGCGCTTCTTCGTTCTGCGATCCGTTATGAGTTTGATGTGTGGAGGGGCCAGTGCCTCGCCCCTCACCCGGCGCTGCGCGCCGACCTCTCCCCGCGCAAGATGCGGGGAGAGGTTAGGTCCGCACTCTTGGCTAGCCCCGCGTCTTCTCCGGCCCATCATACGCAATGCCCTTGATCACAGCGGCACTGCCGAATTTCTTCTTCAGCGCATCCATCGCGCGTTCGGCGTGCGCCGAGCGGCGGTCGAGCATGTTGTCGTCGCCGGCCTCTGCGCCCGGCCGTAGCGCGCTGACGCCCGTGCCGATCAGGCGGAACGCCGTGCCGTCGATCTCCTTCGCCAGCATCTCGCGGCTGATGTCGAAGATGCGTTTGGCCATCTGCGTCGGTGACTGGATCGATTGCGATCGGGTGCGCTGGCGGAAATCGCCGGTCTTCAGTTTCAGCGTCACCGTGGTGCCGGAGAGTTCGCCGCTCTTCAGCCGCTCCGACACCTTCTCCGACAGTCGCCACAGGATCTTCTCCAGTGTGGCGAGATCGCGGATGTCCTCGTTGAACGTGGTCTCGTTGGAAATCGTCTTGGCGCCACGATCGGCCACGACAAGGCGGTCGTCGATGCCGCGCGCCAGACGCCACAGCCGGCGGCCTTCGCCGCCGAACTGTTTCATCAGTTCGGTCTCGTCGGCCTTCTGGATATCGCTGATCTTGCGAAAACCGCGCTGCGACAGCCGGTCCGCCGTGGCCGGCCCGACGCCGAAGATAAACCCCACCGGACGATCCGCCAGCATCGCGGTCGCGTCCGCCTGATCGAGCACGGCAAAGCCGCGTGGCTTGTCGAGATCGCTGGCGATCTTGGCGAGAAACTTGTTCACCGACAGGCCGACCGACACCGTGATGCCGATGTCGCGCTCCACATCCGCGGCAAACTTCGCCAGCACCTTTGCGGGGATCATCCCATGCACGCGCTGGGTGCCCGCAAGATCGAGAAACGCTTCGTCGATGGAGAGCGGTTCCACCAGCGGCGTCAGCGCCTGCATGGCGTGGCGCACTTCGCGGCCGACGCGGACATATTTCGCCATGTCCGGCCGGATCACCTTTGCCTCCGGGCAGAGGTCCAGCGCCTTGAACATCGGCATCGCCGAGCGCACGCCATAGGTGCGCGCGATGTAGCAGGCGGCCGACACCACGCCGCGCTTGCCGCCGCCGATGATCACGGGGTGGTCGTTGAGGTCCGGATTGTCGCGCTTTTCCACCGTCGCATAGAACGCATCGCAGTCGATATGCGCGAGCGTGAGCGAGGGGAGCGCGTGATGACGCACCAGCCGGGGCGAGCCGCAGCTGGTGCAGCGTTTGACGCGGACATCCTGGTCGGCAAGGCAATCCCGGCAGAAGCAGCGCGGTCCGCTCACATCTGTCGGGAGAGGGGTCACGAGAAGTCGTTGCTTGTGGGGCCGCCCAGCGCCATCCGCGCGGCGGCGATGGTGTCGGGCGGCAGTTGGGTGGCGGCGGCAAAGGCCTGCACGGTCTCGTCGTCGCGCAGCACGAAATCCAGCACGCTGACGAGGAATTGCGGGTCCTTTGCAGCCGAGCGTAGCGTCTCCGGACCGATCCCGCTCTCGGACAGGAACAGGCCCAGCCGCTCGGGCTCGCCCGCCACGAAGGAGAGTGCCTGAATCGCAACGATTTCAGCCACTTCGCCGGGGTGTCGCCCTTGCTTTTTCATCACGCGTGTTTGCCTTTCCGTAACTTATCCGCTCTAGTTTGAATCATCATGCCCGAGTCACCCAAGTGATTCCAGTAATTGGGATTTTTGGAGGAGACGGGCCACTTGGCGGCATTGATCCGCCGGCGCAGATAAACCGTTGATTTCGGGATTGGAGGACGGGATGGCCAAAACCGTCCTGATCGTGGAGGACAACGAGCTCAATATGAAGCTGTTTCGTGACCTGCTGGAGGCCCATGGCTACCAGACGGTGGGCACGAGCAACGGCTACGAAGCGCTCGATCTTGTCCGCTCGCTCCGCCCCGATCTGATCCTCATGGACATCCAGTTGCCGCAGGTCTCGGGCCTCGAAGTGACCGGCTGGATCAAGAAGGATCCGTCCATCGCCATGATCCCTGTCGTCGCCGTCACCGCCTTCGCCATGAAGGGCGACGAAGAGCGCATCCGCGAGGGCGGCTGCGAAGCTTATTTGTCAAAGCCTATTTCGGTCGGGAAATTCATCGAGACCGTCCGTCGATTTATCGGTTAGGGAGTTTTCCATGTCAGCGCGTATTCTCGTCGTCGATGACATCCCCGCCAATGTGAAGCTGCTGGAAGCCCGTCTGTCCGCCGAATATTTCGACGTCATCACAGCGTCGAACGGCGCCCAGGCGCTGGAGATCTGCGCGCGCTCGGAATGCGACCTGATCCTGCTCGATGTCATGATGCCCGACATGGACGGCTTTGAAGTCTGCCGGCGTCTGAAAGCCAATCCGAAGACGCATTTCATTCCGGTGGTGATGGTCACCGCGCTGGATTCGCCGTCCGATCGCGTGCGCGGCCTGGAGGCCGGCGCCGATGATTTCCTCACCAAGCCGGTTGCCGATGCCGTGCTGGTGGCGCGTGTGCGCTCGCTGACGCGGTTGAAAATGATGACCGACGAGTTGCGCATGCGCGCGCTCACCTCACTGGAGATCGGCATCCAGGCGCCCGAGCGCAGCGCCGTGGCGGATGAGGGCGTGGGTGGTCGCATCCTGCTCGTCGATGACCGTCCGTCGTCCTATGAGCGTCTGGCGCCGCTGCTGGCTGCCGAGCACACGGTGGATGTGGAGCCCAATCCCACCGAGGCGCTGTTTCACGCGGCCGAGGGCAATTACGATTTGCTGATCGTCTCGCTCAGCCTCGAGAATTTCGATGGCCTGCGGCTGTGCAGCCAGGCGCGTTCGCTGGAGCGTACGCGGCAGATTCCGATCCTTGCCATCGCCGATATCGACAACAATGCGCGGCTGCTGCGCGGGCTCGAGATCGGCGTGAACGATTATCTCACGCGGCCGGTGGACAAGAACGAACTGCTCGCGCGCGCCCGCACGCAGGTGCGTCGCCGCCGCTACACCGATCACCTGCGCGACAATGTCCAGCACTCCATCGAGGCCGCGATCACCGACGGGCTCACCGGCCTGCATAACCGCCGTTACATGGAAAGCCATCTGCAGACGCTGGCCGAGCAGGCCGCGACGCGTAGCAAGCCGCTGGCGCTGATGATCCTCGACATCGACTACTTCAAGTCGATCAACGACAATCACGGCCACGACTGCGGTGATGATGTGCTGCGCGAATTCGCCGTGCGCATCCGCAAGTCGATCCGCGGCATCGATCTCGCCTGCCGTTATGGCGGCGAGGAATTCGTCATCGTGATGCCGGAGACGGACATGCATGTGGCCGGCATGGTGGCCGAGCGCCTGCGCCGCTCGATCGCCGGCGAGCCGTTTTCGATCGATCGCGGCAACAAGCGCATCGAGGTGACGATCTCGATCGGTCTTGCGACGCTGGAGAAGAAGGGCGAGCCGATCGCGGACGTGCTGAAGCGCGCGGACGTGGCGCTGTATCGTGCCAAGCATGACGGGCGGAATCGCGTCGTCGCAGCGGCGGCGTAGTTCTTAACCTCTCCCCGTTCTTTACGGGGAGAGGTCGCCGCGTCTTCGCGGCGGGTGAGGGGCATGGCACGCGTCTGCCTCTTACACAGTCCATC
>NZ_JBIIOT010000113.1:0-14965 GCF_044336785.1 Tardiphaga sp. | reverse complement strand
CCTTCCCCGCAAGGGGGAAGGGGGCACTGCGGGCGGTGCTTTTGGCTTAAATGTTCATAACCAAACTCGAGTTCGAACAGAGCAATGGAGCTCAGACCTCTTTCCCTTCCCCCTTGCGGGGAAGGGCCGGGGATGGGGGTCCCCAGGGCTCCCGAGCAAACTGGAAGAGCGCGCTACGCCGCCGCTCCGGCCCGCGCCGTTCCACGCCCCAGCAATTCCCGCACGTCCTTCGCCGGCTTCGGCTTGCTGAACAGATAGCCCTGCATTTCCGTGCAACCCAAAGCGCGCAGCAGTTCCTTTTGCGGCAGGGTCTCGACGCCTTCCGCGGTGGTCGTCATCTGCCGTGACGCCGCGATATTCACCACCGCCTGCACGATCGACGACGATCCATGGGCATCGGCGATATCGGTCACAAAGCTGCGGTCGATCTTGATCTTGTCGAACGGGAAACGTTGCAGATAGCTCAGGCTGGAATAGCCGGTGCCGAAATCGTCCAGCGCGATGCGGACGCCGATCTCGCGCAGGTCCTGCATGATCCCGAGTGCTGTCTCGTCGTCGCGGATCAGCACGGCTTCGGTGATCTCAAGCTCCAGCCGCCGTGCCGGCAGGCCCGAGGCGGCGAGGGCCGACGCCACCTTCAGCGGCAGCGATGCGCCGCGGAATTGCGCCGGCGAGACATTGATGGCGATGCGAATGTCATCCGGCCAGTTCGTCGCTTCCTGGCATGCGGTCGCAAGCACCCATTCGCCGAGCTGGCTGATCACGCCGATCTCCTCGGCCACCGGAATGAAATCGGCCGGCGAGATCATGCCGCGCTCCGGATGGTGCCAGCGCAGCAGCGCCTCGCAGCCGACCACGCTGTCGTCACGCAGGTTCAGCAGCGGCTGGTAATAGACCTCGAAACCGCCCGCTTCGAAGCCGCCATCGGCGATGGCCTCGCGCAGGTCGAGCTCCAGCATGCGCCGCGCCTTGGCCTTGGCATTCATCTGCGGTTCGAAGAAGCGGAAGGTGCGGCGACCTTCGGCCTTGGCGCCATACATTGCGAGATCGGCATTCTTCAGCAGCTCGTCGAGATCGGTGCCGTCGCGCGGGGCCATGGCGATGCCGATGGACGCATCGGTGAGCAGGCGGTGGCCGAGGCATTCATGGGGTTCGCGGATCGCCGTATAGATGCGGCCGACCAGATCGGTGATGTCGGAATGGGCGCTGACATTGGTCTGCACGATGGCGAATTCGTCGCCGCCGAGCCGGGCCACCACATCGGAGCCGCGCACGCAGAGCCGCAGCCGGCGCGCGATTTCCTTCAGCAGCTCGTCGCCCACGGGATGGCCGAGCGAATCATTGATGCTCTTGAATTCGTCGATGTCGATATAGAGCACCGCGCATTGCGCGCCGCGGCTGACGCGTTTCAGCTCGCGTTCGAGCTCGTTGCGGAACAGCGTGCGGTTCGGCAGGTCCGTCAGCGCGTCGTAATGGGCGAGATGCGCGATGCGCTCTTCGGCTTCGCGCCGTTCGGTGATGTCTTCATGGGTCGCCACCCAGCCGCCATCGGCCACCGGCTGCGACAGGATCTGGATCGAGCGACCGTCGGAGGTCTGCATGAATTGCGTATGCGAGCGGCCGACATCGCGCATGATCGCATCGACATAGGCGTCGATATCGCCGACAAAGGAGCCTGTCTCCTTGCGATGGGCGATCACCTCGCGGAACGACAGGCCGGGTACGATCACATCGCTCGACAGGTGATACATATCGAGATAGCGCTGGTTGCAGACCACGATGCGTGCATCGGCATCGAACAGCAGCAGGCCCTGCGTCATGTTGTTGATGGCGGTCGCCAGCCGGTTCTTCTCCAGCGTCAATTCACGCTGTGCGTTCTCGCTTTGCCGGCGGATATGCCGGATGATAAGGAAGAGAAAGCCCGTCAGCAGCAGGGTCGAACCCGTCGCGAGGAAGATCAGGAACTTGGTCTGGCTACGCCAGTCTGCCAGCACGCCCTCGACGGATGACGTGGCGATCAGCGCGATGGGAAATTCCTTCAGCAGCCGCATGGCGCCAATGCGGTCGGTGTTGTCGATCGGGCTCACGGTGCGGATGGTCACCGGATCGCTGCTGTAGCGCAGATGTTCCAGCAGCGGGCTGCCGGAGAATCTGCGCCCGATCGCATG
Organism: Tardiphaga sp.; assembly: GCF_044336785.1. Classification (GTDB taxonomy): domain Bacteria; phylum Pseudomonadota; class Alphaproteobacteria; order Rhizobiales; family Xanthobacteraceae; genus Tardiphaga. Next base: position 12,797 of record NZ_JBIIOT010000113.1, on the reverse strand, counting down.
ATCGGCTTTCGGATAGCGCGCCAGCAATGTGCCGTCGCGATGGAACATGGACACGGTGGCGTTGTCGCCGAGCGAGACCGAGGCGAAGAATTTCTCCATATGCACGGGTTCGATGCCGCGGGTGATCACCCCGAAGAATTCGCCGCGCGGGCCGTTGATGCGGCGCGCGAACACGGTCTTCCACTTTCCGGTGAGCTTGCTCAACACCGGCCGCACGATTTCTTCGTCGCGGAAGCTCTGCGCCTTGATGATCTCGAAATAATCACGGTCGGCCATGCTGGCATCTGGCGGTGGCCATGAGCCCGACCAGTTGATGAGGTGTCCCTTGGCGTCGATCACCGTCAGCTCGCCGGCGAATTCGTCGTCGAGTTTCGACTTCAGCATCAGATGCGCTTCGAAGCCTGAGAGCGCGTTGGCGAAGCTCTCCGGCGTCATGATGCCGTCAGTCATCAGTTGCGCGCGCATGCCCTTCTGGATGCGCTGTAGCTCCTGGAACTGCTGGTCGAAATGGTTCTGCAGCAGCAGCACGGTATTTTCGAGTTCGCGCTTGCTGTTGTCGAGGGCGCGTTGGCGGAAACTGTTCACGGTCATCGTGGTGCCGATGACGATGGCGATGACCAGCAGCGCGCCAGCCACGATCAGCGAACGCACCACGCCGCGTCGCGGCATCGCGCCACGAACGCCCGGCACGAACGGTGTGTTACGCGCGTCCTCCACTTGTCCCCCAGGCTGCAAACCCATGCCCTCACCCTTATGAGGATATGGATACCCTCCCAGAAGTAGCAGCGAGGTTAGGAAGTCAGGTGAATGAGGAGTTAATTACAACCGTAAAGAAGTGACGGTTGGCAGCTCTGCGTCTCTCCAGGCCGACAGGGCTATTGCTCATGGCGGAGCGCCGATGACGATCGTGCCCGGCCTCCATGGTTCGAGACGCCCGCTTCGCGGGCTCCTCACCATGAGGGTCTTCTGCGGAGCCACACTCTTCCCTTATCCTGAGGAGCGGCCTTCTTGGGCCGCGTCTCGAAGGATGGCCGCGAAATACCTCTCGCACTTGATAGGCAACAGCCCTGACACGGCGGAACTAGGCCGCGAGGCTGCTGCGTGCGCTGCTCGGATAGGTCTGGTTGCGGCCCAGTGACTTGGCGGCGTAGAGCGCCGTGTCGGCCTTGTTGATGAGTTCCATCATCGAATTCTGCGCGGATGGCACCAGGCATGCTGCGCCGACGCTGATGGTGGTGGGCGTCATGCCCTCGCGCTCGATGCTGCCGATTTCGCGGCGGATGCGCTCGCCGAGCTCGATCGCATCATGCAGCGACAGGCCGGGCAGGATCAGCGCGAATTCCTCGCCACCATAGCGCGCGGCGCAATCGCTGGCGCGCTTGCCGTGGCGGGCGATGCTCCAGGCGATACCGCACAGGACGAGGTCGCCGGCCTGATGGCCGTAGCGATCATTGAAGGCCTTGAAGTGATCGGCATCGATCATCAGCAGCGAGATCGGTTGCTGCGCGCGGTTGGCGCGCTGCCATTCCTTCTCGATCACGATGTCGAAGCGGCGGCGATTGGCCAGGCCGGTGAGACCGTCGGTCATGGCGAGGCGCGCCATCTCGTCTTCCATGGCGGCGCGCTTCTTCATCTCGCGCGCCAGCACCAGCATCAGCATGCTGGCGATCAAAGCGAGTGCCCCCATGGCGCCGCCGATCTGCATCGCCTCCTTGCGCCACTGGCCGAAGATGACATCGGTGGAACGGCCGACCATCACGAACAGCGGATGCGAACTGTCGCGCCAGACATAGAGGCGCGAGACGCCATCACTGGCGGCTTCGCCGAGATGGCTGCCGGAGAAAAAGGCCAGTGCGCGCTGCACCGCCGGCAACCGGCTGAGATCGCGGCCGATCAGAGCCCTGTCGAAGGGCGAGCGTGCGATCAGCACGCCGTCCTGCCGCAGCACCGAGATCATGTCGCTCCGCTCCAGTTGCAGGCGTGCGACGATCTCGTCGAAATAGCTGTAATGGATGAAGCCGGTGACGACGCCGAGAAACTGGCCGTCACGGGCAGCAATGCGGCGGCTCAGCACGATGCCATAGGCGCCGTTATGCTGCATCGGCCGCGAGATATAGAGGCCGAACAGCGGGTCGCGCTGATGGGTGGTGAAGAACTCCGCATCGGCGAAGTTCTGCGGCTGCGGGTCGAGCGTGGTGGAATCCAGGGTGACATTGCCGCCGGCATCCAGCACCTGGATATTGCCGAAATGGCGCGCGGTGGCGGCATAGTCGAACAGCACCATCTGCCGCACATTGCGTGACACCTCGACCAGCTCGGGCGAGGTCATGTTGTTGGCGACGTTGCGCATCGACATGTCATAGAGTTCGAGATTGCGCGCGATCTCGGCATCGATGGAGGAGGCGAGGTTGCCGAGGGTCTGCTGCGCCAGCTTCTCGTCGCCGCGCCGCATGGTGAGCAGCACGCTGCCGCAGATCAGCGAAAAGCCGACCACGATCGTCACCGCCGCGGCCACCAGCCAGCGCGGAGAAAGTCGCCATGTCGGTTTGATGTCTGTGTTCGCAATCATCGTCGGGCAAAGGGATGCTATTACAATCGCCCCTCCTTTAGCACCCGACTGTGTATTTATTTGACACCAGCGCGACAGCGCACGGCCAGTTGGCGGCAATTTACCGGCGGCAGTTAACGCTCGGTGAAAACGCGGTACGCGATTGTGGGCAGGCGGAACTCTGCAGCCGCCTGCCGCACAAATCCGCTCACCCGGCGGCCATCAGCGGTGCGTGCCTGGTCTCGCTGGCGAGATCCGCCGCCAGCCGGGCCACCGCATCCGGCGTCGCGCGCCGGGGCAGCGCCACGAATTGCCGGCTGCGCGCAGCGCCGTCCAGCACGTCGATCTCCGCCGGCTCCTGCGGCCCCAATGCGCCCGGCGCAATGGCATGCACCCGGATATTGCGGCCACCGAACGCGCGGGCGAGGCCGACGGTCAGCGTATCCACCGCCATGTCCGGTGGAGCCTCGGGGGCGAGGTCGCAGCGGGCGAGGGTGGTGAGATTGATGATGGCGCCGCCATCCGGGCCGAACAGCCGCACCGCCTCCTGGCTCATCAGCATGGCGCCGAACAGATGGGTCTCGTCGCTCTGGCGGGTGTCGTTGACCAGGATGTCGAGCCCGCCGAAGGTCGCGACGGTGTCGGCGAACAGCCGCCGCACGTCCGGCCAGTGGGCGACGTCGCCCTGCACGGCCATGGCGCAGCCGCCGCGCCAGATGATGTCGGCCACCAGCCGTGATGCGCCGTCGTGATCGTCCTTGTGGCTGACCACCACGCAGGCGCCCTCGGCGGCGAGCCGGCGGGCGATCGCGGCACCGATGCCGCTCCCTGCATGCGTGACGAGCGCAACCTGTCCCGCCAATCGTGTCATGGCATGATCCCTGTCTTTGATATCCACGCGGCTATCGCGTGAAGAATGTCGGTGAGAGAGAAGAGGCGGCGTCACCGCGATCCGGGGGCCCTCGGGCAACCCGGCGGTCACCGGTCTGGCGCATCTCCCTTATCGCAAATCGCCGCGGTGCAGCGTTAGGCCGATCCTGCGGATGTCATGCACGATCCTGCAAATGTGATCGCCCCGCCATTCCCCTGCCGCACCGCCGTTGCTAGATCCAACCCGGCCCAAAAGGCCAGCACCATGAGGGGTTTGTCCATGCTCGACCGGATTGCCGAATTCCGCGACATCATTGCCCGGAACGCCACGGAGGATATGGCGACCCCGATCCGCGGCCTGTTCCTGAAGCGCCAGACCGCCCCCACCGAACTCACCCACTCCGCCCAGTCGCCCTGTTTCGGCCTGGTGATGCAGGGCCGCAAGCGGCTCACCCTCGGCAACGAGGCCCATGAATATGGCGTCGGCGATTATCTTCTGGTCTCGCACGACCTGCCGGTGTCGTCCTGCGTCGTCGATGCCTCCGAGGCGGAGCCGCATCTCGGCCTCGGCCTGATCATCGATCCGCGCCAGCTGCATGACGTGCTGGCGCGTTTCGGCAACGGCTTTACCCAGCCCGCCGCCTCCGTGCCCGAGCGCGGCCTCGCCGTGGCGCGTGCCTCCGACGACCTGCTCGACGCAGCACTCCGCCTGGCGCGTCTGCTCGATCGCCCGCAGGACATCCCGGTGATGGCGCCGCTGCTGGAGCAGGAGGTGCTGTATCGCCTGCTGGTCGGCCCCTATGGCGCCCGGTTGCGCCAGATCGCGCTGGCCGAGAGCCCGAGCAACAAGGTCGCCCGCGCCATCGCCTGGCTGCGCGAAAACTACACGCGGCCGCTGCGGATCGAGGATCTCGCCGACAATGTCGGCATGAGCGAGAGTTCGCTGCATCATAATTTCAAGACCGTCACCGCGATGACGCCGATGCAGTATCAGAAGCAGCTCCGCCTGGTGGAGGCGCGCCGTCTCATGCTGGTGGAGCGCCTCGATGTCGGCTCGGCCGGCTATGCGGTGGGCTATCAGAGCCCGTCGCAATTCTCCCGCGAATATGCGCGGCTCTATGGCGCGTCGCCGCTGCGCGATCTCGGCCCCCGCAGCGGCATGGCCGTGCTGGAGCAGCGCGCCGCCGAGTAGCGCCGTTCCTAACCTCGCCCCGCTTGCGGGGAGAGGTCGTCCGGCGTAGCGAAGCGGAGCCGGGCGGGTGCGGGGGCTCTCCGCCGGCTCGGAGCAAGCGGAGAGCCCCCTCACCCCGCCTCTCCCCGCATGCGGGGAGAGGCGCCCACGACCGGCACAGCAAAATAAACACCAGGAAACCCCATGATCTCTGCAGTGATCTTCGATTTCGGCGGCGTCATCACCTCATCGCCGTTCGAGGCCTTTGCGCATTACGAGCAGAGCCACGGCCTGCCCGCGGACATCATCCGCCGCACCAATGCGCAGAACCATCATGACAACGCCTGGGCGAAATTCGAGCGCGCCGAGATCGACCTCGCCGCCTTCGACACCCTCTTCGCGGAAGAATCCAGAGCCCTCGGCGCCGAAGTCCGCGGCCGCGAGGTGGTGAAGCTGCTGAAGGGCGAGATCCGCCCCGAAATGGTGGACGCGCTCCGCCGCATCAAGGCGCAGTTCAAGACCGGCTGCATCACCAACAACCTGCCGGCCAATGCGATGGGCTCGACGGACGGCCGCGCGCTCTATGTGGCGGAGGTGATGGTGCTGTTCGATCACGTCATCGAGTCCGCCAAGATAGGCCTGCGCAAACCCGATCCGCGCATCTACACGATGATGACGGAGAAGCTCGGCGTGGATCCGAAGACCTGCGTCTATCTCGACGACCTCGGCGTCAACCTCAAGCCCGCCCGCGAGCTCGGCATGACGACGATCAAGGTGACGGGGGCCGCACAAGCGCTGGCGGAGCTGGAAGCGGCGACGGGATTGCAGCTGCGCTAGCGCGGACAGCAGTGTCCCCTCCCTCAAGCGGCGCAGCCGCGCAGCGGGGAGGGTCAGGGTGGGGTGCTTCCCCAAACTCTGACGTCACGTTGGGAGAGACCCCACCCCCGCCTATCGGCGGACCCTCCCCGCTGCGCTTCGCTTGGGGGAGGGAGTCCATCGGCCCCTGCGCTTCAACTAAAAAGAAAACGGCGCGCCTTCCAGCGCGCCGCTCTCGCCTCACTCTCCCACCCGCATCAGATAATCGAGCGATCCACGTTGCGCACTTCACCGGTGCGCGCGTCGATATCGACCTCGATCCATTTGCCATAGCGGTCGCGGCCCTTGATCTCCCATTCGTCGCCGTCGAAATGGGTGTCCTTCACCTCGACCACGCCGATGCCATAGGCGACCTGCACCGCCTGTTCGACCGTCAGCGGCCCGGCCGGCATCACCGGCACGGCGACGCCGACGCGCGGCGCGCGATCGCGCACATAGACATCGGCCGCCATGGCCGGCACCGCGGCGCTGAGCGCGCCCGCAGCCAGCATCGGAAGCAGGGCTTTTCGCAGCATCTGTTGCATCGGAAATCTCCTCATCACATCACCTGATCGCTTCGCCGCGCGGGCGAAGTGCACCGCACACAGCAGCGCGTCGGGAATACGAACGCAGGTGGCGGCAGGGGAGTTCCGCAGGGAAATGGGGCGATTTGGTGCTCGATAAAATCTAAATTTGCTGCATCGAGTTTTGCTTGATCGAAACTCAGTGCTCGTCGATTTCGCGTTTCAAAATGGTAACGGTTATGCCCAGCACCGCACCAGCGGGGTGAGCGTCGACATAGTTGTCAACTCGAGCAACCGAGTACCGCAAAACGGAAACGTGCGGCTTATGAAGGCGTCCAGCGAGTATCATAACTGCACTCAATATCTTCGGTCCCATAGGAACCGAAACAATCGAACTGCCATGCTTTCCCGTCGCCATCAGGTTCGAGATGTCGTCGTAAGCACCCGCCATATCATCGAGATAATAGTCAACGATATCATAGTTTCGATCCCCAAAGTCGAACCCAAAGTTTGCATGAAGCAGTGCTTCCGAAAAACTAGGGTCGATGCCGTTCGGCCGAAAAATGAACGCGATATCTGGCTCGTGGGTTTCTAGAATGTTGAGCGACACGCCGTACTCATAGCCAATACCGAGTAGAACGATACGGCTAGTATCGGGTGGAGCGACTTGACCCGAAAGCTCGGGGTGAGCTGCGGCGAGGGCGCGGATCGGTACTAAGTCGCGCGTAGGTTCAGTGAAGCGGGAAGGCGAATACAATACGACTAGCGTTTCGTTGTTCTTCAATTTGTCTGTTGCAGCAAACAAGACTCTAGCCATTAATGAGCGGTCCATTGACGAAACATCAATGGCAATACTCGCTTTCATGCCCTTGGCGCGGCTGTTTTCAATGCGCTCCGCGATGGCTTGCTCGACGGATGGCTCAAGATCTGAAACAATCCGAAACTGGCATTTCTTTGCGTAGGCGCGGTTCTCTTCAAAAGAGAGTATTTGGCTTTCGGAATACTCAACGGCAATAACATTATCCGCGGCCCAACTACCTTGCTCTGCAGCATGTCGAGAACGAGTTTCGTAGCCGATGCAGTAGACAAAAACGGCATTGGATATTTCGTTGAGTTTTCGCTTGAAATTTCGAACCGCGAATCGAGCGTTCATGTTTGCTGCCTGTTAAACAGATCGTCTTGAGTTAGCGGCCGGCGAGATGGTCTAAGGCGCTTGCTCTTCAAGATGGTGCTCAAATTGACTTGGCTGCCTAACGTGAGAGGAAGGTGGTAAAGCGGACAAAGAAGGTACGAGAACCGTAAGCGAGCATCTTTGATAGATCCGTGATCGAACAGCCCGCTCTCATCGGACAACATAATGAACGCGCCCTGATTGATGGCGGCACCCAAAGCTTCGACAAACTCGTTAGGAACGGTCTTATCGATCTTAAAGGTCAGAGGTGGCTCTGGTCTAAATTCAGGGCCATTGACCTCACCCGAGAAGTACTTCCCGATTGTATCCATGAGATCAACCAGCGACATATCCTGCAGTTGGCCGTTGGGATCAGCAACGCGGATTGTCGATAGTAGCGAGACAAACTTTGCTACTGTTTCTTCCACCAACGAAGACTGATCTTCGAGTGGGATGCTTCGAGATGTGCCGAAGAACCGTCGAACCAGCGGCCTCATTAGCGAGATGGTAATGCGCGGATTTCCCTCGCACATTGTAAGTAACGAATCGTAACCAAGGTAAATGTCAGCGAAAGCCTTTCTGCTAGGCGGTCTGTCGCCAATTGTTCGATCTGGACGAACAAATTGATTTGTGGGGCCATACTCCAAGCGGCATGCCACTTGCCAGATATACTTCCGAGCCTGGCTTGCTCGTTTATTTTCGCTTCCTGAGTGAAGCTTCTCGATATCAATATGTCGGTCTCGCGCAAATTGGCGAAATCCAATGTCGCGTTCTATTAAGGCCTTGAAGCGAAGATAGTGTATTCCATTTTCAGGCTTGTATGCATCTCGCTGGTCGGGAGATGTATTCGCCTCTGTAATCGGCGATCGGCCAAGAACTTGTGTTCCTCGTGGTCGTTTATCTCCCTTTTTTAGGCGCCCCTCGTGCTGTATGAGCGCTTCAAGAAGTTGAGAGCTAAATCTGCGAGCGTCGTTCCTCTTGCTGTCATGTTTGGTGGTAAAGCCAAGGTTGATTGCGGTGTAATCGCTTCCCGCGGTTGGTCGATCGGTGCCAAGGCCTTGCCAATCAATTTTCGAGTATGGGCTTGTTGCAAGTTTCAGCAACAATCTCTGCTCTCGTGAGCGGAAACAGGCAAAAAGGTAGTTCTGTAAATCGTCAGGCATAATCTCCACTTCATCGACGCAAAGAGCCCAGCTTTTTGCCGTTTGATCGATGACTGTGTTGAAGATTGAAATGAACGATTCGCAGCTTCCTACCGGATCATGCGAGAGGTACTGAGCCTCCTTCATTATCTCTTCAGGGCTTATTTCTGAGCCATACTTTATTCGAGCAAGGTAGCGGTTCATTTCACTGAGCTGCCAATACAGCCGCAGTCGAACTTCTAAAAAAGATAAGGTCTCTTCGCCCAAGTCCCAAACCAGAGAGAGAGAGCGACAGATTGAAGCTTCTTTTCCGGTCAGCTCGACGAATTGGTGGGACATATTCTCTATGTCGCGCAACTTCGAGTTTGAGATCTCCTGCGCTGTGTCAAGGCAAGCAAATTTCACTCTAAAAGAGAGAAGCGCTTTTGATAAAAGCCCGATAGATGATCGATTCTTAAGCGTTGCTGGGTGTCCAACAACGATATCGAGCTGTCTTTCCGCTCCAACATATATTGGGCAGAAATTGAACCGGCGTAAGCTATTCGCTTGCGTTCGATTCTTCCATGCGATTTGCGCTCCTACTTTGAGCATCTTCAGTAGGGTAGTTTTCCCGCTTCCGCGAGGTCCGATGAGCAAAGAATTGGTCTGCTCACAAAGAGAAGTAAACTCCCTATCGCGGAGAATGAAGGTCTGTGCGACTGTTTGCGGGTCAACGAACCGCGCATTGTATGACTCGAAGGGGTCATTCATCGCTTCACCGCTTCTTTTCTTAATTCGCTTAAGCCGAAGGGTTTTGTAATTGTGCAGCGAATGTTCAGCGCCTTCAGTGCTTTTACGACTTCGTCGAATACCTTTCGAACAACAAATTGGAGTTGCGGGTAAACGACGTAAAGTTCGTCTATCGTGATAGGCGAGTTGCGTGTCGCTACGTGCGAAGAGATTGCTTGGGCGATTGACTGCACGTTGTCTCGACAGCCAAAGCCCGCTCCATCAGGAATGTTTTGACCTTCTGGAGTCGGTTGCCATTCCCGGCGATGAAGCCACGACCATGCTCGGATCGTGCCGCATGGACCCCAGCCGGCCGTGCGTGTCGGATCAGTCTCGATCGTTAAATGATAAAACTGGTTGGGCGCTTCCGCAGACTCTGGAGATGTGATCTTGGCTGATACGCTGCCCGCAGAGAAAATAACGGGAGGAAAAGCTGTAGCTGGACCATACTTCAGCATTGGAAAATGCTGGTGCCCATGAATTATCAGCCAATGCGAAGAAGTTGCATCTGATAGAGCGGCGGCGAGCTTACCGCCTAGTATCATTTCACTGTAGTCTTTGTCGTAGATCTCGTCATTCCTGTAAGGATGATGATGAGTAAATAGAATATTGATCGCGAATTCTTGTTGCCGAACTTCCTTTATAATCGCCTCGATCGTTCGATCACTAATTCGCCCATGGCGAAATTCAGCGTCCGGCCCTTTTTCATCAGAATGAAAGCCGTGAAAAGCGGCGCTGTTCAGGTTCACCAATCGCACTGTGTCTTGCGTGTGAATATGGTAATTGCGAGCCCAATACTTGTCGGCGACTTCTTTGTGCCCTGGAAAGGGAGGTGACAGTGCTTGAAGGTGTCCTTTCGGATCAAAGCTGCTGAACTTTAGCCTAGAATCGACATCGTGATTTCCCGCTGTGGCGAGCAAAAGTTTCGCTTTGACCTGCTTTTTTAGCTCGACAAGCTCAGCCCAAGCGAAGGACTGAGCGTCCGGATCAGCTTGATCAGCGATGTCTCCAGGGCACAGAATCCAATCAACCGTTAGGTTTGCCTCCTGCAAGATAGCGGGGATGGCTCTAATAGGATTTGTTGGATTGTCGCGCGTTGACGCGATTAAGAACGAGGGCTCTCGGTTCTGGTTTTCGACCGGACGATATGCGTGCAGATCGCTGAGTACTAGAATTCGTGTCATAGGGCGAAATTCGTCGTTAGGACTTCAATTGCATTCTTCCTTGCAGCTGAGAATCCGCTGATATTTCGTCGCACGACGATCTCAAACTGCTTCCACTTCTTTCGAAGCAAGAACTTTTCTGCCAGCGCACTGTCGTAGGTGAGAACAAATCGGCCGCCCGAGTCATCAATTGCTCGCAAGCAACTCAATAGGCGAGTTAGGTCAGTGCTATTAAATGCTTGGCCGTTGTAGTCGACGAATGGTGCGCGCCGTTCGACCGCGTAAGGTGGATCGAGGAAAAAGAAAGATTGCGGTGTGAGATTGTCTCGAATGAGTGATTCAAAATCTTGAACGTGAATGGTTGCTGTTTTTAGAGCTCCTGCGCTTTCGGAAAAGTCTTCCCAAGTGAGCATTCGGCCGGTGCGAGATTCCGAAAACGGTACGTTGAACGTGCCTTGCTTATTCGTTCGATATAGGCCGTTGAAGCAGTTCCGATTCAAGTAATAGAAGTAAGCTGCGCGTTTAATGTTGTCGGGTTCGCTCGCGATCGCCTGACGAATTCGCAGGTATGTTGTTTTCGATCTTCTAAGCTTTGAAGCGATCTCGAAAACGTCTGTAGGATGTTGGCGGACTGACCTGTAGAAATTGATTAGATCGGCGTTGATGTCGGCCAACACTGCTTTCGGTGGTCGTCTATCAAAGAACAGTGCTGCAGAGCCGCAGAAAGGCTCGATGTATGTGTAAGCACTTTCAGTTGGAAAGAAGTCACGTAACGGCTGCAGCATTTGCCGTTTGCTTCCTGCCCATCGTAAAAGTGGTCTCACGCAAAAGCACTTTCAGCACAATTTTAGGAAAGAACGAAAGCTAGCTTAGTCGTCCAAAGAGGCGATGCAAGCTAGAGCTGTGGCTGTTGGTCGTCCGTTACCAGAAATTTCGGACATACTCGGACTTGTTAACAGCTCTTGCGCGCCATGCGACAAGACAACAAAACGGCCGGATCTCGCGATCCGGCCGTTTTGTTATTCCGATACGAAGCTGCGCCTTATCAGCGCGGCATCCTCAAGCTCAGGCAGCTCACGCCGCCCTCAAGCCTCAGGCAGCCTTGGCTTCCGTGGTCTTCTTCTTTTCGATGGCGCGCTTGAGCAGCACGGCCTTGGCGGAGAGCTCGCTCTCCTTGGCCGCGATCAGGTAAGCGTCGAAACCACCGCGGTGGTCCACCGACTTCACGGCATTGGCCGACACGCGCAGGCGAATGCCGCGGCCGAGCACGTCCGAGATGAAGGTCACATTGACCAGGTTCGGCAGAAACCGGCGCTTGGTCTTGATGTTCGAATGGCTCACCTTGTGGCCGACCTGCGGGCCCTTCAGTGTCAGTTCACAACGCCGGGACATGGCGAAAATCCTCTGTCATCCCCGCCTGCGACCATCAGGCCGGGCAGGGGTTCAAAAATCACGTCCATTTCAGGAGCCGCGGACGTATAGGGTTTGGAGCTGCAAACGTCAAGACGAGTCACACCAATGACATGGACCAAAAGACTTGGCACGCACGCCACGGATTGGGATGACACCCGCCGGAACCGGCCCGCTTTGCAAGGGGCCGCGCTGGCAACGCCCCCGCTATAGCCGGTCTCGGCGGCGGATACCACAGCGAAGTGGTTGGAAACGCGTCTGGTTCCCATCATATAAAGGACGTATTCCAGCCGGACACGCATAGACATGCTTTGCCCATGCGCATTGGCGCACCGAGCCGTATTCATATGCCGCACCACCGGCCCCGGATGACGAGACGTGAGGTAAGACAGAACGTGCGTTGCCCCGGCCCCCGCAAAACTCCTTTTCGATCAGGCTTCGCGCTGTGGCTTCTGGCCGGGCTCAGCGCCATGGGCGCGCTCGCCGATAGCCGGCCGGCCGTGGCGCAGGGCAAGGTCGAGGCCAAATATGAAGCCAGCCTCGCGGGGATTCCCGTCGGCCGCGGCACCTGGGCCATCGACATCACCGAGGATCAATACAGCGCGGCGGCGACCGGCGGCACTGCGGGGCTGCTGAAGGCGTTTTCCGGCGGGTCGGGCTTTGGCCAGGCGCAGGGGCGCGTGGTCGCGGGCCAGCTCGGCCCCACCAATTATGCCGCCACCACCACCTCGGCGAAGAAGTCCGAGGCGATCAAGATGCAGATCGCGCTCGGCTATGTGAAAGAGTTTTCCATCGAGCCGGAGCTGCCGGACGATCCCGAGCGCATCCCGGTCACCGATGCGCATCGGCGCAATGTGATCGATCCGATGACGGGCTCGCTGCTGTCCGTGCCCGGCACCGGCAACCTGCTGGCGCCGGATTCGTGCCGCACCGGCACGTCGATCTTCGACGGCCGCATGCGCTATGACATCAAGCTCGATTACAAGCGGATGGAGCAGGTGAAGGCCGAGAAGGGCTATCACGGCCCGGCGATCGTCTGCGCCGTCTATTTCACGCCCATCGCCGGCTATGTGCCGGACCGCGCCGCCATCAAATATCTCGCCGCCCAGCGCAACATGGAAGCCTGGCTGGTGCCGATCGCCGGCACGCGGATTCTGGTGCCTTATCGCGTGACG
>NZ_JBIIOT010000078.1:0-24196 GCF_044336785.1 Tardiphaga sp. | reverse complement strand
GCTTGCGGTGCCCCCTCACCCGCGCGCGAAGGGCGCGCGACCTCTCCCCGGAGGGGAGAGGTAAGAGGCGTCACGGCATGATCTGGCCGCCATTGACCTCGATCACCTGGCCGGTGATGTAGCCGCTCATGCTCTCATCTGCCAGAAACTGGTAGGCGCCGACGCATTCTTCCGGCGTGCCGATGCGGCCGAGCGGGATGGTCTGGCGCGAGGCTTCGAGTTGCTCCGCATTGGAGTAGCGCTGATGGAACGGCGTCATGATCACGCCCGGCGCCACCGCATTGGCGCGCACGCCGAACGGCGCCAGTTCCTTCGCCAGCACGCGGGTGATCGTGCTCACAAAACCCTTGGCCGAACCATAGAGGCCGGCGCCGCCGCCGCCGCCATTGCGGGCCGCAACCGACGTCGTGTTGATGATCGAGCCCGAGCGCTGCGCTTCCATGATCTTCGCGACCTTGCGGCAGGCGAAGAACACCGAGCCGATATTGAGGTCGAGCACGTCGTCATACTGCTCGTCGGTGGCATTGGCGATGGAGGTGCGCCCGAACATGGCGCCGGCATTGTTGATCAGCACATCGATGCGGCCGAGTTTTGCATGCGCTTCCTCGATCACACGCGCAGCTTCAGCGCGTTCGGAGACGTCCCCGCGCAGCAGCTCGGCCTTGCCGCCAGCGGTCTGGATGCTCGCCACGACGTCCTGCGCGCCTTCCGGATTGCCGTTGTAGTGCACGATCAAGTTGGCGCCGAGCGCGCCGAATTTCTTCGCCACGGCAGCGCCGATGCCCGAGCTTGCGCCGATGATTACGATGGCCTTGCCGTTCAGTCCGTTGCTCACGCTAAAAATCCTTTCGAAGGTTGTCAGCCTTCCACCATGAATTTTGCAACCTGACAAGTTGTCAGTTTTTGTGCGGCGCAATACGACTTTGGGATGACGCGCAAAGTTTAATCGTTCTAGATCAATGCTATACGCAGAGCGAACAGCCTGCTGCGCAATCTTGACATGTTGACAAGTTGAACGGCCCTCGACATGTTCGCCGCAACCTGGCGAGGAAATGTTTCCAAGAGAGAGCCGATCACATCGATCGGGTTTTCGAATGAAACACCCACGCCGCCACCGTGAGCTTTGGTTCGACTTGATCATGAAGCCGATCGATTCATCCGAACTGTCCGACGCGCCCCGCGCGCGTCACGCCGGCCCGTCGCTGGTCGACAAGGTCTATGGCGAACTCGCACAGCGCATCGCGAGCGGTGACTATGCGCCGGACCAGAAGCTGCCCGGCGAGCACGAGCTCGCCGCCATCTTCGATGTCTCGCGGCCCGTGCTGCGCGAAGCGCTCGGCCGCCTGCGCGAGGACGGGCTGATCTATTCCCGCCAGGGCTCGGGCAGTTTCGTGCAGGCGCATGCGAAGGCGCCGTTTGGTTATGCGCGTGTCGAGACGATTGCCGACATCCAGCGCTGCTTCGAATTCCGCATCAGCATGGAAAGCGATGCCGCGCATTTCGCAGCACTCCGCCGCAGCGACGATAATCTCGTGCAGATGGAAGCGGCGCTCGGCCTGCTGCGCGAGGCGACCAAGAACCGCAAGCATCGCGAGGACGCCGACTATGCGTTTCATCTCGCGATCTCGGAGGCGACCAACAACCACTATTTCGCGACCTCGCTGAATGCGCTGAAGGACCATGTCGCCGTCGGCATGAAACTGCACGGCCAGTCGCTGATGGGCCCGCAGCCCGGTCTTGAAGCGGTGTTCGAGGAACACAAGAGCATTTTTGAAGCGATCCGTGACCGCGATGCCGAGGCAGCGCGCACGGCCATGCGTCTCCATCTCGAAACCTCGCGCGACCGCCTGTTCGAAGGCCGTCTGCTCGACCTCTCGTTCCGGTGAGGGGGCTGGATGACAATCACATCTGCAAGCGTCGCTCTCCGTGTCGTCCCCGCGCAGGCGGGGACCCATAACCTCCGTCGTCAAAATCATAGCGGCAGAGCCACGACCATCGCACTTCCAACAATTCGCCAGCGTGTATGGGGCCCCGCCTGCGCGGGGACGACCGATGAGCTTGTGACGAGGAATCAGACTTGACCGACCACACGACATTCCTCGCAACGCTCGCCGGCATCGTCGGCGAACGCTACATCATCGGCCCAGGCGGCGATTTCGAGCCTTACGTGGTCGACTGGCGCGGCCGCTATCACGGCAATGCGCTGGCCGTGGTGAAGCCCGGCTCGACGCAGGAGGTCTCGGATGTCGTAAAAGCCTGCGTCGCCGCTGGGATCGCCATCGTGCCGCAAGGCGGCAACACGGGCATGTGCGGCGCCGCCACGCCGCTGGGCGATCGCCCGAAGATCGTACTGCGCCTCGACCGCCTCAACAAGATCCGCCATGTCAGCCGCCTCGGCGACAGCATCGCCGTGGATGCCGGTTGCATCCTTGCCGACATCCAGAAGGCCGCCGACGATATCGACCGGCTGTTTCCGCTCAGCCTCGGCGCCGAAGGCTCGTGCCAGATCGGCGGCAATCTCTCCACCAATGCCGGCGGCACCGCCGTGCTGCGCTATGGCACCACGCGCGAGCTGTGCCTCGGCCTCGAAGTGGTCATGCCCGATGGTGAGATCCTCGACGGCATGACGGCGCTGCGCAAGGATTCCACCAGCTTCGACACCAAGCAGCTGTTCATCGGCGCCGAAGGCACGCTCGGCATCATCACCGGTGCCGTGCTCAAGCTTTTCCCGAAGCCGCGGGCGAGGGCGGTGTCTTTCGTCAAGCTCAACAGCATCGATGCGGTGCTCGACCTGCTCGCGCAGGCGCGCACCGATCTTGGCGACCGCCTTGGCGCCTTCGAGGTGATGTCACGCGGCCAGATCGAGGTGATCGCCGAGAACCTGCCGCTGGTGACCATCCCGTTCGAGCTGGACACGCCGTGGTATGTGCTGATCGAACTGGTCGATACGCTGCTCACCGTGGATCTCAATGAGGCGATGGAGACCATGCTCGGCGGCGCCTATGAGCGCGAGCTGATCGTGGACGCGCTGGTCGCCTCCAGCGAGACCCAGGCCGCGACATTCTGGAAAGTCCGCCACAGCGTGTCAGAGGGCAGCAAGGCCGCCGGCTACGTGATTTCCCATGACAGCGCGGTGCCGCTGTCGCAGCAGGCGACATTCGTGAAGCAGGTCGAGAAGCGCATCGCCGCCTATCGGCCGGATGCGCGCATCGTCATGCACGGCCATATCGGCGACGGCAATATCCATGTCCTCGCGATCATTCCGGGCTTCAAGCAGGACCAGAAGAACGAGATCGCGGACACCGTTCTCGGCATCAACACCATCGTCGATGAAGAGACCGCAGCCCTTGGCGGCAGCATCAGCGCCGAGCACGGCATCGGCATCGCCAATCGCGAACGCCTCGGCCGCGTCGCCAATCCCATCGAGCTCAAGCTGCTCCGCAGCGTCAAGGCGATGCTCGATCCCCACGACATCATGAATCCCGGAAAGGTGCTGCCGGCGGAATAGAGCCGGGCGGCTTCGACTGCTGAACTAAAAAATCAATTCGAGAAGAGGACTCCCATGAAGATCAAATCCATCCTGATGGCGGCCTGCGTCGCCTTCACCGCCGGCCAGGCCAGCGCACAGGACGTCAAATATCCGACCAAGCCGATCACCATCGTCGTGCCGTTTGCGGCTGGCGGCACCGTGGACATCATCGCGCGCATGGTCGGCGAGCATCTGCAGAAAAAGCTCGGCGCCACTGTGGTGGTGGAAAACATGGGCGGTGCCGGCGGCAATATCGGCGTCAACCGCGTCGCCAAGGCGCAGCCCGATGGCTACACGATCGGCCTCGCTTCGACCTCGCCGCTGGCGATTGCGCCGTCGCTCTATGGCAGCAAGCTCCAGTTCCAGCCGGAGAAGGACCTCGTCGCCTTCACCCAGGTCAGCCAGGTGCCGAACGTCCTCGTCGTGAACCCCGATCGCATCAAGGCGCGCACGGTTCCGGAGCTGATCGAATACATCAAGGCGAACCCTGAGAAGGTCACGTTCGGCTCGTCGGGCCCCGGCACCTCGCAGCACCTTGCGGGTGAGCTGTTCCAGCAGATGACCGGCACCAAAATGATCCACGTGCCTTACAAGGGCTCGAGCCAGATGGTCACCGACCTGATCTCGGGCCAGATCGACATCGCCTTCGACAATGTGCCGCTGCTGCTGCCGCATGTCGCCGGTGGCAAGCTGGCCATGCTCGCCACCGCCACGCCGAAGCGCGCCGAATTCGATCCCAAGGTGCCGGCTGTCGCCGAATTCCTGCCGGGTTTTGAAGCCGTCGCCTGGCACGGTTTCATCGCGCCGGCTGCAACGCCGAAGCCGATCGTGGACAAGCTGTCGAGCGAGGTGCGCGAATTCATGAGCCTGCCGGAGACGAAGAAGAAGATGTCCGAGCTTGGCGCCGTGGCTGTTGCCGTCCCGCAGGATGAATTCACGAAATACATCGCCAGCGAGACCGCGCGCTGGAAGACCGTGATGGAAAAAGCAAACGTCACGATGAACTAAATATCTCGGTCCTTCATCCTGAGGAGCGCGCAACGCGCGCGTATCGAAGGATGGCCGCAAGCACTGAGCCCCGCGATCTCATGGTTCGAGACGGCGCTTCGCGCCTCCTCACCATGAGGGACGGAGGAGCGGCTACCAACACGATGCATCACGCTCCCGCGTGGTGCATCACCCCAAATCGAGCACCCACAAACGGGGCCGATCAAACCACTGGAGGAACGACCCATGAGACTGCCCTCAATCCTGACGGCGGCCTGCCTCACGCTCGGCATGGCCACATCCGCATCCGCGCAGGATGCCAATTATCCCAACCGCGCCATCACCACCATCGTGCCGTTCTCGGCCGGCGGCACCGCCGACATCCTCGGCCGCATGGTGGCGGAACATCTGCAGAAGAAACTCGGCGCGACCATCGTGGTCGAGAATGTCGGCGGCGCCGGCAGCATTATCGGCGTCACGCGCGTCGCCAAGGCGCAGCCCGATGGCTACACGATCGGCGTGGCCAGCACGTCGGCGATGTCGATCAACCCGACCATCTATGGCGCCAAGCTCAGCTACAATCCGGAGAAGGACCTCGTGCCGATCGCCCAGGTCAGCATGGTCCCCAATGTGCTGGTGGTGAACCCCAACAAGATCGCCGCGCGCACGGTGCCGGACCTCATCGCTTATCTGAAAGCCAATCCCGGCAAGGTGACCTTCGGTTCGGCCGGGCCGGGGACCTCGCAGCATCTTGCCGGCGAGCTGTTCCAGCAGATGACGGGCACCAAGATGGTCCATGTGCCCTATAAAGGCTCGAGCCAGATGATGCCGGATCTCCTGAGCGGCCAGATCGACCTGTCCTTCGACAATGTCCCGCTGCTGCTGCCGCATGTCACCGGCGGCAAGCTTGCCATGCTCGCAACGGCCACGCCGAAGCGCGCCGAGTTCGATCCGAACCTGCCGGCCGTCGCCGAATTCCTGCCGGGCTTCGAAGCCGTCGCCTGGCACGGTTTCATTGCGCCGACGGGCACGCCGAAGGCGGTCACCGACAAGCTCTCTGCCGAGATCCGCGCGTTCATGCAGCAGCCGGAAACGAAGAAGAAGATCTCCGAACTCGGCGCGGTGGCGATGGATGTCGATGGTCCCGCCTTCGGCACATACATCGCCAGCGAAACCGCACGCTGGAAGGGCGTCATCGAGAAGGCCAATATCACGATGAACTGAGGTGGAGCGGCGAGGGCGGATCGGCCGGCCGTGCAATCCGCCCTGCCTCTGTATTGCCACAAGAAAAACGATCGCTCGATTTCGACCGATTTTTACAAGCCGTTGAAATATCTGGATGTTAGAGTCAGCGTGGCTTGAGACAAACCAGAGGCAAACTTGCGTCAATCTTGCGAATGGCTGGTAATGATAGCTATCGCGGCAAAGCTGATCAGCCCGGCCGCGGCTGCCAGCAACCTGCTCACGGAAGCCCCTGATCTCACAGGCTTTTCGCAAGCCGGTCTCGATCGCGTCACGGCGATGCTCGACCGCGAAGTCGGGCAGGGCCACCTCGCCGGCGCCATCATGCTGATCCAGCGCCACGGCAAACCCGTCTATTATCAAGGCTTTGGCGTCCGCGATCCCGCCACCATGGCGCCGATGACGCGGGATACGATCTTTCGTCTGTATTCGATGAGCAAACCAGTCACGTCAGTCGCCGCCATGGTGCTGGTGGAGCAGGGCAAATTGAAGCTCGACGATCCCGTTGCGAAATACATTCCGGCCTATGCCAGCCCGCAGGTCGCGACCGAAAAGACCGACGCCAAGGGTCAGAAATATCTCGATTTTTCGCCCGCGCTGAAGCCGATCACGGTGCTCGATCTGATGCGCCAGTCGTCCGGGATAAGCTCCGCCTTCACCAATCTTGGCTTGATTACAGAGCTTTATCTGAAAGCCGGTTTGTTCGCCGGCGACTTTGACAACAGCGATTTCGCCGATCGCCTGGCCAGGCTGCCGCTCGCTTACCAGCCCGCAACTGTCTGGGATTACGGCCATTCCACCGACGTGCTCGGTCGCGTCATCGAAGTGGCCTCGGGCATGTCGCTCTATGATTTCCAGAAGCAATATCTGTTCGATCCAATCGGCATGGTCGACAGCAGCTACTATATTCTCGATCCCGCAAAGGCATCGCGCATCGCGCAGCCGCTGCCGACCGATCGCATCATCGGCAACGAGAGCATCAGCGACCCGACCATCAAGCGAAAATGGGAATCCGGAGGAGGTGGCCTCAGCGCCACCACGGGCGATTATGCGCGCTTCCTGCAGATGCTGATCAATGGCGGCGAGATCGATGGCAAGCGCATCCTCAAGCCTGAGACCGTGGCACTAATGCGCAAGAACGAAGTCGCGCCCGCGACCGACGTGAGGCCGTGGGCCTATTACTATCCCGGCGCCGGCTTCGGCTACGGGCTCGGCTTCGGCGTGCGCACCGGCCCCGGCGAGGACGGCGTGCCCGGCTTCATTGGCGAGATGGCCTGGGGCGGCGCGGCCGGGACTTATTTCTGGACATATCCCGACCACGACATGGTGATGATCTTCATGGTGCAGACGCCGACCCAGCGTGGCCGCATTCAGCCGATCCTGAAGACGCTGGTGTTCGACGCCATCGTCAAATGAGCCTGGTATCAATCAATCCAGCGCAAGGATCCGCACGCCGGATATCGGGGTGATGCCGATACTCAGCAGCGCCACGGGCGCGGTCTGTTCGGGAAGCTCGATGGTCAACGCAGCAGCCTGGTCACCGCTGCCATAGTGGCGTCCCGTGAAGACCATGCCGGCGGGGCGCAATTCCTGTCCATCCAGTTTCAGGATATCAACGCTGCGCATGGCCTGATCGACGGTCTTTCCATATTGCAGGAACGGACCGTTGAGAACGCCTTCCGGCGCCAGATGCGCGAGTGGCAAGGTGACAGACGCAACATTCATGTTGAGCGACATCGGGATCCGTATCCGTATCTCGCCGGCGCCCGTGCGATAACAATTCGTGGACAGCTTGGCGCTGGATCCGATGCGGGTCGTAATGTCGATCTCCAGCTGGCCGCATCGTACATCGCTGAAGATATCGCTCGGGAGGAGGTTGGCTCCGAACAGCAGATACTGAAAGCTCTGGGCCGGCGTCAGGGCCGCGAATGATCCCGCCAGCCACATGGGCGGATCGCCGGCCGTACAGGCATCCGGCCATGCGCGAACGACTTGCTGGGCGTTCAGAATATCGCCGTCAACCAATGGCGTGAGCGCAGACGTTCCCAGATTGACGTCATGCTGCAAGCTGCCCAGCAGCGTTAGCTCCCGGTCGGTTGGCAGCAACAGAAGGCGTCCAAGAGTCGCTGTCGCCGTGCGCGCAGCCGCATCGAGATTGGCAAAGGGAGAGATGTTCAGACGTGTCAGTAAATCCCGAGCCGTGGTGCTGAACGCGACGGTGCCCTGTTGCACCTCACGCGCCACCTGATGCTGATCCGCGGATAGACCATTGTCTTCGTGCATAACCGCGCCATTGCGATATCCACGTACGGAGCCGCTCGACGAACAGCATAGCTGCTCCAATACGGCGATATTGCGCAGGAGCATGCGCTTGATGTGTGGCGTGACGATCAGGTCTGAGATCAGCCCTTCAAACGTGTCGCGCGCGTCGCATTCAACGAAACCATCATCCAGCGTCAGCAGATAGAGGCCGTGGATGCGCGCCTTGATACCCTCGATATCGAAAATGCGGCGCAGCGCTTTCTGGATGCTCCCGGAGTAACCGAGGTCGATCAATACGAGATCGCTGCATTGATCCAGATCGGGAATCCGGGTGCGGAGATAGGTCATCAATTCCATGCGCAAGCCATCGGCAACCGTGGTCAGCTCGCGCTTATCGAGTAACTTCGGTAACGCCTTGGCAAGGTCGCGGCCGCTGCAGCGGCCGTGCGGCTGCTTGGCGAAGAACTCCTCGATCCGACGCGAGCTGAATTTGACGATCTCGGAAAAGGCATGCGCATTGATCGCCGGCAGTTCGCTGACAAGATCGACAAGGGGCGCCAGGGTCCGGGCGGACGCCATCATGCCGACACGGCGATTGATTTCGAGATAGATCGCAGTCGTATCACTCAGTGCCCGGATCTGATGCGGGAGGTGGCCGTCGCGTCCGAGAAACGCGACGCGTGTGCTGGCGCCGGCCTCACCGATCCGCGCAATGCGATCGGTAGTGAAAGCATCGAAGGTGTGCATTACAGGGCCCAACACGGTCAGGCCGAGATCATGCGCCGGCGAAGGGCTCGCCGCGTGTGACGCTGTCAGCCGGCGCAAGGTGCGCATGCCGCCGTCCAGCATGGTTGCATGAACCGGGCAGAGCAGGCGCTCCACGGTGGCCTCGCGCGACAATACGGATGCCAGTGCGGCACTGGCCTGCGGTATATGCAGCGCGTTGACGGCCCGGCGCTTGGCGTCGGCGATATCGGCCACCGGATTATCGCCGACATGAACCGCATTCTGCGGATCGACCGCACACGTCTTCAGATAAATATCGAACAGCTTTTCGCTCTTGCTGCTGCCGTGCTGGCTGGATGCAAACAGGAAGTCCCATTGCAGATCGGCGCAGCACGCACGTAAAAGCGTGCTTAGTTGCTGAGTGCTCCAATAGGTATCCGAGATGAAGCCGGTCCGCGCACCATTGGCACGCAGCTCTCGATAGTGCTCGTGGATTGCCGGATTGACGCGACAAAGTTCGAGTTCAGCGGCGAATTCCGCGTCCACGAACTGCTTGACGGCGGCAGAGGTGAGGCCGAACAGCCGAAACGGGAAGAGGCGGTAGATCGCGTCGATGCCGACTTCTGAAGATCCGGTTTTATGCTGTGCCGTCCTGCGAGCGCGTGCCTCTGCCTGGCGGCGGTGCTCCACATAGGATGCGGCAGCATCCGGGTATCGGGCGAAAGCCGGCGAAAGCTGATATGCGCGCTCGAACACGCCCTCGGGCGTCGTGCATGCCCGGACGAGAAACGTATCGAAGACGTCGAAGGAGGCGAAAAAACTGGTCGCAGTCTTGCGCTCAGCTCGCCGGATACCTCGTGTGTGTATGTTCATGATGTGCCCCAGTCCACCCGAACGCTAAACGGCTGAAATGGTAAGATCAGGCGCTCGCAGGTGCGCGGCGGGCGGGATTTGTCGCGTATCAGTTCGCGTTACAAGCAGAAACCGTCACATGATGCTTGACATCGCACCAAATGACGGTATCTGTTGTGTGATACGGAGGGGCATGATCATGGCTCAAATCGCGTCTTTCGAAGCATCAGCCGCCGTCACACCCATCGACATACAGACATTCACGAAAGCGCATGATCGCGAGCGATTGTCTCCGATCGCCATCAAAGCATTCCGGAAGATCGTCGAGCATTGGAAACTGACCAATGCCGAATCCGCCATGCTGCTCGGTGTCTCCGAAAGCACGTGGGACCGGATCAAGCGCGGTGCGTGGGACCAGCCTCTTTCACAGGATCAGCTTACACGGGCCTCGGCTGCGATTGGCATCCACAAAGGTCTTCGACTTCTGTTCGCCGACGACATGGCGATGCGCTGGCCGAAACTGGCCAATAGCGGTCCGATTTTCCAGCGCCGATCTCCGGTCGATGCAATGATCGATGGCGGCATCCCGCTGATGCTTGAGACACGACGTTACGTGGATGCGGTTCGCGGCGGCCTTTGATCCATGCTTGATGGGTTGAAGGTCAGTCGCGAAGCCATCGAGCGAACCGTTCGCCTTGTCACGACCGCGCGACTTCGTGATTCCGTCTTGCTCGATCTGGTCGATGAATCAGAACTGGAGGCGTTGAGCGAGATCGAAGGCGCCACGAGTGCCAGACGGATTGCGCAGGCGCGTGGGACAGGTGAGGTGCAATCGTATGAACTGCTCTACGGCGTCCCGCACGCGCACTTCATCAACGCCTCCTTCGCCTATGCCAAGCCTCGCGAACCCAACCGGTTCAACGGAGCCGACCGCGGTGCCTGGTATGCCGGGTTTGACGTCGAGACAAGCCTTGCCGAGGTCAAGTTTCACCTGACCGAGTTTCTGGCAGCGGCTGGCGATTTCAACACGACGGTCGAATACGCTGAAATGTTTGCGAGCTTCGCGGGCGAATTCGTGGACCTGCGAGCCCATCCGACGCATGACGCCTTGCGTCCGGACAAGGCCATTGGATACCCGGTTGGAAACGCACTGGCGGACGCAGCCAGAACGCGCGGCCTGAACGGGATTATCTATCCATCCGTCCGGCAGCCGGGCGGAACGTGCCTGGTCGCGCTTTTCCCGCATGCTGTCCAGTCCGTGGCCCAGGGTGACGTCTATCGGATGGTCTGGAGCGGCCAGCCAGACCCCGCAGTCAGTCTCGTCCAAACCTAGACGATGGATCTCATTCACGAACACAAACAGGCTCGCCACGATAGCGAGCGGACTTGTAGGGGATCAACAAGTCCAGCCAAACGCCGCCTCATCCCTACATGACTTATTCGCATAAGGTATATTATGGAATATAAAAGTATCCGCGTTCTCAGGTTCTTAGCTCGCCGCCGATGCAAACACGCCAATCTCCACGACTTCATGTTACGGTCTGTCGGACCACGAGAATCCCACGGAGCCTAACCGCGTGCACACGATCAAGGACAAGAACAAGCTCATCGCGCGCGTCCGCCGGATCAAGGGCCAGGCCGAGGCGCTTGAACGCGCGCTGGAGGCCGAGCTTGGCTGCTCCGACGTGCTGATGCTGGTCTCGTCCATGCGTGGCGCGGTCAACGGACTGACCGCCGAGGTCATGGAGGACCATATCCGCAACCACATCGTCGATCCGGATAAGGACAACAGCAAGAGCGCCCAAGGCGCGGCCGAGCTTATCGAAGTGCTGCGAACCTATCTGAAGTGAGACTGGCGTCTACGGATGCTTCGGCAGCAGCCCATGGGCTGCAAAGCCGCCATCCACATTGAGCACATGGCCGGTGACGAAGCTCGATTTGCTGCTGTCCAAGAGGAATAGCGCGGCACCGGCCACCTCGTCCGGCTCGGCATAACGGCGCTGTGGCACCACCTGCATCCAAGCCTCGCGCGTCTCTGCCGTGTGCATTTCCTGGACCATGGGTGTCTCAAATGGACCCGGCGCAATGGCGTTGACGCGGATGTTCAGCGGCGCCAGTTCGCAGGCCATCACCTGGGTCAGCGTGATGACGCCGCCCTTGGACGCGCCATAAGCCGAGCGCTCGATATTGCCGCGAATGCCGGACACCGACGCCACATTGACGATGGCGCCGCCGCCATGGGCCTTCATCATCCGCGCGGCTTCCTTGGCCACGGCAAAGCTGCCGACCAGATTGATGTCCAGGATCTCGCGAAACAGCTTCACGGAGGTCTCGAAAAACGGCACCTGGCGGCCGATTCCGGCTGAATTTACGAGGCCACGGACCGGACCGAAACCGGTCTCACAATCCTTCAGACCGGCGATGACGGCGTCTTCGTTGGCGACGTCCATGACGACAGTGCGAGTGACGCCGGGCTTGATCGCATCGACCTGAGCTTTGGCGGCGTCGAGCGCAGGCTGGGTGAGGTCGGCGAGGAGGACCTTCCACCCCTCACCTACGGCCGTCCTGGCGATCGCCAGCCCGATTCCGGATGCGCCGCCGGTGATGATGACGACGCCCAGATCTCTATTTTGGTCCTTGCTCATCCGTTTTCCTCCCATGTCCTGCAGCAGCTCGGCGGCCGCGCAGCGTCATTCTTGCGGCGATGGTTTTCACCAAAGACCGTCCAAAGTCGAGGCCCCGGGTGCGGCGAAAAGGCTTGACCGCGCATGATGTCGAAACGACAAGGGGCATCGACATCACAAAAAGTCAGAATGATGTGGCAGGGAGAAACAAAATGACGATTTCACGCCGGACACTGTTGAAGGCATCCGCCGCCGCGACGGCCATGGGCGGCATCGGCATGCCTTTGGTGGCGCGCGCCCAGCAGGCTGAATTTGTCTACAAATACGCAAACAATCTGCCCGATACGCATCCGCTGAACGTTCGCGCCCGCGAAATGTCGGCGGCGATCAAAACGGAGACGGGCGGCAAGGTCGACCTGCAGGTGTTTCCGAACAACCAGCTCGGCTCGGACACCGATATGCTCAGCCAGATCCGCTCGGGGGGCGTCGAGTTCTTCACGCTGTCGGGCCTGATCCTTGCCACGCTGGTGCCGGCCGCATCGATCAACGGCATCGGCTTCGCCTTCCCGGATTACGAGACCGTCTGGAAGGCTATGGACGGCGAGCTCGGCGCTTATGTGCGCGGCGAGATCACCAAGGCCAATCTCGTGGTGATGGACAAAATCTGGGACAACGGCTTCCGCCAGACCACGTCATCGACGCGGCCGATCAACGGCCCGGACGATCTCAAGGGTTTCAAGATCCGCGTGCCGGTCTCGCCGCTGTGGACCTCGATGTACAAGGCGTTCGACAGTGCGCCGGCCTCGATCAATTTCAGCGAAGTCTATTCGGCGCTGCAGACCAAGGTCGTCGAGGGCCAGGAAAATCCGCTGGCGCTGATCTCCACGGCGAAGCTGTATGAAGTGCAGAAATACTGCTCGATGACCAACCACATGTGGGACGGCTTCTGGTTCCTCGCCAATCGTCGTGCCTGGGAGCGCCTGCCCGCCAATCTCCGCGAGATCGTCGCCAAGAACATCAACGCCGCGGCCGTCAAGGAGCGCGAGGACACCGCCAAGCTCAATGCGACGGTGCGCGAAGAGCTGCTGGCCAAGGGCCTGATCTTCAACCAGCCGACGGTGGAGCCATTCCGCAACAAGCTGCGCTCTGCCGGCTTCTATGCGGAATGGAAGGGCAAATATGGCGACCAGGCCTGGTCGCTGCTCGAAAAGTCCGTCGGCAAGCTGGCCTAAAGCACACCGACATGGCCCATGCCGAACTCGCGCCGCCGCAGGACGGGATGACACCCGATGTCACCCGTCCCCAAGGCTGGCTGACATCGCTGGAGCGGATCCTCGGCACGCTGGTGGAGATCCCGGTGGCGATCCTGGTCGTCGCCGAGATCGGCATCCTGTTCGCAGGCGTGGTCGCCCGTTACGGCCTGCACCAGCCGCTGGTGTGGTCGGACGAACTGGCCTCGATCCTGTTCCTCTGGCTGGCGATGCTCGGTTCTGTCGTCGCGTTCCGGCGTGGCGAGCATATGCGCATGACCGCGCTGGTGGCGACGGCAGGACCGCGGATGTGGGCCTTCCTCGATGTCGTCGCGACCTGCGCGGCGCTGGCGTTCCTGTTGCTGGTCGTCGCGCCGTCCTACGAATACGCCTATGAGGAAAGCTACATCACGACCCCTGCGCTGCAGATCGCCAACAGTTTTCGTGCTGCGGCTTTGCCGGTCGGCATCTCGCTGATGATCGTCTTCGCCTTCCTGCGCCTGCTCCGTTACGGCCAGACCCGCACCGTGCTGATGGCGCTCGGCACTGTCGTTGCCATCATGGGCGCATTCTGGCTCGCGGAGCCCTTCCTGCGCACCCTCGGCAATCTCAACCTGATCATCTTCT
This sequence comes from Tardiphaga sp., assembly GCF_044336785.1. GTDB lineage: Bacteria > Pseudomonadota > Alphaproteobacteria > Rhizobiales > Xanthobacteraceae > Tardiphaga. Next base: position 10,097 of record NZ_JBIIOT010000078.1, on the reverse strand, counting down.
TCGTCGGCGTGGTCGGCCTCTGCGTCTTCGCCGGCGTGCCGATCGCGTTCGGCTTCGGCCTCGCCATTTTCGGCTATATGGCGCTGACGACGCGGACGCCGATCATGGTGCTGATCGGGCGGATGGACGAGGGCATGAGCCATCTCATCCTGCTATCGGTGCCGCTGTTCGTGTTTCTGGGCCTGCTCATCGAGATGACCGGCATGGCCCGCGCCATGGTGGCGTTCCTGGCCAGCCTCCTCGGCCATGTCCGCGGCGGCCTGCATTATGTGCTGATCGGCGCCATGTATCTGGTGTCCGGCATTTCCGGTTCCAAGGCCGCCGACATGGCCGCCGTGGCACCGGTGCTGTTCCCGGAGATGAAGAAGCGCGGCGCCAAGCCGGGCGATCTCGTCGCCCTGCTCTCGGCCACCGGCGCGCAGACCGAAACCATCCCGCCGAGCCTGGTGCTGATCACGATCGGTTCGGTCACCGGCGTCTCGATCTCGGCGCTGTTCACCGGCGGCTTGCTGCCGGGCGTGGTGCTGGCCATCACGCTGGGCGCGCTGGTGTGGTGGCGCTATCGCGATGAGGATCTCAGCCATGTGAAGCGTGCCTCGCGCCGCGACATCGGCCGGGCCTTCATCATCTCATTGCCCGCCATCGCGCTGCCTTTCGTCATCCGCGCGGCGGTTGTTGAGGGCGTGGCGACGGCCACTGAAGTCTCCACCATCGGCATCGTCTATGCCGTGCTGGCGGGCCTGCTGATCTATCGGCAGTTCGACTGGAGCCGGCTGAGGCCGATGCTGGTGGACACCGCCTGCCTCTCCGGCGCCATCCTGCTGATCATCGGAACCGCCACCGGCATGGCCTGGGGCCTGACCCAGTCCGGATTCTCGCGCTCGCTGGCGGCCGCCATGACCGGTTTGCCCGGCGGCGGCGCGACCTTCATCGCGGTCTCGATCGTGGCCTTCATCATCCTGGGCAGCGTGCTGGAGGGTATCCCGGCCATCGTATTGTTCGGGCCCCTGCTGTTCCCGATCGCCCGGCTGGTGGGGGTCCACGAGGTCCACTACGCGATGATCGTCATCCTCGCGATGGGCATCGGGCTCTTCGCGCCGCCGTTTGGAGTCGGCTACTATGCCGCATGTGCAATCGGGCGGGTTGATCCAGCGCAAGGCATCCGGCCCATTCTCGGCTATCTGCTGGCCCTCCTTGTCGGCTTGATCATTGTCGCGATCTTCCCCTGGATATCGATTGGCTTCCTCTGAAGTGCATTAAATTCAGATAGTTGCGAGCGATATCTAAGGTGAATTTGGAAGCCTTTTCCGTCGATAAACTGATAAGTGAGAGATCTTCCATAACTCACTGACTTTATGCGAGTTTGTCAAATGATGCCCAGTCAAGGCGCCTATAGCGTCGGCCTCGACCAGAACGCTGCCAACTTCGTCGCGCTGTCGCCGATCAGCTTCCTCGTACGCAGCGCCGCGGTCTATCCGGACCTCCTCAGCACCATCTATGAGGACCGTCGCTTCACCTGGGCGCAGACCCTGGAGCGCTGCCGCCGTTTCGCCTCCTGGCTCACCGGCCGCGGCATCGGCCGTGGCGACACCGTCGCGACCATGCTGCCGAACGTGCCGGCCATGAACGAGGTGCACTTCGCGATCCCCATGGCGGGCGCCGTGATCAACACGCTGAACATCCGCCTCGACGCTACAGCCATCGCGTTCCAGCTCGACCATGGCGGCGCCAAGGTGCTGCTGGTGGATCCGGAATTCGCAGCCGTCGTCACAGAGGCGCTCGGCCTGATGAGTGGACCGAAGCCACTCATCATCGATGTGGACGACCTCGCCTTTTCGGAACCGCGCCGGATCGGCGAGCTCGAATACGAAGCCGCCCTTGCCCAGGGAGACCCGGACTTCACCTCCGCCTTCCCGCTCGACGAATGGGATGCCATCGCGCTCGGTTACACGTCGGGCACCACGGGCAATCCGAAGGGCGTCGTCACCCATCATCGCGGTGCCTATTTGAATGCGTGGGGCAATATCCTGGCCACCGATCTCGGCCGCCACCCGGTCTATCTCTGGACACTGCCGATGTTCCACTGCAATGGCTGGTGCCTGCCCTGGGCGGTGGCGGCGAGTGCCGGAATCAATGTCTGCCTGCGCAAGGTGGAACCAACCAAGATCTTTGCGCTGATATCGGCACACGGGGTGACCCATATGTCGGGCGCGCCGATCGTCTACAACACGCTGATCAACGCGGCGGATGCGCCGACCTATGCCGGCGGCCAGATGATCCAGGGATCGATCGCCGGCGCCCCGCCGCCCATGACGGTGCTTGCCGGTGCGGAGCGGATCGGCATCAAGCTCACCCATGTCTACGGCCTGACCGAAACCTATGGGCCGGCCTCGGTCTGCGCCGAACAGCCGGGCTGGGACGAACTGCCGGCCGACGAGCGGGCGCGCCTGAAACGTCGGCAGGGCGTGCCCTTCCCGTCGCAGGAAGGCCTGACCGTGCGAGATCCCGACACCATGGAGCCGGTGCCGGCCGATGGCGAAACCATCGGCGAGATCATGTTCCGCGGCAATATCGTGATGAAAGGCTATCTCAAGAACGAGAAGGCCACGCAGGAAGCCTTTGCCGGCGGCTGGTATCACACCGGCGATCTCGCCGTGATGGACGCCCAAGGCTATGTGACCATCAAGGACCGCTCCAAGGACATCATCATTTCCGGCGGCGAGAATGTCTCGTCGGTGGAGGTTGAAGACGTGCTCTACAAGCACCCCGCCGTGCTGTTCGCGTCTGTGGTGGCCAAGCCCGATGACAAATGGGGCGAAGTACCGTGCGCCTTTGTTGAGCTCAAGCCGAACGCGGCGGCGACAGAAGCGGAGATCATCGCTTATTGCCGCGACCTGCTGCCGGGCTTCAAGACGCCGAAAGCCGTAGTGTTCGGCGCAATCCCGAAGACGTCCACGGGCAAGATCCAGAAATTCATCCTGCGCGATCGGGTCAAATCGACGGGGTCGTTCGAGAGCTGAGACGTTCGTTTCGCCACGAGCTTTTCCCTCATCCTGAGAGCCGCGCAGCGGCGTCTCGAAGGATGGCGGCAAACGACACAGCCTGGCAGCTCATGGTTCGAGACGCGCGAAGACGCGCTCCTCACCATGAAAGGCGGAGATGCCGAATGCCTGAACCGCGACGGAAAACGGCCCCCCGAAGCGACTCGGAGGGCCGGCAATGAAAGTGCCAGAAGAATACGACTTGAAGGGATTAATTTGAGTCGCAAAGCGCATTGCGATTTCAATGACAGCAGAAAGATGACAGCGAGTCAGCGGGACTGGCACGGAACTCACCGTTATTAAGTCTGCGTCTTGCGCGGCAACGGAGTTTGTGGAGCGGATGAGCTGAAGGCGCCATCCGCCGGCCGAGCACTTAGCTGAAACTCCGCGGCGGATTACGCTACGCTGATCCGCCCTACGGCAGATTCTATGCCACCACCAGCCGCATTCCATCGTAACCCGGTACCACGCCCTCCGGCAACTTGGCTTTCACTGCCTCGTAATCCACGTCAGCGGTCATGTTGGTGATCACCGTCCGTTTGGGCTTGAAGCGATCTCGCCACTTCAAGGCGTCACCAATGCTGAAATGGCTGGGATGCTGGGTGTAGCGCAGCCCGTCCACGATCCAGAGATCGAGCCCCTCGAGCGCCGGCCAGCTCACTTCCGGGATATCGTTCAGATCCGGTGAATAGGCGGCATGATCGATGCGATAGCCGAGCGCCGGAATGTTGCCGTGCTGGACAAGGAACGGCGCCAAGGTGAGGTCGCCGCCCTTCCCCGTGATGGTGCGGCTCTCGCCGGCCTCGATGCTGAGATGATCGAGGATCGGCGGATAGTCGCTGCCAGGGGGTGTCCGGAAGCAGTAGCCGAAACGCGGCATCAACTCGTCGGCCGTGGGCGTGTTCATGTAGACAGGAATGCGCTTGCGCCGCTTCAACACCACGGAGCGGAGATCATCCATGCCATGGGTCTGGTCGGCATGTTCGTGGGTCAGGAACACCGCATCGATGTCATCGACCTCGGCGTCGATCAGCTGCTCGCGGAGATCCGGCGAGGTGTCGATGATCACGCGGGTGACGCCATCGGGGCCGATGCGTTCGACCATCAAGGAGCAGCGGCGGCGGCGGTTCTTCGGATTGGTGGGATCGCAGGCGCCCCAGCCCAGCGCCGGGCGCGGCACACCCGCCGACGATCCGGAGCCGAGAATGGTGAGCGCCAGCGTCATGCAGCGATGCTCTCGGACGCCTTGCTGAACAGGCGGAAGAAATTGTCTGTGGTCTGCTTTGCCAGTTCCTCGTAAGTCACACCGCGGGTCTCAGCGAGCACTTTGGCGGTCTCGACCACATAAGATGGTTCATTGCGCTTGCCGCGCCATTTGCCGGGGGCGAGATAGGGGGCATCGGTCTCGACCATGATGCGATCGGCCGGCAGTTCAGCCGCGAGGTCGCGTAGCTCCTGCGACTTCTTGAAGGTGATGATGCCCGTGAAGGAGATCGACAGGCCCAGATCAATGGCCTTCATCGCGAGATCGCGGCCACCGGTGTAGCAATGCAGTACGGCCTTGAAGGCGCCGTTCTTCATCTCGTCTTCGAGAATGATACCGCATTGGTCGTCGGCTTCACGGGTGTGGATCACCAGCGGCAGGCCGGTGGCGCGGGCCGCGGCGATATGGGCGCGAAAGCCCCTCTCCTGCGCGCCGGAGGATTGATGCTCATAGAAATTATCGAGGCCGGCTTCGCCGAGCGCGATGACCTTTGGATGCTTCGTGAGTTCGATCAGCTCGTCTGCCGAGATGCCGTCTTCTTCGTCGGCATTGTGCGGATGGGTACCGACCGAGCAATAGACATTCGGAAAGCGCTCCGCGATCGCCAGCAGCGCCGGCAGGCGGCGCACGCGGGTTGAGATTGTCACCAGCCGGCCGACGCCCGCAGCTTCGGCACGGGCGACGATGCCGTCGAGATCGTCGGCGAAATCCGGGAAGTCGAGATGGCAGTGGCTATCGACCAGCATCGGCAAACTCAGCTTGCTGCGGCCGGTTCGACATAGCGTGGGAACACGCCGGTCGGGGTCGGCAGCTGCGTGCCCGGCTTGATGCGGGTCGGGATCGCCGCGAAGTCGCGCGCGTCGGCGGCAATGCCGAGCACGTCAAGCAGTTTGGCGCAGGATGCCGGCATCACCGGCTGGGCGAGGATCGCGACCTGACGCACGACTTCCGCCGTGGTGTAGAGCACGGTCGCCTGCTTCGCCGGATCGGTCTTGGCCAGCGCCCAAGGCGCCTCGCCCGCAAAATAACGGTTGGCTTCGGCGACCACAGCCCAGATGGCGTTCAGCGCTTGGTGGATCTGCTGCGTCGCCATGGCGGTCCGCGCCTGCTCCAGCATGGCATCGGCCTGCGCCAGGATCGCCTTGTCGTTCTCGGAGAATGCACCGGGCTCCGGCAGCACGCCGCCATATTGCTTGCCGATCATCGACAGCGAGCGCTGGGCGAGATTACCGAGGTCGTTGGCGAGATCCGCATTGGAGCGGTTGACGATGGCCTCGTGGCTATAGCTGCCGTCCTGCCCGAACGACACTTCGCGCAGCAGGAAATAGCGCAACTGATCGACGCCATACTGCTCGGCGAGATTGAAGGGATCGACGACATTGCCGACCGACTTCGACATCTTCTCGCCCCTGTTGAACAGGAAGCCATGGGCATAGACGCGCTTCTGCACCGGGATGCCGGCCGACATCAGGAAGGCGGGCCAGTACACCGCGTGGAAACGGATGATGTCCTTGCCGATGATGTGAACATCGGCGGGCCAGTATTTCCAGTTGGCGTCGCCCTCGTCGGGGAAGCCGACGCCGGTGATGTAGTTGGTCAGCGCATCGACCCAGACATACATCACATGCTTGTCGTCGCCGGGCACCTTGATGCCCCAGTCGAAGGTGGTGCGTGACACCGAGAGGTCCTTCAGGCCGCCTTTGACGAAGCTGGTGACTTCGTTCTTGCGGGATTCCGGCCCGATGAAATCGGTGGCCTCGTAGAGCGCGAGAAGCTTGTCCTGATACTTCGACAGCCGGAAGAAGTAGCTGGATTCCTCCACCCATTCGACCGGCGTGCCCTGCGGGCCGCGGCGCACCTTGTCCTCGCCGACGGTCGTTTCGTCCTCGGCGTAATAGGCTTCGTCGCGGACCGAGTACCAGCCGGCATAGCTGTCGAGATAGATGTCGCCATTGGCGGCCATGCGCTTCCACAACTCCTGCGACGAGCGATGGTGCTGCTCCTCGGAAGTGCGGATGAAGCGATCGTAGGAGATGTTCAACACGCCATCCATCTCCTTGAAACGGGCGGCGTTTCGAGTGGCGAGTTCGGCGACCGGCAGGTTTTCGCGCGCGGCCGTCTGCACCATCTTCTGGCCGTGCTCGTCGGTGCCGGTCAGGAAGAACACGTCCTTGCCGTCGAGGCGGGCAAAGCGCGCCAGCGCATCGGTAGCGATGGCTTCATAGGCATGGCCGACATGGGGCACGCCATTGGGATAGGCGATCGCGGTGGTGATGTAGAAGGTGTTATTGGACGCGTTCGCCATCGGCGCGAAAGCCTTTCAAATAATCGATCTTGCCGCGTTAGTTGGTGTCAGCGCGTCGCCTCGGCGAGCAGGCCAAACACCGAGAAAACCAGCGGTTTTCGCTCGAGATTGTAGGATTCGGTCTCGCGCGCGGCTTTGTTGATCTTTTCCCATACCTCCGCAAGGCGTGCAAGGCGGGGCAAATCGGCGTTCAGGCTGGCAGGATCCGCATGCATCCGCTCGCCGATCCAGCGGTCGACGCTGTCAGTAAAGGCGCCGAGCGCAACGCGGTCGCTGGTCCCCAGCGCATCGCCCAGGGCATGCAGCTCACGCGGGTCCACGTGGGGCAGTGTGTTGAGCAGCGAGGCGGTGCGCTGGTGCAGTTTCAGCGCGCCGCCGCCGAGCAGATTAATGGCGCGGGACACGCTGCCTTCGGACGCCTCCGCGACATCGCGGAGCTCGGGATCGCCCTCCTCGCGCTCGGTGGCCAGCGCCAGGGCGGACAGCACGTTGCCGGTCGAGAGCGCACGCAAAGGCAGCTTACGGCAGCGCGACTGGATGGTGGGCAGCACCCGCGCCTGTGCATGGGTAATCAGCAGGAACAGCGAACGCTGCGGCGGCTCCTCCAGCACCTTCAGCAGCGCATTGGCCGCATTGGTGTTGAGCTCGTCCACGGTATCGACGATGCAGACGCGCCAGCCATCGACGGCGGCGGTGGAGCCGTAGAAGCCGACGGTCTCGCGTACGTCGTCCACGGTGATGACGGTGCGCATGACGCCCTTGTCATTGGGCGTGCGCCGGATCGCCAGCAGTCCGCCATGGGCTTCGGCAGCGATCTGGCGGGTCACGGGATGATTGTCATCGAGATCGAGTGCTTCGGCCGACTGCACTTGCGATGACAGGGGATCGCGATGCGCCAGCACGAAGCGCGCCATGCGAAAGGCCAACGTCGTTTTGCCGATCCCCTGCGGGCCGGAGATCAGCCAGGCATGCGGAATACGGCCGCCACGATAGGCATTGAGCAGCGTCTGCTCGGCCTCGTGATGGCCGAACAGTGCTGTTGTCTCGCGCGGATGCGGGACGGATATTTCGGGATCGTTCTTGCTCATGCGTCCGCCGTCTCGTGCAGCAGGCGCTTGCGCATCACGCCCCAGATATTGTTGGCGACGGCTTTTGGCGGCAGCGTGGCGTCGAGCAGCACGCAGCGCTGCGGCTCCTCCAGGGCAATCTGACGGAACGCCTCGCGGAGCCCCTGATGGAAGGCGATGCCCTCGGCCTCGAAGCGATCAGGCATGCCGGTGCCGCGGCGGGCCGCAGCGCGGGCCATGCCGACTTCGACGGGAAGATCGAGGATCACCGTCAGATCAGGCTTGAGGCCGCCGATAGTGACGCGCTCCAGCGCTTTCAGCAGTTCAGGCGACACATTGCCCTGTCGGCCCTGATAGGCGCGGGTGGAATCCGAGAAGCGATCGCACAGCACCCAGATGCCCTGATCGAGCGCGGGCTTGATCACCGCATGGACATGGTCATCGCGCGCGGCAGCAAACAACAGCGTCTCGGCTTCGGCGCCGAGCAGCTTGCCCATGCCGGACAGAACCACATGACGGATGATCTCGGCACCGGGCGAGCCACCGGGCTCGCGGGTGACGATGGCGCGGATGCCTGCCTCGTTGAGGCGATCGGCGAGCAGCTTGATCTGCGTGGATTTACCCGCGCCCTCGCCGCCTTCGAATGTGATGAAGCACCCGCGCTCGGGCGCTGTATTGTCGGTCTCGGTCATGGTCACAGTTTCTCGGCGCCGGCGCGGAACAGGCCGATGGCGAGTTCGCTGGCGCCGTCCACGGCGCGCTGCATCGTGGTGCCCGTGCCGATGGCATCCGCGGCATAGATAGGCGCTTCCACGGCAACCTGCTGGCCACGCCAGACTTTTACGACACCGACCGGCTGGCCGGCCTGTACCGGCGCATGTACCGGTCCCTTATAGACGATGCGGGCGATCAGCTTGTCATTGCCGTTCTTCTGCACCATCACTTTGACCGGCTCCTTGCTGACAAGCGCCACCGAGCCCTTGTCGCCACCGAACACTTTGGCGTAGCCGACCGGCTGATCGCCAGCGAATACGCTGCGGACCTCGAAATTCCTAAAACCCCATTCGAGCAGTTTTTTGGCCGCAGAGGCGCGATCGTCGGAATCCTCGAGGCCGTTGACCACCACGATCAGGCGCGTGTCGTTCTGTACGGCAGAGCCGACCATGCCGTAGCCACCATCCTTGGTGAAACCGGTCTTGAAACCGTCGGCGCCTTCGAGCGTGGCAAGCAGCGGATTGCGGTTCTGCTGGCGGATCTTGTTCCAGGTGAATTCGCGCTCGCCGAAGATCTTGTAGAAGTCCGGATAGGTGCGGATGATGTGGCGCGCCAGGATGCCAAGCTCGCGCACGGTCATCTTGTTGTTGGGATCCGGCAGGCCGCTGGAATTGGCGAATGTCGATTTCAGCATGCCAAGTGCGCGCGCACGCTTGGTCATGCGTTCGGCAAAAGCAGCCTCGTTGCCTTCCATGGCCTCGGCCATGATCATGCAGCTGTCATTGCCGCTCTGGATGATGGCGCCACGCAGGAGATCGGCGACGGGAATGCGGCTGTTCAGCGCCGCGAACATGGTGGAAGCGCCGGCGGGTGCGCCGCCCTTGCGCCAGGCATTCTCGCTGGTGCGATATTCGTCGGTGAGCTTGATATCGCCGCGGGTCAGCGCGTCGAACACGACCTCCACGGTCATCAGCTTCATCATGCTGGAGGGCGCGCGCAGCTCGTCGGCATTCTTCTCGAACAACACGGCGCCGCTTGACGCCTCGATCAGGATCGCGGTCGGCGCGTCCGTATCAAAGCCGCCCTCCTCCACCACTTTCTTGGCGCCCTGCACGCTCTGATTGGCGGCATGGGCCATCGGCTGCAGCGCAAATGCGGCCGTCAGCAAGCCGGCGACAAGCTGCCGCCCAAGCGAGGTTTTCAGTGTGAAAAAGCCAGATGTCATGCTGTGTCCCGAATGATCAGGTCTTAACAGCATCACCTTGCCCGAACAACGCGAACCCGGCTGAGCCGGACGCTAACGGGCGGATATCTGGATCAAATCTCGATCAGTAGAGGCCGCGGCCGGACAGGATTGCAGCTGCGCCACGCGCATCGACCGTGCCGTTATCACGGGCCATCGGTTCGGCCGGGGCTGCGTAATCGGGATTGCCCTCATAGGAGACGGCACGCGGATTCTCGGCCGGATAGGCCGCGGCGGAGCGATAACGGCCGGAGGACGATATTTCCGAGGTCTGGCGATCTGCGGCGGTGTTGCCCAGCGAATATGGACGGCCTTCCGGCATCGGGATATCGCGCGAGACCACGCGCCCACCCTGCATATCCGGCACGAAGGCGCGCGCGGAGGCAACACGCACGACCGACGGCGACGGTGCCGGCTCGCCGGTGCGCAAGGTGGCCATCAGCTGGCGATCGTCGGAGCCTTC
>NZ_JBIIOT010000167.1:0-6279 GCF_044336785.1 Tardiphaga sp. | reverse complement strand
GACCGACATATTCGACGCGCACGCGCGCGATGCCGTTGCCCTTGAATTCCAGAAGTTCGGCGGCCTTGTTTGAGACGTCGATCAGGCGGTTGCCGTGATATGGACCGCGATCATTGACGCGCACGATCAGTGATTTGCCGTTCTTCACATTGGTGACGCGCGCATAGCTCGGGATCGGCAGGGTCGGATGCGCTGCGGTCAGCGACGCCATGTCGAACACTTCGCCATTGGCGGTCAGGCGGCCATGAAACGCGTCGCCATACCAGGACGCCATGCCTTCGGCGCGGTAATTGGCATTCTCCTCGGGAACATAGGTTCGGCCGGCCACCACATAGGGCTTGCCGACGCGATAGGTGCCGCCGCCTTTGGGAACAGCCTCCCCGGCGCCGACCACGCGCGGGCTGCTGGAGACACCGTATTTGGGATCGAGACGGCTGAAGCTTGTGGTCTGGGACGAGCAATTGGCCAGCGCCAGGCAGGCACCCATGGTCGCTACTGCGCTCGCAGCACGACCGATGCGGTGTGACCGAAGAATCCCCATGCGCCCCAATACCATTCCAGCGGTCATCTGCCCATCGGGCAACACGCGACCGCAAAATTACGATGTGCCCCACTTCCACATCGCGTGGTGAACATATCGTAGCTGGATCAGGGCGAAAATGGGGAGAACCGGCTTATGGTAAACACAAAGCTTCCGCCGATGGGCCGTGGCGCAACCTCAAATGACGGTCCTGCGCTCAACGTCACTCAATGGATGAGAATATCCGCTTATTTTACCGTCAGCAGTTCGGTAGCTATTTACGCGCGATTCATGCCGGAGCCGTAACGTCTGACGCATGACATTGATCAAACGCTTCATTGCCGACGAATCGGGCGCAACGGCCATCGAATACGGCCTGATTGCAGCCGGTATCGCACTCGCCATCATCGCTGTCGTCAATGGCACCGGCAGCAATCTCAAAGGCAAGTTCACATCGATCAACACGTCGCTCAGGTAAGCGACGTTACGATCAGCCGAACAGGCGCCCGCCCCGCTCCTCGCGGCGGATATACGGACCCCACAATACATCCTGCCGCCACAGATAGATCTGGACGCCAAGGCAGATGACGCCGACGATAGCCGCCAGCATAAGCAGTGTCTCGATCACGATCGCCCCCGATTGTGTTTCGGAGAGATGTACCGGACGAGATTTAAAATGACGGCGGGGAAATGCCTCGCATTGCGACGCCGCTGCTAACGCAGGTTAATTTGCGCGCGCCGCGTTAGCGCGGCGGCAAGAACGTCGCCGCATTGATCACGGCGACAGCCGCAAAGGTCATCATCCAGAGCGGCCACACCGGCGCATCGGCCGAATGATTGAACCGCCGGTGAACGCCAAAATTTCGCGCCATAGGTTGCTCCTTCTGTCCGATCGAGAATGCGCAGAAGTGTGCATTTCAAAGTGATCGAATTGCGTCGCAGCTTTGGCAATAGATTGCCGTCGCCCAGCGCGTGCACAAAAATCAGAGCCCAAAATAAAACCGCGCCATCCCGAAGGATGACGCGGCCGGCCGTTCTGTTGCTAGGTGGACCAACCCCGAACGGTTACGCCGCGAGGCGCACTTCGTTCATGCTAACGTTATCGTTGGCATTTAGGTTTTTGACCCGATAACGGCGGTATCATGCCGAGCACAATTCGCGACTTCTTCGCAGCCATCGATCCTGTTTCGCCCCCGCCTCAGCAGCCCTGCATCGAGATCCAGAAGCTGCTGAGGTGGAGGCGCCGGGTACTGCCCCCGGGTCTGCCTGCGGTCCATCGTGAGGTTCAGCGCCATCGTCTTGCGACAGACCCAATATAGGCGGGCCGGTCGAGGAAATCTAGATGCTGCCGAGCGCGGGACCGGCGCCCCGGAGCGCCTCTCGGCGAGGACCGAATCGCGGTATCGTGGCCGAAATGGTGACGCCTGCGCGAATTGCGCATTCTGCCTTCTGAGCAGGTTACCTCGGGAGGCGACGTCGTGCTTTATCTCGCTTGGTCATTGCCAGCGCTCGCCGTGATCGGCGTGATCGCCAGCGGTCAGGCGGGAACGCTTCCCGCTGCGCTGATCGGCCTCGCAACCGCCTTCGTTGTGGCGATGACGACCGCGCCGCATGTGTTTCCCATCGCCGATGCCGGCGCAGCCCTGCTGCGCGGCGCCTGGATCGGCTGGATCGTGGTGCCTTACATTCTCGGCGGCTTGCTGTTCTGGCAGATGGCGATCCGCAGCGGCAATGCGGCGATGCCCGTCGAGGAGACGCTGCCCAACGCGCATGCACGGCGGCGCCTGTTGTTCACGGCTTGCTATCTGATCGGGCCCTTTGCGGAATCCGCGACGGGGTTTGGCATCGGCATCATGGGGACGATGGTGCTGATCCGGCGGCTCGGGCTGAAGCCGATCGAACTGCTCGCCTTCTCGCTGATCAGCCAGACCATGATCGTATGGGGCGCCATGGGCAGTGGTGCGGTGGTGGGCGCGGCTTTCGCGCGAACGGATCCCACCGCTTTGGCGCTGCACACCAGTTACATCTATCTCGTTTTCAATGTTCTCTGGTTGCCGATCTATTGGTGCATGGCAGAGCGCGCCGGCATCGGGGCAAATTGGCGCGAGCGCGCGAGCGAAGCGGTCTGGCTGCTGGGCAGTCTCGGTCTCGCCATCATCGCCACGGCGTTTCTTGGGCCGGAGCCGGCGATGCTGGCAGCCTTCGGCCCGGCGATCGTGCTGCGCTATCTGATCGACGAGAAGCCGGATCGCGCGGCGCTCAGGGCAGCGGCCCGGCGCATGCTGCCCTTCACGCTGCTGATCGGCTGGCTGGCGCTGACGCGCCTGGCGCCGCCGCTGAACCAGTTCCTGCAGACATCGTGGAGCATCAGCCCATTTGCCGGGGCACCGGTCTGGGCTCCGCTCTTTCATGCCGGAACCTGGCTGGTGGTCGCCGCCGTGCTGACGGCGCTGCTGCGCGGGCACCAGCGCGCCTTCCCCGCCGAGATCGCGACGGCGTGGACGACCGGCCGGCTCGCCGTGCTCACGGTCGTGGTGTTCTCGATGATGGCCGAATTGCTATCGCGCTCGGGCATCGCCGGCGGCCTTGCCCGCGGCATGTATGAGACATTCGGCGTCTGGTCGGTGACCGTCACGCCGATGATCTCGGCTGTGTTCGGCGCGTTGGCCAATAGCGGCAATGCGGCCAACGGTCTGTTCATGCCGGCGCAGCTCAGCCTCGCCAAAGAGGCAGCGCTCGATGTTGCGGCCGTCGTCGCGCTTCAGCATGCGGCTGCGCTGTCGCTCAACATGGTGTCGCCGGTGCGGATGTCGATCGTGTGCAATCTGGCCGGCACGCCCGGTCATGAGCGCGAGGCCTATCGCGCGATGCTGCCCTTTGTCGTGGTCATCATCGCGGTCCTGCTTGTGATCTCGGTTCTTGTCGCCACCAGGCTCATCTGATCAGTGGAAGTGGGTGGCGCCGTTGATGTCGAAGATCGCGCCTGACGCATAACCGGCGCCGGCACCGCAGAGGAACACAGCGGTCGCGGCGATCTCCTCGGCCTTGGCCATGCGCTTCAGCGGATAGAGCGAGGTGTCATAGCCCTTGCCTTCGGTCATCGCGGTTTCGACGGGGCCAGGTGCGATGCCGTTGACGAGGACATTGCGCGGCGCGGATTTACTGGCCAGCCAGCGCACGAATGAATGAATGCCGCCTTTGGCGAAGGCGTAATGCGGACCGGTGCGCAGGCCGCCCATCCAACCCGCCACAGAGCCGCACAACACCACGCGGCCCTCGCCGGCTTCCATCATGCCCGGCACAAAAGCGCGGGTAAGATTAATCGGGCCCTTCACATTGGCGCGGATGACGCGATCCAGCGACTCCTCCCAATCCGGTGCCATCCAGTCGTCATGTGGTGCAATCGCCGCCGTATCGACGAGGCCATAAACGGGGCCGATCTGCTTGGCGGCGGCATCGACATCGGCACGCACGCCGGTATCCAGGCTGTAGATATCGGAGCGATCAGCCAGCTCGGCACCAACACGCTCGCGGATGCGGTCCTTGCCGACGATATCGATCAGAACCAGTGTGGCGCCCTGTTTGGCGGCGAGCTTTGCGGTTTCGCTGCCAATGCCGCCGGCTGCGCCAGCGATCACGATGCGGCGTCCGGTCAGATCGAACGGTGATTTCTGGGTAGAGGTCATGATGCTGTTTCCATAGCTGGGCGAGCTCTTTGCAGAGCTGCAGTCAGTTGGTTCCCGGTGAAGAAATTCAGCGTGCGGCGGGCACGCCGCCATAGGTCGTGAGATGCGAACTGGCGAGCCAGCCGGCATCGACGGGCAGATTGATGCCGGTGATCGCCGACGCATCGTCCGACAGTAGGAAGGCGACGCCGCGCCCGATCTCCTCGGGATCGACCATGCGTCCCAGCGCTGCGCCATCGGTCAACAGGCGCTTGTCGCGGGTGCCGCGTTCGATATTGGCCAGCAATGGCGGGGTGCCGACATAGCCCGGCGATACCGCATTGACGCGCACGCCCGAGCGGCCCCAATCGGCAGCAAGACACGCCGCCATATGAACAGCCGCGGCCTTCGACGGCGCATAGGCATGCAGCGGCGCGGTGCGCGAAGCCGTGACCGAACCCGTGATCACGATGCCTCCGCGCCCACGCTTGGTCATGCGCTTGCCCGCGGTGATGCAGGACACATAGACACCGCGCAGATTGGCGGCGATGACCTTGTCAAATTCGGCGAGCGGCAGGTCTTCCGATCGGCCACCCGACTGGATCACGCCGGCATTGGCGAACAGCGCCTCGATCGGTCCGAGACGGGATTCGATATCAGCGAAGGCGGCTTCAGTGGCATGTTCATCGGTGACGTCGAAGGGAACAGACTCCGCGCCGATCTTTGTTGCGGAGTCCTGATTGGCTTTCGCATTGATGTCGGAAATGACCACACGCCAGCCGCGTTCGATCAGCACCGTCGCTGTCGCCAGACCGATACCGCTTGCGCCGCCCGTCACCACGGCAATGCGGCCGCGCCCTTCGTCCCGTTTCGTCATGGCACTCCCTTTCTTGCTTTTGTTGGCGCGATGGCTGGCGGGTACTAGACCGCAAGATAGCGCTGCTTGATCTCTTCGTTGTGCCGGAGCTCATCGATGGTGGCGCGATACACGATCTGCCCCTTGTCGATGACCGTCGCATGGGTGGCGATGCCGAGGCAGAAATGCATGTTCTGCTCGGCCAGCAGGATGGTCACGCCCATGCCCCGCAACGTCTTGATGAGTTCGCCGATGGCCTGCACGATGATCGGCGCGAGGCCTTCGCTCGGCTCATCGAGCAGCAGCACATCGGGGTTGCCCATGAGCGTGCGCGCGATCGTCAGCATCTGCTGCTCGCCGCCGGACAGACGCCCAGCCATCCGCTCCTTCATGGTGGCGAGGATCGGAAACACCTCATAGATCCGCTGGCGGTTCCAGTGATTGTCGCCGCGCGGCCCCTTCTTGGCGGCGACAACGAGATTGTCATCGACGGTGTGCTCGGGAAACACTTGGCGGTTTTCCGGCACATAGCCGATGCCAGATCGTGCGATCTTGTAGGATGGACGGCCAGCCAGCCCCTGCCCCGCCAGCGCGACCTTGCCGCGGCGCGGGGGCGCCAGGCCAGCGATCATCTTGAAGGTGGTGGATTTGCCGGCGCCGTTGCGGCCGAGCAGCGCCATGGTCTGGCCCTGCTCGACGGCGAGATCGACGCCGAACAGGATCTGGCTGGCGCCGTAATAGACATCGGCGGCTTCGACATGAAGGAACGGCTCGGCCATCATGCCTCTCCTACCGCTTCGGACAGATGATGGTCGGTCCCGAGATAGGCGTCGATGACATCCTGATTGCGCCGGATCTCGTCGGCGGTGCCTGTTGCCAGCACGGCGCCGTATTTCAGCACATGGATCTTCTGGGCGATCTTGAAGACGATATCCATGTCGTGCTCGATGAACAGCACGGTCATCTTCTTCACCTGCCAGAGATGCTGCACCTTGCCGATCATCCGCCAGCGCTCGTCCGGCCCCATGCCGGCGGTCGGCTCGTCCAGCAGCAGCACTTTGGGCTCCATTGCGAGTGCCAGGCCGATATCGAGCAGCTTCTGATCGCCATGGGACAGGTTTCGCGACAGCGTGTGCGCCTTGTCGGCCAGGCCCAGCAGCTCGATGATCTCTTCGCTGCGCGCCTTGGTTTCCGGGATCGGGAAACGCCGTAGAAAGCTCCATGACTTCTGCTGATGC
>NZ_JBIIOT010000091.1:0-20723 GCF_044336785.1 Tardiphaga sp. | reverse complement strand
ACCGCGGCGGTGATGGCCTCACTCACCGTCAGGCTCGGAAAGATCTCTGCCACCTGAAACGCCCGCATCATGCCGAGACGGACCACATCCAGACTCGATTTGCCGACGATGTCCTGTCCGTCGAAGATCACCTTGCCGGAATTGGGTCGGAAGGCGCCCGAGATCAGATTGAAGAAAGTCGTCTTTCCGGCGCCGTTTGGCCCGATGATCGCGGTGAGCGATCCCTCGGGGAAATCGATGGAGACATTGCGCGTGGCATGGACACCGCCGAAGCGCTTGTCGAGATTCTGCACCGAGAGCATCAGGCGATCCTCTCTTTGGCGAAGGTCTTCTGATCGGTTTCCGGCGCAGGCGTCTTCGCCGCCTTGCGGCTCTCGATGAAATCCATGACGAAATCAGCAACGCCGCGACGCAGGCCGAGCACGATGGCGAGGATCACGATGCCAAGCACCAGTCCGTGATGCTCGGTATAGATCGATACAAAGTGCTCGAGCAGGCGCAGCAGGATCGCACCGATGATCGGCCCGATGAAGAGCTGTGAACTGCCGAGCATGATCATGAAGATCGCCTCGCCCGACGTGGTCCAGAAGCCGAATTCAGGATATGCGCCCGACACAAACAGCGACAGCAGGATGCCGGCCACGCTGGCCATCGCGCCAGCCAGGATGAAGATGCCGAGCTTCATGCGGATGATGTCGACGCCGAGATAATTGGCGCGATTTGGATTGTCGCGGATCAGGCGCAGCGTGTAGCCGAATGGCGATTGCCAGACCTGCCGCATGACGAGGATGCAGATCACGAAGACAACGGCGCAGAAGATATAGAGCGACACGCTGTTGCTGAGATCGATGCCGAGGAATGGCGGCCGCGGAATGCCGCCGCGCAGGCCCTGGTCGCCGCCGGTCAGGCTCACCCAGGTCAGGATGATCGAGTGGATGAACATCTGGAACGCGAGCGTGATGAAGGAGAAATAGATCTCCTTCAAACGCACGCAGATGGCGCCGATCACCAGCGCCAGCACGGCTGTGCCGAGCACCGTGATTAGTATGGCGACCGGGATCGACACCTTGCCCGACTGCATCAGCAGGCCGAACATATAGGCGCCTGACACGAAGAACGCGGCATGGCCGAACGAGACCAGTCCGGTGAGGCCGACCAGCAGGTTCAGCGACATCGCCAGCAGGCCATAGGCCATCACATAAATCAGGAAGTCGCGCAACGACGGCTTGGTGAAGATGAACGGGATCGCCACCAGGATGGCGAGCGTGACGATCGCGATGGCCGCATCGCGCAGAAAACCGGCTTTCATCATCGCGCCACCGCCCGGCCCAGCAGGCCGCTTGGCTTGACGATCAACACGATGGCCATCATGCCGAACATGATGCCATCAACGAAGAGCGGGAATCCGATTGCGCCGAATGCGCGCGTGAATCCGATCAGCAACGCCGCAATCAAGGCACCGACGATCGACCCCATGCCGCCGATCACCGTGACGATGAAGCTTTCGATCAGGATCGACAGGCCCATGCCGGGGGTCAGCGTGCGCGTCGGCGCCGCCAGCGCGCCGGCGATCCCGGCGAGTACACTGCCGACACCGAACACCGCCGCATAAAGCAACGTCGTATTGATGCCGAGCGCGCCGACCATCTGCGGATTGATCGCCAGCGCGCGGATGATCTTGCCGATGCGGGTTTTCTCGATGGCAAGCCACAGGCCTGTGCCGATGACGAGACTGGTGACGATCATGAAGACGTAATAGGCCGGCACGAAACCACCCAGGAATTCCAGCGGCGGCAGCGCAAAGACCTCCGGCATGCCCATCATCTTGTATTCGGGGCCGGCAATGATCTTCACGAGATCATCGAAGATCAGGATGACCGCATAACAGACCAGCAACTGCATCAGGATGTCCTTGCCATACACCCTGCTGATGATGAAGCGCTCGAAGATGATGCCGATCATGCCGACGCCGGCAGCGCCTGCGAGGAAGGCCAGCAGGAAGCTCGATGTCGCCGTGTATGTCGCATAGGCGATGTAGGCGCCGGCCATATAGAACGCGCCGTGGGCGAAATTGATGACGCCCAGCACGCCAAAGATCAGCGACAGGCCGGATGCCACCATAAACAGCAACATGCCGATAATGAGGGCCGTCGAGACCTGCGTGACAGCACAGGCCGACGATGAGAGGCAGGAAAAAAGCGCTTCAAGATTCACGACGGCAGTCCTTCGATGATCGGAGCGAGCCTGCTCCGGCCGCCGCGAACGGCGAGCCGGATATGTTGGCGGAGCGTGAGAGCTGCGCAGACCCCGGTTGCGGTATCACGCCGCAAAAAGATCAGGCGTAGCCCTTCTCCTTCTTCCACTGCTTCTCGATCTCGAGGATCTTCGACCATTCGGTATCGACGTAGTCGGTGACCCATGGCGACTTGCTGAGCGTCTTGCCCCAGGCCACCGGGTAATTGATGATCGTATGATCGCTCTCGCGCATGGTGATGCCGCTGCCGCCGAAGGGCAGCTTCACCGTCATGCCGGCGATTTCCTTCGCCAGCGCCGAACTATCCGTATTGCCATTGGTCCGGCGGACGGCCTCGATGATGAATTGCGAGGCGACGTAGTTCTGCCAGGCCCAATTGGTCGGCTCATGCTGCGCGACCTTCACATAGGCATCATTGAACGCGGTGTTTTCCGGTGCTTCCGGGAAGGCTTTGTTATAGCGATAGGCCGTGTTCAGGCCCGCCGGCAGATTCTTGATCGCAGCGAGGACCGGGGGATCACCGATGCCGCCGGCGGAGAAAAAGGCGGTGTTCGCGAACAGGCGATAGAGGTTCGATTGCTCGATGAAGGCCACGACGTCGCCACCCCACAGAGCGGAGTAAACGGCCTGCGGCTTGATCTGCATCAGCTTGGTGATGCTCTCGGTGTAATCGGGTGCGAACAATTTCGGCCATAGCTGATCGACGACTTCGATCGACGGCTCGAACAGCTTGAAATACTGCAGGAACTCCGATGTATTGTCGCGGCCATAGGCATAGTCGGGCGAACAGGTCGCCCACTTCTTGAGGCCCTTCTCCTTGGCGATCTTCGCCGCATAGCTGCCGCCAGCCACGGCGTCGTGGATGCCCTGCCGTGCGGATCGGAATACGTTCTTGCTGAACTGCTTCGGATCGGCCGTCAGAGACGATGTCTCGCTGCAGGTATGGATGCAGAGGATGCCGAGATCGCGCACCACCTCATGCACGGCAAAGCTGCCCGACGAGGCCTCGCCATCGATGACGATGTCGCAGCCGTCATTGTTGACGAGATCGCGCGTCACCTTCGCGGCTTCGTCGGGGCGCCCCTTGGAATCGCGATCGATCACTTCGAACTTGCGGCCATTGATGCCGCCGGCTTCGTTGATCTGATTGAATGCCAGCTGGACAGCGGAGCGGCTGGATGTGCCGAGAATGGCGACGCGGCCGGACAAAATGGTCGGCAGCGCAATTCTGATCACCTTGGCCTGCGCACCGGCGATATGCGGCGTGCTGAATGCGGCGAGGCCCGCCATCGCACCTGCGCCCTTGAGGACGCGTCGGCGTGAAATGCCCTTGGTCGTTGTCGTCATTGAACCCTCCCTGATTTTATGTCCGGCTTTGCCGGTACAAATTTTATTAATTCAAATCGGCATCGCGTTTCAGATGGCGTTGTCTCCTTGCCTTGTTGTGGATCGATCATCCTGCTGCATGAGATCGTGCAGCAGGAACGCAGCGCTGTCCAACGGACTTTACAGAAGTATCGCGTAAATTTGCCGCAACGACCTCGCGGTCGGTCAGCTCAGCGCAAAACCGCGATAGCCGTTCTGCGCAACGTCATTACAGATCGCAGTATAGCGCGCGAAGCCACCGGCGTAGGGCATGAAGACGCGCGGCTTGCCCGGCACATTGGCGCCGAGATACCAGGACGAGCTGGCCATCGGCAGCAATGTGGCATCCGCGGCTTCATTGACATGCGCGACCCATTTCTCGGTAGGCTCGGGCTCCGCCTCGATACGCTTGAGGCCTTTGGCGCGCATGTCGCGGATACAATCGGTGATCCAGTCCACATGCTGCTCGATGGCGATCGGCATGTTGCAGAGCACTGAAGGGCTGCCCGGACCGGTGATGGTGAACAGGTTGGGGAATTTCGGCGATTGCAGGCCGAGATAGGTCTGCGGTCCCGCGGACCATGCATCCTTCAGTTTGTACCCTTGGCTGCCGCTGATGTTGAGATTGACCAGCGGTCCGGTCAGCGCGTCAAAGCCGGTAGCAAAGACGATGATGTCGAGCTCGTAGTCCTGCTTGGTGGTGCGAATGCCCTTCGGCGTGACCTCGACGATCGGCTCCGCCTTGATGTCCACCAGCAGCACATTGTCGCGATTGAACGTCTCAAAATAGCCGCTGTCGATCGGCGGACGCTTGGTGGCAAATCCGTGATCGTAGGGCGTAAGCATCTCCGCGATCGCGGGGTCTTTCACGACTTCCTTGATCTTGCTGCGGAGGAAGTCGGAGGCCGTGAGATTGGCATCGGCATTCTGTAGCACATCCGAGAACGACGCCCGGAAACGCAAGCCGCCGCGCTCCCATGCCTTCTCGTAAATGCCCTGACGCTCTGTGTCAGAAACCGCCAGTGCCGACTGGGTCGAGATGGTGAAGGGATGGCCATTGGTGCCAGCACGCGCGAGCTTCCAGATATCGTCGTAATTTTCGCGGGTGTGCTTCACGTCTTCCGCGGTCACCGGGCCATTGCGCGCCGGAATGCTGTAATTCGCGGTGCGCTGGAACACCGTGAGGTGCCCTGCCTGCTCCGCGATGACGGGCGCCGCCTGAATGCCGGTCGATCCCGTACCAATCTGGCCGACGCGCTTGCCCTTGAAGTCGACGCCGTCATGGGGCCAAAGGCCGGTGTGATACCACTGTCCCTCGAAGCTCTCGAGCCCCTTCATCTTTGGCACATTGGCCGTGGAGAGGCAGCCAACCGCCGTGATCAGAAATGGCGCCGAGAAGGTCTGGTTGTCCTTCGTCCGCACGGTCCAGGTGTTGGTGGCGTCGTCGAAAGCGGCTGACGTGACTTCGGTGTTCAACCGGATATCACGCTTCAGATCGAGCTTATCAGCGACGAAGTTCAGATATTTCCGGATCTCGGGATGTTCGGGATAGCGCTCGCTCCAGCTCCATTCCTGCTCGATCTCCTTGTTGAAGGAGTAGCAGTAATAATAGCTTTCGGAATCGCAGCGCGCACCCGGATATCGGTTCCAGTACCAGGTGCCGCCAACGCCATCGGCCTTTTCGAGCACGACGGCGTTCAGGCCGAGATCATCGCGCAATTTGTGAAGTTGATAGAGGCCGGAAAAACCGGCGCCGATGATGATCGCGTCAACGGCGTGGCGCGATGCTCCATTCGCCGCAGATGCAGCGCTCTCCTTGATGGCCAATGGTCATCTCCCGCTTTGTTTTCTGCGCGGCAGCATGGCGCCGCGCGCTGTTGAATCGAAGGCTAGAGATTTGCCGGATGGCTTTCCATACTCTATCGTTCAAACCTGATGTGAATTTTGGTCACAAGAGAAAACGTGAACCGCTATACCGAGATGCTGGTGTTCGTGCGGGCTGCCGAGGATGGCAGTTTCTCTGCCGCGGCCCGCAATCTGGCGATCACGCCATCGGCGGTGAGCAAACTGGTGGCGCGCCTGGAAGAGCGGGTGGGCGCGCTGTTATTCCGCCGCGCGCACCGCAACATCGTGATGACACCGGAGGGCGAGGTCTTCTACCAGGCCGCCCTCGCCGCCATCGAGGCCGTGGAAGCGGCCGACGCCACCGTCTTCAGCGGCATGCTCGGGCGCGAAACGCTGCGCATTCGCTCGATGCCCATCTTTGGGCAGACGGTGCTGGCGCAAAAACTCCCCGACTTCTGCCGCGCCCATCCGGATCTTCAGGTCGAATTGCAGCTGCGCATCGATCCCGGTCCGCTGCTCGACGAAGGCACCGACGTCACCATCCATGTCGGCCATCTCAGCGACTCCTCGCTGGTGGCGACACGCTTCACCACCACACGCTGGATCATCTGCGCATCGCCGGACTATTTGGCCGAACACGGCACGCCGTCGCACCCGAATGAGCTGGCGCAGCATGCCTGCCTGAATTTTCATGCGTCCATCGCAGCGAGCACCTGGACGGTGCGTGGCGCCGACGGCCAGTCGGCACCAATGACGGTCAAGAGCCGCATCCGATCGAACCAAGCGTCAGTCCTGGTCGAATTCGCCCGCCGGGGTCTTGGCATTGTGCGCCTGATCGAGGTGCAGATCGCCGATGATCTCGCTCAAGGGCGACTGGTCGAACTGTTTCCAGAGCATCAATGCCCCGAGGAGCACCCGATCTACGCGGTCTATCAAAGCCGCCGGCTGCTGAGCAACCGCGTCCGCGTGTTCCTGGATTTCCTGAAAGCCACCTTCCCCGACCCGCCGCCCTGGCAATATTGGCGCAGAAAGTGAGCTTTTGACCGGTGGCGGAAAGGGTGGGATTCGAACCCACGGTACCCTTGCAGGCACGGCGGTTTTCAAGACCGCTGCCTTAAACCACTCGGCCACCTTTCCAGACGGCAGCGCTTAGCAAAGCCCGGCCTCCGGGGGAAGCGAAATACGGAGGAAACCGCCCTCGGATCCATATGCCGGGCTGCGACAGCCGTCCCTGCTCGCAGCGATCGTCACCGATGTCTCGTTTTTTGTCCGCATCAGTCGGAATCGTGCGGGGCCGGACGTCTTCAACAGGAATGCCAGCAAACGTCTTGGAGAATGGATATGCGAAAACTCATCGTCGGCGCTTTTATCAGCCTCGATGGCGTCATGCAGGCGCCCGGCGGGCCGGAGGAAGATCCGATCGGCGGCTTCACATTCGGCGGCTGGGCAACCTCCTATTTCGATGACGAGGCGGGCGCCATGGTTGGCGAGATGTTCAGCGCGCCGTTCGATCTCCTGCTCGGGCGCAAGACCTATGACATCTTCGCCGCGCACTGGCCTTATGCGCCGCCGGACGATCCGATCGGGCCACTGTTCGATCGCATCACCAAATATGTCGCGACACGCAATCAGGACTTCAAGGCGACCTGGCAGAACAGCCACCTGCTCGGTGCCGACGCGGTGGCGGCGATTCGCGCATTGAAGAACGAGGACGGACCGAACCTGCTCACCCAGGGATCGACCGATTTCCTCAAGACACTCTTCGAATACGGGCTGGTCGATGAGATCTACGCCTTCATCTTCCCGCTCATACTCGGGCGCGGCAAGCGACTGTTCGGCGACGCGTCGATGCCGTCATCGCTCAAGCTGCTGTCGTCGCGGACCAGCACGACCGGCGTCACCCTCAATCGCTATGTGCCTGTGGGCGAAGTGGTCACCGGCTCGTTCGAGTTCGCGCAGCCGACCGAAGCCGAACTCGCGCGACGCAAGAATCTGACCTGACCGCCTCAGCGCGCGGGCGTGCTCGGCAGCGGCGCGCCACCGACAGAAATGGCGCCTGCCGGCCGATCTGCCGGCGCGCGCTTGCGGGGCGCCGTCGGCGCCGGGCGCGGAGCCGCTGCCATCGGCGCAGCAGCGACCGGTGTCGCGGGCGCAGCAACCGCAGCGCCAGGCGCTGGCACCCGGCCCTGCTGCACCTGTTCCATACGGGTCGTCAGGCTGGACACCTGCATGGTCAAGCCCTGGATCTGGTCGGACAGCCGCTTGAGCTCGGCTTGCTGGGCTTTCAGCAGATCGGTTGCCGTCTGGATCGAACTGCCGGTCTGCTGCTGGAAAGCTGAGAAATCGGCCGCGCTGACCGCAGGTTCGGACGCGCTCGCCAGCACATCCGCATTTGAGTTGCTGGATGCCGGGCTGGCCACACCGTGCAGCGCGTCGGTGACGGTATCGAGGTTGAGCCAGAGCAGCCCGCCAGCTGCGCCGAGCAAGAGCAGGACGGCCAGAATGCCGATTCCCCCAAACGACCGCCGCTTCCGCAGCGTCACCGGCGGTGGCCCGACATTGATCTCATTCCCGTAACTATCAGCCACTGAGCTTCCCCACGCCTCTTGTCGTCGATCCTGTACCGGCCTCGAGGCCCCCTCGCGGGCACCTTGTCGGCACGGAAGCCACTGGCTTGAACTACCAAACCATTGGGCCTGATAGCGGCATCTCTCTGTTTCACCGGCTTGCGCGCAGCTGACGCCACATGCAGGCCAAGGAATCTGCAAGATGGTGCCACGGTTTAGCGCGCATGGATGTTGCAGCCGCGCATCACCGCGCCACTGAATGAAAATGACCGCGTGAATATCTTTGACTGTGCGGCCTCTCGTGACGTTTGGTCGCCGCGGGGGATAAGGACCACGACCATGATCGATACCGTCACCGCACTGTTCGGCGTACTCAGCGCAAGCATCCTCGTTGCTCACGCCTACGACGGCTTCCGCGCCCGCTTCTGATTTCCGGTCTGCGCGACCGACGCCGCATGCGCGGCGTCCGCTGATATCAGGCCGCGCAAAACCAACTCAGCTCCGGTGTGACAATGGCACCGCCCGAGCCTGCGACCGAGATCCAGGTCGCTACTGGCCACAGCCGCTATAGGCCGGCCAACTCATAAACCACACTCAGGTATTGTTCCGCTGCTGTTGCCGCCTGGTGACAGCTTCAGCCGCCAAGACTCGCTAGGATTTTCTTAATCGCCGAATTCTCGGCGGACAAAGGTTCTCGATGAGACGGCTTGGATTGGCATTGCTCATGGCGATGTCCGGCGTGGCGCCAGCCACGGCGGCCGACCTGCCGTCACGCCTTGTCACCAAGGCGCCGTCCATCTCCGATCCCACATATAATTGGGGCGGCTGGTATGCCGGCGGCCAGATTGGCGCCGCCTGGGGCACGAGCAATGTCGGCAACGCCTTCGTCAATGGCACGACCCCGATCGCCAATCAGCAGATATTTACCGCGACCTCGCCGCAGTTGAGCCCGACCGGATTCAGCGGAGGCGGACAGATCGGCTATAATCACCAGGTCGATCGCTGGCTGTTCGGTATCGAAGCCGATGCGAGCTATACCGGCCTGCGCCAGAGCCATAACGCAACGGCCGCCTTCCCGGCCGGCGGCGCATTTGCGACAACGGCGTCCGTAACCAGTGACTGGATGGCCACGCTCCGCCCGCGGGCCGGCTATGCCGTCGATCGGACCCTGTTCTATGTGACGGGCGGTCTCGCCCTGACCGACCTCAATTTCGCGTCGTCCTATTCCGACACGACCGGCCAAAGCGCCAGTGCGGGTTTTGGTAAAACCAAGTTTGGCTGGGTCGCCGGTGCCGGCATCGAGCATGCTTTCACCCAGAACTGGACTGCCAAGGTCGAATATCTCTATGCGGATTTCGGCAAGCAATCGGTGACGACGCCGGTCCTCTCGGGAGCAGGCGCGGTCAATGGACTGGTCGCTCAGGACGTCGATCTGAAGACCAACACGCTGCGCGGCGGTCTCAACTATCATTTCAGCGGCCCGCAATTTGCCAAATACTGACGACCGCTGCCTCTCGTCTTGAGATCTGAATCTCGTCTTGAGAATCGTCAGCCTGCGAGAGCCAGGGGGCGCCCCGCCACAGGGAAGGTTTCGACCGTTACGGTCCAGCGCAGCGGCCAGCAGGTCAGATCGGGACGCACGGAATGCACGTAGCCACCGACATAAGCGCTGTCGGACGCTTCGCTGAAACGCTCGTCGATCATCTCGCCGTGGAGATGCGCCATCCGGCAGCGGCGCATCTGCGCGTAAGATGTCGTCTCGAATGTGGCCAACATGGGCTCCCGCGATTGCATGATACTCGATAGCGAGCGTCAGTGAGTCGCGGTTAACAAATCTTCAAGCGCATCGCATATCGGGGCGTCGAAGCCTCCCGTCCTCAGCATCTAACCTCTTCGGCGACAAATAATGCGCCGAGCGCCCTCTTCGGCGGCGTGAGCCGCAGCAACCGCCGCGCTTCGCAATGCGGGCATACGAAGGTCCGGACCTCACCTCCGCTGCCATCAGGCTCGATCTTCACCAGGAAAGACTGAGTCCGACAGTTCGAGCATTTGAGGTGCTCGGTTCTGATATTGTCGTTGAGATACGCTCTGCGTCTGGACGGCATATCTGGTCTCCGAAACCGGCTAGGGCTTTCGCTCCCGGTGCCATATTTGGCTTGTCCGAAAGCTCCGGAATGACAACCTGTAATTGCTCAAGAAGACATTTACCCGACCAAGGAATCAGGGCCGTATGGAGGTACCTCACCTGAGGTTGAAAATCTAGATGCCACACGACCTGGCGGTAAGGTTTTTCGCGCAGTGTGGCATCGAATCAATAAATTCCTTGATTGTGAACCAAAGCAGTACAACTGTAGATTTTTATACCGCCATTGAATCGGTGTTCGGGAGGCATGGCATGCACAAGCGATATCAGCCGCTTAACATCCCGATCGAGATCGTCCGCACCGTGGTGGCAATCTCCGAAACAGGTAGTCTGACCAAGGCGGCCGAGCGCCTGGGACTGAGCCAGCCGGCCGTCAGCTCCCAGATCAAGCGCATTCAGGGGCTTGTCGGCGGCGCGCTTTTCACAAAGACGTCCCAGGGGACGACAGCCACGCAGCTCGGCAAACTGGTGCTGCATCAGGCCCGCCGCCTCCTTGACGCCAACGACCAGATGCTGCGGATCGGCGGCGCTGCGCATCTGCCGCAACCGGTCCGGCTCGGGCTGAGCACGCTGTTCGTCCGTCAGTTCCTGAGCCAGCAAGGCACCGGCAAACTCGCCGACGTGATCATCCACACCGACAATTCCGTCGGTATCACCAAGGGGCTGATCGACGGCTATATCGACATCGCCTACATCTTCGAAAATCCGCAGATGACCGGCGAGATCTCGCATCTCATCGTCAATGAGATGGATGAGGAATTTGTCTGGGTCCGCGCCAGGGATTTCGTGCTGAGCCCGGGGGCGCCAGTTCCGCTGCTGACCTGGCCGGGGGACGACCTGATGATCCGCACGCTGACGCGGCACGGCCTTGCCTACAAAATCGTATTCAACAGTCCCGACTATCACGCGAAGCTGGCGGCGGTCGAAGCCGGTATCGGCATTGCCGCGATCCCAAAGCGCATGATTCCGGAGCCGCTCGTTTGGGCACAGGAATATTACCTGCCGCCGCTTCCGCCGCTCAAGGCGTTGCTGTGTGCAAGATCAAATCTGGAAAGCTCGGACAGTACGGAACTGCTGACAGCAATCTCGGAACGCTTCTTCAAGACCCAGCAGGTCGTGAACCTGTAGGTGCCGACGTCACCGCGGCACGAGGTAATGCGTGTCCCATTCGCCACGCGGCACTTCCGCGCCGAGCTGGTAGCTGAACGACTTGATGTCCAGACCGTCCGGCGACGTCTCGCAGACATAGGCTAGCCTGTACCACTTGCCGGAGGAGCGTATCGCCCCGCCCGGCGCGTTGATCTGGGTTCCACGGATCACAGGGTCGGCAAAGGCGTAAGCGACGAATTCGTCGGGTCGATAGCCCTTGTGTTCCCGGCCGACGATGCCCATCGCACGCGCATCACAGCGCTGCTCGATGCGGGTCACCGGATCGAGTTTCAACATCTGATCCGTGCGCGAGGACCGCGCATTGGCGGGGACCACGCCGATGATTCCGGCCGCCACAACGGCGCCAAGAGCGATACTTTTCATGGGCTTGGATGAACGTCTTAAGATTATTTGCGAACAAAGCTATTACGCCAAGCTAGCACGTTCGCTGTCGCAGAACACCCCGCCATCGCAATGGCAGGGTTGCACACTCGCCCTCAACCGATCCGCTTGTGATCGAGCAACTGGTAGAATTCGGACGGTTTGAACTCTCGTCCGCCCAACCCGGAGATGTGAACGCGCCAGCCGGCGTCGGTCAATTGCCGCGCCTGTGCGACGGCGATGTCCGGAATGATCCGGTGCGTGGTCAGGCTCCGGTCGTCACGTGTCGCATGGATCGTAAACACTTCACCGCGCCGGGATTGCGCGGGCATTCCGACCTCAAAGCCGTCTTCAACCAACACCGTCGTCAACGCCAGTCTCCTGCAAAGCGACTCGCCTGGGACTATCGTGCGCCGTGTTGGTTAACTGAACCTTGCGGCCAATACGACGGCACTCAAGATTTGAAGACGCCGGTAATTCTGTCCCACAGCGATGGATCCTGACTGGCATCATGCTTCGACTTGTCGGGCTGCGTGGCACTGACCGGATCCGATGCCGGAAAGGTGTCATTCAAGCCGGCCTTCAGATCTTCACTCGTCCTGCGATCTGCCCTCGCCGCTTCCCGTACGCCTTCGGCGTATTTGTCATGCGGCGCCGGATCGAATTTCTCAGCCATGACCGTCTCCTCCTGTGATTGGAGGAAAAACGTGCGCCCGACAAAGAGGTTCCCGAAGACCTCGCTCAGTCGAGACCGCGTTCGCGGCTGAGCTTCACCATTTCCTGGATGAACATCGCCTTCTGCTTCTCGTCGAGCACGAGATAAAGCGGCTCTGCGGCATCCGCGACGGCACGCTGATCGCCGGCGCGATCATTCAGGAACTGCGCCTCATTGCGCATCTGCTCGATGATGTCGTCCGGTGGATCGCGTTTGGCACGTGCGTTGCGCAGCTTGAGCCGCTCGGCGCCATTGTTGCCGAGCGTATGCATGGCATCGCTGAAACCGGCCCAGTTCTTTTCCTGCTCAGGGGTCAGATTGAGAGAAGTCTTGATGCGCGTAATGTTGGCGTCGCTATTGGCGACGATCTGTTCGGCGGTCAATTCCGGCGATTGCTCGGCGCCTTTCTTGCCCTTCTTTGCCTTGGCCTGCTTGGTATTAGACTGGGCGCCAGACACGGGCCCACGCACGCTGTTGTTGTTCGAGGGCACGCCGAGCACCCCGCCGACCGCGCCGACGACACCGCCGATCGCACCGCCCAGCACGCCGCCGATCGGCCCTGCCGCACGATTGCCGTCGCGCGCGCCCTGCTGCATCCCCTGCACCAGCCCCTGGGCATGAACGGCGCTCACATGCCCAAGCAACATGACGACAGTGACACACAGCAAGCGATGCAGCTGGGACGATCGGATCATCGGCATCTCCATGGCCGCTTTTGCGGCGCAGCAAAATCCGCAGACCGGAATCTGCAGCATCGAACATAGTCGCTTCGCTTCGATCAAGTCCACCAGCGGCGTCATGCATGTGCTGCAGCAGCCGATATGGACCTCGTCGCACCAAGCCTGTTAGATAAATCCGGCGCAACGGCGAATGTTTGCGCATCACAGATAGAATCTCTCAAGGGGTGGATATGGCGACCAACAAGAAGAAACTTCTGATCACCGAGTCGCTCTCTCCGCAAGGTCGCGAGTTGTTTGCTGCGCGCGATGACATCGAGATCATCAACTTCAGCAATCTGATTTCCGCCCCGGACTTCCTCAAACTCATCGAAGCCAATGCGCCCGTACACGGCGCAGCGCTTGGCGCTACGCGTTTCGGCGCGCCCGAGCTCGAAGCCAGCAAAGACCTGAAGGTCGTGGCCCGTATCGGCGTCGGCTATGACGCAGTGGATGTGCCGGCGCTCAGCAAACACAAGGTGCTGCTGATGATCGCAGGCACCGCCAATTCGCCTTCGGTTGCCGAACAAGCATTGTTCATGATGCTCACGCTGGCCAAGCGCGCGGCCGAATTGCATGCCATGGTCAAGGACGGCAAATGGGCGACGCGCTTCACCGCACTGCCATTCGATCTGTTCGGCAAGACCGTTCTCGTGATCGGCTTCGGCCGCATCGGCACGCGCACCGCATCGCGCTGCCAGGCCATGGAAATGAACGTGCTGATCTATGACCCCTATGTCTCCGCCGATGCGATCAAGGCGGCTGGCTATGAGCCGGTGAAGGATCTCGACGCCGGTGTCGCGCAGGCGGACTTTGTCACTTTGCACTGCCCAAAGACGCCGGAAACCACTGGCCTGTTCGATGCCGCGCGCATCGCGAAGATGAAGCCAACGGCTTATCTCATCAACACCGCCCGCGGCGGCATCGTAGTGGAAGCCGCGCTCTACGCCGCCCTGACGTCAGGCAAGCTCGCCGGCGCCGGTCTCGATGTGTTCGAAGCCGAACCACCTCCGCTTGGTCACGCGCTGTTCGAGTTGCCGAATGTCATCATCGCCCCGCATGTCGCCGGTGTCACCCGCGAAGCACTCGACCGCATGGGTCTGCAGACGGCTCGCAACATACTGAGTGCCATCGACGGCGAACCGATCCGCGCCAATGTGGTCAATGCCGACATTCTGGACTGACGGTGACGTGCACGGCTGCCGGGCAAATGGTCGCCGGCACGCCCCAAAACGGCCACAGGCGTTGTGAAAGTGTCATATAGCCGGCTCACCGCCGGCATCTAACACCTTGATTTACCTTTTGGATTTACCGGGAGCCACCGCATGACCCAGAGCGATCCGACCGATCATGCCCTTGCCGCCATTGCCAGCATTCTCGACAGCAAGGAATCCTCGCTGTCGCGGATCGCCACGGCAGAGCCGGCGGCGGCCGGTGAAGACACCGTCGTGGTCGTCGCCGAGCGGGTCACGGTGACTGTCGAGCAGGAAACCGTCATTGCTGAGATCGACGCGCCAACCACGGCGCCTGGGCACGACTCCGAAGCGGCGGCGGAGCTTGTCGCGATCGAGCCTGCCGAGGTCGATGGCTATACTCGCCTTGGTCCTGGCCCGCTCGATGCCATTCGTTTCCGCTGGACTGCACGGCGCGACGAGGACGGCCAGTATTTCGTCGATGAGACGATCGGTAGCCATTCGCGGCCGATTCCGTCAGGTCCGATGCCCCGCGGCGAGGTGGTCGCATTCATCAATGCGCGCGAAAGTGCGGCACGCGAACGCTTTCAGAGCCTGAAGCGCCAGATGACCATCAGCCGCGAGGTGCCTCAGGTCGAAGCTGTGGGCGAAAGTTGACGCCAGCCTAACTTTTCGGAACGGCGGCATGAACCCGCCGTTTTGTCCTGACGACGAAGAAGCACAACGGTTTCGGTGAGGTCTGCGCTCTGGAGGCGAGACGCAGCTAATGGATCGGAACCGGATGCGCAAACGTTCAGGGGACCATCATGACGCGCTTCGCCGCCATTATTGCCGCCATCCTGGTGGCCACAACGACAGCACAGGCTGCCGACACCTACTCCTTTGATATCGGCGGCCAGACCGTCACCATCGACGCTCCGAAGGATTGCAGTTCTGCTGACTGCGTGTCGATCTCGATCCCCGGTGTGTTCGAATACAACACCAAGCGCGTTCGCCGCGATCGTGACCGCGACAACGGCGAGAGCAACACGGCGCCATCCCCCCGAGAGGAGCGCGTGCGACCCGCCCCGCCATCAACCACGGCCCAGCCTGCGCAACCAGCACCGGCGCCTGCGCCTGTCGCAGCCGCTCCTGCGGCGCCAGCGACGACTGCCACGCCGCCGGCGCCATCAGCCGCAGCACCGAGCAGCACGCCTGCCGCAGCAGAGCCTGCAAAGCCCGCGCAATCGACCGTGGTTGCAAATGCGCCTGCCGCCGATTCTGCCGTGAAACCGGCACCGACGGCCGCGGCCGCCGCCTCGCCGCTCGGGATCTGGATGACCGAGAAGAACGAAGGCAAGATCCGCATCGAAGCCTGCGGCAACGACATCTGCGGCTATGCCATGGACAAGAAGACCGAGGCCAATGGCGAAAAGATCCTGATCAATATGAAGCCGGGCGACAACAAATGGGCCGGAAAGATCTACGACCCCAAGAGCCGCAGCACCTATGACTCGACCATCGCGCTGAACGGCAATGACGCACTACGCGTGCAGGGCTGCGCCTTCGGCGGCATGTTCTGCGGTGGTCAGACCTGGACGCGGGTAAATTAACTCCGCTGTCTTCGCCCGGCTTGACCGGGCGATCCAGTAGACACTGACAGCAGTACGAACACGCCGTCGCAGTTTACTGGGCCACCCGCTTTCGCGGGTGGCGACAGTTCAGTTACAAATGCGCCGATTCAACCGACAGCCTTCCCATACTGCGCGTCGGTCACCTTCTCCATCCAGTCGGCCGTCTTGCCATCCTGCGCTTCCTGCATGGCGATATGCACCATGCCGGTTTCGGGTGCTGCGCCATGCCAGTGCTTTTCGCCCGGCGGAATCCACACCGTATCGCCCGGCTTGATCTCGACGATCGCCTGACCTTCGGTTTGAAACCGGCCAACCCCGTCGGTCACATACAGCGTCTGGCCGAACGGATGCGTGTGCCAGGCCGTGCGCGCGCCTGGCTCAAAACTCACGCGGAACGTGACCAGCCGCGCCGGCGCTTCGGCAACGACGACAGGATCCTGCCAGACCGTGCCCGTAAAATACTCTTCCGGCGCCCGTTTGGTCGGACGCGAACCTGCAGGGAAAAGCTTCATGGCACGGTCTCTCTCTCTCTCTGCCCCTCATGGTGAGGAGGCGCAACGCGCCGTCTCGAACCATGAGATGTTCATCGTATCTGCATCCTTCGAGACGCAGCCTGCGGCCGCTCCTCAGGATGAGGGTGACATCGTCTTACTCTTACTTCTTCGACGCGGCGTAGCGCGCCTTGGTCTCGGCATTCATCGGATAGAGGCCCGGCAGCGAAGCGCCGTTGTTCACCTCATTGACGATCCAGGCTTCCATGCGCTCCTGCTCTTCGCCTTCAGCGAGAACGTGATCGAGGAACGCTTTCGGAATCACAACTGCACCATCCTGATCGGCGACGATGATATCGTCCGGGAAAATGGCAACGCCGCCGCAGCCGATCGGTTCACCCCAGCCGACAAAGGTCAGGCCAGTCACCGACGCCGGTGCCGCAAAGCCATCACACCACACGGGCAGATTGGTGCCGAGCACGCCTTCGACGTCACGCACCACGCCGTCGCTGACCAGCGCCGCAACGCCGCGCTTCTGCATGCGCGCGCACAGGATGTCGCCGAAGATTCCGGCGTCGGTGATGCCCATGGCATCGACCACAGCGATGCAGCCTTCCGGCATCGCCTCGATGGCGGTGCGGGTCGAGATTGGCGACGACCAGGATTCCGGCGTGGCAAGGTCTTCACGGGCCGGCACAAAGCGCAGCGTGAAAGCAGGCCCGACGAGCCGCGGCAGGCCCGGACGCAACGGCTTGGCGCCGCGGACCCAGACATTACGCAGCCCTTTCTTCAGCAACACCGTGGTGATGGTGGCGGTGGAGATCTTGGACAGGGTGGCAATGACTTCGGGAGACAGGGACATGCGCGGAGCTTTCCGTCAGGGGGTTATCAGGCGGCGCATCTTGCGGTGGAATGCCACGGCGTCAAGGGGCGCCGTCGCACGCGTGGCCTGCCGCAAGAAAATGCATCGCGATCACTGCAGCTTATCGCCACCATGTGTATTAATTTATTGAAGATGCACGGCTATTTCAAAATCGCGAATTCCACTCGCCGGCAAAACGCGCTATGCAAAGCGTGTTCGTGACCGACGTGAGACGCCATGGCCGCAGTTCTCTCCCCGCCCCGCATCCTGCCATCCGGCGATGCCGCCATCACTGTCGAATTCAGCCGCACCATCGACGAGGACGCCAATCGTCGCGTGCTGGCGCTGGACAAGCTCGTGGCGGCAGAGGCGCTGCCGGCCGTCACCGAAACCGTCCCGACCTATCGTTCGCTGCTGGTGCATTACGATCCGCTGCAGATCGATTTTGACGGACTCGGCGAAAAGCTTACCGAGCTGGCACTGAAGCCATTGCCTGAGGCAAAGGCCGCACGGCGGTGGCGTATTCCTGTGGCTTATGGTGGCGAGAACGGGATCGATCTGGAAGACGTCGCCAAGGCGCTGAGCATCACGCCTGACGAAGTCGTGTCGCGCCATGTGGCCGGCGACTACAAGGTCGCGATGATCGGCTTCACGCCCGGCTGGTCCTATCTCTCAGGCTTGCCAAGCGAGATGCAGATGGGACGGAGACAGAATCCGCGGCTGCTGACGCCGGCCGGTACGATCTCCATCGGCGGCATCCAGACCGGCGTGCAATGCCTCGCCGGCCCGAGCGGCTGGCACCTGCTCGGCCGCACCGCCGTGCGCACCTATCAGCTCGGCCGCGATCCGACCTTCCTGCTCGAACCCGGCGATGCCATCACTTTCGCTGCCGTCGATGAGCAGACGTTCAAGGAGCAGGATCGCGCAGCGGACGCGGGAGAATTCGTGGCCGAGTTGATCCCGTCATGAGCAAGCTTATCATCGCTTCCGTCAGCCCCGGCACGTCGGTGCAGGATATCGGCCGCTTTGGCGCGCAGCGCTACGGCCTTGTGCCGTCTGGCGCCGTCGATCGTCTCGCGATGGCTGCTGCCAATGCGTTGCTCGGCAATCCGCTCTTCGCGGCGACCATCGAACTCGGTCCGCTGAATTCGATCTTCACCGCCAAAGGTGGCGCGGTTCGCGTCGCGTTGAGCGGCGCCCTGCGCCCAGCCGACGTCGCAGGCACGCAAGTCATCGTGAATACCACGGTTACGCTCGCCGATGGTGAGAGCATCAATATCGGCGTCGCCCGCTCTGGCACATTCGGCTATCTCGCCATCGAAGGCGGCGTACGCGGCACGCCGATGTTCGGCAGCCTTGCCGTCAACGCCCGCGCCGGTCTCGGCAGCCCCTATCCGCGCCCGCTGCAGGCCAGCGATGAATTGCTGGTGGCGACAGCAAGTGCTGCGACCGAGAAACGCATCGATCTTCCCGCGCCTGTCGAGGGCCCGATCCGTGTCGTGCTCGGCCCGCAGGATGACGAGTTCGCCGACGGCAAGGACCTGTTCCTCAACAGCGACTGGAAGATCTCCGCCACCAGCGACCGCATGGGCTACCGGCTCGAAGGGCCCGTGATCAAGCATCTGCACGGCCACAACATCGTGTCCGACGGCACCGTGAATGGCTCGATCCAGGTGCCTGGCAACGGCCAGCCCATCGTGCTGATGCCGGATCGCGGCACATCCGGCGGCTATCCAAAAATTGCGACGGTGATCTCCGCCGACCTCGGCCGCTTCGGCCAGACCCAGCCGGGCATGCCGTTCCGCTTCAAGGCCATCACCATGGCCGAGGCGCAGGCGGCGTATCGCGCCTATGCAGACTTGCTGCAGAGCCTGCCCGGCCGCGTCCATGATTCCAACATTCTGATGCTCGACATCAAGGCGCTGCTGAACGCCAATGTCGCCGGCACCGCCATCGACGCCATCAATGACGCGACGTGGCAGGTTGCCACGGCGAACACCTGACCGACCGGGAGAGCCCATCATGACCATCGATCTCAATTGCGACCTCGGCGAAAGCTTTGGCATGTGGGAGATGGGCAACGATGCCGCGATGATCGATCTCGCGACATCGGTGAACATCGCCTGCGGCTATCACGCCGGCGATGCCGATGTGATGCGCAAGACCGTACAACTCGCCAAGGCGCGCGGCGTGAAGATCGGCGCGCATCCGGGCTATCGCGATCTGCACGGCTTTGGTCGCCGTCCCATCGTCGGCCTCACTGCGCTGGAGATCGAGAACCTGATCGCCTATCAAATCGGCGCCTTGCAGGGCATTGCCGCCATGGAAGGCTACAAGGTCACCCATGTGAAGGCGCATGGCGCGATATCCAATGTCGCCTGCGAGGATGATATGACCGCTCGCGCCATCGCCGCTGGCATCAAGGCGGTGGATCGCAACCTGACCTTCGTGGTCTTGGCGAATTCAAAGCTGGTGACTGCCGGTGAAGCCGCCGGCTTGCCGCTGGCGCATGAGGTGTTTGCCGACCGCGCCTATGAGGACAATGGCAATCTCGTCTCGCGCAAGAAGGAAGGCGCGGTGCTGCATGATCCCAAATTGGTCGCGGATCGCGTGGTGAAGATGGCGCAGACGGGTGAAGTGATCTCGATCACCGGCAAGGTCATCAAGATGAAAATGGACACGGTGTGTATCCATGGCGACACCCATGGCGCGGTGGAGATCGGCCGCCAGGTACGGGCCGGATTGCAGGCCGCCGGGATCGATGTGACGCCGTTCAAGACGGTGCTGTAGTCCACGTCTTGCTCTCCGTCCTCATGGTGAGGAGGCGCTTCTTCGGCGCCGTCTCGAACCATGAATGGCCTGGCTGGAGCTTGCGGCCATCCTTCGAGACGCGGTCGAAACCGACCGCTCCTCAGCATGAGGGCTGAGTGTGGAAGAACCGCCTTCCCTCACCGATCGTTCAGCATCCCCTCATGCGGCAGGCCTTCGATCGGGCATTCCTCGACACCCACTGTCCTGCGCGTGATGGCTTCGACATTCTCGCGGGCCTGATCTGGATTGTTCACCCAGGTCGCATAGAAATCGAACGGGCATGCCGCCACGCCCTTGTTGCTTTCGCCGGAATTGATGGTGCCGGTATAGCCGCGATGCAGCAGCTTGAAGAGATGGTTCTCGGATTGCCCGTTGCGGCGCGCATCGCGGATCAGCGATTTCGACAGGGCCGCATACTGGATGCCGTAATCTTCTTCGCCGCATTCGCCGAGGGTACGGCCGTCGAAGCCGATGATCGCCGAATGGCCGAAATACGAGTAGACTCCGTCGAATCCTGATGCGTTGGCGACCGCCACATAGGTGTTGTTGGCCCATGCCATCGCCTTCGCCATCAGCACCTGCTGGTCCTTGGCGGGATACATGTAGCCCTGGCAGCGC